>NZ_CP014226.1:1986825-2649100 GCF_001545155.1 Halomonas chromatireducens | reverse complement strand
GAGCCGGGCCGTGAACCGACCCGGCAACGACGAGGATGCGGGGCTGATCAATCCGGCCTGACTGCTTGTAAGCGATCTCTTACAAATGCGGCGCAAAATACTTACGCGCTGGCTTATCGTGGGTTAAAGCTGTATTTGCTCACAGCTACTATCTTGTAGCTAACGGGCTAGGGAGAGCCCTTCAAGGAAGGCCGAGCGATGGAACGCTCTGAACCAAGGAGGCTTGGGCAGGAAGCCTGAGGTTGGTTGGATAGGGAAGCGTCAATTGTAAGCTCGGCCCCTGTGGCCGGGCTTTTCTTTTTTAGAAATTTTCTGCCATGGGAACGTGCTTTTTACCGTTTTGGTTCTCGCCTGACTTGGTATCATGAAGCGTGAGATGCCCGGGAGTTTGCGTTCCTACGGGTTCGCCAGAATATCGCGTCTCGTCGCAACTGAGCCCCGGCTACGGCCGGGGCGCTTTCACTTCGCAAGAGCCTGCAATAGCTCGTCCCAGCGGGTTGAGTATCGCTGCGTGAGGTGGCGCACCGCAAATGCCATGCCGCCCCGGGGCTCGGGGTACCCAATTTCACTGTGCCTCGACCCATCCTGGCGTTCAGCTCGTCCATCACGTCCATCAGCTTCGCGCTACGTTGCCGCTCGGCGTCGCTCTGGGGCGTATCGAGAAGCGAGAGCTGCTGCCGGTCGGCGTTGATCAGGTCGAGCAGCATCACGCCGCCTTTTTGGTAGAGGTAACCCTTGCGGTAGATTCGCTCCAGGGCATGGCCGGCGGCTTGCAGGATCTCTCGGCTATCGTCAGTGGGGCGGGGGAGTTCAAGCACCAGGCTTGGCGAGTATTGTGGCAGGTCCTGGCGAAACGGATTCGTCTTGAGGAACACCAGCACTGCCTTGGCAAGCCCCTTCTGGCGGCGCAGTTTCTCAGCACCGCGCTGGCCATGCTGTCGAATCGCTTCGCGGATCTCGCCGATATCATTGGTCAATTTACCGAAGCTTCGGCTGGTCATGATGCGCTGTCGGGCTTCGTCGAAGTCGTTCATCTCGATGCAGGGGATGCCGCGCAGCTCCAAGGCGGTGCGTTCAAGGGTGACGCTGAACTGTCGCCTGATCCGCTTGGGGTCGGCCTGGGAAAGGTCCCATGCGCTCTTGATTCCGATGATGGCCAGGTGCTCGACAAGCCGCCGCCCCACGCCCCAAACGTCACCTAGCTCGATCTTCTTCAGCAACACCTGGGTTTCCCGGCTTTCAGGGTGCAGGATGCACACGCCGCGGTAGGCCGGAATTTTCTTCGCTGCTCGATTGGCCAGCTTGGCCAGGGTGCGGGTAGGCGCGACGCCGACGCAGACGGGTATGCCGGTGTACTGTCGCACACGATCATGGAGCTGGCGGGCATGTTCGAGCAGCTGCTCACGCGAGAAGCCGCCGAAGCAGACGAACATCTCATCGATGCTGTAGGGCTCGACGCCGGGTGAGAACTCTTCGAGCACCGACTGCACGCGCTGGCTCATGTCACCGTAGAGTTCGTAGTTGCTCGAGAGGAGATGGATGCGGCCCTGGCGGACCATATGCTGGATCTCGAATGCCGGTGTGCCCATGGTGATACCAATCGCCTTGAGCTCGTTCGAGAGCGCAATGACACAGCCGTCGTTGTTCGACATTACGCCTACTGGCAGGCCGCGCAGCCGCGGCTGGAACACGCGCTCGCAGCTGACGTAGAAGCTGTTGCAGTCGACCAGGCCGATCATGCTCATACCGGGTACTCGTGGATGACCGCGCGCACCACGCCCCATACCTGGCAATCGAGGTCCTCGAGGGGGATCGGAGCATAGCGGGGGTTGCCCGAGCAGAGATAGGGCACGTCGCCGCGCAGCTCATAGCGTTTCACCGTTATCTCGCCGTCGACCATGGCGACAATGATATGCCGGGGGCGAGGATCGATGGAGCGATCGACCAGCAGCAGGTCGCCTTCGTGGATACCCAGGCGTGTCATGCTGTCGCCGGTGACGCTCATGAAGAACGTCGCCGAGGGGCGCTTGACCAGGCGCTCGTTGAGGTCGAGGGTGCGGCCTTCGTAGTCCTGAGCGGGGCTTGGAAAGCCGGAAAGCCCGGCGCGGCCCAGGGCCAGTGGGTAGGGCAGCGCGAGTATTGGAGGCTCGGGATGAGCCGGAATGAGCTTTGCCAATGTCATGGTGAGTCCCTTTGTTAACCTGTAATTCTATACAGAATTCTCGACATCGTCGCTTCCAGGCAACAGGCAATCGCTAATGGAAATTTACCTTGGGTGGCTTGGTGGTAAGAAAAGAGCGGGTGAGGTAGGCGTATGTGCGTGTTCTATCTGGGCCTGCTGAGAGCTGGCATGCTTCCAGCGATGGAGGGTTCACCCCGTTCAAGGCGGGCTGCGACTTGGCAGAGGTGAGCGACGAAGCGGGCGTGGATGGCCCCGCTCCGTCACCTTCTTGACGGCGTCGATCTTGAATTCTTCAGTGTCTCGTTGACGGCTCATGGGAACTCTTGGGTGCCTTCAGGATAAGGCCTGGGGTGTCTACGAAACCCGGCGCTCTTCAGTGCATGCCCCCCAGATCATCAGTTCCTCGCCATCGATCAGGACAGTCGGTTGATACTGAGGGTTTGCGGACTTGAGGGTGGCACAGCTTGGTACCGCCTCACACGAAGCATCAAGCGATACCAGTATCTCGTTTATGACAGGGCAGGGCGACGTTACCAGGCCATAAGCCAACAAAAACGCTGTAAAAGCACCCTTATGGCGTGATAAAAGCGTCAGATGACGTATTTTTTAAAGCAAGGTGGCACATATCAATTGAGCCCACCATGGGCAGGGTGGGAGATAGCAATGGAACTCCTGGAGCGAAATGGCGCGTCCCGCAAGGGCATTATGAATAAGATCGATCTCCCGCGTGAGTTATATAGCGACCCAGCAGTCTACATTCAGGCGGTCAGGGAGGGTATCTCAGGGCAAGTGTTACGCCAGGTAGTGCAGGCGCTAGCTGACGATAGGGAGATCTTCGCCCGTCTCATGGAAACCAATTCGAGCGACCTCCACCGCTATTACACGCGCAAGTCGCTTGGCCGCTCGCAGAGTGAAAATCTGCTCGACACCCTCAAGCTCTATATCGAAGCAGAGGAAGTGTTTGGCGATCGAGAAGTTGCATTGGAATGGTTGCATGTAGAGGTGCCGGCTCTGTCCGGTTCGCGCCCTGTCGACCTCTTCGACACCTTTGCAGGTAGGGGAATCGTGCGTCAGATCCTGCGTAAGATCAGCTACGGCGAGTTCAGCTGATACGATTCCTCGTATGACACTCACACTGCTTCGCATCGTGCCGGTGCGATTTATTGGCAACCTCAACGGTCATGGTGGGAGTTATCACGATGGCGCTCGCTGTAACGATCCCGGTCATCCTGTTATGTATTACGCCACAAGCGCCCCGCTCGCGCCGTTAGAGATGGGCAGCTATATCCCCAGCCCTCGTGTGGTCCCGAGGGACTATATGCTCGGTGTGTTCGAATTGGAAACCGACGACATCGAAAGGATAGAGGCCAGCAGTCTGCCAGAGGGATGGGGCCAGTACCCCCCCCCTACGCGGCGGAAAACCCAGGCGACCGGCACTCATTTTTGCAAGTGACGCGTAACATTATATTGCTGGTGCCAGGTCCGTTTGCGAAGTGAAGGCGGCTTTTTATGCAACTGCTGATTTGACCCCGAAAGCCTTCTTGGCTGACGATAACGACAGGGTCCTGCCCATTCCCCTGCTGTGCCACCACACGCGTCGCTGGGGACCTAGGTCTATTTCTCGTTCCCCGAGCATCGGCGACTAGAATAAGCGTAAGGCCACAAGACGCTCATAAAACGCCTGAGAGAACGCCACATCATGGGCAGCCGCTTCATGGCTGCCCGCTGCCATTGCCACATGTATCGGCTCATCTTGTGCTTGGCCAGCAGCGGAGGGTGCCGAGCTCGATTCACTTACTCCAAAACCAGAGGGGTTACCTGTTTCCTCTCCAGTGGAATATTCGGCGCTGCTATTGCCTCGAGGCGGTGCGGCTGGGGCCGCAAGGGAAACGGTGGCCAGGTCATCAGGCAGGTCATCGCTCAACCGTCGGGCAAAGTGACGAAGACATTTCTCGTTCAGGGCGTAGAAGTAGCACTCGGCGTCATCGTTCCCGATCCGGCGGATGATGCGACCCAGTACCTGTCTAAAATACTGTTCGGTTCGGATATGGCTCAGGTAACAACATACCTGAAGGCGCGGGATATCGACGCCTTCGCTGACCATACCCACCGAGACGATCCACTCTGTGCTGTCTTCCCGAAACCTCTCCAGGTGTGCGTGAGCCCTGGGTGCCTTGCTGGTGACCAGACACACCGATGCTCCCCGTTCTTCCAGGCGCTGTGCTACTTCTTCGGCATGCTCGATGTCCGATGCCACGACGAGCCCTGCAGCGCAAGGATTCCGCTGACGCAGTGCGTCGAGCTGTTCGCATCCCCGATGCAGCACGCGTTGGAGCGGGGCATCGAGCCGCACAAGGCTGCGGTAATCGATGGCAGGATGCTTCAGAAGATGAGGGATGCTGGGGTAATGGCGGGTTTCCCGTCGGCCGGTGCGCGGATGGAAGCGCGTCATTTCGATGGATCGGTTGTCCACCAGTTGCAGCCGAGGGTAGCGGCAGATCCCATCCCGGATCCCTTCTTGAAGCGTGTAGACATAATCCGGTTGAAGTTGACGAGTTTTTGAGTCGCGGGACTCATCCTCCTCCTTGCTTTCATTAGGCGAGCTGACTTCCAAATAACGGAGCAGCGGTAGGCAACTGCCATCGGTGCGCCAAGGCGTTCCCGACAGGGCCAGCGTAAAGCGAACATGTCTCTCCAGGGCAAGTAGCGCCATGCCCCACTGGTTGGCCCCTGCTGATTGTCCCTCCAGGCCAGCGGCGTGGTGGCTTTCGTCCCATATCAACAAAACTTGCGCCCGAGTGCACAGGCGCTTGAGCTCTTCCAGGCGATGCTGAAGGGCATGATAGGTCAGGCCGGCACCTATGGCGCCTAACTGGCCATGCATGGGCTGACCGGTTACCTGGCTTAGGGCCTGGACAGCGCGTTCGACCACTGCTCGGGTCGGACCGAGATAGATGACATATTCAATATCACCCTGGCCAAGCAGCTCATCAGCCAGCACCGCTGCCATCAGCATCTTGCCGGCACCCGGCGTAGCCTGACAGAGAAAGTGAGGCCGGTTATCCGACAAGCTCTTCAATGCCTGCTGAAGGCAGGTGGCTTGCCAGGAGCGTAACGGGGGCAGGTTGTTCCCAGAGAATTGGTGGTTATGTGCCGATCGGCTCATGTGTTTGCCCCCTCGCTGTTCAACATCGACCTCACCGTTGTATTGGCATCCCATTGTCCTTTGAGCCGACTACCGCGCTCGATGGCCGTTTCCAGCAGCGGGGCGATTCGCCCACGTTCTGCCGGAAAATGGTTCAGCAGGCTGCGGTAATGTTCTGCTTCACCCAAGGCTGTCTGCATCTCGGCCCGCAGCCGGTCACGCTCATTGGAGAGGTAATCCGCCAGCGCATCGGAAGATTCAGATGAAGAATGGGTGGAGGACGGAGAGACAGGCGAACACTCAGACTCGTCGTCGGTGTCTTCCAGCGCTACCTGGTAGATGACTCGCCGTTTGCCCAGAAGCCCAACTCGCTCCGCAAGCCCGTCGCGCTCCAGGGTATTCAGCCGATCACGAACTCGATAGCGCAGCTTAACGTGGTTCATCGAGGCGAGCTCGGGAAGCTTTAGCAGGTGATCGCGTATTTCACTGATGGTGAAGGGCTGGTTGTGACGGGAATAGTGCAGCAACTGCTGGTCCAAGGCTTCGGTGACCATACAGTTCACTGACGCGTCAGGCTGAGAAGTGGTGCCGCTTTCTGGGGTGATGGAGGGCGCCGGGCTCATCATGCTTTTACTCCCGCCAGGTCATCCTTGCCTTGAAGGTCGGCGGCAAGCGCTAGAGCTTCTGCCTTGCTCATGTGCAGGTGATAGCGGCGGTAGCGAACGCGAGCGCTGCTGTTGGATGCCAGTGCGGCCATAGCCATGGCACGGTGTGCGGCAGCGCGCGCACGGCGACTGCTGCGGAGTGGGGATACGGTCGGATGGACCATGAACACGCCTCCTAGAGTTGAGGAGCCGTCCCCGCTGTCGCCAAACAGTGATGGGGGCGGCCGTACGCAGGTTGGCGAACCGGCACTCTAGGAACCGGCAGACCCGAAGGTCTCCCACGCACGACCGCCATAGACATGGTTGGCAAGAAAAAAGCGCCAACCATGACAGGGGCGCTTGTGCGCCTAGAGTTATACGAGTCGCCAAACCCGGCCGAGTAATTGGACTCGGCAAAATCAAATTACCAGCGCGGGTTGGCTTTGTAAAGCCCTGATAGAGTTGCCGTAAACGCAGTCCTTAGCTGTATGAATATTTTGTCCATTAAGCGGCAAGCTGTGCTGTGCTCCCAGCAGTATGAGCACACGGCCATATTCTCGGGCTCATTAGCAGACACCCATGCTCTCGAATTTATTGGCAGACTGCCGTGTATTGAGGTTACTTGGCGCATGGCTGATTGTTCACGTTTGTGAGCACACCTTCGATAGTTCACGTTCGTGGGCACACAGCCATGTTCAGATCTCCGAGTACAGCACGCTCTTCATAGGGTCATGAAACTTTTGATCGCTGAAGCCTGGCCTTGGAAGCAGCGCTCGTCATTGCTCTGCATTGCGACATGAGATGTTACATCTCCTCCCTATGCTGGTGCCTTTACGCTGCGCCTTGAAACGAGCAAGCAGCGATCTGAAGCGATCTAGAGCCCTTCCAGCTGATATGAGGGTCATGTTTTTGGAGCCTCGCGTGACAGGATCTCGCGGGCGGTGGCCAGAATGTCGCTTTGCCATGAAAGAGGCTCCAGTACCTCAACGTTGGCTCCGAGTCCTTTGAGCCACCACAATGTCTGTTGATCATCCGGAACCCTACACTTAGGGACGAAACGTGGCGGGTCCGTGGCTTATTCAAAAGGAGCGGGGACTTCCAGTGCCGTCATGAAGGTGCTCACGCCTTTTCGCTGTACAGCCCTACTGAGCCGAGGGGCATCCGACGAATTGATCGATCAAAATGCTGCTGTATCTCCTGTGAGACTGCTCATGCCGGTGATAACCTAAGTTAACTGGGTGGCTACTCAAGGCAACAGATGGGCTTAATGCGACATGCGATGTCGGGCCTGCCTGCCACCCTTTCCGGTACATCACACTCGCATCCGGCAGTTGAGGTGGTTTTGGAGCCAGTTCAGGAGACAAGTATGCAGGCCTTGTACGTCCCGGTGCGCGGGTGGTGATCCGCGATTACGAGTGGACCGTCAGCCGGGCCGACCCCAGCGATGACGGCGGCTATGTGCTCACCGTGGACGGCTTGTCGGAGCTGGTCAGCGGCAATGATCATGTGGATACCGTCTCCGCCTCGAAACCCGAGGGGGCCGTGGCGCTGTACCTCAAGGGGCGGCATGCAGATGAATAGCCATGGAAAGACGTAATACGCAGGGAGTTGGACAACCATGAAGATTTCGACGCTGCTCGACCAGATCGATAACGGCCAGACGGCGCTACCCGAGTTTCAGCGCGGCTATGTGTGGAACCGCGACCAGGTTCGCGGCCTGATGACCTCCCTCTACAAGCGCTATCCCGTGGGTAGCCTGCTCTCCTGGGCGACCGATGCCACGACGGTAGGGCACAGGGGCGAACAGCAGCTCAATGCCGGCACGGTCAACCTGCTCCTGGATGGCCAGCAGCGCATCACGTCGCTCTACGGCATCGTGCGCGGCAGGCCTCCGGCCTTTTTCGATGGCGACGAGCGTGCCTTCACCGACCTCTATTTCAATGTGGAGAACGAGGAGTTCTCCTTCTACATGCTCAGCAAGATGGCCAACGATCCCAAGTGGATCAGCGTGACTCGGCTGATGCAGGACGGCTCTGAAATAATGCTACAGGAGATGCTGGTCCGAGGCGTGGTCGACCACGGTGAAATCGCATCCGTCGTCACACGCTTGACCAGGCTTCGCGATGTCCGTGATATCGAGGTCCATGTGGAGCAGATCTCCGGTCAGGACAAGACCCTGGACGTAGTCGTGGAGATCTTCAACAAGGTCAACAGTGGCGGCACCAAGCTCTCCAAGGGTGATCTTGCACTGGCGCGAATCTGCTCTACTCAGCCGGATGCACGGGCCAGGATGCGCAAGGCCCTGGATGACTGGCGGGCTCAGGGCTTCCAATTCTCCCTTGACTGGCTGCTTCGCTGTATAACCACCTTGACCACCAACGAAGCCAAGTTCTCCTTCATCCACGACCTGGATGGCCAGCAGTTCGTGGTGGGGCTGAACAAGGCGATCAAGCACATCAGCTATCTGCTGGATGTGATCGGCGACCGCCTCGGCCTGGACCATCAACAGGTCCTCACAGGGCACTACAGCTTCCCGGTGCTCGTGCGCTTCGTCGAGGAGCAGGGCGGTAAGATCACCGACAAGGCCACCCTGGATGCGACGCTCTTCTGGTTCATCCATTCGGCCATCTGGGGGCGCTACTCTGGCTCGACCGAGAGCGTGCTCTCGCGTGACCTCGATATCCTGCTCGACAACCAGCCGCATGGGATCCAGGTGCTGATCAAGGAGTTGCATCTCTGGCGTGGCAGCCTAAAGGTTCGCGCCGACCATTTTGCCGGCCATACCCGTGGCAACCGCTTCTACTCGCTGCTCTACCTTCTTACCCGTACCGGTGAGGCGCAGGATTGGGGGCTCGGGATTGCGCTCAAGAAGAACATGCTGGGAAGCAACTCATCCCTGGAGCTGCATCACATCTTCCCCAAGCATCGGCTTCGCGAATACGGCTACGACCACAAGCAGGTCAACTCTCTCGCCAATTTCTGCTTCCTGACCAAGGGCTCGAATCTCAGCATCTCCAATCGCCTCCCCGTGGAGTATTTCGAGGAGGTGCTCAAGAGCTACCCGGATGCGCTACAAAGCCAATGGGTGCCGATGCAGCGTGAGCTCTGGGTGATCGAGCACTACCCCGATTTCCTGAAGGCGCGGCGTGAGCTCCTCGCCGAGGCGACCAATCGACTGCTTGAAGAGCTCTATCATTTCGATGACAGCCAGGACGCCACGGTTATCGCTGAGTCTGTACGTGTCGTCCCGGGCGGTATCGAAAGCGAGGAGGAGGAGCTACAGCTGCGTGAGCTGCAGGAGTGGATGGAAAGCCACAAGCTGCCGCCTGGTGAGCTCGAGTTCGAGCTGGATGATCCCAAGAGTGGAGAGGCCATGGCGATTCTCGACCTGGCCTGGCCCGATGGAATCCAGCCAGGCCTGAGCGCCCCTGCAGTGCTGTTGCTGAACGAGGATGGCGACGTGATCAAGATCGCTAACCGTGCCGGCTACCAGGTCTTTGAGGATGTTGACCAGTTGAAGCGTCATGTGGCGGAGCAGGTCCTCGATGACCCCTTGGCGGTGCTTCCTGCCTGGGCGCAGCACCTGGACGATATGGCAGCCGTGCCCATCGTTGAGTGGATCATCGACCAGGATCTGCCCGAGCCGGTCATCGGGCAGGACGTGGAGGATGCCAAAGGGGAGGTCGTGGGGAACTTCGAGCTTGCCTGGCCGGAGCACCGAGTGGGCATCTGGAACGAACATGGCAAGGCGTCTCCAATCCCGCCAACCCTGGCTGGCTGGCACCTCTACCACCTGGAAGAAGTGCGCCAGGCACCTTACCTGCTGTCACACCAGCTGGTTCAGAAAGCCACTGCATGAAGGAGGGCTCGCCAGTATGAAGATTACCCAACCCTCAGTTCTGATACGGATTTCCCGCAGCTGGCATGAAGGGATCTCCGATCAGGAGCTCTATGAAGTGACGCGTGGGGTGTGGAGGATTGGCGAGCGACGCGAGCGGGTCGAGCTGGCCTTTGCTGTCGCGGGCGGTGTCGTGCGCGAGGTCTACCGGGTGCTGTCATGGCACCCGGCAGGTTCCACTCCCTACCATACGAGGCCTCTAGGCGATGTCTGCATCGACGGTCGCTGGGAGTTCGTGGGGGAGGTCGCGGGTGCACGCGAGAGGCATAGATACAAGGGCATGGATGTGTCAGGGTGGTTCGAGAAAGGCAGCAGTAATCCGATACTGTACTTCAATATTGGGTGATATCTCTTTTAAAGTTATCGGGTAGTGTAAAGAATGATTGAGTCAGTTTCGCATCTTCTTCCCAATTTTCATGCCATGAATATTTCCCGGCATCAGGAGCTTGTGGTGAGCGACTGGTTCTGGCTGGGAATGATGGCGATCATGATTATCGCTATTATCTCACTTTCTCACTATTACATTAAGTATCGTAAAAGTGTCAGGCTGGTTGAAAGTTTGATAAAAGACCAGACGCGAGAAGAGCTGGCTTGGAAGCGCCAGGAAATCCTGGAGAAGGCGCAAAGCTCACGCGTCAAGGCTGGAAAACTGTGGGAAGAGTTTGACGAAAGCCTGGTGTACTCTCCTGACAGGGACAAGCTCTACAATACTCTGGATGCCGACCATTTCTTCAATGGAAGAACATTAGCCTACGGGTTGACGTCAAGCCGTCTGCTGGCAGCCACACCGACCTTTCTGACTGCGATCGGTGTGCTGGGTACCTTTATTGGCCTGACAATTGGTTTGAGAGGCCTTCAGGTCGATGCTGATGATGTCGATACCCTCAGGGTGGGTATTGCGAGCATGATAAACGGCGCCGCTATTGCCTTTTTGACATCAGTATGGGGGATTGGGTTAAGCCTGCTACTTAATGTGATCGAAAAGCTTGTGGAAAGAAGTGCCCTGAGGCGTATCAACAAGCTCCAGCATACTATTGATTTTCTCTATCAAAGAATGCCAGCTGAGCACTCGCTGATCCATATTGCTGAGTCCAGTCAGGCAAGCAAGGAGGCACTTCAGGAACTTCACGAGCGCATTGGAGACAGGCTTCAGGAAACCGTTTCGGGGATGAGCGAGGCCATGCAGGAGGCTATTTCAGACTCGCTTAACAATGTCATGGCCCCAGCCATACAGGCTCTGGTTGATAATGCAAGCAATCAATCAAATGAGGTTCTTGAAAAGCTTGTTTCGAATTTCATGGAGGGTATGAAGACAGCAGGAAGTGAGCAAACCAAGGCGCTTGGAACTGCTGCTGAAGAGGTGAATCAGGCAGTAAGTTCAATGAGTACAAGGATGGACGAACTCTTTACGAAGCTAACTGAGCAGCAACAGAAAAGCGGTGAGCATGTAGAGACCACATCTCGCGAGCTGTCCGAGCACCTTGGGAGGCAACGCGAGACAGCCATGGACCAGCAGTCTGCGCTGGCGGAGAAGTTCGAATCCTTCATGGAACGCATGACAGAGTCGATGGATACACAGTTTCATCAGGCATCTGAGCGGGATGAGCAACGGAAGCGAGCACATGAAGAAAGTCTACAGAAGATATCTGAAGATCAGGCTGCGGCGCTTGAGCGCCAGGTTGCCTCGGCAGAGGAGCGGGATCAGGTGCGCGCAGCTCAGTTTGATGAGCAGCAAAAGGCAATCGAAGAACGGTTCAGTGGTCTGGTAGAAAAGCTTGTCAATGAGCAGCAAGAGCTGATGCGACAAGTTGGAGAGGCATCCAGAAGCGCCAATCAGCACTTGACAGGCATATCGTCCCAATACGAAAAGCTTTCCACTTCGCTAAGTGAGGTGGCAAGTTCTGCCGAACGTAGTAGTCAGAACATGACAAATAGCTCTACCCAGCTAGGCACCTTGTCGGCCAATCTTCACAAGGCCACAGTACTTCTTGATGAAAGGGTCAGTGCCGTCACAGAAAGCCTGGAGCAAGTGTCAACCAGGAATAGTGAAGTGCTTTCTGGTATCTCCGAGCACGCGCGTACACTTGCGAACATGCAGGAAGCCATCAGCGACGCTGCTCGTCAGCTTGATTCTGCTGCTAAATTCGCCAATGAAGGTTTCAGCGAGCTTGGGAGCCGTAATGATGAGTTTATCCGTAAGTTGCGTGAGGAGTTTACGCGGCTGGGTGACTCTCTGAGTGAGCAGGTGGAAAATATTGAGAAGCAAGCCGAGGAGTGGCTTAAGGCATATAGCCAGGAGGTTCGCGAGCAGGTTTCGGAGAGAATGGAAGCTTGGAATACCAATACGATATCGTTTGCCGATCAGATGAAGAGGACAGTCACAGCAATAAGTGGTGTTGTGGATGATCTGGAGCGTCGCTAATGAGTTTTCATAGGCGTGGAAAGTCTCAAGTAGACGAAGAGAATCCATATTGGATGTCTTTTGCAGACATCATGTCGGTGCTGCTGATAATTTTTATTCTGGCGTCAGTCGTGCTTATTGTGCAGCTGATGGAGATCAGGGAGCAGTTGGAGGAGCAGCAGCAAGAGTTTACCGAAGAAATTCAGATGCTGCGTCAGGCTGAAGAAGTGAGGAGAACGATATTGCATGAAGCAGCCGAGGAGCTGCAGCGTAGGGGAATACGTGTTTCAGTCAGCGAGAACGACACAGTTCTGAGTATACCGAATGACATTCTCGGTTTTGAGACAGCTGAATTTGATCTTGGTCCCCAGTATCAGGACACAGCGACTCAAATTGGTAATGTTCTTGCTGGCGTAATACTTCAGGATGACCGGGTAGATTATCTAGATACCGTTTTTGTTGAGGGTCATACCGATAATCGACCGTATCAGGGAATGATGGGCAAGGGAAACTGGGGGCTTTCGGCTTTCCGTGCAATTTCCCTTTGGCAGCACTGGTTAGAGGTCCTTCCTGAGGGGCGGCGGCTGGATAGCTTGATAAACCAGGATGGGCATCCAATATTTTCTGTCAGTGGTTATGCTGAAACTCGGCCTGTTACAGAGTTTCAAGACACGGATGCAGAGCTCAGAGCTAACCGGCGAATTGATATAAGGTTTACCATCCGACGCCCCACGGTGGAAGATTATAGAGCGGTGCAGGATGCATTTGCAGGTGATTCGCAGTGATTTTGCCACCTCTTGAGCTTGTCAAGATAAGCTGGAAATCCTCGTCTCTTGAACCGTGGGTCGAGCTTACTGAATCGACAAAAAAGGTTCAGGCCGATGTAGGCCGAGGTGATGCCTACCTCATGGCTGAAGGGAAGCTGCTAGATGTGGTAAGGAGTCGAAACTTCGGGGTATTGCCAGCTCTGCTCCAGAAAAGGGTAGCCGTTCGGGCCCTGACCCAGCTGTGGCTTGATGACTCAGACGTGCTCAAGAGGCTGATGAGCCCCAGGCTACTTGAAATCATGGTTGACGCTCAGCAACCCAGGCTAGGCAGGGTGCCGCTTCTCAATATGCTCCAGCTATACTTCCAGGAATTTGACAGACTGGATCGCTATTCCTCGGAAAATGATGATTCACTGAGGGAAGTATTTGAGGGTCTCCTTGTTGACCAGATACAAAAGGTTGAGATTCAGGGCGAAGAGCTGACAGCAGATGATCTGATCTCGGTTGTAAAGCAAAAGGGCGACTGGATTCTAAAGATTGACGGGCCGGCACAGCTTGTCAAGCTTGCCATCAAGAATGGTATGACACTGGAGGATGCATTATTTAAGTTTGGCTTGAAGGGGTTTGATAGCGGCCGATATGCTGATGTCTGTCGTGCTCACTACTATATAGAAAAACTTCATGAGATAGATGAGCAAGAATGGTCTCCTGTCTTCGATGAGCTGTTGCATCACGATGTCTCCAAGGCTCCATATGGTAATCATGGAAAAAGAATAGGCCACGCTGCGCTAGAGGTACTGATTGACCGTGTCATGGAGGCCAGTGAAGCCTGGCAGGATTTCATGTTGAGCTTGGCCGGCGATCCGCGTGTCTCTAGCAGGGTCAAGAGCTATCGGGAGTGGTGGGCACCCCTTGGTGAGCAAAGGGTCGAGAAGGTGCGAGGCTGGTTTGCCAAGCAGGACCTGCGCCTCTTTCTGCAGGCGCTTGAACAGTATGGAGAAACTACTGATAACGCTGAGTTGAAGAGAATGTTCCCTGCTAGAAAAACTTTTCTGGAAGGGCTTTTTCGTCTGAAGATGATAAAGAACACCAGGCTGATGCTTGGAAGCAAGGCCGAGTACTCAGTCAGGAAGATTTTGAAAAATGAGTTGAAGGTAAATTATATTAAACTGGATGGTCAGCTTTCCGATAAGGCAGTTATCTATCTGGATTGTGGTGACTTTTACTTGATTGAAGGTTCGCATAGCTTCAAGCTTTGGGTATATCTGGCTCCGCCAAGCCATAAGCATCTTAGCTATGAAGTGGCGAGCCTCTCGCACTTCGACTTAACAAATATGGTGCCTAAGGCCTACAAGAAAGAGAACCCCAGTCTGGAGTATACTTCCATTGTCCATAGTCCTTCGACTTGGCAGAATAAGGTATTTGAATTCCTGGCAGAAAATGGCATTAGTCTGGATGTCGAGGCCCTCCTCAGCAAAGAGGATTATAGAAGGTATGTTGCGAGGTTTGGGCTTCCCGTTGTGAGGCCGGCGAAAAGGCATGTGGTACGGCCATCTCGTGAAGCTTCCAGTGATGCCGGTGCTGATCGAAAAGAAAGCCATTCAAATGATAGTCGCGCTCATAATGTGCTCTCACCTCTGGCTATTCAGATATTGCTTTATCTTCACAGGCACCCCGATAGCAAGGCAAGAGATATTTCCAGGCATTTGGGTCTTCCTTTAAAAGCTATCAACCATGTGCTGTATTTGGACCTGAAGGGGTACTGCATGCAAGTCTCCAACTTCAACTGGATCAACTCGGGCGAAGGCGAGAGGGTACTGAAAAATAGCGGGGTGATGGGTGATGAAGAATAGGCTTGCTGAAATCATCAAGAGGATTCTTCCTGACGCTGCTGATCGTCAAGGCGGTCCGGAAGGCTTTGAGGTTAGGTTTGATGCAGATGGTGTCAAGCTATACCTTGAAAAGTCAGAGTTTGAAAGATTTCTTTCCGGAGGAGGTACGCCAAATATTAATTTACAGGGCGTTGTCCTCCGTATGCTTGAAGAGCAGGGGCTTGCCTCGCGTTTTCCTAATGGATTCAGCCTCGACGCTAGTGTTGCTGCCTCTCTTGATAATGAACAGGCAGAAATCCTTGGGCTTCCTCCGCGTTTTTCTGGTGAGTTCAAGGTTTCCATTCGAGGGCACTCAAACAACAAGGCTTTTTCTGTAAAGATATTTCCAGAGCATGGTGGTGGGCAGGCGCCGTGCAGTATCAAAGGTGCGCTGATGGAGGTAGGTTCTGCTAATCGCTTTCTTCTAGATCAGTCACAGCTGCAAGCCTTTCAGGCCGTGGAGCGGCACTCACAGCTTCCCGAAGCATTGAAGACAAGCAGCGAGAACCTGTTGCTTCTGGCAACATTACAACTGTCCAAGCGCAGTGGCATGAATATTGATCTTAGCCACTTTGAAAGAATCAATGTGGAAACGGCCGAAGATGTCGGTGTTATTGCAAAGCAGTTGCCCGATGGCAGCCTGGAGCTTTTTCCCAGTGTAGGTGACGGTTATGGGCTTGATGAGATAGAGGGTCGATTAGGACAGCTGGACCTGGATGAGCGTGGTGGCGTAATTAGAATTAAAAATAATGTTGTAATACTTGACGAGCAGAAGATGAGTGCCGTCAGGGAGGTCATGAATAATCGGCGAATTCCCGCAGAGGGCGTTGCCGATTTTATCAAATCTCCTTCTGCGTTCCTTGATGCCTCTCTTGTTAATCTGGATCTTGGCTTCTCGGTGCTTCGCTTTTGATAGACGCCCGGAGGCGCGAGGCTGTTACGATATCCTAGAAGACGCATGAGAGATTCGCGCCCGACTGTTATGCCGTTCCAGGCGCTGTCTATTGAGAAGTGGGGTAAGGAGACCGAACGATGACCATGACCGAACAGATCGAGCTGGTATCCGCCAACAAGAGCTTCGGCGGCTGGCACAAGCGCTATCGGCACCGCTCGCGGGCGCTGGACTGCGAGATGGTATTCGCCATTTACCTGCCACCCCAGGCCGAGACCGAGCGGGTGCCGCTGTTCTGGTGGTTGTCGGGGCTGACCTGTACCGACGAGAATTTCATGCAGAAGGCTGGGGCTCAGCGTTTGGCAGCAGAGCTGGGAATCGCCATCGTCTGCCCGGACACCAGCCCCCGCGGAACCGACCTGCCGGGCGAGCATGATAGCTACGACCTTGGCTCCGGTGCCGGATTCTACGTCAATGCCTCCCGGGAGCCCTGGAAGAAGCATTACCGGATGTATGACTACGTCACCGAGGAGCTACCCTCGGTGGTTCGACAACACTTTCCGGTCAACGGTCGTGAAGCCATCAGTGGTCACTCCATGGGCGGCCACGGCGCCTTGATCATGGCGCTGCGCAGGCCCGGTCACTACTGCTCGGTCTCGGCGTTTGCGCCGATCGTCAATCCCAGCCAGTGCCCCTGGGGGCGCAAGGCCTTCCACGAGTACCTGGGCGACGACCCCGGCAGCTGGACCCAGTATGATGCCTGCGAGCTGGTGGCCAAGGGGGCGTCCAGTCAGCCCCTGTTCATCGACCAGGGCGAGGAGGACGATTTTCTTGTGGAGCAGCTCAAGCCCGAGCGACTCGAGGCGGTGTGCAATACACACGATCACCCACTGACGCTGCGGCGTCAGCCGGGGTATGATCACAGCTATTATTTCATCGCCAGCTTCATCGAGGACCACCTGCGCTATCATGCCGAGTATCTATTCAAACGCTGATCAACGAACGCTGTCAGGCGTGGCATGATTCGCGCCCTTCTCTTTCGTGTACTGCGCTGGGCGGCCCTGGTCGGGGCCGCCTTTGTCGTGTTGTCGCTCGTGCTGGTGCTGATGATGCGCTATGTGCCGGCCTATGGTTCGATGGTGATGCTGGAGCGCAAGGCCGAAGCCTGGCTCTCCGGTGAATCGCTGACCATCAGGCATCAGTGGCGCCCGTGGGAGGAACTCTCCGACCACGCCAAGCTGGCGGTGATTGCCGCCGAGGATCAACGCTTTCCCGATCACCGGGGGTTCGATGTTGCCGAGATGCGACGTGCCTGGGAGGCGAGCCGCTCCGGCGCGCGTCTGCGCGGAGCCAGCACCATCAGCCAACAGACTGCCAAGAACCTGTTCCTCTGGACGGGGCGCAGTTGGACCCGCAAGGGGCTCGAGGCCTGGTTTACCCTGCTGATCGAAACGCTTTGGCCCAAGGAGCGAATCCTCGAGGTCTATCTCAATATCGCCGAGTGGGACAATGGCGTGTTCGGCCTTGAGGCAGCCTCACAGCACTATTTCGGCGTATCGGCCAGCCAACTCAATGAAGTGCAGGCGAGCCGGCTTGCCGCCATACTGCCCAATCCCCGGGCTTGGGACGCCGCGCGACCGGGGCCTCAGACGGAGCGCCGCAGTCAGTGGATACGCCAGCAGATGCGCAACCTCGGCGGTCCGAGTTACCTGCAACGACTGGCCGCCGACTGAGTCGATGATGGCGTTATGCCTGGCCTGCTGGCTTGTAGCGGACGGCCAGCACGACACCGATGATGGTAACCACCATGCCGACCAGCCCTATCAGCGGCAGTCGTTCATCGAACAGCCACCAGGCCTGCAGCGCCGTGACCGGTGGTACCAGGTAGAACAGGCTTGCCACCCGCGAGGCCTCGCCGCGACGGATCAGCGCCATCAACAGCAGGATCGCACTGATCGAGAGAACCAGCACCAGCCAGGCCATGGTCAGCACGAAGGTGGGACTCCAGTCGATGCTGCGCTCCTCGAACAGCAAGGCGCCGAGGCCGAGCAGGCAGCCTGCGGCCAGGTACTGCACCACGGTGCCGGAGAGCAAGGGCATGCCGGTGCAGAAGCGCTTCTGGTAGAGGGTGCCCAGGGTAATCCCCGCCAGTGCGGCCAGGATGCTGGCCAGTGCGCCCAGGCCGAAGCCTTGAAACAGGGCAGCCCCGGGGTCGAGTTTGCTGCCCAGCACCATCACGATCCCAGCGAGCCCGAGTAATAGCCCGATCCACTGTATTGCAGTGATTCTTTCGCCAAGCAAGGGGCTGGCCAGGGTGGCCGTCAGCAGTGGCTGCAGGCCCACGAGCAGCGCGGCCAGACCTGCTGGCATGCCCAGGTAGATCCCATAGAAGACGCCTCCAAGGTAGGCGCCATGCACCAACATTCCGGAAACGCCGATGTGCCCCCATAGTCGCAATCCCTGTGGCCAGCCGCCCTTGAATAGCCTGACCAGCGGCACCAGCAGCATAAGGGTCAGCACGAAGCGCACGAAGAGGAAGGTGAAGGGTTCGGCGTGGGGCAGGCCGAACTTGGCGCCGATGAAGCCGGTACTCCAGAGGGCGACGAACAGTACCGGCATGCCTGCCAGTAGCACGGTGTCGAACCGGGAGTGGTTGAGGGTACTCATTGACAGACAGCATCCTTATTCGAATAAAGCAGCAGCGACAGTAGCGACGATACTGTGTCCCGGTGTCAGGGAGAAGCTAGCAGGGTAAGTATTTCTTCCATGAGAAGTGTTACACTCCGTTACATGAAAGTTTTGAACCCAAGGTTCCCTGCCTAGTCACAATTCCACGTAACGCAACACACCCACGCAATACGTTTGGAGGTATTTCATGCAACGGATGACTGCACTGTTCTCGGCCGCCCTGCTCACCGCCGGCCTCATGGCCGTTCAGGCACACGCCCAGGACCCAGCGCAAGATCCGGCGACCGATCCGCAGCAGCCGCAAGCCGCCGCCCCAGCCCAGGATTTCTCTGATGACCAGCTGCAGCAGTTCGCCGATGCGTCTCAGGATATCGCTGTAATCTCCCAGGAGTACACCGAGCGCCTGCACGCTGCTGAGGATGAGCAGACTCAGCAGGAAGTGCGTATGGAAGCCAACGACAAGATGGTGGAAGTGGTCGAGGATAGCGGTCTCGATGTGGATACCTTCAATGCTATTGGTCACGCCATTCAGCAAGATCCCGAGCTGATGCAGCGCGTGCAACAGATGGCCGAGCAGTCATGATGTGATGCCGCCACCGGTAGCGTGAAGACGAAAGGCCACCTTCGGGTGGCCTTTCTGCTGTTTGCGATTCGCATGAGACGCTTTACAGCTGGGCAGTGCCCTTACACACTGGGCTGCAATTCAATCGTGTGCTGACAGTGGGGTGACGCATGGAAGTGGAGCTGCTGGAAATTCGTCAGCACATGAGCCGCTTTCCTCCCTTCGAGAGCCTCTCCGACGACCTGCTCGACGCATTGGCAGGGCAGGTGGAGGTGAGCTATTTCAAGGCGGGTAGCGATATCCTGGTACTCGATCAGGAATTGCATGACCTGTGCTATATCCGCAGCGGTGCGGTGGAGGTCTATCGTCGCAACGGCGATCTCTACAATCGCCTGGGTGAGGGGGACATCTTCGGCCACTTCAGCCTGCTGCGAAATCATCGGGTGCGTTTCCCGGCGCGGGCACTGGAAGACACCCTGATCTATTTCATTCCCGAACCGCTGTTTCATAAGCTCTGTGAGGCCGACGTGCATTTCGCCGACTTCGTGGAGCTTGGCCGACCACGCATGGAAGCGGCTGTGGAACAGCACAAGCAAGCCAACGACATGATGATCACCCGAGTGCGGAAGCTGCTCACGCGCTATCCCGTCATGATCGAGGCTGGCACGACGGTACAGGAGGCGGCACGCCAGATAGGCGAGGCCCAGGCTTCGGCGGCCCTGGTGCTGGATTCACCGGATGACAATCCACGCTTCACCTTCACCGATAGCGAAGACCGGCCCTGGAGGGTGTGTGGCATCCTGACCGACAGCGACTTTCGCACGCGGGTTGTGGCCGAGGGGCTTTCGCCCGAGACTCCCGTTGGCGAGCTGCTCGGCGAACGACTGATCACCATCCAGTCCGATGAATCGGTGCATGAGGCGATGCTGAGCATGTTGCGCAACAACATTCATCATCTGCCGGTGCTGCACCGTCGCCGGCCGGTGGGTATCGTGCATCTCTCGGACATCATCCGCTACGAAACCCATAGCAGTCTTTACCTTGTCAGTAATATCTTCAACCAGTCCAGCGCCGAGGGCTTGGCCAAGCTGGCCCCCGACGTGCGTGCTGCCTTCGTACGCATGGTGGAAGAGGGCGCCAACTCGCAGATGGTAGGTAGTGCCTTGTCGACCATCGGTCGCAGCTTCACCCGTCGCTTGCTGGAGCTGGCCGAAGAGGAGCTGGGCCCGCCGCCGGTTCCCTATTGCTTCATGGTCAACGGCTCCATGGCACGCAACGAGCAGTCCATCGTCACCGACCAGGACCATGCCCTGGTGCTCTCCGACGACTTCGATGCCAAACGACACGATGCCTACTTCCTGGCCTTGGCAGAGCGTGTCAGCGATGGTCTCAATGCCTGCGGCTATACCTACTGCAAGGGGGCGGTAATGGCGACCAATGCCAAGTGGCGCCAGCCCTTATCGGTATGGAAACACTACTTCAGCGACTGGATTGACAATCCCACCCCGGAACGGCTGCTGCACAGCTCGATCTTCTTCGACCTGGACAGCAGTTACGGTGAAGAGGCGTATGTCGAGCAGCTTCAGGACCTGATAGCGGAGAAAGCGCCTGGCAGCCGGTTATTCCTGGCGGCCATGGCACGAAATGCCTTGAACCGCACGCCGCCACTGGGTTTTTTCCGCACCTTCGTGATGGAAAAGGATGGCAAGCACAACAACTCCATCAACCTAAAGCGACGCGGAACGGCACCCATGGTAGACCTGATTCGGTTGCATGCGCTGGCCTGCGGTACTCAGGCGCAGAACAGCTTTGAGCGGCTTGACGCCATCGGCAACACCCAGCTGCTGGCACCGGGGGCTGGCGAGAAGCTGCGATATGCACTGGAGCTCATTGCCATGGCGCGAATACGCCATCAGGTCATCGACATTCAGCAGGACCGAATGCCCGACAACAATATCGAACCGGAGAACGTCGAGGATAGCGAACGGCACAACCTCAAGGATGCCTTTCAGGTACTGAGCAATGCACAGAAGTTCCTGAAGTATCGTTATCCGATGCCTGCCCGCAGCGGCCGGTCTCGCTAGGCCATGCTCTCTCATCGCCTGTCTCTGCAGCGCCCCCCCCCTGGCTGGCCGGAGTTCCTTGCCGCACGTACCGGCGAGGCCGCTCAGCCAGATCTGGCACGCTACTTCGCCGCCGGTTGCCCGGCCCCGGAAACGCCCATCGGCGAGGCGCCGCTAGTGGCGCTGGACCTGGAGACCACCGGGCTTGATGCGCGCCGCCATGATATTGTCAGCATTGGCCTGGTGCCTTTCACCCTCGGACGCATTCACTGGGCCGAGCGCCGCTATTGGGTGGTGCGGCCTACCCGTCCCCTGTCCAGCGAGTCGGTTACCTTCCATCGCATCACTCATTCGGAAATCGCCGAGGCGCCCGATCTCGCAGCGGTACTGCCTGAGCTGCTCGAAGCCATGGCCGGTCGCCTCGCGGTGGTACATTTCCGCCATATCGAGCGGCCGTTTCTGGATGAGGCAGCCAGGTCACGGCTGGGTGAGGGGCTTCGCTTTCCCGTTATCGATACCATGTCCCTGGAAGCGCGACGACACCGGCTCTCGCTGTGGGCACGCTTTCGGCGCTGGATGCGCCGTCCTCCCGTATCCATACGGTTGGGCGATAGTCGGGCCCGCTATGGTCTCCCGTCGTATCAGGGTCATCATGCGCTGCTCGATGCCCTGGCCACCGCCGAGTTGTTCCAGGCCCAGATCGCCACCCACTACTGGCCCCAGGTGCCGGTTGGTGAGCTGTGGAGCTAGCCGGTTCGCTTCCGACTCGAGCGGGCTAGAGCCAGAGATCGGCAAAGGTCTTGCCGTCCACCGGCCTGCCGTAATAGAAGCCCTGAACGCCAGTGCAGCCGAGCTCGCGCAGTGCCTCGGCCTGCTCCGCTTCTTCGACGCCCTCGGCCACGGTCTGCATCCCAAGGGTTTCAGCCATGGCAATGATGGTGGCAACGATGGCGTGATCGTGGCTGCTCTTGAGCATGTCCTGTACGAATGACATGTCGATCTTCAGCGTATCGGCGGCAAAGCGCTTGAGATAGGTCAGCGATGAATAGCCGGTACCGAAGTCGTCGATGGCAAGGCCGAAGCCTGCGTCATGCAGGGCGCGAGTGATGCGCACGGTCTGCTCGGGGTTGCGCATCAGCCCGCTTTCGGTGAGCTCGAGGCCTAGACGCCCGGGAGCTACGCGGGTTGCGAGGCGCTGAACATGCTCGGCCAGGCGTGGGTCATCCATCTGCTGCGCCGAGACATTGACGCACAATCGCCCGGGAAAAGGCTTGTCCAGGGCATCCCAGGCATGCAGTTGATTGCACGCCTCGTCCAGCACCCAATCGCCCAGTTGCCGGATCAGACCCTGCTCCTCAGCCAGGGGGATGAATGTCCCGGGGCTGACATGCCCGAGGATGTCGTCGTACCAGCGGCACAGGGCTTCGGCCCCGCTCAACTTGCCACTCTTGAGGCAGAACTGGGGCTGATAATGCAGTGTGAGGCGGCCCTGGTTCAGGGCCTCGATGAAGCGTAGCTGCAAGAACTCACGCTGATGCAGCTCATCGGCCATGTTGGTATTGAAAAAGCGAGTCCGGCTGTCGTCCCGCTTGGCATGATTGAGCGCGATACTGGCGTGCTGAAACAGTGACTGGGCATTATTGGCATCCCGCGGGAAAAGTGCCGCGCCGACACTGGCCGAGATCGAGAAGCTGCGGTCGGCGATCTGGATCGGTGGTGAGAGGCTATTACGGTAACGTTCAATCGCATGTGCCATGGCAGCGGGACGCGTATTGGTCAGTAATACCATAAATTCGTCGCCCCCCAGGCGAGCGACGAATTCACCGGACTCGGCCTGGGCTCCGAAACGTCCGGCTATCTCGGCCAGCAGCAGGTCGCCTCGTTCGTGGCCCTGGGTATCGTTGATCTGGCGAAAGCGCTGAAGGTCGAGATAGAGCAGCCCCAGGCACTTGCCTTGAAGCTGGGCCTGATCACACGCCTCTTGAAGCCGCTCCATGAAGTGCCGGCGGTTGGGCAAACCCGTTACGCTATCCCAGTAGATCAACTGTTCGATGTGCCGGTCGCTGCTGCGCCGGGTCTCCTCCGCTATGCGGCGCGCCATCTCGGCGCCAGCCTGGGTGGCAGCGATGCGCAGCACTTCCGGTGCATAGGCGGCCAGCGATAACGGACGATTGCTCATCAGCGCCAGCAGGCCGAGCAACTGCCCATTCGGCGCCCGGAGAGGGACGCCCACATAGCCTTCCGCACCGAGTTCCCGAAGCATCTCATCATCGGGAAAATGTTCATGGAGGCTATCGGGGAACTGGCAGATCTCGTCGTTCAACACATGTTCGCATGGGGTGCCGGCCAGTTCGTAGGTTGCAGCCGGCTGTAAGCTTCCCTGCGACCAGAAGGCAACGGTGAGGATGGTCTTGCCATCGGACATCACCTTGCCGATCAGGACATGATCCCCATCGAAAATCGACGCTATGCGTTCGACCAGGTGGTCGAATGCCTGTGGAGTGCCGGCTTTGCCCAAGCCATCGGCGAGCAGACGGAAGGCGTCTTCGGGTGCCATCATGGGCGTAGAACGGCTCCTTTATCGTAATTGTAGTGCGGGCTTACTGAAATATGCCCGATACGTTCACGGGTTACCAGTGGCCTAAGGCCTTATTGCGCTGAGCCTGACGGATCACTCCTCTTGTGCAGCAGCATGCATCGTAGGGAATCGCTCGGGTCCGCCTATGGGGGGCCATCATATCAGGGTCCTGCGCCTTGAGGGATGCCGGGCGGGGAGGTGGCACGCTGAAGGCGGCCCTAGGGCCGCCTTGTTGGCTCGTCATCTAATCTTCAACTTTCCTGCTGCTTACTTCCTGCTTCGTACTGCAGGTTGGTTTCTGTAACCTTGGCACTGAAGAACAGTGTTTTGCTCAGCCTCGGGGCTCGCTCATCAGACCCTTGATGATGGCATAGCAGGCGACCAGAAGTACCAGCGTGAAGGGCAAGCCGGTGGAAATCACCGCGGCTTGAAGGGCCGCCAGGCCGCCACCCAGCAGCAGGGCAATGGCGATGGCGCCCTCGATCATCGCCCAGAAGAGGCGCTGGGGCTTGGGTGCGTCGACCTTGCCCCCGGCGGTGATGGAATCGATCACCAGCGAGCCGGAGTCCGACGACGTGATAAAGAACACGATCACCAAGGTGATGGCAATGAAGGAGGTGATTTCGGTCAGCGGCAAGCCGGCCAGCATCACGAAGAGCGCATCCGCCTCGCCCTCGAAGGTACCGGCGAGCAGTTGTTCGATGCCGGCGCTGCCGAAGGAGGTCATCCACAGAACGGATACCGTGGACGGTACCAGCAGCACGGCGATCAGGAATTCGCGCACGGTGCGCCCGCGGGAAACCCGAGCGATGAACATGCCGACGAACGGTGACCAGGAGATCCACCAGGCCCAGTAGAAGGCGGTCCAGCCCTGGCTGAAGTTGGCATCTTCACGGCCGAATGGATTGGAAAGCGCCGGCAGGTTGACGATGTAGCCCATCAGGTTCTGAAAGAAGCCGGTGGCAATCATCAGCGTCGGGCCGACGATGATCACGAAGGCGAGCAGCAGGAACGCCAGACCCATATTGATCTGAGAGAGGCGCCGCACACCCTTGTCGACCCCCAGGAAGATCGAACCCATGGCCACGATGGTGATGCTCACGACCAGCAACACCATGGTGACGTTGTTGTCGGGAATACTGAACAGTTCGTTGAGTCCGTTGGTGGCCTGTTGGGCGCCGAAACCGAGGGAGGTCGCGAGGCCGAAAAGGGTGGCGAATACCGCCAGGATATCGATCACATGGCCCGGCCAGCCCCATACGCGCTCCCCCAGGATCGGGTAGAAGATCGAGCGCATGGTCAGTGGCAGCCCCTTGTTGAACGAGAAGATCGCCAACGCCAGCGCCACGATGGCGTAGATACCCCAAGGGTGTAGACCCCAGTGGAAAATCGTCGCGGCCATGCCCAGCGCAATCGCCGCTTGTTCGTTACCCTCGGCGCCGCCAAGTGGGGCCCAGTCCGTCCGCACGCCGTTCTCGGTAGCAATCCCTCCCAAGGCGGCTTGGTAGTGGTCCATGGGCTCGGAGACGCCGAAATACATCAGGCCAATGCCCATGCCGGCGGCGAACAGCATCGCGAACCAGCCGATATAGCTGAAGTCCGGTTTGGCGTCCTGACCGCCGATGCGCACCTTCGCCAGGGGTGTGAAGATCAAGATGATCGCGAGAAGAACGAAGATATTGGCGGCCAGGAGGAAGAACCAGGCCATGTTGCTGGTCAGGAAGCTAAAGGTGGCAGAGAAGAGTGGCGCGACCTGATCCTGCAGTGCCAGGGTGATGATCACGAAGAACAGCACCACGATCGACGAGAACACGAAGACCTTGCCGTGCAGGTCCAGGTTAACGCCCATCGGCGAGGCGGTAATGTTGTCCTGTCCGATGACGTAATCGGTATCGATAAGGTTCGCTGGTCCCTCCGGGGCCGGAATGCCTTCGGAACCGCTGTTCGGATCCTTGTCGTTTTCGTCTTTGTGTGGGTTGGCCACGAGACGTCTCCCTTGCAGTTGGTGTCGTCGGGTTTATGGCGGCATGGTAAACGTCAGGTATTCTTCGGCCTGATCAGAAAAACCGATGCCTTGGTATGGATGGCCACCTTGCCCCCATGGGACGGCATGATGACGTCCAAGTGCTTGGGTGGGTGGGTAGGCATGACCACCAGGTCGGCCCCGACATCCTCGATGGCCTGAATCAAGTCATCATCCAGGTCGGCGATCGGGTCGGGACTGATGATGGTGTGGGTGCTGACCGGTTGGCCATGTACCTTGGCTCGCTCCTGGGCGAAAGCTTCCAGCTTGCGAGTGAATTCTTCGGGTGTCCTGGCCACGCTACCCGGTGCATTGCCGGTGACGCCGACGTAACAGACTTCGGCGTCGTAGTGACGAGCCAGGTCGGCGACGGCTGCCAAGGAAGGCTCCAGCACCTCGAGGTGCGCCAAGTCGATTGGCACCATGATCTTGTTGTACATGCCGGTTCTCCTGATGCTCCGGATGATCGAGAGGGTCTCGATGCGGCTGATTGCACGTTAGAGTGTGGTGGCTTTGGCCCACGATTCCAGTCCTGTTACAAAGAGCTGTTGTCGAGCCCCCAGGCCCTGATGGTAACCGTGAACAATTATTGTACAGCCCGGGGACATGTTTATCGAATCAGTGGAAACGCTTGTTCGCCACTGTCGGTCGGGTGATTAGCGCCCAAAGCGGCTGGCATGGCAGTGGCGCAGCCAGTCGGGCGCCTTGCCGGCCAGGCTGGCTGCAACCAGGCGACCCGTAGTAGGGGCGAGGGTTAGCCCCAGGTGACCATGGCCGAAGGCATAGGTGACGTTCGGCATCGCGGCAGGGCCGATTACCGGCAGGGAGTCGGGAAGCGAGGGGCGAAGCCCCAGCCATTCGTGGCTAGCCGGCCCAAGGGGGCCAAACATGGCTTCAGCGTGCCGGCGCAAGTAGGCGAGGCGGGCGGGATTGGCGGGATCGGCCGGGTGGCCAAGCTCCACGGTACCGGCGATACGCAATCTTCCTGCCAGCGGTGTCATGTAGAACGCGTTCTCGGCAGGGCAGCAGGGGCGTCTGAGCAGGGCCTCGGCGCCGGAAAATTCCAGATGATAGCCCCGCTCGACCTCCAATGGGATGCGGTTGCCGGCCGACCTGGCCAATGGCTGCGACCAGGCACCGGCTGCGACGACGACCTGTTCGGCAAGCCAGCTGCCGGCATCGGTGTGGATGCAGGCCCCGCGAGCGTGACGCTTGAGTGAGGCTGCTCGCGCCGGGATGAAAGTGGCGCCACGGCGCTCGAGCTTCCTTGCCAGGCAAGCGGCCAACTGCGAGGGATCACCAAGGTGGCAGGCATCGGGAAACAGGATGGCACCCTTGGCAACGCCCTCCAGGGCGGGTTCCAGTGAGGCGACTTCCTGCGCATCCAGGTACGCCTGGGCCACGCCCAGCCGCTGGCGTTGCTCGAAGTCGCTGCGGGCCGCCTTCCAGTTGCGGGATTGGCGGAAGAAATATAGGGCGCCTCGTTGATGCATAGCGGCTGCCACGCTGTCGTCGGACTGAATCGATGCATGCAGGGCCAGCCAGTCATGACGTGAAGGCGCAAGGAGATGACACAGCACACGGCTGGCATGCTCGGCCTGGGAGCGCCTGGCGGCCCCAACGAAGCGCAGCAGCCATGGTGTCAGGCGAAGCAGGTGTCGCCAGCGCAGGTGAAACGGGGAGTCCGGCGAGAAAAGCAGAGAGGGCAGAGAGGGCAGTAATGAAGGCCGCGCAAGCGGCTCAACCGCATAGTTGGCCAGTGTGGCGGCATTGCCGGAAGAGGCCTCGCCACCGGGAGAACCCGGATCGATCAGTACCACTTCACGTCCCTGATCGAGGAGCGCCCAGGCAGTTGCCAGGCCGACAATGCCTGCGCCAATGATAGCGACATCGGCTTGCTGCGGTGGATGCATGTCTTGCTCCTGGCCTGCTCGGTCAAGAAGGAATCGTAAGGCTCTGTACCCAGGCACGCTACTAGCCGATTTTGCTCACAAATGTTCACAATGACTTCAACGCTGATTGGACTCTCTGGGGTTGCGGCACCTGTCGTTATCGGACTAGTGTCGACCCATTCCAATGAGAACAATACCACTTGGCCAGGCGGCTAGCGGAAGACCTCGACACCAAGCGAACCGCTGGTTGCTGGCTATTAGCGGGAACCATGCATGAACGATAGTCTTGAAGTAGAAGCAGATGTCAGTGAAACGATTGACCCGGGGGAGTGTTTTGCCCGTTTCTTGAATGTTCAGAAGAGCTACGACGGCGTCGAGCTGGTGGTCAAAGGGTTCAATCTGGACATCCAGCAGGGTGAATTCGTCACACTTCTGGGCCCTTCCGGCTCGGGAAAAACGACTTGCCTAATGATGA
The DNA here is from genome assembly GCF_001545155.1 of Halomonas chromatireducens. Classification (NCBI taxonomy): domain Bacteria; kingdom Pseudomonadati; phylum Pseudomonadota; class Gammaproteobacteria; order Oceanospirillales; family Halomonadaceae; genus Halomonas; species Halomonas chromatireducens. The sequence goes on along the minus strand of NZ_CP014226.1, from coordinate 2,621,019 downwards.
TGGCGGGTTTCGAGACCCCGACTCATGGCGAAATTCTTCTCAAGGGCGAGCCAATCAGCGGCCTTCCGCCTCACAAGCGTGGTATCGGCATGGTGTTTCAGAACTATGCCCTCTTTCCCCATATGACCGTTGCCGAAAACCTCGCCTTTCCGCTGGAAGTGCGGCATCTCTCCAAGGCTGAAACCAAGAAAAAGGTCGACAGAGCGCTGGCAATGGTTCGCCTGGAAGAGTTCGGCGATCGCCGCCCGGCACAGCTCTCAGGTGGGCAGCAGCAGCGTGTCGCATTGGCACGCGCGCTGGTGTTCGAGCCTGAACTGGTACTGATGGACGAGCCTCTGGGTGCGCTTGACAAGAACCTTCGTGAAGAAATGCAGTACGAGATCAAGCGTATCCACGCCAGCCTGGGCGTGACCATGATCTACGTGACCCACGACCAGACCGAAGCCTTGACCATGTCGGACCGGATTGCCGTTTTCAATGATGGCGTCGTCCAACAACTGGCGACGCCCGAAATGCTATACGAAGAGCCCGAGAATGCCTTCGTGGCCTACTTCATTGGTGAGAACAATCGCCTCCAGGGCGAGGTGGTCGAGCATATTGGTGACGAGTGCCAGGTTCGGCTCGACAGCGGGGAGGTCGTGCTGGCCAAGGCGGTGGCAGCAGGTGGTGTAGGGGCGCGTACGACCCTTTCACTGCGGCCAGAGCGGGTCAGCATCCTCCTTGATGACTCCCACTCCTTTGACAATTATTTCGAGGGAGAGGTAAAGGAGGTGATCTATCTTGGAGACCACCTGCGTACCCGGCTAGCCGTTTGCGGCAACGATGAGTTCATTCTTAAGACCCCCAATGCCAAGGGTCATCCGTCCCTCCGACCCGGGCAAACCATCAAGGTTGGCTGGTCGAGCAAGGATTGCCGGGCGCTGGATGCCTGAGTCTTCGGGCAATGGGTCGACCGGGAAATCCGTAAATCGACCCGTGTTAGCGGTAGAGCAGCTTGATATAAGGCTGGCAGTGCAAATAGCGAGTGAGCAACAACAACAAGTGGAGAAGTGACATGAAACAACAGGGAAATCACAAGCGCGCGGTACGCCGCACCTTGACGCTGGCGGTGGCGAGCGCCTCAGTCGTCGGACTGGCAAGCGTGGCCCAGGCCCAGCAGACGCTCAATATCGTCTCCTGGGGCGGGGCCTACAGCATGAGTCAGGACAGGGCCTACCATCAGCCATGGACAGAGAAGACCGGTGACGAGATCGTCAACATCGATCGTAGTGCCAATGCCTTGGCCGGGCTGCGTGCCCAGAGCCAGGCCGGCAACGTGACCTGGGACCTGGTCGACATGCTGCCGGCGGACGCCATGATCGCCTGCGCCGAAGGCCTGATCGAGCCGCTGGACCATGATGAGTTGCTGGCAGACGCACCTGACGGTACGCCGCCCAGTGAAGACTTCGTCGATGGCGCCCTTGGTGAGTGCTTCGTGGCCTCGATCGTCTACTCGAACATCGTGGCGTTCAACAGCGAAATGTTCCCGGAAGACAAACAGCCCAGCACCATTGAGGATGTCTTCGACCTGGAGAACTATCCCGGCCAGCGCGCGCTGATGCGTCGTCCCATCAATAACCTGGAGTGGGCGCTGATCGCCGACGGCGTTGATCGCGACGACGTCTACGACATGCTCGAAACCGAAGAAGGTATCCAGCGCGCTTTTGACAAGCTCGATACCATCAAGGACAACGTGATTTGGTGGGAGGAGGGCGCCCAGCCGCCGCAGCTGCTGGCGGATAAAGAAGTGGCATTCGCTTCTGCCTACAACGGCCGTATCTTCGATGCCATGGTCAGCGAAGATCAGCCGTTCGAGATCATCTGGGATGCTCAGGTATTCGAACTGGATGGCTGGGTAGTGCCGACCGGCAAGCTGGACAAGGTGCGCGACTACCTCTACTTCGCCACTGACACCCAGCGGCTCGCCGATCAGGCGCAGTACATCTCCTACGGCCCGGCGCGCCTCTCTTCCTCGGAGTACGTCTCGACCCATGCTGAAACCGGCATCGAGATGGAGCCGCACATGCCCACCTATGGCCCCAACTTCGAGACCGCCATCCAGAAGGATGATGAATTCTGGGCGGATTACAGCGACGAGCTGAGTCAGCGTTTCGACGCCTGGCTGGCCCAGTAAGACCTGGCCGCCACCCGCTATGCGGGTGGCGGCAACCACCTGAACGACTTTCTCTTGCATCGTCCTGCCGTTTACTGGAGAGGCCTGCGTGTCTGAATCTCCCGCTTCCCCCTTGACGACCGCCGATGGGGTGCCGCTCAAGGTCAGCCTGCGCCGTGCCGTTCGGCGGTCCAAGATCAAGGCGTTTCTGCTGGTATCGCCTTTGTTGCTGTTTCTGGTTGTTGCGTTTGTCATGCCGATCTTCGACATGCTGTGGCGTAGCGTGGACAACCCCGAAGTCTCGGCCGGTCTGACGCGGACCGTCGAGGCGCTGGAAGGCTGGGATCGCCAGTCGCTTCCCGATGAGCACGTCTTTTCTGCCCTGGCAGAGGATCTACAGGAGGGTCAGGAGGCGCGTAATCTTGGCCTATTGTCGAGCCGGCTGAACTACGAGCAGTCGGGCATGCGCTCGGCGATCACTCGAACGGCGCGGGGCCTGCGCACTATGGAGCCCCCCTACAAGGAGGCACTGATCGATGCGCATGCTCGATGGGGGGAGGTGGATACTTGGAAGCTGATCGAGCGTGAAGCCTCGCCTCTGACACTCTCCTATTACCTGATGGCGTTGGACCGACGGCTCACCCCCGATGGCGAAATCGTTCGAGCACCGGAAAACCAGCGAATCCATGTCAACCTGTTCTGGCGTACCTTCTGGATGAGTGCCGTGATCACCGGTTTGACCTTGGTGCTTGGCTACCCCATCGCGTTCCTGCTGTCGAATCTACCTCTGCGTCATTCCAACTTGTTGATGATTCTAGTGTTGTTGCCGTTCTGGACGTCGCTGCTGGTGCGTACTACCACCTGGATCGCCATTTTGCAGTCCCAAGGGGTGCTCAACGATGTGATGGTGGCGGTTGGCGTCATTGCCGATGAGGCGCGATGGCAGATGATTCATAACAAGACCGGCACTATCGTGGCAATGACCCATATACTGCTGCCGTTCATGATTCTACCGCTCTATTCGGTGATGAAGACCATTCCCCCCAGCTACATGAGGGCGGCTCGCTCGCTCGGTGGTCGGCCTTTCCTCTGTTTCCGGCGAGTCTACTTTCCGCTGACCATTCCCGGTATCGCGGCGGGAGGCATCCTGGTTTTCATTCTCTCCATCGGCTACTACATCACACCGGCACTGGTTGGCGGACAGTCGGGACGATTCATCACCAACTACATCGCGTACCATATGCAGACCTCGCTCAACTGGGGGCTGGCAGCGGCAATTGCCTCGATCCTGCTGTTTGTAGTGATCATCTTCTATCTCGTGTTCAACCGCCTGATCGGCGTCGACAAGGTCAAGCTGGGGTAATCCGATGGCCATACCTTCCTATGCCACCCGTGGCGAGCGCATCTGGCATTATGTCTTTCTTGGCATCTGTGCCCTTATCTTCCTGTTCCTGGTGGGACCGCTGCTGATCATCATCCCGCTCTCCTTCAACGCCCAGCCCTATTTTACCTTTTCGCAAAAGATGCTGACTCTGGATCCGGAAGGCTTTTCGTTGCGCTGGTACCAGGACTTCTTTACGTCGCGAGCGTGGCTCAATGCGATCAAGAACAGCTTTATCATCGGCATTGCCTCGACAATCCTGGCGACCGTATTGGGCACCATAGCGGCGTTGGGCCTGTCGAGCCGCAATATGCCGGCTCGCGGAGCAATCATGGCGCTGCTCATCTCCCCGATGATCGTGCCGCTGATCATTTCCGCGGCCGCCATGTTCTTTTTCTTCTCCAAGGTCAACCTGGCCCAGACCTACCTGGGCGTGATCCTCGCACACACCGCGCTGGGCATCCCCTTCGTGGTGATTACCGTCACCGCGACGCTCTCGAGTTTCGATACCACCCTGATCCGTGCCGCCCATAGCCTGGGTGCCAATCCCACTCGCACCTTCTTCAAGGTCGTTTTGCCTCTGGTGACGCCAGGCGTGGTTTCTGGTGCCCTGTTTGCCTTTATTACGTCTTTCGACGAGGTCGTTGTGGTGCTCTTCATTGCAGGCCCCGAGCAACGCACCATGCCGATCCAGATGTGGTCGGGTATTCGTGAGCAGATCAGCCCTACGATCCTGGCCGTTGCCACCATGCTGGTGCTGTTGTCGATGCTGATGCTCACTACCCTCGAGTTGCTGCGTCGTCGAGGAGAGCGAATGCGGGGTCTTTCGCCTGGCTAGGCCCTGTACCCAAGATAACGACAGGGGGAGGTATCGAGAGATACCTCCCCCTGTCGTTTCAGGACACATGCAGAAGAGCCAAGGCGGGGATATCTGGCCCATGTGCCATATTTAACCAGTCAAAGGGGTGCTCACAGCTAGCTTTTGTTTAACGGATTTGTTTTTAATTGACTGATATTAATATTTTTTTTTATCTCATGGGTTTTGTGGCATGCCCTGTGCAGCAGTCAGGGTGAATACGGATCAACAGGGAGTGTTTCGCATGAGCCATGAAAAGCATGAAAGCTGGGCCTCTGCCGGACGCTTGACGGCGTTAGCCTCAGTCATTGCGCTGTCGCTGGGCACGTTAAGCTTGGCAGGTTGTGGCAACGATGATGATATGCCGCCGGTAGAGCAAGAGCCGCCTGCTACAGAGCAGCAAGGTTCTCCCATGCAGGATACCACTGCTGATCCAGGCATTGATCAGACCGATACAGCAGGTGGTGATGGTGCTGAAGAGCCGATGGGTGCTGCGGAACCGATGCCGGAAGATGAGGATGCGCTTCCCGAAGCCGAGCAGGAGCCTGTTCCGAATGGCGCGCAGGATACGATGGCGCCCGACGATGATGACGACATGTTCATGGACGATGATACGGACGATGACATTGAGCGTTGATCGTTAGATATCAGTCCGGATTTACTCCATGACGAGTTCAAGTGCTTGCCAAACACTCTCATTTCGCATGGCAAGCACGGAGGGTGAGAGTCCCTCGACACTGCGTCGCAAGACGACTATCAGGAGGTGGATTATGATGTCCAAGGAATTCCTCAAGAAGATTGGCGTGTTTGGTGTTGCAATTGGTCTTACTGCCAGCCCCTTTGCGCTGGCCCATGCCGTAGACCACGAAGATGCACCTGGCCAAGAGGTAGAGGACGTGCCGAGTCCGGATGGTCCGACGGACGATACGTTCGCGGATGATCCCGATACCGGCGCTGCCATTGGTGATCGTGAGGATTGGGAAGAAACCGATGAGCTTGAGCGCGGCACTGAAACGGAGGACGTGCCGGGAACCGAGGTGCCAAGCGAAGAGGCCTTCCCAGGCGATGAGCCTGCACCGGACGCGGCTCCGGGTGCTGATCCTGCCGCTCCGGGTACCGAGACGGCTCCGGGTACTGACCCTGCCACACAGGGTACCGAGACGGCTCCGGGTACCACCCCGGCCGCACCGGGCACCGAGACAGCACCCGGCGCTGAGGATGATGCCGGCTTCGGCGAAGGCACCGAACCCATGCCGGGCACGGACGCCGATCAGGATGAGTTGGAAGAAGACACTTACTAAGTCTTAGCTAGATGGCTCCGGTGCTTGGCACCGGAGCCTGCCACGGATGGCACCGCAAGATTTCACGATTTTCAAAAGCGCAGAATCCACTGACGGCCCGCCCCCCCTACGCCGTCAGTCGGATTGCATGGCGCATTTGCCCCCAGCCTCCCAGGGGGTTTTTTGTCTTTATCTGCCGTCTTGCCCTCCATGGCTGGCCGGTCTCAGCATTGGTCACTCCTCGTCCAGTCGACGATAGAGCGTACGCCTCGCGATACCGAGAATATCGGCGGTACGTCGCTTGTTTCCGCCGGTGGCTTCCAGCACTTTTTGAATATAGCGTTTCTCCACCTCTTCCAGGCTAGGCCAGTTCTGCTGCTTTTCTGCCGCTATCATGGCGTTGCCTGCCTCGATATGCCGTGCATGGCTGCGCTGATCCAGGCCATGTTGACGAATGCGCTCCGGCAGATCGGCATGGCTCAGCAAGCCGCCTTCAGCCAGCGTCACCGCGCGCATGACAGCATTCTCCAGCTCGCGGACATTGCCCGGATACGGGTACTCGAGCAGTGCTTGCAGCGCAGAGGGTTCGACGCTTGCGATCTGCTTGTCCTGGGCGGTGGAGTGCTTCTCGATCAAGGCCGAGATCAGCCGTTCGATGTCGCCGTTCCTCTCTCGTAGAGGCGGGATGCGCAACGAGAATGTTTCCAGTCGATAAAAGAGATCGCTGCGAAAGTTACCGCTCTCGATCTCCTGTTCCAGTTCGCGGTGGGTTGCGGCGATGATGCGCACATCCACCGACTCCTCTTTCTCGGCCCCCACAGCCTTGACTGTTTTCTCCTGCAGGGCTCGCAGTAGCTTGGCTTGAAGCCCGATGGACATCTCCCCGATTTCGTCGAGAAAGAGGCTCCCGCCGTTGGCAGTCTGGAACAGGCCCTGGCGGGAATCGCTGGCGCCAGTAAAGGCTCCCTTTACATGGCCGAAGAATTCACTCTCCATCAGTTCGGAGGGAATGCTGGCGCAGTTGATGGCGATGAAAGGGCCGTCAGCGCGTGGGCTCTCGGCATGGATGGCGCGGGCAAGGAGTTCCTTGCCGGTGCCGCTCTCGCCTTGCACCAGGATTGGTGCGTCGCTGTTGGCGAGCCGTGCGGCGTCATGGAAGAGTGCCTGCATCGTTTCGCTTTCGCCGACGATGCCATGAAAGTGGCCGAGAGGGTGATCCTGATGAAAACGTTCAGCCAGGCGGCGACTTTCCAGCACGCGATAGACCGCCTCGCGAACGCTTTCCAGATCCAGTGGCTTGGTCAGAAAGTCGTCGGCACCAATCTTCAAGGCTTCCACGGCCTGGTCGATGGTGCCGAAGGCAGTAATCACGATAAACCCCAGCTGGCTGCCTCGACTACGCAACTGCTCGAGCATTTCCATGCCGTTGATGCCAGGAAGGCGGACATCGCTGATGACCAGAGCCACATCGCTGTGGCTCATGGTTGCCAACGCTTCTTCGGCACTGGTTACACCCAGTGTGCGATAGCCAGCTTCCTGGAGTTCCTCTTCCAGCAGTTCCAGAATGGCTGCGTCGTCCTCGACGATCAGGATCGGCAAGCCGTTGGATGTGATGTTCCCTGTCACGTGGAAGTTCCTCCTTCGATGGAATCCGTCTGACTGAGGGGCAAACCGACTTCAAAGCCGGCTCCTCCCATTTCACTGTCGAAAACGCCGACAGTACCGCCGTGGTCATTGATGATCCGATGCACCATGGAAAGCCCAAGGCCACTGCCCTGGCCTACGGGTTTGGTGGTAAAGAAGGGGTCGAAGACCTTCGACTGATTGGCTCGGGTGATCCCGGCCCCGTCATCCTCTATCAGGAGGGTCAGCCAGTCATTCTCTTGCCTGGCACTGAGACGAACCCGTTTTACGCCTTCGGCCTGGGCGGCATTTCGTAAAAGATTCGTAAGCACCTGGATGAGCTGCTGAGTGTTGGCCAGAAACCGGGGGGAGGGATCCGGTAGGTCAGTCTCCAACTGGATGGCTCTCCGATCGAGGTCGTCCTCTACCAGCTCCCGGGTGGCGCCGACCAGACTGTCGAGATCGAGAGGTTCCTTCTCGACATTGTGACGTCGGCCGAGCTCCATCAGCTGTCGCACGATCTCAACGATGCGTTCAACCTCGCTGCGGATACGACCCAGTTTCGCTCGTTCGTCGTCGCCAATCCGGTCCCGACGCGCCAGGCGCTGGGCCTGGCCATTGATCACCGTGAGTGGAGCACCGATCTCGTGGGCAACCCCCGCGGCCAATACCCCAAGCTCCGCCAGCTTTTTGGACTTGCGCAGGCGCTTTTCCAGCTCTATCTCCTTTCGTCGGCGCGCTTCGATATCGGCATCCTTCTCGGCCATGGCATCCAGCATGCCATTCAGCCCCACGGCCAGGCGGGCATATTCCTGGGGGCCGTTAGCTTTGGCGCGTTGGCTGCGGTCACCCTCCTCGACACGCTGCATGACCGCCAGCAGGCGTTCTAGAGGGCGTTCGATATGACGGCGGAACCCCCACCAGATGCCCAGAACGATGCCCCCGGCACCGATGACGAAGGCGATCAGAGCCAGTTGGCTGAGAACGCCGGTGTAGTTCTCGATGCCGGTGTTGAGGCGGTTGACCTGCAATACGCCACGTATTTCACCGGTGGCGGCGGTCAGCGGCTTCAGCGCCGAGTAGTAGTGCCAGCCGTCATGCTCACGATAGGCAGCGCGCATCTCGCCGCTCTCCGCCACGTCGCGTATGGCTTCGGCGCTGAACAAGGCCTGGCCCAGTCCCAGGCCATAGATTTCCTGGCCGTTGGTGTCGAAGACATAGGCACCGTAGATACGGTGAAAGGAGAAGGCCGAGTAGAGCGACTCCTCCAGTGGCTCCGTGGCATCGCGTGTGAGGGCATGGCTCAAGGTGGTGCCGATGACATGGGTAATTACCTGGACTTCCCGCTCCAGCCGGGAGCGTACGTTGTCCTCCAGCGACTTGATCGCCACCAGGCTGAATATGAGTAGTACCAGGAAGAGGGGGGCGATGACCGTAAGAATGATCAGGTTGCGAAGGCGCATGGGGGCTCACGAGCAGCAATCGGATAGGACAGGCGCCAGCTTACCGCTTTCGCTTGGCGCCTGTCGTGGGATTCAATCGGCTGGCGCCAGCCGGTAGAGGCTGCCCTGCGGATCGTCGTTGAGTAGATAAAAAACGTCATCATCGCCCTGGCGTACATCACGGATGCGCCCGATATGGCCGTCGAGGATGATTTCGCTTGCGACAACATCGCTTCCCTCCAGTGTCAGGCGCACCAGCCGTTCACTGCGGAGGCCGCCGGCGAGCAGGTCGCCGTGCCAATCGGGAAAGGCGTCGGAGGTGACCTGGGCCAGGCCGGATGGGGCCAGGGTGCCCTCGAAGACATGGGCCGGATCGCGCATGCCTGGCAGGGAGTCCGCGCCGATGGGCTCGCCAGTAGCGTAGTCCCGCCCCTGGCTCACTTCCGGCCAGCCATAGTTCTCGCCGGCCTCGATGAAATTGATTTCATCCCCACCCCGTGGCCCATGTTCACTGGCCCAGATCTCGCCGCTGTCGGTCACGATCATGCCCTGAATGTTGCGGTTGCCAGCGGTAAAGAGCTCGTCGCGCACCTCGGCATCAGCGACGAATGGGTTGTCATCGGGTACCCCGCCGGTATCGGTCAGGCGCAGCACGCTGCCCGCGTGGTCGCCCTTGTCCTGGGCACGTTCCGGATTGGTGCCGCGATCGCCAATACTCATCAGCAGGGTGCCGTCAGGCAGCCAGGCGAGTCGTGACCCGTAGTGGCGCCCCGGCTCGGAATAGCGGTCCTGCACGAACAGGTCCTCGACATCGACCAGGCGTTCGCCTTCCAGCCGGGCTCGACTCAGAGCAGTGGCGGTGTTGCCGTTGTCGGGCTTGCTCCAGGTGAAATAGATCCAGTCCTGCTCGCCGTCCCCCCAGGAGGGGTGCAGGGCGAGATCCAGCAGGCCGCCCTGGCCACGGGAATTGACATCTGGCACGCCATCCACCCGCGTGGTGGTGCCGTCATCCTTGACCAGCGTCAGGTACCCGGATCGTTCACTGACCAGAAAGCGGCCATCGGGTAGTCTGGCCAGGGACCAGGGGTTTTCCAGGCCGGAAGCGAGTCGCTCCAGGCGCAGGTCCAGGTGCTCGGTGGCTATGTGGTCGATCACCTCGGCACTGGTGTAAGGTGTGATCAGCATGCCGAGTGTCAAGAGGGTTGTCGGTAACGCCTTGCCAGGCTTGTCCATGCCGTTCTCCCTTCGTCATTTTTCGCTGTGGTTAGCCTCCCACTACCCTCATTAATGACTCCCTGAAGTACTCGATGTTCCCCCTGGTCTACCAGGGCCCAATCATGGGGTCAGCTGCGTCAGCTCGCTAAGGTAGCGGTTCTTGCGTTCGACATAATACTGGCTGCTCACGGCGAGATCGGCCACTTCCTGCTCGCTCAGTGTACGCACGACCTTGGCGGGCGAGCCCAGAATCAGTGAGTTGTCGGGAAACTCCTTGTTGGACGTAATAACGGAACCGGCACCGATCAGGCAATTCATCCCAATCCTTGCGCCGTTGAGCACGGTGGAGTGCATGCCGACCAAGGTGCCGTTGCCAATGATGCAGCCGTGAAGCATGACGAGGTGGCCTACGGTGACACCTTCGCCTATCTCCATGGGGAAGCCGGGGTCGGTATGCAGAACGCAATTTTCTTGAACGTTGCTGCCTGCGCCGATGACAATGGGTTCGTTGTCACCACGCAGTACGGCGCCGGGCCAGATGCTGACGTCCGGGGCCAGTCGGGCGTCACCGATGACCGCGGCTTCGCGAGCGATAAAAACGGTGTCGTCATGGGTCGGGGCCAGGTCGCCGAGTGCATAGGTAGCCATGGTGCTACTCCGTCGGGGGTAAAAAAGACGCTGGGTGCCACGAGGGCACCCTATCCTACGTTAGGTAGCGCAACATCATGCGTCAATATGCCTTGTGCAAGCCCACCGGTGGCAAGAGGCTCGCGGCGATGTTGTTCACATGGCCGCCGGGCTACATCAAAATCGCCAGCAGCACCGGCAGGTAGAACAGTGACAGCAGCGTGGAGCAGAACACCAGGCTGGCCGTGTAGGCCGCGCCGCGGCCGGCACGCAGGGCAAAGAGGTAGTTGAAGACGGCGACCGGCATGCTCATCTGCAGGATGAGAATGCTCTGGGCCAAGGGGGGCAGGCCGACCAGGATGCCGATGCCCCAGGCCACCAGCGCGGCGATGGGAATGCGCAGCAGGCTGAAGCCGATTCCCGATTTCAATCCCTTGACCTGGATGCTGGCCAGAGAGACCCCCAGGGTGATCAGCATCAGCGGTACCGTAAAGCCGGAAATCAGGTCGACGCTGTTGTCCAGCCACAGCGGCAGTTCGGTATCGGTCAGCAGCAGGGCCAGGGCGATCAGAATGGCGTAGACGGTCGGCGTCTTGGCCAGGGTGCGCAGCGGATTGCCACGGCTGGCCATCATGGCGCCGATACTGAACTGGAACAGCGAGACCGTGACCATGATCGTGATGCCGAACACGAAGCCGGCGCTGCCGAAGGCATAGAGCACCACCGGTAGCCCCATGTTGCCGGTGTTGGGGTACATGGTGGGGGCCAGCAGGACCCGCCAGTCGCGCCGCAGCAGCTTGGCCAGCACGAAGGCCATGCCCGCCATCGTGATGATCACCAGGGCGGCGGCCAGCATGGTGCGCCCGAAGCTGCCGGCATCGATGTCCGCCCCGGAAAGCGAGGCCAGCACCAGCGCGGGCGTGCCGATATTGAAGACCAGGCGCGTGACGAAATCCACGGGGTAGGGGTGGCCCAGTCGAATCCAGGTGTAGCCGAGCCCGGCGCCGGCCAATACCGGCGCCATGACGGCAAAGAGTTCGGCGACCATGCAGGTGTCCTGTTGAGTGACGGTTCGTGAAAGGGGGGCGTCGGGCCTATTGTCACAGGGCTATTGTCGTGGCTCGGGGCGTGCCACGCAAACCGTTAGGCCGCTAAACGCGCTACACTCTGGCCATCCTCACCGTCGGATGGGTACTCATGTCCTCTTCAGCCAACAGCTTCCAGGCCCTGGTGCGCCTGCTGCGCTATGCGCGTGGCTATCGCCGCCGCATCATCGCCGCCACCACCTGCTCGATCATCAATAAGATCTTCGATATCGCCCCCGAGATCCTCATCGGGGTGGCCATCGATGTGGTGGTCAACCAGGAGCGCAGCTTCGTGGCCCGGCTCGGCTTCACCACGCCCCAGGAGCAGATCCTGATGCTGGCCGTGCTCACCTTCTTCATCTGGGCCGGCGAGTCGATCTTCGAGTACCTCTACAAGATCCTGTGGCGCAACCTGGCCCAGCGGCTGCAGGCCGACATGCGCCTGGACACCTACGAGCACGCACAGCGCCTCGACATGGCCTTCTTCGAGTCGAGAAGTTCCGGCCAGCTGGTGGCGACCATGAACGACGACGTCAACCAGCTGGAGCGCTTCCTCGACGGCGGTGCCAATTCGCTGATCCAGGTTGGCGTTACCGTGGTAGCGGTGGGGGCGGTGTTCTTCGTCATCTCGCCGCTGATCGCCCTGCTGGCCTTCACGCCGATCCCTATGATCATTTGGGGCGCCTTCTTCTTCCAGCGCAAGGCCGGGCCGCTCTATGCCGACGTGCGCGAGAAGGTCGGCGATCTGGCCAGCCGGCTCTCCAACAACCTCTCCGGCATCGCCACCATCAAGAGCTTTACCAGCGAGGATCGCGAGGCGGCGCGGCTGCGTGCCACCAGCGAGGCCTATGTGGAGGCCAATCGGCGTGCGATCCGCGTCAGCTCGGCGTTCATTCCGGTGATCCGCATGGCGATCCTGGCCGGCTTCCTGGCCACCTTTACCGTGGGTGGCATGCTGGCCCTGCGCGGCGATCTGAACGTGGGCGCCTACGGCGTGCTGGTGTTTCTCACCCAGCGCCTGCTGTGGCCGTTGACGGGCCTGGCCGAGGTGATCGACCTGTTCGAGCGCGCCATGGCCAGCACCCGGCGCATCCTCGACCTGCTGGCGGTGCCCATCACCGTGAAGGACAACGAGGGCAAACCGCTGGCGGCACCGGTGCGCGGCGAGGTGAGCTTCGAGTCGGTGAGCTTTCACTATGCCTCGAGCGGTGTGGGCGTCGATGGCGTCAGCCTTAGGGTGCCCGAAGGCAACACCCTGGCGCTGGTTGGTGCCACGGGCTCGGGCAAGTCGACGCTGATCAAGCTACTGCTGCGCTTCTACGACCCCGAGGCCGGCCGGGTCTGTATCGATGGCCAGCCGATCGGCGAAGTCAGCCTCAACTCGCTGCGCCAGTCCATCGGCCTGGTCAGCCAGGACGTCTACCTCTTCGAAGGCTCGATCCGCGACAACATCGCCTATGGCAAGCCCGATGCCGACGAGGCGGAAGTGATCGAAGCCGCCCGCACCGCCGAGGCCTGGGATTTCATCCAGGAGCTGCCCCAGGGGCTCGACACCCCGGTGGGCGAGCGGGGCATTCGCCTCTCGGGCGGCCAGCGTCAGCGCCTGTCGCTGGCCCGGGCGCTGCTCAAGGACCCGCCCATCCTGGTGCTGGACGAGGCCACCAGCGCGGTGGACAACGAAACCGAGGCGGCCATCCAGCGCTCGCTGCTCAAGATCGGGCTCGGCCGCACGGTGATCATGATCGCCCACCGGCTCTCAACCATCGTCCATGCCGACGAGATCGTGGTGATCGATGGCGGCAGGGTGGTCGAGCAGGGCACCCACGGTGCGTTGATCGAACGTGGCGGCCGCTATGCCGCCCAGTGGAAGGTCCAGACCGGGGCCGCCCAGGACGCCATGGCGCTCTCCTGAGCGGATCCGAGCAGAAATTACTAGCTGGCGGGGCGGATCAGCATGGCATCTAGACTCACCGGCACCTCATCGCCGATCTGCTCGTAGCCGAGCAGCAGCATGACCGAGCGCAGCGTGGGGTCGGCCATCAGCGCCTGGCCGTCCAGCGCCACGCGCTCGGCATTGGTGATGCGGATTTCATCGGCGGAAACTCGGGTAAAGCGCACCGCCAGCGGCTCCTGGTCTTTCATGATGAGGACCTCGCCCTTTTTTATATCATGGGTCTTGGCCAGCCGCAGTAAACGACGCATTTTTCTTGGCTTGAGGAAACGCAGTGTGCTTTCATGTAGCCATTGCTCCTGTTCATCAAGCTTGATGGGGCGGCGATGAAGCAGCAGCACAATCAGGTTAAAGGAATTAATAACGATAAAAGCCACCTGCCACCCCATTGCAGAATAGAGCGGTACTGCTTGAAAATAAAAATAAGGCAGCGTACTACACGCTGCAAGAATTGTAATGGCGCGCAAATAGGCCATATCACGAACCATATAAGCAAGACAGAACAATACATTAGCAAAGAAAAACAATGCTACTGTGTGCACATGACCCTCCAAAACATTACGTCACGCGGCTGACTGACCTGAGGCTTCTGCGCAACATCTCCTACGAATAAAAATAGCTCCAGCATATCAATCATCCGTCCTAACGATGCTAACAACTAGTATAAATCCGCGGCATTTTAACCCGACCGACTTAGCAAAGACCTATCCTGACAAAAGAAATTTTATTTACGTCAATCATTTTATGAAAAATTTACAGCATAAGCAGCATGAATATATGAAACGATGCTGCCATAATTGCAATATACGACTTCCTTCGGATAGCTTGCTTCGCCATGCGGTACCTAGTTGTAGTGAGCCACGTTAACGGGGTGTCCACTGCGACTGGGTAGGATCCCTTTTCATCAGCTCCTGGCAATTACCAGTTGATGCAGCTCACGGGGCATTGAAAAAGTGATGGTTTCTTCGCGGCCTTCCAGTTCTTTTGGTGCGGCGGGCGCGCCTGGTATACGATGCCCAGGTCAGCTTTGAGGAAAACGACAAGTCCGCGGAACAGAACGTGGCGATCTATCGCCGCCGCCTGGCCTCGCTGGAAGCGGCGCTGGAGCGGGGCGATATCGACCAGGCACGTTTCGAGGAGGATCGCCTGGAGCTCGATCGCAGCCTGCTGGAGGATACCGAGGACCTTAAGCGTTCTCCGTTGCACTCGCCCGCCTCCGGCCGTCTGGTCGTCCCGCTGGTGGCGGTGGCGGTGGTGATCGGGTCGGTGGCCTGGTACCTGCAGCACGGCGCCGAAGGCGACCTGGCAATCTACGAGGCCTTCCAGGAGAGCGACTCCATGCCGACGCTGGTAGAGCGCCTGGAACAGCAGGCAGAACGCCAGCCGAACAACCCCAATGTCTGGGCCTCTCTTTACCCCATCTACCGCGATTCCGGTCAGGGCACCGCGGCACTGAATGCGCTGGAGAACCTGATCGAACTCGAGGGGCGGCAGGCCTCGCTGCTGGCGCAGAAGGCCCAGTTGAAGTTCTTCATGGCCAACCGCAGTGTCACCGGCGAAGTGCAGGCACTGGTCGACGAGACCCTGGAGCGTGACCCCCGCGAGCCCACCATCCTCGGCATGCTTGGGGTCCAGGCGTTCGACGGCGGTGATTACGAGCTGGCCATCGATCGCTGGCGTCGCGCCATCGCCGGCATGTCCGACTCCAGCTCCTCGGAAGCCCTGCGGGAAGGCATTCGCATCGCCCAGCAGCGCCTCGGCGTTGCCCCGGAAGAGCAGGAGCCCATTGCCCAGGGACCCGGCATCCACGTCAGTGTTCGCCTGGACGAGAGCCTGCAGGGAATGCTCGATGACGATACTCGTGTCTTCATCATTGCCCGCGACATGGCAGGTGAGCTACCCCCGCTGGCCGTGGCCCGTGTCACGCTCGGCGACCTGCCCACGAGCCTGGTGCTCGACGACCGCCATGCCATGTCCGATGAAGCGAGCCTGTCACAGGTGAGCGAGGCCAGGCTGCTGGTACGCGTTACCTCCAGCGGCGACGCCACTCCGGCACCCGGGGACATGTTCGGTGATCTCGATGGGGTCGCCGTGGGCAGCGTCGACGGTGAACCCACGGAGGTTGTCATCGACCGTCTCGTCGAGTAGTCGGGATGCGACTCACCTCGATTCGCCTGAGCGGGTTCAAGTCCTTCGTCGACCCGGTCACGGTGCCCTTCGATGGCAACATGACCGCCATCGTCGGGCCCAACGGCTGCGGCAAGTCGAATATCATCGACGCCGTGCGCTGGGTCATGGGCGAGTCCTCGGCCAAGACCCTGCGCGGCGAATCGATGACCGACGTCATCTTCAACGGCTCCACCGCGCGCAAGCCGGTGGGGCAGGCCGCCATCGAGCTGCGCTTCGACAACAGCGACGGCAGCATGGGCGGCCTCTACGCCCAGTACGCCGAAATCGCGGTCAAGCGTCAGGTCTCCCGCGACGGCCAGTCCGCTTACTTCTTCAACGGCCAGAAGTGTCGTCGCCGTGATATCGCCGATCTCTTCCTGGGCACCGGCCTGGGTCCGCGTTCCTACGCCATCATCGGGCAGGGCATGATCTCGCGCTTGATCGAGGCGCGTCCCGAAGAGCTGCGCGCCACCCTGGAAGAGGCCGCCGGGATCTCCAAGTACAAGGAGCGCCGCCGGGAGACCGAGAACCGAATGCGGCGCACCCGCGAGAACCTCGAGCGGCTGGACGATATTCGCCAAGAGCTCGACAAGCAGCTGGAGCGCCTGCGGCGGCAGGCCGAGGCGGCGCGGCGCTACCAGACCCTCAAGACGCAAGAGCACCGGCTCAAGGGTGAGCTGGCGCTCTTGCGTGGCCGCGCGCTGCGCGCACGGCAGGGCGAGGAGGAGGGCCGTGTCCGCGAACTGGAAACCGCGGTGGAGCGCGAGATCCTCGGCATGCGCCAGTGCGAGACCCGCCTCGAGGAGGCTCGGGCCGGCCATGACCGCCTGGCCGAAGAGCTGGAAGCGTGTCAGGCGCGGTTCTTTGAGACCACCGGCGCCATCGCCCGGCTGGAGCAGAACCTGGAGCACGCGCGCAGCCGGGAAACCCAGCTGGGGCGCGACCTGGAGAGTGCCCATCGCGAGCTGGCCGAGCTGGACCGACTGGGCGAAGAGGACCAGGCGCGGCTGGCGGGGCTTGACGAGCGTCTCGAGCGCCTGGGCCCTGAGCAGGAGGAAGTCGCCGAACAGTTGGCCGAGATGGAGGCGATGCTGGAAGACGCCGAGCCGGCTGCCGAGGAGGCCGAACTCGCCTATGAGGCCTTCAGCGAGGGCTGGCGGGAGGCCAGCCGCGCAGCCGAGCGCGCGCAGGATCGCCTGCGCGAACTGGAAGAACGTCTGGCACGGCTGGACGCCGACGAGCAGCGCCGCCGCCAGCAGCAGCAGGAGCTGCCGGACCTGGCCGAGCTGCAGGCCCGGCGGGGCGAGCACCAGGAGCGACTTGCCGAGTTCCAGCTGGAGCAGGAGAGCGCCGAGGCGCGGCGCGAGCAGCTGCAGGAACAGCGCGACACGGCCCGCGCCGCCGCCGCCGCGCTGGAGCAGGGACGCGAAGGACAGCGTGCCCGGCGCAGCGTGCTCCAGGGTGAGCTCGCCTCGCTGGACGCGCTGATCCAGGCCGCTCTGACCGATCCGGACGAAGCGCTGGCAAGCCACCTGGCCGACCACGGCCTGGGCGATGCCCCCCGGCTGGGGGAGTCCCTGACGGTCGACCCCGGTTGGGAAGCCAGCGTCTCCTGGGTGCTGGCGCCGTGGCTCAAGGCGCGGCTGGCCACACCCGACACCTTTCAGGCCGCAAGCGCTGCGCCGCCCGCCGAACTGGGTGCGCTCTCCCCTGATACCGTTGGAGAGCCGCAGTCCCATAGCCTGGCGGCACGGGTGCGCGGCGCCGGAGCCGCTACGGCCTGGCTGGAGGCGATTCGCTGCGTGGAAAGCGATGCCCAGGCCTGGGGGGAACGCGAAGGCCTGGCCGCAGGCGAGAGCCTGATCACGCCGCAGGGGCTATGGCTGGGCCGTGACTGGATACGCCACCGCGGCCAGGGCGCAGGCCCTGACGCGCTGCTGGTCAGCCGGCGGCGTCGGGATGAGGTCGCCGCGGAGCTGGACGAGGTCGAGACCCGACTGGTCGCCCAGGATGCCGAACTGGCCGTCGAGCGCGAGCGGGTCGAACAGGCCGAAGGCGCCCTGGAAGGCGTACGCCACGATGAGCGCCGCCTGGCCACTGAGCATCAGCAGCTGGCGGTCCAGGACAGCGGCCTGGCCAGCCGGCTCGAGCATCTGCAGGGGCGTGCCGCTGAACTGGTCGAAGAAGTCGAGCGGCTGCGTGAGAGCGGTGAAGAAACGCGGCTAGCCATCGAGGAGGCCCGTGAACAGTGGCAGCAGGCCATGGCGAGCCTCGAAGAGGGCGCCGAGCAGCGCGAGCGGCTGGAGCGCGAGCGCAGCCAGAGCCGAGAGCGGCTTGCCTCGCTGCGTGCCCGCCAGCGCCCGCTCAACGATCGCGCCCAGCAGCTGGCACTGGAACACCAGCGGCTCTCCACCGAGCGGGAGGGCCTGGCGGAACAGCAGGGGCGTGCCGGCGATGTCCGCCAGCGCCTTGCGGACCGCTGTAGCGAACTGAACGATGCGCTGGAACAGCTGCGAGAGCCCGACGAGGAGCAGCGCGAACGCCTCGACGACCTGCTGCACCGGCGTGAAGGCGACGAGCGAGCGCTCAATGAAGTGCGCGGCCGTGCCGCCGAGCTGGCCGAACGGCTGCGCGAAGACGAGCAGGCTCGCCAGGGACACGAACGCAGCCTGGAAGGGATCCGCGAGCGCCTCCAGGAGTCACGCATGCAGGTCCAGGCCCTCGCCCTCAAGGCGGAAACCCAGGACGAGCAGCTCAAGGAGCTGGGTCATGAGGTTGCTGCCCTGCTGGAGGTGCTGGACCCCGAGGCCACCGAATCCGCCTGGCAGGCCCGGCTGGAGGAGGTCGCCGAGCGAGTCCGCCGATTGGGTGCGATCAACCTCGCCGCCATCGAGGAGTACGACCAGCAGGCCGAGCGTCGCGACTACCTGGAGGCCCAGCAGGCTGAATTGAACGAGGCGCTGGAGACGCTGGAGAAGGCGATCCGACGTATTGACCAGGAAACCCGTACCCGTTTTCGCGACACCTTCGAGCGGGTCAACCAGGGACTGCAGACGCTTTTCCCCCGAGTCTTCGGCGGTGGAACCGCATGGTTGACGCTCACCGGGGATGATTTGCTGGACACCGGCGTGGCGATCATGGCACGCCCTCCCGGCAAGAAGAACAGCACCATTCACTTGCTCTCGGGGGGCGAAAAGGCACTGACTGCCCTGTCCCTCGTCTTCGCTATCTTTCAGCTCAATCCTGCCCCTTTCTGCATGCTCGACGAAGTGGATGCACCGCTGGATGATGCCAATGTGGGACGCTATGCCAAGTTGGTGAAGGACATGTCGGATTCGGTGCAGTTTATCTATATCACCCATAATAAGATCGCCATGGAGGCGGCGGAAAGGCTGATGGGTGTTACCATGCAGGAGCCCGGCGTTTCACGTCTGGTTGCGGTAGGTGTCGAGGAGGCCGCCGCGCTGGCCGAGGCCTGACAGGGCTTGCAAGCGTGGAAGAAACGCGATATCAGAATGTATATCATGGTCTGATCACACTATCGAAGTGTGAAATGACAGGGAAAGGCGCAGGGTCGATTGGACTCTCAAGCGATAATGCCGGGGCTTGACAAATAAAAAAAGTGGCCCTTTTTTAGGCAATCGCGCTATGCTGTTGACGGACATCCATCCGGCATGGCGCCCTAGTGATAGGCAAGACGACCCATGGAACTTAGAGAATGGCTGATCATTCTGGGGCTGGCACTGGTGACTCTCATCGTAGTTGATGGGGTACGTCGCCTGAAACGCCAGCGCCGAGTGCCCCGCCTGGACCAGGTAGGGGAACAGAGCAACCACGGTATCGATGACGCAACAGCATCGTCCGAGGCTGACACCAATTGGGAACTGCCCAACGGTGGGGCGCGTGTCATCAGCCCTGCCAGCTATGACCAGGGGCAGAGCAAACCCAAGCCCAAGTTGAAGCGCCAGGAGCACCCCGGCCCTTCTCGGGTGCTGTCTGGCCTGAAGGCTGCGAGGCACACGCCTGAACGGCCCGTGGCAAGCCCGCCGCCGGCAGCGGCGTCGCCACCGCGTGACGACGTCCAGACGCCCGCTCGGGCCGAGCCATCGCTCGATGCGACAAGCACCAGGGGTGCGTCGCCGTTGCCCAGCGAGCCCTCTCGTCGCGACACTGCACTCACACGCGATCAGCACGAACGAACGCCTGCCGCCAGCACCGAGCCCACGCTCGGTGAACCTGCGCGCAAGGAAGTGGAAGCGCCAGCCGAGCCCAGCGTGCAACCGACCATGCAGGCGCGTCAGCCAGATCCTGCTGCCGCTACGTCGCAGCCGTCTGACGGTGCCGAAACGGATGTGCCGCGTCGCGAGCCGACGCTCTCGGCGCTGGACGATGCCGAGCCCCCCGCCGCCATGGCAGCCGAACCGCTGGCAGCCGATCCTCACGATCACGAAGCGTTGCATGATGACGACGAGCGCTACCGCCTTGTCGACCTGGAGGGCATGACGGATTCGCTCAAGAGCCGCTCGCGGCGCATGGGTCATTCAATGCAGCGCTTCGGCGCGTCCATGCAGCAGCGCCTGGCCAAGCGGCGGGAAGAGAAGCAGCTGGAAAAGTCGCGCCGTGAGCAGGCGCGTGCTGAGAAGGCCGCCCAGGATGCCCAGCGTCGCCGTGAGGCCGAGGCCGAGCAGGCCGCCAGGGACGCCGAGCGCCGCCGCCTCGAAGCCCAGGCCATCGAGATGGCCGACGACGACGATCCACTGTTCGCACCCCCGCGGGCGCGGCAACAACAAGTGGCAGAGCGTGACGATCTCACCTTCGAGCTGCAGCCGTCCGCTGCCGAGCAAGGCTCGAACGGCGAGCCGGATGGTGCCATGTTCGACGATGACGTGGTGCGAGCCCACCCGACCCTGGCCAAGGCCCTGCGGCACGACGTCAATGCCGAGCGCGCCCGGGAAACCCTCAGCCATTCCGATGAGGTCATCGTCATCAGCGTGCTTTCCCGTGACGAGCAGGGCTTCTCCGGCGAGGCGCTGCTGGACCTGATGCTGGCCTGCGGCCTGCGCTACAGCAGTGAGATGGGTATCTTCCATCGCTTCGAGACCGAGGACCCGGAGAGCGAGCTGCAATTCTCCATGGTCAACGTGATCAAGCCCGGGACCTTCCCCATCGAGGCCATGGATGCGTTCCGCACGCCTGGCGTCACCCTGCTGATGCCTCTGCCCGGCGCGCTGGACACGGCGGCAGCCTTCGAAGCGATGGTGGAAACCGCCATGGTTATCGTGCGCAACCTGGGTGGCGAGCTGAAGGACGAGAATCACAGCGTCATGACGGCCCAGACCGTGGAGTTTGCCCGCCAGCGCGTGCAGGAGTTCGAGCGCCGCAACCGCCTCAATCGCTACCAGGTGAATTGACGCCTGACCGAGTACCATGCCGCACCCACCGACAACCCCGTGAGCAATCACGGGGTTGTCGTGTTCACGGCGGCAGGAAATCAGCTTCGAGATACAGAGACGCATGAACCAGCCCGAAAAGAAAATCCTCGATGAAGTCGCCACGCTGCGCGCCGAACTCGACGACGCCAACTATCGCTACTACGTGCTCGATGAGCCGCGCATGACCGACGCCGACTACGACCGTCGGCTGCGTCGGCTCCAGGAAATCGAGGCTGAGTATCCCGACCTTGTGACTCCCGACTCGCCGACCCAGCGGGTCGGGGCACCGCCCGATGCCGGCTTCCCCGAGGTCCAGCACGCGGTCCCCATGCTCTCCCTCGACAATGCCTTGAACGAGGATGAGATCACCGCCTTCGTCAAGCGCGTGGCCGACCGGCTGGAAATCGATGGCGAAACCATCGCCTTCTGCTGCGAGCCCAAGCTCGACGGCGCTGCGGTGTCCCTGGTCTACGAGCAGGGCGTGCTGGTGAGCGGTGCGACTCGCGGCGACGGGCGTACCGGCGAGGGCATTACCTCCAACCTGCGTACCCTGCGTTCGGTACCGCTGAAACTGCGTGGCAAGGCGCCGCCCGACCTGCTGGAGGTGCGTGGCGAGGTGATCATGAGCCACGAGGGTTTCGAGGCCCTCAACGCCAGGGCCCGGGAAGGGGACGCCAAGGTGTTCGCCAACCCGCGTAACGCCGCCGCCGGCAGCCTGCGCCAGCTCGACCCCAGGATAACGGCCTCGCGTCCCCTGGAGTTCAGCGCCTACCAGGCGGCCCGCTTCGAGCCCGACCCGGGTGATGCCACCCACAGCCAGCTGATGGCCCGGCTGGCTGATCTGGGGCTGCGCACCAGCGCGGCCCTCGAAGTGGTCACCGGCAGCCAGGGGCTCATCGACTATTGCCGGCGACTGGGCGAGCGCCGCGACCGGCTCGGCTACGATATCGACGGGGTGGTGATCAAGGTCGACGACCTGCGCCTGCAGCGGGAACTCGGGTTCGTTGCCCGGGCGCCGCGTTGGGCCATCGCCTTCAAGTTTCCCGCCCAGGAGGAGACCACGACCCTCAACGACGTGGAGTTCCAGGTCGGCCGCACCGGTGCGATCACCCCTGTGGCCCGGCTCGAGCCGGTCACCGTGGCAGGGGTTACCGTTTCCAACGCCAGCCTGCACAACGCCGATGAGATTGCCCGGCTCGGTGTGATGATCGGCGACACCGTCACGATTCGCCGCGCCGGCGACGTCATTCCCCAGGTGGTGCGGGTAGATGCGTCGAAGCGCCCGAGCGATGCGCGCGAGATCGTCTTCCCCGAGCGCTGCCCGGTGTGCGAATCCGAGGTCGAGCGTCTCGAGGGCGAGGTGGTGGCCCGTTGTTCCGGCGGGCTCTACTGCGCCGCCCAGCGCAAGGAGGCGCTCAAGTACTTCGCCTCGCGTCGGGCAATGGATATCGACGGCCTGGGCGAGAAGCTGATCGATCAATTGGTCGAGCTCGATTGGGTCAAGACACCGGCTGACCTTTTCCGGCTCAAGGCCGAGGATCTGGCAACGCTTCCTCGCATGGCGCAGAAATCCTCCGACAACCTGGTGGCGGCGTTGGAAAAGGCCAAGCAGACCACTCTGCCGCGTTTCATCTTCGCCCTGGGCATTCGCGAGGTAGGCGAGGCCACCGCCGCCAACCTGGCGCGCCACTTCGGCACCCTGGATGCCCTGATGGAGGCCGAGGTTGCCGACCTGGAGGCCGTCGAGGACGTGGGTCCCGTGGTTGCCTCCCACGTGTACACATTCTTCCGGCAGCCCCACAATCGCGAGACCATCGAGGAGCTGCGCTCCCTGGGCCTGACCTGGAAAGAGGAGGTGGTCGGCGATCGTCCCCAGCCCCTGGCCGGCCAGACCTGGGTGCTGACCGGCACACTGGAAAGCATGACCCGCGACGAGGGCAAGGAGCGCCTTCAGGCGCTCGGCGCCAAGGTGGCTGGCAGCGTCTCGAAGAAGACAGCCGCCGTGGTGGCGGGGCCCGGCGCCGGCAGCAAGCTCGCCAAGGCGGAACAGATGGGGGTGTCGGTGCTCGACGAGCAGGGCTTCCTGGAACGCCTCGAAGCCTGGGAGAGCGGCAAGGAGGCAGCGCAATGAACGACGGCCGCTTCATCGAGGTGCCTTACCGCATGCTGCCGCCCGAGACCCTGGAGGCCCTGCTCGAGACCTTCGTCACCCGGCAGGGCTACGACACCACCGACACCGGCGAGGGCATGCGCGGCTGGGTCGGCGAGCTCAGGCAGCAGCTGGAGCGGGGCGAGTTGCTGATCGCCCACGACCTGCAGACCGAAACCACCGAGGTGATGACCCTGGCCCAGTGGCGCGCCTTTGGCCGCGACCTGGCGGATGATGAAGAGGAGGGGTGACGCCTTGCGACCTTTGTTCAGTCTTGGTCGGAGAGAAATGTAACGAAGATTTGATCTATATCATTTGATTAATATTCTCAACACATCGGATGATATTTCTAGTACTTCAGCCGAAATCTCTCAACTAGGGTAGTGGTTTGCTGGCTCCTGTCTCGAAGGATGGGTTTGCAATGCTGACCATGGCTCGATCGCTTTTCACCTGCTTCAGGACCCTCAAGGGGTTCGTGCTGATGGCCATCCTGTCGGCCTCGCTGGCGGTTTTCCTGGGAGTGACCCTGGTGGCCACGCTGCTCTACGAGGATATCCTGGCCCGTCAGGCCGAACAGACTTCCGAGACCCTTGCTCGACAGAGCTTCAATGCCATGCTGCAGGTCATGCGGCAGGGCTGGAACCGGGAGCAGATGGAAGCCTTCGTCGAGGAGACCCGGCGTGCCCACGAAGGCTCCGGCTATCGCTTCGAATTCTATCGTGGCGACCGGGTCGCGGAGCGTTACGGCGAAGTCGAGCAGCCCGACATGGATATCGTCATTCTTTCTGCTCTGGCTTCGGGCGGCGAGCGGGTATGGCGTGAAGATGGTACGGTGCGGCGTATCATGCCGCTGATCGCCCGCTCCGACTGCCTGACATGCCACCAGAACGCGGCCAGCGGCGATGTACTGGGTGTCATCGATATCCAGCACGACATGGCACCAATCAGCCGTGAGATGCGCCAGAACTACGTGGCCATGTTCATCGTCGCCTCACTGCTGATTCTGCTGCTGGCGGCGGCGATCTCGACCCTTTTCGCCGGTCGCATCCGTGACTCTCTGGAAGCCTTCCGCTCACGCCTGGCGGTGGTCAATTCCGTGGAGGATTTCCGGCAGCTGGATGTCAGCGATATCGACGTCCACTTCCGCGAACTCGATAGCGCCTACCAGCACGTCAATGCCCTGGTCGGCCGGCTCAAGGACGTGGCTGTCGACAAGGATATCCTCGAGTTCGAGATTCGCCTGCTCAGCAAGTTCATCATCACCTCTGAAGTCGTGCGCGACTGGCGCGAGTTCATCAAGGAGCTGCTGGCGGAGATCAATACCATCATGCCGGCCCACACTCTGGTGACGATATTCCAGGTGGAGGAGGAGGGCTATGAGCTGGAGGTCTTCTGGTATCACGAAGTCGTGGTGGAAACCCGCGAGACCTTCGAACGGATCCTCACACAGCTGGTGGAAGCCAAGCCCCACGGCGTGGGACCCACCGTACTCAAAGTGTTTCACCATTCCGTTCACCCCTGTGGTGAAGGGGTTCCCTTGGCGGCGGAACTCACTGCCGAGGATATTCGGCTGCAGACCAAGTCGCTGTTACTGGAGGCACCCAAGATCGGCGGCATCGTGGGTATTGGCGTGCAGTCCGACCTGGCACAGGACCCGATCCGCCACATCGTCATCGAAGGCATCCTGTCGACGCTGCTCAACCTGGTTGGCTCAGTCAAGGCGATCTACAAGTACACCAGGGATCTGGAGTTCTACGCTACCCGCGACCCGCTCACCCAGCTGCACAACCAGCGCATCTTCAAGGACATGCTCAACTACGAGGTGGGCCGCTCGACCCGGCACCAGGATCATTTCAGCCTGCTGATGCTCGACCTCGACAACTTCAAGCACGTCAACGATCGTCACGGGCATGCCTTCGGCGACCAGTTCCTGCAGGCTGTTGCCGAGACACTGTCGGCATCGGTGCGCCCCGGCGACTTCCTGGCCCGCTATGGCGGCGACGAGTTCACCATTATCCTGCCCGAGACCGAGCAGCAGCAGGCCTACTCCGTGGGGCTGCGTATCGCCGACAGTCTGACCAGCCAGGTACTGACCGCCCCGGACGGCTCCACGGTCAGGGCGACCACCTCGATCGGCATCGCCAGCTACCCGAACCATGCCAGCAATCCCCATGACCTCTTCCTGATGGCCGACAACATGATGTACAAGGCCAAGCGGAAGGGGAAGAACTGCATCGCACTGCCGGACAGCGAGGAGGTGGCGGCGGTGTTCCGCGAGGTGGGAGAGAAGAACCAGATGGTGCTCAGTGCGCTCGAGGAGCAGCGCATCGTGCCCTATTTCCAGCCCATCGCCGACGTACGCACCGGCGAGGTGAATATCCACGAGCTACTGATGCGAATCCAGGTCGATGATCGCATCGTGCCTGCCGGGGAGTTCATCGATATCGCCGAGAGCATCGGCGTCATCCACAAGATGGACTACCTGCTGATTGAGAAGGCCTTTGCCCAGATCCATGAGCAGGGCTACGAGGGTATGCTGTTTATCAACTTGTCGCCCAAGTCACTGATAATAGGTGAATTCATTAGTCATATTCACCAGTTGGCCATCGACTATGACATCCTGCCAGAGCGCATCGTCTTCGAGCTGACCGAGCGCGAGACCGTCAGCAACCTCAAGCTGCTGGAGAAGTTCGTACTCGACCTCAAGCTCGAGGGCTTCAATTTCGCCATCGACGATTTCGGCTCGGGCTATTCGTCCTTCCGCTACCTGAAGCAGTTCCCCATCGATATGATCAAGATCGAAGGGGAGTTCATTCGCAACATGCTCAATGACGAGAAGTACATGGCCTTCGTCAAGAGTATCGTGACCCTGGCCCAGAGCCTGGGAGTCAGCACCGTCGCCGAGTTTATCGAGGATGAGGAGGTGCTGGCCGCCGTAGCGGCGCTGGGTATCGACTTCGGTCAGGGCTATCACCTGGGGCGCCCCGCACGGGACTTCGCCCGGACCTGCCAGGTCCGGGACAGCACCCACGCTGTGGGAACGCCCGGCAATGCTGTCATGGCCCAGGCTTGCCCTGAATCAGATCGCGAATGACGCGCCGCCCCGGATGCAGGTGATCCACCAGCGGCCACTCCAGCGGCAGCGGCTCGTCGCAGATTCGCGAGGCGATCAGCTCGGCACACAGCGGCGCGCTGGCCAGGCCGCGTGAGCCGTGGGCAGCGCTGACCCACAGCCCCTGGTGGTGGCGCCCGGGAATGTCCGGCACCCGAGTGGCGTCCTTGGCCAGGGTGGCGTAGTCCGCACGCCAGGCGGCGGCATCGGGCACCGGGCCGCAGTAGGGCGACTTGTCGGGGCTTGCCGCCCGCACCCCCACGCGGCCGGCGAGCCGCTGGGGCGACAGGTCGGCACCGGCCTCGCGTAGCGCCGCCACGAAGTGGGGCAGGCCCCGCTCCAGCTCCGCCAGGTTGGCGGCGTGGTCGGCCTCGCGCTCTGCCGGTTCGGTATCGCCGGGCCCGAAGGTGGCGCCGAAATTGAGCACCCCATCCGCCGCCGGTGGCACATAGCCGCTGGCGCACACCACGCGGCCCAGCGCAGGGGCCCCTTCGGGCAGCGCCAGCTGGCTGACCTGGCCGCGTACCGGCTGCAGCGGCAGCGCCGAAGTCTGGGGAAACCTGGCAGCCTCGCTGGCGGTGGCGACCACCACCTGGTCGGCCTCGATGCGCTCGCCGTCGGCCAGGGTCAGCGTCCAGCCCGCATCAGAACCCACCAGCTCCGTCACCTCGCCGCGGCGAAAGCCGATGCCGGGTGTCCTGGCCAGCTTCACACACAGTTCCAGCGGCTTGACCCAGGCGGCACCGGGGTAGTCCAGCGCAGGAGTGTCGATCCTGATGCCTGCGGCGGCGCTGGCCCCCTCGGCATCGAGCCCGCGCACCACGCCCTCCGGCAAGGGGTGGTTGTCCAGGAAGCGTGCCTGGCGGGCCTGCTCCTTCTCGCTCAGCGCCAGCTGCAGCACGCCACTGGGTCGCCACAGCGCCTGCCGCGGGTCGAGATTGGCCAGCCAGCGCCGGCTGTGGAGCAGGCCGGCCAGGTAAGCGCGACTCTGCAGGTTGGTCTCCACGGCCAGCTTGACGTAGAGCGCCCCCTGCAGGTGAGTAATGCCCAGCTCGGCCCGGTCGAAGCGGTCGATCAGCGTGACCGCAATACCACGCCGAGCCAGGGCGGCGGCGGCACTGGCGCCCGCGATACCGGCACCGATCACCGCCACACGGCGCGTCGGGCGTGGCGGCGGGGGAGTGAACCAGGGGGCAGGCTCCCGGCGGGGGTCGACGGGCGGCGAAGCGATCTCGCCGGCCAGCATTTCCCGCTTGCGCCCGATGCCCGGTACCTTGCGCCAGGCGAAGCCGGCATCAACCAGCCCGCGCTTGACGATACCGGCACAGGTGAAGGTGGCGAAGGTCGCCCCGGGCCGGGAGCGTGCCGCCATGGCGGCGAACAGCTCGGGCCGCCACATCTCGGGGTTCTTCGACGGCGCGAAGCCGTCCAGGAACCAGGCGTCTATCCGGCCCTCGAGAAGCGCCAGGCGCTCGGCAGCGTCGCCGAAGTGCAGGTCCAGCGTGACCCGCTCGTCGAGCCATAGCCGATGCACGCCGGCCACCGGCTCGGGCCATTGGCGAATCAAGCGCTCGGCGCGCCCGGCCAGGTCCGGCCAGGCGGCCAGCGCCCGTTCCAGCTCGTCACGGCTCAGCGGATAGCGCTCGGTGGACACCAGATGCAGCCGTGCCTCCGCCGAGGCGTGGGCATCGAAGCAGGCCCAGGCGCAGAGCATGTTGAGCCCGGTACCGAAGCCCGTCTCGCCGATGACGAAGGGTCTGCCGGCGGGCCAGCCGGCGAAGCGGCGGGGCAGGTCGTTGCCGGCGAGGAAGTCGTGCTCGGTTTCCGCACGGCCGTCGTGGCGGGAAAAATAGACGTCGCCAAACCGGGTCGACAGCGGGCTGGCTTCGCCGTCCTCGTTGGTCGTCCAGTCGAGGTGGGCGGTCTCGAGTCCGGCGAGAGGGGGGAGGGTGGACACGGCATCTCCTGACCAAGCGGGCAGCGCGCCAGGCCTGGTCCGCGCTGCTCAATATGTGATCGATTTCAGTTCAGCGGGCTGCCATGGGGGATAGCGGCAGGCATCCGCGGCGTTTCAACAGTGTTATCCACAGGAGCTGTGGGTAATGCGCTGTGGGTAAGCGCTGTGGATAGCACCGCCTCTGTATGTCAGGAGACGTTCATGTCGTTATTGGATGCGGGTCAGGGCATCACCTTCTTGAACGGCTTGACGGTCACCTTGGCGTAGACGCCGGCGATCATGTAGGGGTCGGCGTCGGCCCAGGCCTTGGCCGTCTCCAGGCTGTCGAATTCGGCCACCACCAGGCTGCCGGTGAAACCGGCTTCGCCGGGGTCTTCGGCGTCTACGGCAGGGTGGGGGCCGACCAGTACCAGGCGACCTTCGTCCCGCAGCTTCTCCAGGCGTGCCAGGTGGTCCGGGCGGGCGGCCAGCCGGCGTTCCAGGCTGTTCTTGACGTCTTCACTGATGATTGCGTAGAGCATCGCCGTGTTTCCTCGGTCGTGCGCGGCGTGAGCCGCAGGTCTCCAACGGGGTGCTGACGTTGACCGGCTATCGTCGGGCGCGCACCATGGGACCATTATTCTGACAAAGTCGCCCCTCCTCGTCATGCCCATGCTTTCATTACCTGCCAGTTTCTCGGGCGACCCCACGCCACTCGGGGTCGACCTGCATATGCATTCCACCGCATCCGATGGCGCCCTGGCGCCCGCCGATGTGGCCACCCTGTGCGCCGAGCGCGGCGTTCGGCTGATGGCGCTTACCGATCATGACAGCATGGCCGGCATTGCCGAGGCCCAGGCGACGGCCAGCCGGCTGGCCGTTCGCCTGCTGCCGGGGACCGAACTCTCGACCCTGTGGTCCGGCATCGGTATTCATGTGGTGGGCCTGCTGCCGCGGGGCGCCAGTGGTGCCCTGGCCGAGGGGCTGCTGGCACAGGCTGAGGCCCGGGAGAACCGGGCCGTGGTGATCGGTCAGCGGCTCGAGAAGATCGGCCTGCCCGACGCCCTGGCCCGCGCCCGGGAGCTTGCCGGGCCGCACCGGCCGCTGGGGCGGCCCGATTTCGCTCGCGTACTGGTGGCGGCGGGCGTGGTGCCGGACATGGCGACCGCCTTCAAGAAATACCTGGGCAGCGGCAAGGCCGGCGACGTCAAGGCGCACTGGCCCGCCCTGGCCGAGGTCGTGGACTGGATTCTCGAATCCGGCGGTGTCGCGGTGCTGGCGCATCCGCTGCGCCACGGGCTGACCCGCCGCAAGCGGGGGCTGTTGCTGGACGCCTTCGCCGAGGCCGGCGGCCAGGCGGCGGAGCTGGTCAGCGGCTTCCAGAACGCCGACGTGACCCGCGACCTGGCCCGGCAGCTCGCCGACCGTGGGCTCTTCGCCTCGGTGGGAAGCGACTTCCACTTTCCCGGCGGCCACCTGGCGCCGGGCAGCATGAGCCCGGTACCGCGTACCGTGGTGGCGCCGGTATGGACCCACCCGCGGATCGCGGCCTTCATCGAGGCATCCCCTGGCGACCACGTCCCGCCCGTCGGCAGCGTTGCCGCGCCGTGAGTCGCACAGGCCCCGGTCGCAGGATAAACTGATGGTTTGAGCGATCGGGTGAAGCCCGCTTTGAACGCAGACCAACAGGGAGTGACCATGAGCCAGTATTTCCAGCTGCACCCGGAGAACCCCCAGAAGCGTCTGATCGACCAGGCCATTCAGATCATTCGCGATGGTGGTGTCGTGGCCTATCCCACCGACTCCGGCTACGCCCTGGGCTGCCACCTGGGCGACAAGAAGGCCGTCGAGCGGATCAAGCGACTGCGTTCGCTGGACGATAAGCACAACTTCACCCTGGTGTGCTCCGACCTTTCCGAGATCGGCACCTACGCCAAGGTGGACAACGCCGTCTTCCGCCTGCTCAAGGCGCACACGCCCGGGGCCTATACCTTCATTCTCAACGCCACCAACGAAGTGCCGCGGCTGCTGCTGCATCCCAAGCGGCGCTCCATCGGCGTGCGCGTGCCGGACCATCGCATCACCCATGCGCTGCTCGACGCCCTGGGCGAGCCGCTGATGAGCGTGACGTTGATTCCGGTAGGCGAAGAGCTGCCGATGACCGATGCCGAAGAGATCCGGGACCGTTTCGGTAACCAGCTCGACCTGATCATCGATGGCGGCGCCTGCCACCTGGAGGCCACCAGCGTCGTCGACCTGCGCGAACTCCCGCCGACCATCGTGCGTGAAGGCCGGGGCGACCTGACGCCGTTCAGGACGTGACGGGCGGCGGAATCCGGTTCGCCGCTAGTCATCCGTCTCTGGCGCATTGGGGTACTGCGTTTCTTCGTCCAGCCAGGTGCCGCATTTCATGCAGTACCGGGCACGTTGCTCGTGGCGGTCGTGCCCGCAGCCGGGGCAGGCCTGGTCGGAGTAGCGATCGGAACGGATCGAGCGGATCACTTCGGCCGAGAATACCCCGGTGGGTACGGCGATGATCGAGTAGCCGATCAGCATCACCAGTGTCGAGATCGCCTGACCGAGTGGCGTGACGGGAACAATATCGCCATAGCCCACCGTGGTCAGGGTGACGATGGCCCAGTAGACCGAGATGGGGATGCTGGTGAAACCGGCCTCGGCGGGTTCGATCATGTAGACCAGGGCGGCGAACAGGGTGACCATCAGGAAGACCGTGAACAGGAACAGGAAAATCTGATGCCAGCTGTTCTTCAGTGCCTCAACCAGCAGGCGTCCCTCGCCGACAAACTGCATCAGGCGCAGTACGCGAAAGATCCGCAGCACGCGTAGCAGTCGCACGATTACCAGGGTCTGGGCGCCGGGGATCAGCAGCATCAGCCAGGTCGGCAGGATCGCCACGATGTCGATCACACCGTAGAAGCTGCGGAAGTAGCGCAGTGGCTTATCGAGAATATAGATACGTATCGCAAGCTCGAGGGTGAAGGCGAGGGTAAATCCCCATTCAATCCAGTAGAACCATGTGCCATAAGCCGTGCCGAACTGTTCGACGGTATCGAGCATCACCACCAGTACGCTGGCCAGGATCATCAGGATCAGGACGATATCGAAGCCCTTGGCCAGTGGGGTGTCGGATTCGAAGATGATTTGGAACAGGCGGGTTCGCAGCCCCTCGCCGGCCGGCTGAAACGGTTCGTTCACGGTGAGGCTCCTTCGGTGCTATCGAGTCGACGAGCAAGGCGCAGGGCGGCCTGACCGAAGGCAGGGGTCAGCCAGCAGGGGGCCGCCAGGGCCGCGGCGAGGTCGGCGGCGTCGCCCTTGCCGGTGTCACCGGCGGCCAGCCGCTGCATGGCCTCGGCGGCCACTGGGCGCCAGGCCTCGTCCCGGGTGTCGGCCAGGGCATCCAGCGCCATGATGGCGCGGTTTAACCACTCCGCGGGGGTATTGCCCCGGGGCAGTCGCCAATGGCCGCTCAGCAGGGCACCGCCCCGGGCGGCCTTGCTGGTATCGGCGGGGCGCAGCGGAATCGTCCCGGCCAAGGCCTGCGCCAAGTCCCACAGCGCCGCGGGGGCGCCCGCCTTGAGCTCCAGTTCCAGCTCGCGGATCGGCACGGCATGGCCGGCAGTGCGAATCTCGCCCTGGTCGAGTGCCACCTCGATGGTGGCCCCGGCGTGGTCGAGCAGCCAGAGGCGGCGCTCGAAGTCCGTGGTGAAGCGGGCCTCCAGCCGTTGGAGTACACCGTCGCCCAGTTCGGCCATGGGCGGCAGGTTGGCGAGCCCTTGCCGGTCCAGTGCGTCCTCATCCGGCAAGCCTCCATCCACGACACCCACAGTCACCGGCCACTCCCACTCGCCGCGCCGGCTCAGCCCGCCGCCGCCTTCGCCGCTTGTCTTCAGGGTCTGCACCC
Organism: Halomonas chromatireducens; assembly: GCF_001545155.1. Taxonomy (NCBI): domain Bacteria; kingdom Pseudomonadati; phylum Pseudomonadota; class Gammaproteobacteria; order Oceanospirillales; family Halomonadaceae; genus Halomonas; species Halomonas chromatireducens. The sequence goes on along the minus strand of NZ_CP014226.1, from coordinate 2,588,687 downwards.
AGGTGTCGTCGGATCGGCGCAGCCGAAGTGCCATCCTGGCGGCTTCGAGCTCACCCCGGGGCGTGTCGAAGTAGGTGTTGGCGAGCCGGTGTGTCGCTGCCGGCCGGCCTTTCAGCAGCGGGTGGCGGCAGAGTCGTTCGGGGCCATCCCTGCACAGTGCCAGCTTTAACTCGACCTCTTGGCTCATGTCGCACACTCCTTGTTCACGCCGTCGTCCGGTGGCGGGTGTAATTTTTTCATGACGTAACAGCTTGCCAGTCTTTATACTGGCGCCGCCATTTCACAAGCGCATGATACGCCATGGTAAAGCCCAATCCGTTTTCCGCGATGTTCGGCCGTTCACCGTTCCAGCCGCTGCTGGCCCACATCGTCAAGGCCCACGAGTGTGCCGGGCAGTTGCTGCCCTTCTTCGAAGCCAGCCTCATCGGGGACTGGGAGGACGCCGCCAGGATCCGTGAGGAAGTCACCCGGCTGGAGCATGAGGCCGACAGCCTCAAGACCGAGCTGCGTCTCAACCTGCCCAATACGTTGTTCCTGCCCGTCTCGCGCAGCGACCTGCTTGACCTGATCACCGTCCAGGACAAGATCGCCAACAAGGTGCGCGACATCACCGGCATCATGCTGGGTCGCAAGATGCAGGTACCCAGCGAGCTGGCCCAGCCCATGCGCGACTACATGCGCACCGCCGTGGCCTGTGTCGCCCAGGCCCGCCAGGCCCTGGAAGAGCTCGAAGACCTGTTGGTGTCCGGCTTCGGCCGGCACGTTTCGGACGTGATGCATAACATGATTCGCGAGCTGCACACCCTCGAGCAGCAGGCGGATAACCAGCAGATCGCCATTCGCCGCGAACTCTTCGAACTCGAAGACCAGCTCAAGCCGGTGGACGTGGTCTTTCTCTACAAGATCATCGACTGGGTAGGTGAACTCTCCGATCGTGCCGAGCGCGTCGGCAGCCGCTTGCAGATACTCACTGCCCGGTAAGGCGTCGTCCAGTCCGGTGATCCCGGACTGATGTCTCCTCCCTGACAGCCACATAGGAACCACCCCCTATGTCGATCATTGCGCAGCACGGTGAAATCTTCATCATCCTTGCCTGCCTCTTCGGCTTCTTCATGGCCTGGGGCGTCGGCGCCAACGATGTCGCCAACGCCATGGGTACCTCGGTGGGGTCCAAGGCGATCACCATCAAGCAGGCGATCATCATCGCCGTGATCTTCGAATTCCTCGGCGCCTGGCTGGCCGGCGGCGAGGTGACCGCCACCATTCGCGGCGGGATCGTCGACCCGGACCTGCTGCAGGCCGACCCCCAACTGCTGGTCTACGGCATGCTCTCGGCATTGCTGGCGGCGGCCATCTGGCTGTTGGTCGCCTCGGCCAAGGGCTGGCCGGTCTCCACCACCCATTCCATTGTGGGGGCCATCGTCGGCTTCGGTGCGGTGGGGCTGGGCGTGGAGGCGGTGGCCTGGGGCCGGGTCGGCACCATCGCCTCGAGCTGGGTCATCTCGCCGCTGCTGGCGGGCACCATCGCCTTCGTGCTGTTCAAGTCGGTGCAGTACCTGATCTTCGAGGCCCGCGACCCGCTCCTGGCCGCCAAGCGCACCGTGCCGTTCTACATCTTCCTGGTCGGCTTCATCATCGCCATGGTGACCCTGACCAAGGGCCTGACCCATGTGGGTCTCAACTTCACCTTCGGCCAGAGCCTGCTGTTCTCGGTGCTGCTGGGCATCGGGGTCATGGGGATCGGTATCATCCTGGAGAACCGGATCAAGATCGTGCGTCGCGCCGATGACCAGTTCGGCTACGACAACGTCGAGCGGGTCTTCGGCGTGCTGATGATCTTCACCGCCTGTGCCATGGCCTTCGCCCACGGCTCCAACGACGTGGCCAACGCCGTGGGGCCGCTGGCCGCGGTGATCAGCGTGGTGCGCAGCGACGGCGTCATCGACGCCTCGGCCCTGGTGCCCTGGTGGGTGCTGATGCTGGGCGGCGGCGGCATCGTTGCCGGCCTGGTCACCTATGGCCACAAGGTGATTGCCACCGTGGGGACCGGCATCACCGAGCTGACGCCCAGCCGGGGCTTCGCCGCCACCCTGGCGGCCGCCACCACCGTGGTGCTGGCGTCGGGCACCGGCCTGCCGATCTCCACCACCCACACCCTGGTGGGGGGGGTGCTGGGCGTGGGCCTGGCCCGTGGCATGGCGGCCCTCAACATGCGGGTGATCGGCACCATCGTCATGTCCTGGCTGATCACGCTGCCGGCCGGCGCCGGCCTTGCGATCATGTTCTTCTTCCTGTTCAAGGCGATCTTCGGCGGTTGACCCCGGACAACGGCCCGGCCGGTGACCTTCGTCTGGANTGCCGGTCTGGAGCATCTCCATCATCTGCACGTCGTCGCCCAGTTGGCTGTTGGGGAAGATATTGACGGTGATGCGGCCGTCGGTGCGCTGGGCAAGGATGTCGGCGAAGTAGCGGCTGGAGAGGTACTGCGGCGAGGTCTCGGCCAGGCCGATGCCCATGCGGATGGTATGGCTGCCGTGATCGTCGAGCACGGCGCCGTCGATGGCGGGCGGATCGGATAGGTCGGGCGTCGCGGCATAGGCAATGCTTGTACCAAGGAATGTGATGCCAGCCATTGCCAAGGTGAGCTTCAAGGGGTAGTGCATGATGCGAGCCTCCATGTGCAGCGCCGCTTGGGTGTTGCGCCCTTCCGCCAGCGACCGCACATTGCGTTATTGTTGTCCAACAGAGCGATTAGCGACATGGTGACATGATCACCATGTCTGGTTAGACTTTCGTACTTATTCTCTATTTGTTCAACATATACTTTTGTATGTATCGACTTTCCCGGGGCAGAGGGCGTAAGGTCGACAACATGAAAGATAATCTGAGTCAACCTTATCCTTATACCCGCCCAGGCGTGGAGCTAGACAATGGCCAAGCCACACCGGATTACCCCTGACCTGCTGCGGTCACGCTACTGGTTCGACAACCCCGAGCATCCGGGGACCACGGCACTGTGCATCGAGCGCTATCTCAACTATGGGCTGACCCTGGAGGAGCTGACCAGCGGCAAGCCGATCATCGGCATCAGTCAGTCCGGCTCCGACCTGACACCCTGCAACCGCCACCACATCGAGCTGGTCAAGCGGGTCAAGGACGGCGTCCGTGCCGCGGGCGGCGTGCCGTTCGAGTTCCCCATGCACCCGATCCACGAGAACGTGCGTCGACCCACCGCGGCCCTCGACCGCAATCTGGCTTACCTGGGATTGGTCGAGGTATTGCACGGCTATCCACTGGATGGCGTGGTGCTCACTACCGGTTGCGACAAGACCACCCCCGCGGCGCTGATGGCGGCGGCCACGGTCAATATCCCGGCTATCGTGTTGTCCGGCGGGCCGATGCTCAACGGCTGGCGCGGCGCCGAGCGGGTCGGTTCGGGCACCATCATCTGGGAGCTGCGCAAGCGCCTGGCTGCCGGTGATATCGACTATGCCGAATTCCTCTCGCGGGCCAGTGATTCGGCGCCTTCCATTGGCCACTGCAACACCATGGGCACCGCCTCGACCATGAACGCCATGGCCGAGGTGCTGGGGATGAGCCTGCCCGGCTCGGCAGTGATTCCGGCGCCTTACAAGGAGCGCGCGATGGTCGCTTTCGATACCGGCACGCGCGTCGTCGAGATGGTCTGGGAGGATCTGCGACCGTTGGATGTCCTGACCCGCGAGGCATTCGAGAATGCCGTTGTTACCTGCTCGGGGCTGGGCGGTTCAAGCAATGCCCCGGTGCATATCAATGCCATTGCCCGCCATGCGGGCGTCGAGCTCACCAATGACGACTGGCAGCGCCTCGGCTACGAGGTGCCGCTGCTGGCTAACGTGATGCCCGCCGGGGCCTATCTCTGCGAAGAGTTCTACCGTGCCGGCGGTGTGCCGGCGGTGCTGCATGAGCTACTGCAGGCCGGCAAGCTCCATGGCGACGTGCTGACCGTCAATGGTCAGACGCTTGCGGCCAACCTGGAAGGTCAAGAGACCCGGGATGCCGAGGTGATACGCCGCTACGCCAATCCGCTCGTGGCATATGCCGGTTTCCTCAACCTCAAGGGCAACCTGTTCGACTCGGCGCTGATGAAGACCAGTGTGATCTCGCCCGACTTCCGGGCGCGTTTTCTCAGCGACCCGGACGATCCCGATGCCTTCGAAGGCAAGGTGGCGGTGTTCGACGGTTCCGAGGACTACCATGCGCGCATCGACGACCCGCAGCTCGGCATCGACGAGCGCACCATCCTGGTGATGCGCGGTGCCGGTCCGGTGGGCCATCCCGGCGGCGCCGAGGTGGTCAACATGCAGCCGCCGGCGGCTCTGCTGCAGCGCGGCATCGAGTCACTGCCATGTCTGGGCGATGGACGCCAGTCGGGGACCTCCGGCTCGCCGTCGATTCTCAACGCGGCGCCGGAAGCGGCCACCGGCGGAGGTCTGGCGCTGCTCGAAGATGGTGATCGGCTACGTGTCGATCTGCAGCGCGGTGAAGTACGCCTGTTGGTGGATGACGTCGAACTCGCAGAACGTCGACAGCGGCTCGAGGACCGCGGCGGCTATATCTATCCGGATCACCAGACCCCCTGGCAGGAAATTCAGCGCAGCATGGTGGAGCCGCTTGATCGCGGCATGACGCTGGAGCCGGCGACCAAGTATCGTGACGTCGCCCGCCGACACCCGCCGAGGGATAATCACTGAAATGAGCCGTTTCAGTGCGTTGTCACATCGACAACAGGGGCTGCTGCTGACCGGCGGCGGGGCGCTGATCATGGCGCCCGATGCGCTGCTGATCAAGGTTGCCGACCTGCCCGATGCGGAGATCCTTATGTGGCGCGGCTTTCTCTCGGCATTGGGGTTTCTGCTGATTGCCCTGGTGCGCTATGGTCGCGGCACACTGGCAGCTTATCGCCGCTGCGGCTGGACCGGTATTGCCGTGGCGCTGCTGTTCAGCCTGACCACCTGTGGCTTCGTGCTGGGCAACCAGTACACCAAGGCGGGCAACGTATTGATGATTCTGGCCGGTGCGCCGCTGATCGCCGCGGGGCTATCCTGGGTGATTCTCAAGGAGCGGTTGCCTCGGCGTACCTGGCTGGCGATCTGGCTGTGCATGGCGGGCATCGCCATGATTGCCCTGGATGACGCAGGTGCCGGCTCTTGGGTGGGCAACGCCTTCGCCTTGATGGCGGCCACCACGCTGGCCATCAATTTCACGCTATGTCGAACCCGACCGGGAATCGACATGAGTCCGATGCTGGTCTTCAACGGTCTCATTGTCGGCAGTGTTGCCGGGCTGTTTTGGCTAGCCGGCAGCGAAACGACGCTGCCGGCGACGAACCAGCTCGCCGTGGTGATCCTGCTTTGCCTGGTCATCGTGCCCTGCGGGGTGACCCTGCTGCAGCGCGGGCCGCTCTATCTGCCTGCCGCCGAAGTGGGCCTGCTCCTATTGCTGGAAGTGGTGGTGGGCACCTTGCTGGCCTGGTGGATTCTCGCCGAGCAGCCGGCGCCGATGGCAATGGTCGGCGGCACCCTGGTGCTTGGCACTCTGTTTGCCAAGGGGCTCTATGAGCGCCGGCTGGAGCTGAGGCTGCGAGCGGGTGTCGAGCCGGCACTGCAGGCGCCGGTAGAGCGGTCGGGTGGGTTATGATATTCAGGAACTGAAACAGGAACTCATCGTCGTGACGTCATCCCTACGCAAGCCACCGGCCCGTGCCAGTATCGCCGAATTCCTCGCCGAGGCGATCTTCGCCGGCCGCTACCAGCCGGGCGACTTCGTGCCCCGGGAGCTCGATCTCTGCGAGCGCTTTGCCATTAACCGCTCGGCAGTACGCAGCGACCTGCGTCAGCTGGTCGATGCCGGTATCATCGAGCGCATTTCCGGTCATGGCTCCAAGGTCCGCGAGTATGCCGAGTGGCACATTCTCGACCCCCAGGTCACCGAGTGGATGGCCCGCTATGCAGCACCCAATCCAGAAATCCAGCGCGAGATACTGGCCTTTCGGCTTGATGTCGAACCCTACGTGGCGATGACCGCAGCGCGACGTGCCAACGCACGCGACCTGGTCGCCATCGAGGAGGCCTTCGAGGGCCTGGGGCAGAATTTACGCAATGCCAGCTGCCCAGAAGAGCGGCGCCTGCACAGCGAATGTGACGTGGCCTTCCACGTGGCGATCTTCAAGGCCACCCACAATATCGTCTGGGCGCAGCTATCGCACATTCTCCGGCCGTCGATCCAGCTATTGGTGACCATGTCCAACGACAATGCGAGTGACCCCGAGGACAGCCTCGAACGCCATCGACAGGTGATGGAGAGCATTCGCATGCGACGGCCGCAGGAAGCGTTTCTAGCCGCCCAGGCAGTGCTCGAAGGTACCGCTGATGCCTTGGGACTCGAGCCTGGCGCCAGCTCGCTGGGCCGGAGTTTCTATCTGCCCTGATTGCCTCAGCTATCTCCGCTGCCGCAACTGCTACAGCTGGCCAAGGTCTGCAGGTCGGTGGCATGTAGGGTCATGGCAATGCCGCCGAGGAAGGTCATGTCCCGGTCCCAGGGACTCGCGATCAGGCGGCTCGGGCCGATGAGCTCCTCGACCAGGGCTTCGTCGATAGCCTCTTCCATTGATGGACGCATGGCCTCGAAGCCACGCACCCCGGATCCGGTGATCAAGACCAGGTCGGGGTTGAACAGGGCGAGAACGTTGGCAATCCCATACCCCAGTGCGCGGCCTGCCTTGCTGTAGATCTGGCTGGCGACAGGGTCACCCGCTATCGCCAACTGATTCAGCGCCTGCATCTGTGCGTCCGATGGGTGGGCGCTATCGCCGGGTGGCAAGGTCAGCATGGCGCGGGCTTCACGATACAGGGCGTAGTCACTGGCATAGGCCTCGATACAGCCGCGCCGGCCGCAGGCACAAAGTGCCCCGCCGGGTTCATACTTGGTGTGGCCGAACTCGGCTGCCGAGCCGTTGGTACCCAGAAAGGGCTTGCCGTCGATGAGCACGGACATGCCGATCCCATAGCCCAGCATGATGACGATCAGATTGGGATAGGCGGCATATTCCGGGTGGCTGGTCAGTGCCCTGGCGATGCAGTTGGCGTCGTTCTCGAGCAGCACCGGGCAGCCAAATGCGGTGGCGAGGCGCTCCGAGATGGGGGCATTGCGAAAGCCCAGGGCCGGCGACCAGATGATGAGTCCACTATTGGGAGATACCACCCCCTGTACGGCCAGGCAAATACCTGCAAGATGTTGGAAGGTATGACAAACATCCGCCCGTATCGCTTCGATCTTCTCTTCCAGAACTGCGCACAACTCGTCAAGGGTCAGGGTCAGTGTCGTGAGAGGGTGGTGCATGCTGTGGCGTATCTGGCCGGTGAAGTCCCCCACCACGATCTGAATCTCGTTGATCGACACCTTCACGCAAATGACGAAGGCAGCATCGGGGTTGAGCTGGATCAGGGTCTTGGGTCGCCCCCTGCCGCCGCTGCGGATCGTCTCGGGAGGCAGTTCGCTGATCAGTCCCTGGCCCAGCAATTCCGCGGTAACCGAGGTGACGGTTGCCGAGCTGATACCGTTCATTGGACCCAGATCCACCCGAGCCATAGGCCCCTTCGTCCGCAACGAGTGGATAACGGCTAACGTATTGTCCTGCCTGGTAGTTTCAATAATCTGAGTGGCCATGAAGGCTGCCGGTCTGTTTAATTTAATAGAAAAAGTATATCAACGTCGCAGCCCTGAAGTCACCGTCTTGCCGCCGCACTTTGCCTCTTTCACACCTGTTCTGGCCTTGTGCACGTCGATGAATGTCAGGGAGACCCATTAAAAAAGGCGTTAAAATACGACTTAAGTGGCATGTGCAGATCTTTATTTTATCGCCTAAAGTAAATGCAGATCACGTGCCTTGTGCTCTGAATAACAATAAAAGGTGACCTCCATGCTACTCCCTACTGCCCGCTATCCCAGCCTTGATGGGCGCGTCGTCTTCGTGACCGGAGGCGGTGGCGGGATTGGTGCCGCCTTGACCCGCGCTTTTCATCGCCAGGGCGCTCGGGTTGCCTTCGTCGATATCGATGATGAGGCCAGCCAGAGGCTGTGTCACGAACTCGAAGCGGAAACGGGCAGGGCACTCCTCTATCGCCACTGTGACATCCGCGATATTGCTGCACTTCAGACAGTGATTCATGAGGTAGGCGAGACGCTGGGTCCCATCCGCACGCTGGTGAATAACGCCGCCAACGATGATCGCCATGACTGGCGCGATGTCAGCGTCGAGTATTGGGATGAGCGAATGTCGCTCAACCTGCGCCCCATGTTCTTCTCTACTCAGGCGGTCGCCGATCAGATGGCGGTGGCTGGCGGTGGTTCGATCATCAATTTCGGCTCGATCAGTGTACGCCTTGCATTGGGTGGTCTTGCCGCCTACGTCACGGCCAAGGCGGCCGTTCACGGTCTGACACGCAGCCTGGCACGTGACCTCGGCGAGAAGGACATTCGTGTCAACACGGTGGTGCCAGGCTGCATCCTGACCCGGCGGCAGCTCGACAAGTGGATCAGCCCCGAGGATGAGTTGCGCATTCTGGAGCATCAGAGCCTGAAAGTGCGCCTTGCGCCGGAGCATGTGGCACCAACGGTACTGTTCCTGGCAGCGGATGATAGCGCTCAGCTGACGGGCCAGGAATTTCCGGTCGATGCGGGGTGGGGCTGATGGATACAGATAACGAGGTGCTGCTCGAGGGGCGGCAGATTTCTCGTTCCTTCGGCGGCAATCAGGTGCTGTTCGATGTTGATCTGATGCTGCGGACGGGTGAGGTCCATGCGCTGCTGGGTGAGAACGGCGCCGGCAAGTCGACGCTGGTGCGTATCCTTGCCGGCTATCTGTCTCCGACATCTGGCGAGGTCGAGATGTCAGGCGAGCCGAGGCGTTACCGCTCCAGCGGGGAGGCGGAGGCCGATGGCGTGGTAATGATCCACCAGGAGCTGGCGTTGGCGGAGCTTTTGACGGTCGAGGAGAACATCTTCCTCGGGCGAGAGATTCGGCGCGGTCCTTTCCTGAATCGCAAGGCGATGCGTAGCCACTGCCGTAAAGCGCTGGCGGAACTCGAGACGAAGGTCGAGCCCACTGCACGGGTCAAGGACCTCAGTACCTCGGACCAGCAGATGGTGGAGATCGCCAAGGCGGTAACACGCGACGTGCGCGTGTTGATCATGGACGAGCCCACCGCCACCTTGACCGAGCATGAGGTGCAGGTGTTGTTTGCCCTAGTGTCTCGCCTCCGCAAGCGCGGGGTGGCGATTCTCTATATCTCTCACAAGCTCCGCGAAATCGAGCAGATTGCAGACCGGGTCACGGTGCTGCGCGACGGCCGGTTGATCGACTCTGGACCCATGAAAAGGCGTAGCAAGGAGGAGCTGGCCCGGCTCATGGTGGGCCGTGAAATCACCGAGATGTACCCGGCTCGCACCCCTGTTCCCGACGATGCTCCCTACGTTTTCGAAGCTCGCGACATCGTCGTGCCCGGTGCGGTGCACTGGGCCAGCTTTGCCTTGCGCAAAGGCGAAGTGCTCGGCTTCGGCGGCGTCGTGGGTGCGGGGCGCACGGCGCTGATCGAATCACTGCTGGGATTGCGTCCGCGCAGTGCGGGGCAGGTTCTACGACACGGCGAACCGGTGACGCTGCGCCACCTGCGCGACGCGGTGCGACACCGCATTGCCTATCTCACGGAGGATCGCAAGGCCAAGGGGCTGGTGCTCAACATGGGGCTACGCCCCAATCTGACCCTGCTCAACCTGCGTGCCTACTGTCATCCGCTGATCGACCGCAAGCAGGAAGCCCAGGCCTTCGAGGAGGCGACGAGCCGCTTCGATATCCGTCTGCGCACCCAGGCGCTTACGGCAGCGGAACTGTCCGGTGGCAACCAGCAGAAGCTGCTGCTGGCCAAGGTCATGTCCGTTGACCCCGAGATCGTCATCATCAACGAGCCGACGCGGGGCATCGATGTCGGGACCAAGCACCAGATCTATCACTTCATCCGCGAACTCACCGATGCCGGTCGCTCCGTCATTCTCATCTCCTCGGAGATGGGTGAGCTGATCGGCCTGTCGCATCGTGTGGCAGTGATGTGTGCCGGTGTCCTCACCGGCATCCTCGAGGGCGAGCAGATCAACGAGCAGGAAATCATGCAGTACGCATCCGGAATCAAGGGGGTAGGGGTGGATGAGCATCGTCGTGCCTGATAGCAAACCGATCAAGCGGGGAAGCATCCCCCTGGACCTGAAGACGTGGGGCCCCTTCGTGGCGCTGATCGCGCTCGCATTGCTGGGCGCCCTGATCAATCCCGCCTTTCTGGGGTTGGATAATCTCTCGAACATGCTGACGCGCAGTGCCTTCATCGGCATCATCGCGATCGGTGCCACCTTCGTCATTACCGCCGGGGGGCTCGATCTCTCGGTGGGGTCGATGGCGGCCTTCATCGCCGGGGTGATGATCATCCTGATGAACAGCCTGGTGGAGCAGTTCGGCCCCGGCCTCACCACCGTGCTGCTGGGCGTGGGGGCCTCGCTGATCCTGGGCCTGTGCGCCGGCTTCATCAACGGGATGGTGACCACCAAGGGCAAGATCGAGGCCTTTATCGTCACCCTCGGCACCATGGGCATCTATCGCTCGCTGGTGACCTACCTCGCCGACGGCGGCACCCTGTCGCTGGACTGGGGCGTGCGCGACATCTACCGGCCGGTCTATTACGGCCACCTGATGGGCATCCCGATTCCGGTACTGGTGTTCCTGCTGGTGGCGGTGGCCGGCTATATCCTGCTCAACCATACCCGTTTCGGCCGCTACTGCTTCGCCATCGGCTCCAACGAGAAGGTGGCCGAGTACAGCGCCATCCATGTCGATCGCATCAAGACCATGACCTACATGCTGCAAGGCGTATGCGTGGCGCTGGCGACCATCATCTACGTGCCGCGGTTGGGCTCGGCGTCGGGGGCCACCGGGGTGCTCTGGGAACTCGAGGCGATTGCCGCGGTGATCATCGGCGGCACCATGCTCAAGGGCGGCCATGGACGCATCTGGGGAACGGTGGTGGGAGCGATCATGCTCACCATGATCGGCAACATTCTCAATCTGACGGATGCCATTTCCAATTATCTCAACGGCACGGTGCAGGGGATCATCATTATCGTCGCGGTGTACCTGCAGCGCGCTTCGTGGAGGAAGACGGGGACCTGAACAGGTCTACACATGCATTAACCAATAACGCGTCAAGCACTAACCAATAACAACCAAGGTAGGAAAGGAGCGTCACCATGCGAACCATAAAGACAACATTCGCTGCGTTAGCCACCGCTGCCGTGATGGCAACACCGACCGTCGCCATCGCCGCGGACTACACCATCGGGGTGTCGATACCGGCTGCCACCCACGGCTGGACCGGTGGGGTGAACTTCCACGCCGAACAGGCCAAGCAGCGCCTGGAGGCGGCACATCCCAACATTGCCATTACCATCTCCACCGCCAGCAATCCGGGCGAACAGGCCAACGACCTGGAGGATCTGGTCTCGCAGCGCAATATCGATGCGCTGGTGGTGCTGCCCTTCGAGTCCGGGCCGCTGACCGACCCGGTGCGGCGGGTCAAGGATGCCGGGGTGTTCGTCACCGTGGTCGACCGCGGCCTCGAGCAGGAGGGCATCGAAGACCTCTACGTTGCCGGCAACAACCACGAGATGGGCCGCGTCTCCGGCGAGTACATTCGTGACCGGCTCGACGGCCAGGGCGATATCGTGGTGCTGCGCGGGATTCCCACGGTGATCGACGACGAACGCGTGCAAGGCTTCCAGGAAGCCATCGAAGGCTCCGAGATCAATATCCTCGACATGCAGCACGCCAACTGGAACCGCGACGATGGCTTCGAGGTGATGCAGGACTACCTGGCTCGCTTCGACCGCATTGATGCGGTGTGGGCCCAGGATGACGATATCGCCCTCGGGGTGATCGAGGCGGTGCGTCAGGCCGAGCGCGAGGACGAGCTGTTCATCGTCGGCGGGGCCGGCATGAAGGACATCATCAAGCGCGTCATGGAGGGCGACGAGCTGGTGCCGGTGGACGTGCTCTATCCGCCGGCGATGATCGCCACCGCCATGGACCTCACCGTCCAGCACTTCACCTCCAACGGCCCGGTGACCGGGCAGTACATCCTCGGCTCCCCGCTGATCACCCAGGAGAACGCCGAGCAGTACTACTTCCCCGATTCACCGTTCTGATCGATCCCAGCGGGCGGGCGCCGCAGCGCTCGCCCGCGTCTATCTGCCCGAGAACCCATCGGAGAGCCCACTATGCAAACCATCAAAGGGCCGGCGATCTTCCTCGCTCAGTTTGCCGGTGACGACGCCCCCTTCAATAGCCTGGACAGCATCGCCCGCTGGGCGGCGGGGGTAGGCTACGAAGGCGTGCAGATTCCCAGCTGGGACGCGCGCCTGATCGATCTGAAACGCGCCGCCGAGAGCCAGACCTACTGCGATGAGATCAAGGGCACCCTGGCCGAGCACGGCCTGGCACTGACCGAACTCTCGACCCACCTCCAGGGCCAGCTGGTGGCCGTGCACCCCGCCTACGACGAGATGTTCGACGGCTTCGCCGTACCCGAGGTGAGAGGCAACCCCAAGGCCCGCCAGGCGTGGGCGGTGGAGCAGCTGATGCTGGCCGCCAGGGCCTCGAAGAACCTGGGCCTGACGGATCACGGCACCTTCTCCGGCGCGCTGGCCTGGCCCTATGTCTATCCGTGGCCCCAGCGCCCGGCGGGGCTGATCGACGCCGCCTTCGACGAGCTGGCCAAGCGATGGCGGCCGATCCTCGACGCCTTCGACGAGGCCGGGGTCAACCTCTGCTACGAGATCCATCCCGGCGAGGACCTGCACGACGGTGTTACCTTCGAGATGTTTCTCGAGCGGGTCGGCCATCACCCGCGCTGCCATATTCTCTACGATCCCAGCCACCTGATCCTGCAGCAGCTCGACTACCTGGGCTTCCTGGATGTCTACCGCGACCACATCCAGATGTTTCACGTCAAGGACGCCGAGTTCAATCCCAGCCCCAAGCAGGGCGTCTACTCCGGCTACCAGTCCTGGACCGAGCGCGCCGGGCGCTTCCGCTCGCTGGGCGACGGCCAGGTCGACTTCAAGTCGATGTTCTCGTGGATGGCCGCCAACGACTACCACGGCTGGGCGGTGCTGGAGTGGGAGTGTTGCCTCAAGCATCCGGAGGTCGGCGCCCGCGAAGGAGCCACCTTCATTCGCGACCATATCATCCAGGTAACCGAGCGGGCCTTCGACGACTTCGCTGACGCCGGCGTCGATGAGGCGACCAACCGCCGCCTGCTGGGCCTCGACTGAAGGATACAACGACATGAGCCAACAACAGGATACGTCCCGCCGGCTGCGCCTGGGCATGGTCGGTGGCGGCCAGGGCGCCTTCATTGGCGGCGTACACCGCATGGCGGCAAGGCTCGATGACCACTACGAGCTGGTCGCCGGTGCCTTCGCCTCCGATGCCGATCGCAGCCGCGCCTCTGCAGCGGAACTGCACGTGGCGCCGGATCGCGCCTATCCGGACTACCGCGCCATGGCCGAGGCGGAAAGCCAGCGTGACGATGGCATCGATGTCGTGGCCATCGTCACGCCCAATCACTTGCATTTCGAGGTGGCCAAGACCTTTCTAGAGGCAGGGATACACGTCATCTGTGACAAGCCGATGACCACGACCCTGGAGGAAGCCCGGGCGCTGTCGGAACTGGTCGAACGCAGCGGTCGGTTCTTTGGCCTGACGCACAATTACACCGGCTACTCGCTGGTGCGCCAGGCTCGTGAGATGGTGGCCAATGGCGAGCTGGGCGAGCTGCGCGTGATTCAGGTCGAGTATCCCCAGGACTGGCTCTCCACGCCCCTGGAGGATAGCGGCGTCAAGCAGGCCGAGTGGCGAACGGATCCCAAGCGCAGCGGCCCGGCCGGGTGTCTGGGGGATATCGGAACCCATGCCTATAATCTGGTGCGCTTCGTCACCGGGCTGGAACCCCAGGCCCTGGCCGCGGATCTGCACACCTTCGTGGAGGGGCGCGCGCTGGACGATAACGTCCACATGATGCTGCGCTTCAAGGGCGGCGCCCGCGGCATGCTGTGGTCGAGCCAAGTCTCCCCGGGCAATGAGAACGGTCTGCGGCTGCGCGTCTACGGCAGTCGCGGGGGGCTTGAGTGGTGCCAGGAGGAGCCCAATCGGCTGGTGCATTCGCCGCTGGGCGAGCCGCCTCGAACACTGACCCGAAACGGTCCCGATCTGGGGGCCGCGGCGCTGGGCGCGGCACGCATTCCACCGGGGCATCCCGAGGGCTACCTGGAGGCGTTCGCACAGCTCTACAGTGACTTCGCCGAGCAGATTCGGGCGCGCGCGAGCGGTCGGGAACCGGAGGCGCTGGCAACCGGTACTCCGGGGGTGGCCGACGGTGTCGACGGGCTGGTGTTCATCACCCGTGCGCTGGAGTCTTCCTCGGCAGGGGGTGCCTGGATGGACTTCTAGGATGGCCATTCGGCTCGACAATGGCCAACTGCGGCTGGTAGTGGCGCCTGAGCTGGGAGGGTGCGTGGTGCGTTTCGACGCCCTGACAGCGGCCGGCCCATTGCCGCTGTTCCGCCCCGGGAGCGAGACAGACGATGACCCCAACAAGATGGGCCTCTACCCGCTGCTGCCCTGGTCCAATCGTATCTCCGACGGTGGCTTCGACTGGCGGGGGCGACACTATTCACTCGTAGCCAACCTGGCGGGGGAGCCGTTGCCGATCCACGGTGATGGCTGGCAGCAGGCCTGGCAAGTCGAGCACCAGGGACAGACAGAGCTGAGACTAGGCCTTTGCTCGTCCTGGCAGCCTCCCTTCGACTATCGTGCGGTACTCATGTATCGCCTGGAGGAGGGAAGCCTGACGGTTGAACTGATGCTGACTCATCTTGGTGATATCCCCGCCCCTTATGGCCTGGGCTTGCATCCCTGGTTTCCACGTAGCGCCGACGTGCGCCTCGAGGCGCCGGTCGACGGCGTCTGGGAGGTCGATGCCGAGCAGTTGCCGACGCGCTGGCGCCGCATGGAGGCGGACGATTCCTGGAATTTCGCCGTGGCAGCTTCGCTCCCCGCAGGCCGGATCGACAACCTCTTTACCGGCTGGAACGGGCAAGCGCTGCTCAGCTGGCCCGAGCGCGGCATAGCCCTCGACGTCACTACGCTGCCCAACCTGTCGCGCTACCTCCTCTTCTCGCCGGGGGAGAACGCCGACTTCTTCTGCTTCGAGCCGGTAAGTCACGACGTCGATGCCCATCACTTCCCAGACCCCACGGCCCAGGGGTTGGTGGAGCTGCAGCGAGGCCAGAGCCTGAGGCAGCAGTGGCGCTTCTGGCTGTCTGAAGCGACTCGATGATGGCTCGGTCGATGATACCGCAAATCACACAAGGGATGACGGCATGCAGGATAACGCGATGACGGTAGCGGTGGAGCTCGACATGAGCCTGGGCGAGAGCCCGGTGTGGTCGGTGGCACGCCAGACCCTCTACTGGGTCGACATCAACAACGGCCATGTCTACGCTTGGCGACCCCAGGATGAGGCTGCACCGACTCGCACCGAGCTTGACGATAAAGTGGGCTGCGTGGCGATTGCCGACTCGGGGCTGGTGGCTGCCGCCACGTCGGGCATCCTGCGCCTGGCCGAGGATGGCGAGCCCCAGCGACTGGCCGACAATCCCGAGTGGAAGAAAGGTCCGGCAAAAGGGGGGCAGGCAGGACGGGGCAACCGCTTCAATGACGGCCGCTGCGATGCCGCAGGACGCCTGTGGGTAGGCACCATAGATGTCGATGAGGTGAGCCCCACTGCGGCGCTCTACTGCCTCGAGCGAGGTGAACTGACGCGGCGACTGACGGGTATCGGCATATCCAACGGGCTCGCCTTCAGCCCCGACCGGCGCTGGCTCTACCATACCGACTCGCTGACTCGGCGAATCCTGCGCTACCCCTTCGATGTCGACACCGGCACGCTGGGGGAGGGAGAGACTTGGGTCGACCTGGAGGCGCTGGGGTTGCCCGGTGTGCCCGATGGTGCGGCAGTGGACAGCGACGGGTGCTACTGGAGTGCGCTCTACGGCGGCGGTCGCATCGTGCGCTTCTCGCCCGAAGGCGAACTGCTGGCGGAGCATGAGGTACCTTGTCCGCATCCCACCATGGTGACCTTCGGCGGGCCTGACCTGCGTACGCTCTACATCACCACTGCCACCCAGCACCTGGATGCCGAGGGCAAGGCGCGCTGGCCCCTGGCAGGCAGCCTGTTGCAGATGAAGACTGAGGTCACGGGGCTTGCCGAGCCCAGCTTCGGAGCCTAGCGTACCCGGCGAGCTCTTGCGTTCCTGCCCAGGTCGCTGAAGGCGGTCTCCAGCTCCTCGACGCTGGCGACGCCCCGTATCACCTCCGTACGCTCCCCGTGCCTGTTGAACAGCACGATGGTGACGTGGTCGACCAGTTGCTCACCGGCGAATCGACGTCCCTGTGTCGTGTTGATATCCACGATGCGCCAGGCCGGTGGTCGCTCGGTATTGCTCAGTGCCTGCTCGGCGTTATCGCGTAGGCGGCGGCACTCCGGGCAGCCTCGATCAAAGACCTGCACCGCTACCGGTGAGCCGCTACCGATCACGCTCAGGTCGGCCAGCGCGCGGGCTTCTCGCTCCTCGAGAACGAGCCAGGTCACCGGTACGGCAAGGATGGCCAGAGCGATCAGGATGCCACGCACTATGCGTCGAGGGCGAAAGCGTCTTGGTGCCTTCCCGACGCGGGAGGGCGGTTTCCGTGAGGAGGCTGTTGGCCTGTGACGCTTGTGCTTGCTCTTTGGCATAGTGGTGGCTCTTGGAAGCAAGTGAGACTTGAAATCCATCATGTCTAGCGGGATCGCTCACGCTCAGATCCGCTGGGCCTGCAGTTGCCTGCCCAACGCCCACATGAACTCGCTGCCTGCTTCGAGTTGTTCGCTTTCGATATACTCGTCGGGCTGGTGGGCCTGGGCGATGCTGCCGGGACCGCAGATCACGGTAGGCAGTCCCACGCGCTGGAACTGACCAGCCTCGGTGGCGTAGGCCACGGCGCCGCTGGGCCGTTCCCCGAGCAGTTCGCAGCACAGGGCGAGTACCTCGGCGTTGTTGTCGTCGGCCAGCGCCGGCACCGTGACGTTGAGCGCCTCTGTGACAATGCGCGTCTCGGGAGCCCTGGCCTGCATTTCGGCTTCTAGCTCGGCGGCGTAGTCGTTCACGCGCCCGACCAGTTCCTCGAAGCGGTCCTGCGGCAGGTGGCGGATTTCCCACTCGAAGGTACATTCGCGGGCCATGATGTTGATTGCGGTGCCGCCAGCGATTTTGCCCACGTGCAGGCTGGAGTGTACGACGTTGAAGGCCTCGTCCACGCGCCCCTCTGCACGCAGCTCGGCCATCACGTCCTCTATCTTCGTCACCAGCCGGGCAGCCACATGGATTGCCGAGACACCCTGGTTGACCTGGCTGGAGTGAGAGGCACGGCCGGTCACGGTGGTGCGCAGGTTGGTGGCTCCCTTGTGGGCTACCACCGGCTGCATCAGGGTCGGCTCGCCGACGATTACCGCTGAGGGGCGTGGGTGGTCGGCCATCAGGCGTTCGATCATGCGCGGGGCGCCAATACAACCGACCTCCTCGTCATAGGAGAAGGCCAGGTAGATCGGCTTCGTGAGGTCCTGCCGTACCCAGTTCGGTACCTCGGCCAGTGCGCAGGCAATGAACCCCTTCATGTCGCAGGTGCCACGTCCGTAGAGCCGGCCGTCCCCCTTGTCGACCAGTTCGAACGGATCGGTAGACCACGGTTGCCCGTCCACCGGCACCACGTCGGTATGCCCCGATAGCACCACACCGCCTTCCACTGCCGGACCGATGCGCGCCAGCAGGTTTGCCTTGCTGCCGTCATCGTTAACGATCCGCCAGTGCTCGATACCGTATTCGTCGAGATAGGTTTCAACGAAACCGATCAAGTCGAGATTGGATTCGCGGGAAACGGTGGCAAAGCCCACCAGGCGTTCGAGCAGCTCGGCCGCTGTCATGAGGCTCTCCTCTCCTTGTATTACCGTTAGCCTACCACGCTCGCGATTAGCGGACAGGCTAACGCTCGTGGCTGGGTGCCAATGATGTCTACTCTTCCGAGCCAATCAGGAGGCTCCTCTCAAAAACTATTTAATTTCATGATGTCATTGAAAATGACTATTGTTCGGTTGGTGAAAATCCAATTCCGTACCATCTGATAAAGCTGTTATACCTATCCTTACATTAAGGAAAGGCAAAGTACCTGCCTCGCAGACCGTCATGGAGCGATGGATTTTACAGCGAGACTGTAGCCCTAAAAGACGTTGCGATACGCGGAGAGCAATATGGATCAGAAAGTAGATAGCACCGGGGGCAAGTGCCCCGTTATGCACGGAGCTCGCACGAAGCAGGGGGACTCTGGCAAGTCGATCCATGACTGGTGGCCCAATCAGCTGAACCTGAACATTCTTCACCAGCACTCGTCGAAATCAAACCCATTGGGCGTGGATTTCAACTATGCCGATGCGTTCGAGCAGCTCGACCTCGCCGCGGTGAAGCAGGATCTCGAGGCCTTGATGACCGACTCCCAGGAGTGGTGGCCGGCCGACTACGGGCACTATGGCCCCTTCTTCATTCGCATGGCCTGGCACAGCGCCGGAACTTACCGCGTGGGGGACGGCCGTGGTGGCGCCGGTACCGGCTCCCAGCGCTTTGCCCCGATCAACAGCTGGCCGGACAACGGTAACCTGGACAAGGCGCGCCGGCTGCTGTGGCCGATCAAGCAGAAGTACGGCAACAAGCTCTCCTGGGCCGATCTCTATATCCTTACCGGCAATGTCGCCCTGGAATCCATGGGCTTCAAGACCTTTGGCTTTGCCGGTGGCCGCGAAGACATCTACCAGCCGGAAGAGGACATCTACTGGGGTGCCGAAGAGGAGTGGCTGGCTACCAGTGACAAGGCCAACAGCCGCTACAGCGGTGAGCGTGAACTCGAAAACCCGCTGGCCGCAGTGCAGATGGGCCTGATCTACGTGAACCCGGAAGGCCCGGACGGCAAGCCGGATCCGTTGGCGTCGGCCAGGGACATCCGCGATACCTTCGCGCGCATGGCCATGAACGACTACGAGACGGTGGCATTAACCGCCGGCGGCCATACCTTCGGCAAGGCGCACGGTGCCGGTGATCCCGCCAATGTGGGGGCCGAGCCGGAAGCCGCGCCGATCGAGGAGATGGGCTTCGGCTGGAAGAGCAGCTACAGGAGCGGCAAGGGCCACGATGCCATTACCAGTGGCCTGGAGGGAGCCTGGACGCCGACACCCACCAAGTGGGACATGAGCTATTTCGACGTGCTGTTCGGCTATGAGTGGGAGCTGACCAAGAGCCCGGCCGGTGCTCAGCAGTGGCAGCCGAAGGGCCTGGCCGAGAAGGACATGGCGCCAGATGCCGAAGACGCCTCCCGGCGCGTACCGATCATGATGTCCACCGCCGACATGGCGATGCGAGAGGATCCCGAATACCGCAAGATTTCCGAGCACTTCCACAAGAATCCGGCAGAGTTCGCCGATGCCTTTGCCCGCGCCTGGTTCAAGCTGACCCACCGCGACATGGGACCGAAGTCACGCTATCTCGGCCCGGAAGTGCCGGCGGAGGATCTGATCTGGCAGGACCCGGTGCCCGCCGTCGAGCATGAGCTGATCAATGCCCAGGACATCGCCGACCTGAAGGGCAAGATCCTCGGCTCCGGGCTCTCCGTTGCTGAGCTGGTGTATACCGCCTGGTCGTCGGCTTCCACTTTCCGCGGTTCTGATATGCGTGGTGGGGCCAACGGCGCGCGTATCCGCCTTGCACCGCAGAAGGATTGGGAGGCCAACCAACCCGAGCAGCTGGCCAAGGTATTGAAGACGCTGGAGCGCATAAAGGGCGACTTCGCTGCAAGCCAGTCCGACAAGCGGGTCTCGCTTGCCGACCTGATCGTGCTGGGTGGCTGTGCTGCCATCGAGAAAGCAGCAAAGGATGCCGGCCACACTATCGAAGTGCCGTTCTCGCCGGGGCGCACCGACGCCAGCGAAGAGCAGACCGACGTCGAGTCCTTCGAGTGGCTGCGTCCTGAAGCCGATGGCTTCCGCAACTATCGTCGCACTCGCTTCACCGTCTCCGACGAGGAGATGCTGGTCGACAAGGCGCAGCTGCTGGGGCTCAGCGCGCCGGAGATGAGCGTACTGGTCGGCGGCATGCGTGTGCTGGATGCCAACTACGGCAACGCACGTCACGGCGTGTTCACCGCCCGTCCGGGTATCCTGACCAATGACTTCTTCGTCAATGTGGTCGACATGAACACGCAGTGGCAGCCCACCTCGGTGGATGCCGACGTGTTCGAGGGGCGGGATCGCAGGAGCGGCGAGTTGACGTGGACCGCCACCCGGGTCGACCTGGTATTCGGCTCCAATTCCCAGCTTCGGGCCATTTCCGAGATCTACGCCCAGGACGACGCCAAGGATAAGTTCGTCAAGGACTTCGTCGCCGCCTGGGACAAGGTAATGAACGCAGACCGCTTTGATCTGACCTGATCGTGGACGAATGAGAGGTGACAGAGGCGCCCCGGCAACGGGGCGCTTTTGCGTCTATCGGGTGCCTGCCGCAGTAAGTCCAATCTCGATCAGGCTGTGCTGGGAGCGCCGGCTTACTGGTCCCTAAGTCGATTTGATGGCAGTCTAGGTAAACAGCCAGTAACAAGCTGCCGGTAGAGCAGCCCCTGGCACGGGATCGGGGATATGCATGCAGGGACAGTCCGACCGCAGCAATGGCGGCAATTTTACCTTCCTGGCCGGGCACGATCCGGTCTTCCTCGAGCTCGCCTCGAGTGCTGAACGCGCTTTCAGTCATGATCCCAATACCACCCTGATCAAGCTTCGCCAACTCGGTGAGGCCATGGCGCAGGACATCGCTGTTCGTCTTGGAATCGAGATGGAGGAGCGCGCGAGCCAGCGTGACCTGCTCTATCGAATCGATGGGGCTCTCGGACTCGACCCTACCGTTCGCGAGCTGTTCCACACCCTGCGTATCGAGGGTAACAAGGCGACTCACCAGTTTCGCACCCAGCACCGCGAGGCGATCCAGGGGCTCAAGGTCGCCCGCAGCCTGGCGGTATGGTTCCACCGCGCTTTTGCGGACCCCGATTTCAAGCCCGGCGCATTCACGCCGCCAGCAGATCCCAGCGCGCAGTTACGAGAGCTCCAGGCCGAAATGGAGCGCCTGCGCGGTGAGTTGATCAGTGCCACGGAACAGGCCGAGGCCCAGAGCAAGTTGGCCGAGCTTGAAGCTCGTGAGAAAAGGGAATACGCCGAGCTGGCCGATGCAATGGATCAGGAGGCTCGAGCTCTGGCCGAGCAGTCGCGGGCCCAGCAGGCCGAACTCGAGAGCCGCGAGCAGGAGTTTCAGCGGCGCCTGGCTGATCAGGCACGTGAGGGAGCCGAGAGCGAGCCGCCCAAGTCGATGCGACGTCGTATTGGTCAGGCCGACCGGGCGCTCAACGCCCAACTTGGTCTTGATGAGGAACTCACTCGCCTACTGATCGACCAGCAGCTTCGGGAGGCTGGTTGGGAGGCAGACACTCAAGAGCTTTCCTGGAAAAAGGGAGTGCGTCCCGAAGCGAATCGTTACCTGGCCGTTGCCGAGTGGGAATTACCGAATGGGCAGCGCGCCGATTACGTACTGTTCAACGGCCTTGTCCCCATCGGCGTGGTGGAGGCCAAGCGGCAGAACGTCGATGTGGCGGGCAAGCTTGGTCAAGCCGAGCGCTATTCGCGTGGTTTCACGGGGGCTTTCACGCCGAAGGGTAGGTTTGAGCCGGCTTGGGAGAGGGAAGGGCGCACCATTGCATGGCCCGATGAGGGGGACGGCCACTTTTACGTGCCCTTTGTCTTTTCCTGCAACGGTCGGCCTTACTTGCCGCAGCTCGCCGAGAAATCCGGCATCTGGTTTCGTGACGTGCGTGAGCCCGGCAACTTGGCGCGGGCGCTGCCGCACTTTCACAGTCCCGAGGGCCTGCTTGACCGTCTTAAGCGAAGTCGCGCCCAGGCAGAGCAGCGTTTGCGCGAAGAGGGCTTCGGCTACCTACGCCTGCGTGATTACCAGGAACGTGCCATCCACGCGGTGGAAGGGGCTTTGCAGGAGGGTGCGCAGCGAGCCCTGCTGGCCATGGCCACCGGGACTGGGAAGACTCGCACCATTATCGGGCTGATTTATCGTTTTCTGAAGACCGAGCGCTTTCGCCGAGTGCTTTTCCTGGTGGATCGCAATGCTCTGGGCAAGCAGGCGCAGGACGCCTTCGACGAGGCGCCGCTGGAGCAGAACCACACACTCTCACAGATCTACAACGTTGCCACGCTTGGTGATATGGCCGCCGAGGCCGAGACTCGTGTCCAAGTGGCTACCGTGCAGGCCATGTCACGCCGACTCTTCATGGCCGATGATCCGCCTCCAGTGGACACTTACGACTGCATCATTGTTGACGAGGCTCACCGCGGCTATACCCTGGATCAGGAGATGACCGAGGGCGAGCTGGCCACCCGCGACGCCGGACAGTACCTCTCGCGATACAGACAAGTCCTGGAGCACTTCGATGCCGTGCGTATCGGGCTCACCGCGACCCCGGCGAAGCATACCAGTGAGATATTTGGACGCCCGGTATTCACCTACTCCTATCGGGAGGCGGTGGCGGACGACTGGCTGATCGACCACGAGCCACCCATCCGCTACGAGACGCTGCTCAGTCGCCACGGCATCCACTTTGCCAAGGGCGAAGCGGTAAGCGTCATCGACGCTCGCACCGGCGAGGTGGAAAGTGCCGAACTCGAGGACGAGCTCGATTTCGAGGTAGAAACCTTCAACCGTCGTGTGATCACCCCAGGCTTCAACAAAGTCATCTGCGCGCAGCTAGCCGAGGAGCTCGACCCCTTCGGCGAAGAGAAATCGCTGATCTTCTGCGCTACTGACCTGCATGCCGACATGGTCAAGCGACTGCTGGACGAAGCGTTTCACGCCAAGTACGGAGACGCCTACAAGCAGGCGGCGGTGGCCAAGATCACCGGCAAGGCCGACAAGGTGGATGAGCTGATTCGCCGCTACAAGAACGATAAGTACCCGAACATTGCCATTACCGTGGATCTGCTCACGACCGGAATAGACGTGCCCCCCATTTGTCATCTGGTGTTCCTGCGCCGGGTGAGGTCGCGCATCCTCTACGAGCAGATGATTGGCCGCGCCACGCGCCGCTGCGACGAGATCGGCAAGACCGTGTTTTTCATCTACGACCCAGTGGATATCTACGCCGCGCTTTCAGCCGTCAACACCATGCAGCCGCTGGTAAAGGATCCCGGTATCACACTGGAGCAGCTTTACGACGAGCTCACCGAGCCTAAGCAGCTGGAGCGTGCCTTGGATGTGCCCGGTGAGCGGGAAGGGCACAGCCACGCCGATGATCTGCTCGATCAGTTCAGCCAGAAGCTGATGCGGGTGATGCGCAAGGCCGGCAAGCGTGCCGAGAGCCGTGATGACGTGCGCCAGCTCTTGGGGCAGCTCGAAGAGAGCTGGGGCGTGGCGCCGCAGAAGCTCCATCGGCACCTGCATGAGCTCGGCCCGGGGCCTGCTGCCGACTTCCTGCGCCAGCATGCCGGGCTGCTGGCCCAGGTGGTCGAAGTGAAGAATCTGATCGGCAGCGAGCGCATGCCCTTGGTCTACGAGGGCAAGGATGAACTGCTCGAGCGAAGCCAGAGCTACGGCGTACACGAGAAGCCAGCCGACTATCTGGAGAGCTTTGATGATTTCATCAAGAACCAGTTGAATGAATCCGTGGCGCTGAGTGTCGTGGTCAACCGCCCCCGCGACCTGACTCGCGAAACCCTCAAGGAGGTGCGCCTGCTGCTGGACGGTGCCGGCTATAGTGAAGCCGCCCTCGAAAGCGCATGGCGCAATGCGACCAACCAGGAGATCGCCGCCAGCATCGTTGGCCACATTCGCCGTGCCGCCCTGGGCGAGGCGTTGATTCCCTTCGAGCAGCGGGTGCGCGAGGCCATGCAGCGCATCTATGCCTTGCACTTCTGGACCCCCAGCCAGCGCAAGTGGCTCGACCGCCTGGCCAGACAGCTCACTCATGAGGTGGTGCTCGACCGGACCTTCATCAACCAGCGTTTTTCCGATCATGGCGGCCTGAAGCAGCTCGACGCCGTGCTGGGCCACCACCTCGATGAAGTGCTCGATGCTCTCAACGACGCCCTCTGGGAAGCGAGCTGACGTGTTCGTGGCGTCGACATGTTGCCGTGACATGTTTACGAAATGCGTTTTTTTCGACATGTTCCCGGAACGTGTCGATGGCGTCGACATATCGGCAGGCAAGGAGAGTGCGAAAGTAAAATAGCGCAGGGCCTTATTTTATTTTCAGCTACAAATTAAAATAAGCCGCATCCTTATTTTAATCGAACCCCAGGTGAATCCATGGATCGCGGGCTGACAGGCCACTATGTAGACAGCATTGCTGGTGGGGTGCGCTGCCAGGCGTTCCTGCCCGATCCGCTTCCACCCCAGCCGCCCCTGACGCTGGATGGCAAGCTACAGCAGCGCATCAACCTTGCCATGCTCTCCCTTGGGCGCCTCGATGCCATCAGCACCCTGTTGCCTGAAGCCTCGCTGTTCCTCTACAGCTATGTGCGCAAGGAAGCGGTCATGTCATCGCAGATCGAGGGCACCCAGTCCTCTCTCAGCGACCTGATGCTCTACGAGATGGAGGGCATGCCGGGCGTGCCCATGGATGATGTCCAGGAAGTCTCCTGCTACGTGAATGCGCTGACGCTCGGGGTGCAGCGCATCCGTGAGGGATTTCCCATCAGCCATCGACTGGTCATGGAGATGCATACCGCACTCATGACCTCGGGGCGCGGTATACACCGGGGGCCGGGCGTGTTCCGTAGCAACCAGGTGTGGCTGGGGGGGCATCGGCCCGATGAGGCAGTTTTCGTTCCGCCGCCGCCTCAACATCTCGCTGAATGCTGGGCGGCGCTCGAGCGCTTCATCAACGACATTCCGGAGGCGACAGACCCGCTGATAAAGGCCGCCCTGACCCATGTGCAGTTCGAGACCATCCACCCCTTCATGGATGGCAACGGGCGCCTGGGGCGCCTGCTGATTCCGTTGATCCTGGTAGAGTCAGGCATTCTCAAGGAGCCGCTGCTTTATCTCTCGGTTTTCTTCAAGCAGCATCGGCAGACCTACTACGAGCGGCTACAACAGGTACGGGTAACCGGCGACTGGGAGGCCTGGCTGCTTTTCTTCGTGGATGCCGTTGCTCATACGGCCACTCAGGCAGTGGTCACTGCCCAGCAGCTCAACCAACTGCGTGAACAGGACAAGGCCCGCCTGGCAGGGCTTGGTCGCCAGGCGGGCTCGGCAGGCCTCTTGCTGGATGCGTTATTCCAGCAGCCCATCGCCAACATCAGTCATCTATGTCGGCGTACCCGCCTGACACCCGCGACGGTCGGCAAGCTGCTCACCGCCTTGGAAAAGGAGTTCGGGATCGTCAACGAGCTTACGGGGCAGAAGCGTAATCGAATCTACGCCTACCGTTCCTATATCGACATTCTCAATCAGGACCCCTCATGACTCAGAACGACATCGTCCAGAAGCTGTGGAACCTCTGCGACGTACTGCGTGACGACGGCATCAACTACTCCGACTACGTCACTGAGCTGGTGCTGCTGCTGTTCATCAAGATGGAGTATGAGAACACCCAGGCCGGACTGCTCAACGCCCATGCGCTGCCGAAGTGGGCGCGCTGGCCGGAGCTCACGGAGCGCTCAGGGCTGGAACTGCTCAACTACTACAGGCAGATGCTGCTCGATCTCTCGAAGAGTGAAGACCGACTGATCGCTGCCATTTACACAGACGCTCAGACCCGCATGCGCGAGCCGCGCCACCTGGAGCAGTTGATCCGCGACCTGGACGGCATCGACTGGTTCAGCGCCCAGCGGGATGGCCTGGGAGACCTCTACGAAGGGCTGCTGGAAAAGAATGCCAACGAGACCAAGTCCGGCGCCGGCCAGTACTTCACGCCTCGCGCCCTGATCAATGCCATGGTGTGCTGCATTCGCCCCAGGCCCGGTGAGGTGATCCAGGACCCCGCCGCGGGAACGGCGGGCTTTCTGATCGCCGCCGATGCCTATATCAAGCAGCAGACCGACGAGCACTTTGATCTCGACGCCAAGGCCCAGGCCTTCCAGAAGCTCAAGGCCTTCGTCGGCATCGAGCTGGTGCCCGGCACCCGCCGCCTGGCGTTGATGAACTGCCTGCTGCACGGCATGGAGGGAGACGATGAGGGCGTGGTGCATCTGGGCAACGCCCTGGGCGAGGCCGGCAAGGCACTGCCCCGAGCCGACGTGATACTGGCCAATCCCCCCTTCGGCACCGCCAAGGGCGGTGAGGCAAGCATCACCCGAGACGATCTTACCTTCCGCACCAGCAACAAGCAGCTCGCCTTCCTGCAGCATATCTACCGCGGGCTCAAGCCGGGCGGCCGCGGCGCCGTGGTACTGCCCGACAACGTACTGTTCGAGGCCGGTGTGGGCACCGAGATTCGCCGCGACCTGATGGAGAAGTGTCACCTTCACACACTGCTGCGCCTACCTACCGGTATCTTCTACGCCCAGGGCGTGAAAACCAACGTGCTCTTCTTTACCCGCGGCACCGTAGAGAACCCGCACCAAGACGAAGGCTGCACCGACAGCCTCTGGGTCTACGACCTGCGCACCAACATGCCGAGCTTCGGCAAGCGCACTCCCTTCACCGAGGCGCACCTCAAGCCCTTCGAGCAGTGCTACAACCCCGTGAGCAGCGACGAACTGGCCGAGCAGCTTGCCGCCCGGGAGGAGGGCGACTGGAGCTTCGGTGCCGAGCAGATCGAAACCGACCGTGCCGCTGCTGCCGATGACGCCAATGCAGGAGTAGACGACAAGCTGCAGACCTCCCGCTGGCGCCGCTTCAGCCGCGAGTGGATCCGCGACACCAAGGGCGATTCGCTGGATATCACCTGGCTCAAGGACGCCGACAGTCTTGCCGCCGAGAACCTGCCCGAACCCGACGTGCTCGCCGCCGAGGCCATGAGCGAGCTGACCGAAGCCCTACGCGAACTCGACGGCCTGATGGCCGCCCTCGGCAGCCAGGACGAAGCCGCCGCCCAGAAGAAAATGCTGGCTGAAGCGCTGGGGCTTGCGGATGCTGCCGGTAGCGACGAGGTGAAGGCATGAGCGAGCGGGTATTGCCGAAGGGGTGGGTAGAAACCACGCTTGGTCAGATTGTGGAATATGGCAAGGCGGAAAAGGCGACCCGTGAGCAGGTTGATAATGATACCTGGGTGCTTGAACTTGAGGATATAGAGAAGTCTTCCTCGAAAATTATACGGCGCTTGAGTTTCAGCCAGCGTCAGTTCAAGAGCACCAAGAACCGCTTCAGGAAAGGTGATGTGCTCTACGGTAAGCTGCGTCCCTATCTTGACAAGGTCGTGATGGCTGAGCGGGATGGAGTTTGTACCACCGAAATTGTTCCGCTTGATGCACGCCCGCATCTGGATAACCGTTATCTCTTCTACTGGTTGAAGTCGTCTAATTTCTTATCGTATGTCAATGAAGTGGGCTACGGTGTCAATATGCCTCGCCTTGGCACCAAAGATGGTAAAACCGCTCCACTTGTATTGGCGCCGAGGGAGGAGCAGAAAGCAATCGCCGATAAGCTGGATGAGTTGCTGGCTCAGGTCAATAACCTTAAAGCCAGACTGGATGGCATTCCCGTCATCCTCAAGCGTTTTCGGCAGTCCGTGCTGGTGGCGGCGGTAAGTGGGAGGCTGACAAGTGACTGGCGATCCGCTATGCCTCATGTAAAGAGGCAGTCGCTTGATGAAATTTACTCTTATTGGGAAGAAAAATTATGCTCTGAGGGGAGGCGGTTCAAAAGGCCAAAGCTTTCACCTCCTGGTGAAGGTGGTGGTACGCTGCCCGATTGTTGGGTAAAGACACAGCTTGGATATGTTTTCTCTGTTTATGTCGGTGCAACACCTAGCCGATCGGAGCCTGGCTTTTGGAATGGTAATATTCCTTGGGTTAGTAGCGCAGAGGTGGCTTTTTGTCGAATTTGTGATACCAAGGAGAATATTACCCAGGAAGGCCTTCGTTCAGCTTCCACAGAGCTGCATCCTAAAGGGACTGTTATGTTGGCTATGATAGGTCAAGGGAAAACTCGAGGGCAGCCCGCAATTCTAAATATTGAAGCATGCCATAATCAGAACACAGCTGCACTTGAGGTCCCTGAGGGTTTTTGTGTGTCCGAGTTTTTGTATTATTACCTATGTGAGAAGTACGAAGAAACTAGAATGGTTGGTGGTGGTAACAACCAAATGGCGCTAAATAAGAAGAAGGTGCAGGAACTACCTTTTCCCCTGCCCCCGCTTGAGGAGCAAGCCGAAATCGTCCGCCGCGTCGACCAACTCTTCGCCTTCGCCGACCAGGTCGAACAGCAGGTCAAGAACGCCCAGGCCCGCGTCGACAAATTGACCCAGTCCATCCTCGCCAAGGCCTTCCGTGGCGAGCTGACCGCCGAGTGGCGCGCAGAGAACCCCGAGTTGATAAGCGGCGAGAACTCCGCAGAGGCGTTGCTTGAACGGATCAAGGTGGAGAAGGCCAAGCAGAATCCGGCGAGCAAGTCGCGCAAGAAGAAAACAGCGGAAACGGCAGGCTAAATGCCATCTCCGGAAAAACTGTCGCATTGAGGGGGAGGGAGGTCATGATGAAACGTTCTATCGCAGCGGCCTTGTGCCTGGGAGCTGTCTCGATGGCTCAGGCAGACGAACTCTACACCGGGCGCTATGGCAGTTGCATGGCGGAATCGGGCGGGGTCACCATCAATATGATGAACTGCATCAGCGAGGAAATCAGGACGCAGGACGCTCGCCTGAATGGTGCCTATCAGAAGCTGCGTAGCGAAATTGCGGAAGAGCGCCGTCAGGAGCTTCTCGCAGCCCAGCGTCTGTGGATTCAGTATCGGGATGCCAACTGCCAGTTCTATGCTACCGCTGGCGGGACACTGGCGATGGTCGCCTCGAATGAGTGTGTGTTGCGCGAGACCGCAGAGCGAGCACAAGAGCTCGAAAATCTCCGGGGTTGGTGAGGGAAAACCATGTTGAATCGATCAGCTCTATTACTTCGCCACAAGGCCCCAGCCGTGCAGTGGATCAACGATGCCGATCCCTCGCCGGGTGGCAGCCCAGTCACTGCGGAAGAGGTCAACCGCGACCGCATCGTCTACCTGGTGAGCGATGAGGTCTCCGAATCGCCCGAGGAGGTAAGGCGATGGCTCAAGGCCAATTGGCGCAACCTGTTCGAGTCGGAGCTGGAGGCATGGTACGCCGATCCTTCGCTTTGGCCGAAGCGCACCCTGAAACGCTTCGATGAGTGGTTCGAGGTGGAGTGCCACAGCGTGATGATCGATACGCTGGCTGGGCCCATCTTGGACGATGAAGCACTCTGAGGTCGTCTCGCGGGTCAGTAGTGATAGCGCAGCTGTGCAATCAACAGCGCATCCTCCGTGACCTTGTAAACGATACGGTGCTCGTCGTTGATTCTGCGAGACCAGTAGCCTGCCAGGCCGTGTTTCAACGGTTCCGGCTTGCCGATGCCCTCGAAGGGGGTGCGCTGGATCTCCTTGATGAGCTGATTGATTCTGCGGAGCACCTTCTTGTCGGTCTTCTGCCAGTAGAGATACTCCTCCCAGGCGTGCTCGGAGAATGTCAGCTTCATTCCTCGATGAGCTCCCGCTCCTGACCCTTGTCATCTTCCAGTTGGGCGATGGATTCGAGCAGGCGGCGGGCGTTCTTTGGCGAGCGCAGCAGGTAAGCGGTTTCCTGAAGGGCTTCGTAGTCCTCCAGCGACATCATCACCACGGAGTCGGCTCTGCTGCGAGTGATGATCACCGGCGCATGGTCCTCGCAGACCTGTTGCATGGTCTTGGCCAGATGGGTGCGGGCGGCGGTGTAGCTGATGGCTTCCACTCGCTTTCTCCTGTACATGAATCGGTACGTACAGGATATTGTACCTGTTAGGGGTGGCGCAATGCCATTCTGCCTGCCGTCCAGTTCAGACCTTTCCAGCAATTCAGTTCCAGGCGCCAGATCTTGCCTGCCACCCTCGGCTGTCATGGCGGCGTGCCGATCATCCGCTCCAGCTCACGGTTGAAGGCCTCCGGCCTGGCCATGTGCAGGAAGTGGTCGGTATCTTCCATGATAACGGCATCGAACTCGGGCAGGAGCTGCCGGTTGGCTTCGACGTCGGTCGGCCACATGTCGGCATTGATGGCGACTACCGGTACCGTCAGCTCCGCGAAGTGCTGCGCCGCTTCCCCGTCGATGTGGCGTGTTCCCATGTCCTGGAATGCACTGAGGGCCACTTCTGGTACAGCGGCTGTCATGTCATGCACGACCCAGTCGCGCAGCTCGGGATCGGTGCTCTCGAGAAACATTGATGCCACGAAATGGCGAGCGGCGCCGGTAAAATCTTGTTGCATGGGCGATAGCATGTCCTCGAGATCGGACTGGGTCATTTGCGGTGCGACATGATGGAAAGTGTCGACGCCAACGATCCCGATCACGCGCTCCGGCATCAGGCGTGCCGCTTCCACGCTGACCGGCCCGCCCATGGAGTGTCCGATAAGGATCGCCTGCTCCACTTCCAGGTCATCCAGCACCGCCTTCACGTCCTCGCCGAAGGCCGGCATGGTGTAGGACTCACGCCCCAGGCCAGAATGACCGTGCCCTGCGAGGTCGATCGTTACGACGCGATGCGTCTGAGAGAAGTACGGCAGCTGCCCGCGCCAGTACCGCCCGTCGCAGCTCCAGCCATGAATGAAGACGAGCGTCGGTTCGCCGCGTCCCTGCACCTCGTAGGCAATCGGTACGCCGTCTGCCGAATCGACCATCCGCGGCCAGTTGACTTCGTCTGCCAGCGCCGGACTGGCAAGCGCCAACAGCAGCACCAGGCCCAGGTAACGCACGCCGTGCAATGTAAATCCCCTCATGACGCCTCCCGTAGGTTTTACTTGACTCATCCAGCATAGCCGAGCCAGCCGCGTCGTTTCGCGAAACTTGCGATCTGCTACCCCCCTGATCGAAAACAGGCCGCCGATCATGGATCGGCGGCCTGGGATGTGGCGTCATCGTGGCCCCCGGCGGGGGCAAAGGCTTACTTGGCCTTGGGAGTGGCTTCCTTGACGGCCTTGGTGGCGGTCTCGGAAGTCTCTTTGGCGCTTTCCTTGGCCTGCTCGATGCTGCTTTCGGTCAACTTCTGGCTTTCCTGAGCGAATTCCTGCTGCAGGGTCACTACCTTCTCGGCATCGCCCTTCAGGCGCTCAGTCAGGTCCTGGACCACCTGCTGCTGGCCTTCCAGATAGCTCTTCAGGCCTTCGGCGTCCTTGACCTCTGTCAGGCTGCGCAGCTGCGTCAGGTTGATGTCGGCATAGGCTTTGGTGGCCTCAAGCTGGGTATTGATCAGCTTTTCGGTGAAGTCGACGGAGAGGGCGGCGAAGGCGCGCGCCGGAGCGAAGAAAATGGACTCAAGCTGGGCGGTGTCGAATTGCTTGGCGTCGAATGCGAATGCGTTGGTCATGATGAGAACCTCCGGGGTTCTGAATGCGATGGAACGGGAGATTTCCGTTCTGCTGCATTGCACAATAACAGGAATTTTTGTGCAGTGCAACATAGCCCGGGAATGACGCCCCACTGAATCGTCCGAGGATGGCGCCCCACCCTGGTCCAGCTCATGGGACGAATTCCACAACCAACGACGAAGAAGCCGAAAAATATAGCCGATTACCATGCAAGGCGTTTGCTGCTGACCCCTCATCGCGCTGGTTTCAAGGTATGGTGGTGGCAGCACGAAGACGCACCGAGCCGGCCTTGGCAGGTGTTGTTCTGTTTTCTTTGATATAGGAGAAGCCCATGCAAGATATAAGACGTCTTGAGGTTGGCATGACCACGAAGATTGGTACTGATCAGGTGAAGGAGCCTGAGGTGGGCAGGGAATATGTCCGGGGGCTCGATTCCAATAGCTGGCTCCTGTTTACCGAAGATCCGGCTGAGGATCGCCCAGTTGTTGTTCGCATTGATAGCATCGATGGTGATGTGTGCCACTGCACGGTCACAAGAAAGCTAAGTTGATTGCGATTGCCCTGGTGAACTTGAAAAATGTCTATCGGGATAAGGAGTTGGAGGAAGTGAGTCGGCTGCCGGGTCAACTCCCGGCGCGCTGAGCTATTCTCTTCAAGCACTCACCAGTCTTGCCCGGCTGGCGCCGTTCCCCAGCGGTTCCACCTTGATCTGCACCGGTATGCGTTCATGCATCTCCTGGATATGCGAGATCACGCCGACGCGTCGTCCCTGGGCCTGCAGGCCGTCGAGGGCGTCCATGGCCAGTGCCAGCGACTGCGGGTCGAGGCTGCCGAAGCCTTCGTCGATGAACAGCGACTCGATCACCAGGTTGCCCGAGGCCATCGACGCCAGACCCAGGGCCAGTGCCAGGGAGACGAGGAAGGTTTCGCCGCCGGAGAGGGAGTGCGCGGAGCGCTGCTCGTCGCCCATGTCATGATCGATGACCAGCATTCCCAGCGGGCTGCCGCCCCGGGCCATGCGATAGCGTGGGGCGAGGTTGGCCAGGTGGGCGTTGGCGTGGTCGAGCAGCAGTTCCAGGTTGTAGGCCTGGGCGATGCGGCGGAAGGCCTTGCCGTCGGCGGAACCGATCAGTTCGCTGATGCGCCCCCAGCGGTGATGCTCGGTGCGCGCCGCTTCCAGTTCGGCCTGGCCGGCCTGTTGGCGTGCCCGGCGGCGCTCGTCGTCGCGCAGGGCGTGAACCGCGTCGTCCCGCCTTCGTTGGGCCTCCTGCAGTCCGGGCTCAAGGGCTTCCCGTTCAGCGGCCAGGTCGTCATGGCGCCTGGCGATCCTCGCTTCGCACGCTTCGCCCAGTAGCTCATCGTCGTTTTCGTCATCGGCCAGCCCCTGGGCACGGCGGTGGCGAAGCAGGGCGGAGCGGCGTTCGGCCAGGGTGGCGGCGGCGCGCTGGCTGGCCTCGTCCGCCGCCTGCAGCCGGGCTTCGTCGCGTTCGGCTTCCTCCTGAGGCTGGGCCAGCAGGCGGGCGAGGGTGGCATCGTCCAGCTCGGGGTGCGCCTGGCGCCACTCGCTGAGTGAGCGGACGAGCTGGTCGCTCTCTTGCTGCAAGGTGCCGAGCTGCTGCTCTTGGTGGTCGAGTCGCTGAGACAGGCGTTGCAGCTCTCGTTCAGCAGCATGTTGGCGGCTTAAGGCGGCATCCAGGGCCTGACGGGCCTGGGTCTCGGTGTGGTCGAGTCGTTGCTGCCAGGCCTCCGGCGTGGCGTAGTCGCCGAGCAGGGTGCGCAGGGCGGCGGCGGTCTCGTCATGCTGGCGCTGCAGGGCGGGGCGGCGTGCGTCCAGCTCGGCCAGCCGTGCCTCGGCGTTGGTCTTCTCGGTCGTCAGGCGCGTCAGCGCCAGCTCACCCTGGCGCAGCGACTCCTCCAGCGGTGCCAGTTCGGCCTCGGCGCGGTGGAGCCGTTCTAGGGTGGCCTGGTGGGTATTGCGCTCGTTGCTGCTGCTCTGGCGCTGCCGGCTCAGCCAGGCGTCACGCTCGTCCGCCGCCACGGGGGTCAGTTCCTCCGTCAACGGGTGGGCATCGAGTGCCTGGCGAGCCGCCTGCAGACGCGCCTGGCCTGCCGGCTGCTCGTTCTGGTGCTGCTGCAGGGTATCCCGCACCACCTTGTACTGCGCTTGCAGCTCCTGATGGGCATTCAGTGCCTGCTCGCACTTCTGCCGGGCGTCATCGAGCTCGTGCTCCTCTGCCGCCTGTTGGGCGGCGAGCTGGGCCGCCTCGGGGGTGGCCGGGGGATGCTGGCGCCAGGGATGGTCGCGCCCGCCGCATACCGAACAGGGCTCGCCTTCCTGCAGGCCTTCGCGGAGCATCACCACACTGTCGCTCCGGGCGGCCCGGGCCCGTTCGATAAAGGCGCTCAAGTTGTCGTGGCGTGACTTTCGCTCTTCCAGGCGCTGGCGGGCGGCCTGCCCCTCCCGGGTCAGCGCCTCCAGGCGTTCATGGGCTTCGGCGAGACGCGTTTCGCGCTGCCGATGAGCGCGCTCGGCCTCGTGATACTCGCGCCAGACGCCCTGCAGTTCGCCCAGGGCCAGCTGGCGGCTGGCGGCACTGTCGTGGGCCTGCTGAATGGCCTGGCGGGCGGCAGGCTGGTAGGTGTGACTCCCCATCAATTCGGCCGGGGTGGCCTGCCACTGGCGCTGCTGCTCGAGCCGCTGCTGCTGCCTTTCGTGCTCCTGGCGATGCTGCTCGCGGTACCGAGCAGCCTGCTCCCGAGCACGCTCGCATTCGGCAGTCAGCTCAGCCAGTTCGCGCCGCCGCTGGTTCAGGGCGTGGTGCTGTTCACGAGCCTGGTTCAGGTCGGGTTCGGCCTTGCGGCGCGCTTCGTTGGCCGCCTCCAGGGCCAGGGCGGCCTGGCGGTGGATGCCGCTAGCGTCCTGCGCCTCCTGCTGGGCCCGAGCCAGCGCCTGGCGGGTGGTGTGGCGGGCATGCTCTGCCTCGGCGATCAGCCCGGGCAGGCGGGCCTGACGGGAGAGGTCCTGGCGGCGGGGAGCCATCAGGCGGCGCCAGTGGCGGTCGGCACGCTGCTCAGCCAGCGCTTGCCAATGGGTGTCGGCTACCTGCTGCTGGTCCAATCCCTCGACATGGGCCGCCTTGAGGTGGGCGTCGTCGCTGTGCCAGCGCTGCTGTGCCTTGAGCGACTCCGCCTGCCTTTGCAGGTGAGTGAGGGCTTGCTGGGTGGTCTCGGAGTCGCGTTCCAGCTCGGCTCTTACGTCAGGGGCCGCGGGCAGATCGTCGTTCAGCCTGGCCAGCAGGGCATCGACGACGCCCTTCGCCTCCTTGGCACGACGATAGGCGGCCATGGAGATGGCGGAGTATTCGGTGGTGCCGGTCAGTCGCTCCAGCAGGTCGCTGCGGTCGTTGTCGTCGGCCTTGAGGAAGGCGGAAAACTCGCTCTGGGCCAGCAGCACGGCACGGGTGAACTGCTCGAAGCTGAGCCCCAGCACCTCGGGCAGGAGGCGGTCGAACTCCCGCTTCTGGGCGGTGAGAAGACGCCCGTCCTCAAGGTTAGTGAGTGATTGCTCGGCGGCCTGCAGGCGGCCTTCGGCCTTGTCGCGTGCCCGCCGCACCGCCCAGCGTGCCCGGTAGCGATGCCCGTCGCGGCCGAGGAAATCGACCTCGGCGTGGCCGCCAGCCGCACCGCGGCGCAGCAATGTCCGCGGATCGAAGCTGGTCACGTCGCTGTCGCCGACGTCTGGCAGGCGCGCCTGATCCTGGCGTGCCCCGCGCAGCCGCGGGGTGTTGCCGTAGAGCCCCAGGCAGAGGGCGTCGAGCAGGGTGCTCTTGCCGGCGCCGGTGGGGCCGGTGATGGCGAAGAGGCCGGCGTCGGCCAGCGGCGGCTGGGTAAAATCCAGCTCGTGGTTGCCGGCCAGGGAGGCGAGGTTCTCGAGGCGAATGGCAAGGATCTTCATGGATTGCCTTCCTCACTGGGTGACGCTTGATGCAGCACCTCCTGGCACAGGGCGTCGAAGTCGCGGAGGGTCTCGGCGTCCGGCATCGCGCCGTAACTCTCCTGCCAGGCACGTTCGAACAGGGCGCGGGGGCCCAGGCTCTCCAGCGTTACCCGTGGATCATGGCCGGCGCCGGTGGCGGTGGGAAAGCGGGTGTGAATGCGCAGCAAGCGCACCGGGCAGTCGGCCAGCGCCGTCTCGATACGGTGGCGCAGGTCGGGGCGGGGGGCGTCGAGCTCGACACGCACCTCGAGCCAGGGCCAGCGTTCGCGGGGAAGGGTGCCCCCGGCCGAGGCTTCCTGCTCCGGCGTCGCTTCCTGGGCCTCGCGTGGCAGGGCCTCCAGCTCGGTCAATACCTGGTCCAGTGGAGCGGGGCCGACACGCAGGAGTTCCACCGCCCGGGGAATGGCAATCGACTCGCTGCCGACCAGGGCCTCGCCCTCGAGGGTGACTTCCACCACCTGGTGTGGATAGTTCGCCTCGCTGAAATCCATCGGCAGGGGGCTGCCGCTGTAGCGGATGCGCGGCTCGCCGACCTGCTGCGGACGGTGCAGGTGGCCCAGTGCCACGTAGGCGATGTCGTTGGGAAACAGCGCCGCCGAGATCGACTCCTCGCCGCCGATCACGATGGGCCGCTCGCTGTGCTCGGAGACCTGGGCGCCGCGCAGGTGGGCGTGGCTCATGGCCACCAGTGCCTGCCCGGGCCGGCGCTGCCGGCGGGCGGCGTCGATCAGCTCCCGATGGACGCGCTGGATACCGGCGATGTAGCCGCCTTCGTCTTCGCCGTCGGTCGCGCTCTCGCGCCGGTTGCCGGTGACCTCGGCGGGGCGCAGGAAGGGCAGCGCCAGGCACCAGGCGCGGGTCTCGTCAGCGGCGTCGGTCAGTGGCACCAGCAGGCGCTCGGCCTCGAGGCTGCCGTCGTCGCACCAGCTCACCCGGCCGAGGGCATGGGCATTGAGGCGGCGCATCAGTGGGCCGGGCAGTTCGATGCGGCTGCCGCTGTCGTGGTTGCCGGCGATCATCACGATGTCGAGCCGTGGCAGGCGACGATGCGCCTCGACGATGAAGCCGTAGAGCTGCTCCTGTGCGCGCAGGGAGGGGTTGACCACGTCGAACACATCGCCGGCGATCAGCAGGGCGTCGGGCTGTCGCGCTTCCAGGGTCTGGAGCAGCCAGTCGAGGAAGGCACCATGCTCGACATGGCGCTCCTGGCCGTGGAAGGTCTGGCCCAGGTGCCAGTCGGCGGTGTGGATCAGTTTCATCGAGCCTCTTCCCTGCTATGGTGACCAGCGACATGGAAGCGATAGTCTACGCGAGACACAAGGACGAATCAGGAGGCTCGAGCATGCCCGTCGCAGCGCTGCATGACTGGAACCTGACCCCGGAGGAGGCCATAGCGCTGCAGAAGCGCCTGGCTGGCAGCATCGAACGGCAGGATCGGATCGACCCCGTGCGACATATCGCCGGGGTGGATATCGGCTTCGAAGAGGGTGGGGAGATGACCCGCGCCGCGGTGGTGGTGCTGAGCTGGCCGACCCTTGCGCCATTGGAGCAGGTGGTCCACCGCGAGCCGACCCGCATGCCCTATGTGCCCGGCCTGCTGTCGTTCCGTGAGATCCCGGCGGCGCTGGCGGCCTTCGCCCTGCTCACCACCCGGCCCGAACTGGTCATGGTCGATGGCCAGGGCATCGCCCATCCGCGCCGCCTGGGGGTGGCCTCGCACCTGGGGCTGTGGCTCGACCTGCCGACCATCGGCGTGGCCAAATCACGGCTCTGCGGCAGCTACGGCGAGGTGCCCGAGGCGAAGGGGGAGTGGACGCCGCTGCGTCATCGTGGCGAGACCATCGGCGGGGTGCTGCGCTCCCGGCTGGCAGTGAAACCGCTCTATATTTCGCTCGGCCATCGTATATCGCTTGAGACCTCGCTCGATTGGGTGGTGCGCTGCCTGGGACGCACCAAGCTGCCCGAACCGACGCGGCTGGCCGACCGGTTGGCCTCGCGGCGTGATGAGAAAAGTCGCTGATGGCCGCCTTGGGCTTTGCATTCCTTGCCGCCGCGTTCGAACATGGGGTTCCGTCACCTGCCGAGCCCTGCCATGCCTGCTTCGATTAGCCCTGCCCTTGCCGCGACCCGCACCTGGGTCGAGAGCTTCGTGGTCGCCCACGACGTATGCCCCTTCGCCGGTCGGGAGCTTGCTCGCGACACCATTCGCTATACGGAAGTGGAGGTCAGCGAGTGGGAGCCGGCCCTGCTGACGCTGATCGAGGAGTGCCATCGCCTCGACGAAACTCCTGCGATCGAGACCACCCTGCTGGTGCTGCGCCATGGCCTGGGGGATTTTGACGACTACCTCGATTTCCTGGCCGTCGCCGAGGCGCTGATGGCCGAGCAGGGCTATGAGGGTATCTACCAGTTGGCCAGCTTCCATCCCGACTACTGCTTCGAGGATGCCGAACCGGACGACCCCGCCAACTACACCAATCGCTCCCCCTGGCCGATGTTGCATCTGCTGCGGGAGGCGAGCCTGGAACAGGTCCTGACGCACTATGCCGACCCCGAGGCCATTCCCGAGCGCAACATCGATGTGATGCGTCGCCTGGGCGCAGGGCACCTGGCCGCCAACCTGGCCAAGCTGCGGGACAAGAACGCTTACTGAGCGGTAACCACCCGCCTAGACGATATCCAGCGGCACCTTGCCTCTCGGCGCCGGAAAGGCATCGTCGAGCCTTGCCACGGTTTCGTCATCGAGCTCAATCGTCAGCGCGGCGGCATTCTCTTCGACATGTGACGGCTGCACCGCCTTGGGAATGGCGATGACGTCGCGACGTCCCTCGAACGGGCGGATGACCCAGGCCAGCAGCAGTTGGGCGGGGGTGATGCCCAGCCCGTCGGCAAGTTCACGAACCACAGGGTGCTCGAACAGGTCGTGGCGCAGTTGGCCGGCCTGTGCCAGCGGGCAATACGCCATCAGCGGCAGGTCATGACGGCTTGCCCAAGGCCGCAGCGCTGTCTCGATGCCCCGGGAGCCGAGATGGTAGAGCACCTGATTCATCGCGCAGTCACCGCCGCCTGGCAGGGCATAAAGCGCATCGAGTTCATCGACGTCGAGGTTGGAGACGCCGAAGCGACGAATCTTGCCCTGCTCGCGCAGTCGCTCGAAGGCCTCCAGGGTCTCCTCCAGGGGTATGCTGCCCGGCCAGTGCAGCAGGTAGAGGTCGAGGTGGTCGGTGCCCAGGCGGGAAAGGCTGCGTTCGCAGGCCTCGATGGCGCTTTGGCGACCGGCATTCCAGGGGTAGACCTTGGAGACCAGGAAGGCCCGGTCGCGACGGCCGGCCAAAGCCTCGCCGACGACCTCCTCGGCACCTCCGTCGGCGTACATCTCGGCGGTATCGATCACGGTCATGCCAAGCTCCAGGCCTTGCTGCAGGGCGCGGACCTCGTCGCGGCGCGGGGCCTGCCCTTCGCCCATGTACCAGGTGCCCTGACCGATGGCTGGGAGCGAGAAGATGGGGGCGTTTGATGTGGCGGGAGGCGGGATACGCGGAGTGCGGGAGTGTTTCATGGCGATCAGGCGCTCTTGCGAAAGCGTCTATTGGAAATAATTTCCATATAATTGCGTAAAAGGGATGGCGAAGACAAGCCCATGCGCTATGGTGAGGGATGGGTGGCGGCAAGATCTGCCGTTCTCGCCATTCCTTTTTGACCAGTTCCCATCATCGCAAGGAGTCGACATGAGCATGAAGAAATCCGCTAGCGCTGTCTGGCAGGGTAGTCTGAAAGAGGGGCGCGGTCAGGTTTCGACCGAGAGCGGTGCGCTCAAGGAGGTGGCCTACAATTTCGGCCAGCGCTTCGAGGGCAAGCCGGGGTCCAACCCGGAGGAGCTGGTCGGTGCGGCCCATGCCAGCTGCTACTCCATGGCGCTGTCGATGATCATGGGGGAAGCAGGCCTCGAACCCGAGAAGATCGAGACCGAGGCAACGGTCACGCTGAGCCAGGATGACGGCGGTTTCAGCATCAGCGCCGTGCATCTCAAGACACGGG
This sequence comes from Halomonas chromatireducens, assembly GCF_001545155.1. Taxonomy (NCBI): domain Bacteria; kingdom Pseudomonadati; phylum Pseudomonadota; class Gammaproteobacteria; order Oceanospirillales; family Halomonadaceae; genus Halomonas; species Halomonas chromatireducens. Next base: position 2,548,816 of record NZ_CP014226.1, on the reverse strand, counting down.
TGCGTAGCCCGGGCGCCGACCAGGCCGCCTTCCAGGATGCCGCGGACAAGGCCAAGGCGGGCTGTCCGGTCTCCAAGCTGCTGAATGCCGAGATCACGCTGGATGCCACGCTGGAAAATTGATACCTCCCTGACAATGATGCCTGCCAGCGGCCACCTTCGGGTGGCCGCTGTCGTTCGGCTTCCTGGTTACGCATAAGGCTCAGCAGACGCCTTGGCGGAGACGGCAAGGTTGTTGGGTATCGCCAGCGCTGGCAACACCGCCGGGAGGCCTTCGGCCTCCAGTCGTGAGCTAAAGCTTCCTCCAACAACGGGGTAGCACCGTTGGTGGAAAGGGACGCTGTTGGAGCGCTGCTTCGCATCGCGACTGGCGCCGGTAGGCGCCTTGGCGGAGGCCGCCACGTTGGCAGCGATCGCCAACGTTGGCAGCGATCGCCAACGTTGGGCAACACCGCCGGGAGGCTTGCGCCTCCAGTCGTGAGCTGAAGCTTCCTCCAACAACGGGGTAGCACTGTTGGTGGAGAAAACCGCTGTTGGAGCGCTGCTTCGCATCGCGACTGGCGCCGACAGGCGGCCGCTGTCGTTCGGCCTTCACTCAGAGGACATGCCGTGACGGGCCGCTTCGACCAGGGCGTGGATGAGCCGCTGCTGGGGGCGATTGAAGATCAGCCACTCCGGATGCCATTGCACACCGATCAGGAACTCGTGCTCCCGGGATTCGATGCCCTGGACCAGGCCGTCCCGGTCGCGGGCCACGATCTCGATGCCCGGCCCTGTCTGCTGAACGGCCTGATGGTGCAGGCTGTTGATGCGGCACCAGTTGACCTTGAGAATGCGGTGCAGCTGGCTGTCGGCGACGATATCCACCGTCTTGCGTGGCAGCACGGTACGGCGCCGCTTCAGTCCCTCATGGGTGGTGTAGATGTCCGGGTCTAGGGTGCCACCCAGGTGGACATTGAGCAGTTGAGCGCCACGGCAGATCCCCAATACCGGCTTCCCCAGGGGGACGAAGCGTTCGATGAGCTCCAGCTCCAGCTCGTCTCGCTGCGGGTCAACCCGGACATCGAGCTGGACCTCGCCGCCGTAGAGGTGGGCCTGGATATCGTCGCCACCACCGATGACGAGACCGTCGAGGTGATCGGGCTGCGGGCGCGAGGGGGAGAGTCGCATTGGGCGTCCGCCGTGACGCCATACGGCGAACCAGTCGAACCACCAGGCGATACGGCTCTTGTAATCAGAGGTCGTGATTCCGATGAGAGGGCGGGTCATGAGGGGGTACGGGCCTCCCGGATCCAGTCGCGCAGCTTTCCGACCCAGCGAGTCAGGCGCGGCAGAGTGTGATAGCTGATGTAGTCGGCGGAACGTTTGGTGAGCGCTTCGTCATCGGCAGCGAGTCGCTCGACCTCCACCCAGCGGTTCCATTCCACCACGGCACCCCAGCCTAGCTGTGAAAGCTGAGCATTGGGCAGGCGGTAGTGGAAGGTGGGGCGCGCCTTGACCAGTGTGTCGTGGAACAGTTCGTGCGGGTAATCCGGCCGGAGAAAGGCAAACAGGGGGTAGAGGTCCAACTCCCGATTGCGGGTCGGGTTGAACGCGATGTAGTCGGCGATCAGGCCATCGAGATCCGGTGCATAGTCCGGAGCCAGCACCTTGAGGGCGTAGGGTTTGGGAAAGGGATTGGCGTGAGGCAGCACCTCGCGGGTGATGTCGATATCGATCTCCTGTCGCAGCCACTCCGCCATGAGCAGATAGGCTCGCAGCTGTTTGAGAATGTAAGCGACATCCAGGCTGGCGACTTCGGGGTTGAGATGCAGGCCAAAGCCGTAGAGCAGGCTGGCGTCGGTGCCCTTGGCGCCATGGCTGTAGAGCGCCATAAACAGGGCGTCCAGCTCGGTGAGTTCGTCCCAGGGCACGGGGGGACAGACCACTTCAGTTGGCACCAGACCGGTTACCACGTCACCGATCAGTTGACGCGTTCGGTTATGCAACTCCACCCGCATCTGACGTCGCTGGCGCTCCCACTCGCTCTCCTTGCGCGGCACCTCTTGGAGCAGCTTGGCATCGGGATGCGCATACTGTGTGTCGAGCTCGATGACGAAGGTGCCCCAGCGTGTCTCCTCCACCTTGAATCGATGGGGGCTCACCACGCTGATCTCGCCACCGAAGAGGCTATGCACCAGCTCGGCGGTACCCAAGGGGGGCAGGCCGGCAAATTCGATTTCGACACCCACTCTACGAGGTCTACCCTGGTAGCTCAGTGGCGTGGGTGGTGATTGAGGCAACATGGAGGCATCCTGTGCGAGTCGTGCTGTCTTCGCCGCCAGCCTAGCATAGTGCTGAGCAGGCTCGGAGGAATCGATAATTGCTGGCTGCTGTCACAGGGCGAGGCAGCGAACATGTAAAGGAGTAGTCACGTAATGCCAGGTGGTTTCTTTCAGGCGTTGAGGGGCAGCAGGCGATGGCGCAAGGACTGGGCCTGGCTGCCGATCCTGCTTGTTGTCCTGTTGCTGGTTTCCGGTGGTCCACTGAGCGCTCAGTCCCTGCCTATCGGCGGGCTGGGGGGCGGCGAGGACGATGCCGGTCATGACCCCGCGGCGTTCCAGCAGTCGCTGAACGAGGTGATTGGCACCCTGGAGGATACCCAGCAGCGCGAGGCGCTGCTCGAAAGCCTGCGCGAATTGCAGCAGGTGCATGCCGAGCGTGCCGAAGAGGGAATGGGGCAGCGGCAGGGGCTGCTCGGCGCCCTGGCGGAGACGTTCAGCGAGCTGGGTGAGCAGGCCGAAGCGGGTGAGTCGCCGATCGATGACTGGCAGCGCCAGCTGGAGCAGGGATGGGAGGATCTCGGTGACTTGATAGTTGGCACAGACTCCGCCGAGATCGCACGATTCACCATCGAGAGTGCCGTACTGCTGGCGATCTGGGCGGGGCTGCTGGTGATCCTGATTGCCCTGGGCAGGCAGCTGTTCGTGAAGCGAGGGTTGCCCCTTGACTTGCCGCGGGAGCCGCGGGGCTGGCTGCTGGCGCTGCATTTCCTCCGGCGCATGTTGCCCTGGGCCCTGGCCTTCGTCCTTGTCATGGGCCTTGCCCAGGCCTTGCCCGCCAGCCCCGGACGAACCCTGGCGCTGATCATCGCCTATCTGGCGCTGTGCGGGCGCGCCCTGTCGGTGATAGTGGAATGTGTGATTTCGGTCTTTACCCGAGGCCATCGCTTCATAGCAGTGCTCATCCTGCAGCAGCGGGCTCTGCGTAAGCTGTTCGTCATTGGCGCACTGATCGCGCTCGGCGATGCGCTAAATTCGGAACGCTTGTCTCTGATGATAGGGGAAGAACTGGCGGCGCTGGGCTCGGTGCTGGCCAATATGCTTGCAGCCATTCTCAGTATTCGCTTCATTCTCAGGTTCAAGCGGCCAATCAAGCATCTGATCCGCAATCGCTCCTGGCGTGTTCGCTCTGACGGTGGCACCACTATCGAATTGGCGCGTATCGTCGGTGGGCTGTGGCATGTCCCGGCGCTGCTGATCGTGGTGGGTTCACTGCTGGCCATCTTTATCACCGTGGGGGATGTCGGCGCGGCGTTGGCCCGCTCGATCATCTCTGCTGCCTTGCTGGTGCTGACCCTGGTCGTTACCGGCCTGATCCAGCGTCACATCGAGCGGCGCGCCAAGCGCCGTCGGATCAGTGAATACCGGCGCCGTCTCGAGCGCTTCGGCTATGCACTCTCGCATGTGGTTGCCTGGATCGTCTTCGCCGAACTGTCGCTGCAGGTATGGGGCGGCTCGCTGTTCGGCCTGGGTAGGGAGGGCGTGGCCGGCATGCGTATCGGCCAGGCACTGCTGGCGCTGGGCTTCACCGTGCTGCTGGCGTGGCTGGTGTGGATATTTGCCGATACCGCGATTCAGCGGGCGCTGATCACCTCGGGGCGCTCCCGTGGCCGCCGGGTCAACCAGGCACGGGCTCAGACCATTACTCCGATGATCCGTAACGTGATCTTCGCCACCATCGTAATCATCACCGGTATCGTGGGCCTGGCCAACCTGGGGGTTAACGTTACACCCCTGCTGGCCGGTGCCGGGGTCATCGGCCTGGCGGTGGGCTTCGGGGCCCAGACCCTGGTGCAGGACCTCATCACCGGCATCTTCATCATCATCGAGGATTCACTGGCGGTGGACGACTTCGTTCAGATCAATGGCCATATGGGCACCGTCGAGGGCCTGACCCTGCGCACCGTCAGATTGCGCGACCTGGACGGCATCCTGCACATCATCACCTTCAGCGCCATCCAGTCGATCCACAACATGTCACGTCATTTCGGTATTGCGCTGATGCGCATCCGCATACCGCACACCATGAAGATAGACGATGCCATCACCCTGATGCAGGAAACGGCCCAGGAACTGCGCCAGGACCCGATGATGCGCCACCATATCTGGTCGCCCCTGGAAATGCAGGGCGTCGACCGCTTTGATGAAGGGGCTGCGGTGCTACGCATGCGCTTCCGCACTGCACCGGTAATGCAGTGGGATGTGGCCCGTGCCTTCAACCTGCTGCTGAAGCAACGCATGGAAGCCAAGGAGATCGATCTGGGCATGCCGCGGCTCAGCGTCAGCATGGAAGGTCAGCCCGGCGATGATATGTCCACTGGAACGGCGTCAGACGATCATCAGGGACAGTTCCGTGACGCCAAGGGGCGGGAACCGGGTGAAGCGGGTATTGCCGACCCGCAGGGCGACACCAATCCACAGCGGGCCTCCCCCGAATGATGACGGCACTGCGTTGACTGGCAGGCGCATCGTCAGCGCAGGGCGTTGGGTGGGACCGTGGCAAGCTGGCCGCCTTCCGCCGTACCATGGGACTGGATACTACCGACCTTCGGTCCCTGGATCAGGAGCAGCGGCGACGTGATCACCGTCGAACGCAAGGATAGCTTTCATCTCAAGATTTCCCGCGTCCTGCAGGAGGAGACCTCGCACCGGTTGGACGTGTTCCTGTTCGTACCCGGTGAGCTGGGGTTGAACGATCACGTCATCTCCGAGGACGCCTTCTACCACAGCGTCATTCACAGCAAGCGCACCTACTACAGTGACAAACACCATCTGCCGCTGGTGCTGAGCCGGCTGGCCAGCCGCGGCAAGCTGACCAGCGACCAGTACCGGCTGAGCCTCAGCCTCTACGCTTACCAGTATGTGGTTGCACTGGAGCGCTCGACCCAGACCCTGCTGGACACTGCCAGACAGGTGAAAGAGGAGGAGCGGCGCCAGGACGGTCGGGATGAGTCGAACGCCGAAGGCGAGCTGCCTCCTGCGGAGGGTGAGCGTGCCGAGGAGGCGATAACCCCAGCGGTGCGCCTGAGCGAACAGCTCGAGGAATTGTGCGAGCTTGCTCAAGGCATACTGCGACGCCTGCGGCGCAACCAGCCCGGCAGCGAAAAGCTTCACAAGTACTATGCCAATATCGACAACTACCTTTCCTGGTTCACCGAGCAGCAGTTGCTGGCGCTGGTGGCAAACCTGCCGCGAGGCAGGGGGTTCCGTTCGGCGCGGAAACGGTTACTGACGATCTGTACTGCTGAGAGCGATCATCGCGAGCAGGCGGAGTACAACTCCCGTCGAGTCACCCATGACCCCACCCGGATGTCCAACAAGATGCGGCTGCTGCGGCGACTGATCGAACACCCGGTAACACTGAAGCAGCAGAGCCAGGAGTTGGGCAGTGGGGAGCAGAAGGCGGTCAAGGGGCTGGCCACGGCGGTGGTCATGATCTTCGTCTCACTGGGGCTGCTCCAGGCCCGCGACTCCCTTGGTGACATCACGGCTCTTTTCGTGCTCGCGATGGCCGTACTCTATGCCATGCGGGAGGTATTCAAGGATGATCTACGTAATACGCTGTGGCGCTGGTTGCGCAAGGGGCGACCGAAGTGGCGACGCCAGTATCTGGATGCCACCAGCGGCGCGCCGGTGGGTCGCCAGCTGGAGTGGTTCGACTACAAGCGATTCAGCAAGCTCGATGAAGATATCCAAAGGGTGAGGAAGCGCAATGTGGCTCAGCGCGAGGAAGTGGTACTCCACTATCGCTCGAGTTCACGCATGTCGCCTACCCGTTTCCTCAGCGGCTACGAGACGACGCGTGAAACCCTGTCGCTTGACCTCTCGGTACTGGCACGACTGATGGACAAGGGCGAGCACCATGTCTACCGGTTGAAGGATGGCCAGGTATCTCAGGAGTCGGTGGAGAAGCGCCATCTTCTGAATCTGGTCATCCGCGAGGAAGGCATCAATACCCGGCCAGTCATTCAGCGCTGGAAGATCGTCATGAGCCGTTCACGTATCGTCGATGTGGAGCAGGTCTACCAGGAGGGTGGAGAGTCGGAAGAGGGAAATGGGTCCCGGCTGGCGAAGGTTTGAGAGGTAGGCTTGCTTCATGTCAAGCTGTTGAAAATAGTTGTCTGCTAATGTAATGGTGAAGGTGCGGTTTGTGAGACCCCCCATCTGGGACTAGATTCATAGCCATGCCTTCCCGCTTTCATTATCCGGAGATACCACCATGCAAGCTGCAGATGTCATGACGCCCAATGTCATTACTGTTTCGCCCGACGCGGATGTCCAGGAGATCGCTCGCCTGCTGCTCGACAACAACATCAGTGCGCTGCCGGTGGTGGATACGGAGCATAAGGTGTTGGGCATCGTCAGTGAGGGCGACCTGATGCGACGGGTCGAGACTGGCACACAGCGTCGCAAGTCCTGGTGGCTGCAGCTGCTTGAGGGCAATAATCCCAGCGAGTACATCAAGACCCATGCACGCAAGGCGCACGAAATCATGACTCGCGACCCGGTGACCGTCAGCGAGGATGAGTCGCTGCGACGTATCGCCAAGCTGCTTGAGCGCCACCATATCAAGCGGGTGCCGGTGGTGCGCGATGGCCGTCTGGTGGGGATTGTCAGCCGGGCCAATCTGCTGCGCGGCTTTGCCGCCAAGAAGACGGACGTCGAGGCGGTCAGCGTTGATGATCGAGACATTCGCGATGCCATTCTCAAGGAGATCGACGATAACACCGGGGTCTGGGTCGACCGTATCAACGTCATCGTCGCCGATGGTGCTGTTCAGGCCTGGGGCCTGGTGGAGAATCAGGAAGAGTGGCAAGCCGTTCAGGTAGCCATTGAAAACACCCCCGGGGTGAAGTCGGTAGAAAACAACGTAGGGATGTTGCCGCGGGGTATGGGGGGAGCCTGAGGCCCCGGAGCGACAGGGCGCAGGAAAGTATGACTAGTGCATGTCAGTAGGGCGGCCGACCGGCCGCCCTACTGATAGTGCGTCAGCGGATCTGCTGGAGGGCAGCCTCCAGATTATCCAGGCTGCGCTCGAGATGGTGCAGCTTGTCCAGACCGAACAGGCCGATGCGAAAGGCTTGATAGCCCTCGCCCTCGTCGCACATCAGCGGCACCCCGCCCGCTACCTGGACGCCGGCGGTGGCAAACTTGCCGACGACACCCGGATCACGGGTGTAGTAGACCACGACACCGGGCGCTTCGAATCCGGGAGCCGCCACGCTGAGGTAGCCGTACTTGGCCATCAACGAGCGCACACCCTCGCCCAGCGCCCACTGTTCCTCGCGGACCTTGTCGAAGCCGTAGGCAGCCGTCTCCGCCATGATGTCGCGCAGCCGTGCCAGGCCGTCGGTGGGCATGGTGGCGTGGTAGGCGTGGCCGCCGTTTTCGTAGGTCTCCATGATGGTAAGCCACTTGCGCAGGTCACAGGCAAAGCTGGTGCTGGTGGTCTCCTCGATCCGCTCTCGGGCCAGCTCGGAGAGCATGACCATGCCGCAGCAGGGCAGGCCGCTCCATCCCTTCTGCGGCGCGCTTAGCAGCACGTCGACGCCGATCTTGCGCATGTCCACCCAGAGCGTACCGGAGGCGATGCAGTCAAGGACGAAGAGCCCGCCCACCGCATGAACGGCGGCTGCGATGCGCTTGAGGTAATCATCGGGTAGCAGGATACCGGCGGAGGTCTCGACATGGGGCGCGAAGACAACCGCAGGCCGCTCGTCGTGAATGGTGCGTTCCACCTCTTCGATGGGCGCCGGGGCGAAGGCTGACAGCGGGTCGGCCGGGTCCTCGCGGCGCGCCTTGAGCACGGTGATGGAGTCCGGAATGGCCCCCATCTCGAGTATCTGGGACCAGCGAAAGCTGAACTGGCCGTTGCGGATCACCAGGCAGTGTTTGCCGGTGGCGAACTGGCGTGCCGCAGCCTCCATGCCGAAAGTGCCGCTGCCAGGCACGATCACGGCACTATGTGCCTGGTAGACCTGCTTGAGAGTGGTAGAAATGTCCTGCATCACGCCCTGGAAGCGCTGGGACATGTGATTCAATGAACGATCGGTATAGACCACCGAGTATTCCAGCAGGCCATCGGGGTCGACATCGGGCAGCAGGCCGGGCATTTATTTCTCCCTGTATACAGTTCGGGGTAAGCAATGCCTAGAGGATATTCTGATTGGCGGTCATGAACCAGTTTCGGCGCCAAGGGGTGGGTCGTCTTGCAAGGGAGGTGGTGACCTGGCCGGGACACGCATTCGCATGCGGCCCCGGTGGATGGCGGCTCAGGGTCTGCAGAAATAGACTTTTGCCGGGGGGATGTTGATGGGCTCGAAGCCGCATTCCACGGCGGAGAAGACCTGACGCAGGTCGGTCAGGACCTTGGGTGAAAACTGATAGATCAGCATGGAACCCTCCGGCAGCAGCGCTTCCCGGCTGCCTTTGAGGATGCGTTCGCGAATCTCCGCGGGCATGGTGCTGAAGGGAATGCCCGCGACGACATAGTCGGCGGCGGGCAGACCGAGGCGATCGAGTTCGGCCTGGATGGTCTCGGCGGAGCCACTGATGACCTGAAGGCGTGGATCGAGTAAAGAGCGTTGCAGGAAGTCGACGAACTCCTCGTTGGTCTCTATGACCACCAGCGTCGCTTCCGGATGCAGGTGTTTCAGAATCTCTCGTGTGATTGTGCCGACACCGGGGCCATACTCGACGATGACGCGCGCGCGTTCCCAGTCGACCGGCTCGAGCAGCCGACGTACCAGATAGGGTGAACTTGGGATAATGGAACCCAGCATCCGAGGATGCTTGAAGAAATTACGGGCGAAGAGTGACAGTTGGGCGCGTCGCTCGGTTCCTGCCATGACCGAGGGTCGGTCTTGAGCCGTCATGGGCTAGCCTCCTGATTTATAGCGTAACATGACTCCACTCTAGGCTAGCGGGCTCGTGCAGGAAAGGGCACTTTGTTTCATAACCCCTCCGGCAGGTTGCGGCAGCGGGTATTCTGGATTGTTGCATGCCCGGCGCCGCGGGCCAAAAACCCCCTGCGGCTAAAGAGTATGTGAAATATACTTGACGGAGGGCTGGCGGAGGCATAGCTTGGAATGTGGATATTTTATATGAACGTCTGTAATTGTTGACGTCTGAGCACCCTTTCCAGCTGCGGGTGATACCATGCCAAACAACAAGACCAGCGAACCTTCCGACTCGGCGCCACCCTTGGTTCGCTTCGATGCGGTACAGAAGACCTTCGATGGCGAGAACTTGGTGGTGAAGGACCTCAACCTCACCATCCATCAAGGCGAATTCGTGACCCTCTTGGGTCCTTCCGGTTCCGGCAAGACAACCTGCCTGATGATGCTGGCCGGCTTCGAGGTGCCTACCAACGGCGACATCTACCTGGGCACCCAGCGCTTGAACAGCGTGCCTCCTCACAAGCGCAATTTCGGTATGGTCTTCCAGAATTATGCTCTCTTCCCCCATATGACGGTGGAGGAGAACATTCGTTATCCGCTCAAGACGCGCAAGGTGCCGGCGGCTGAAGCTGACCGCAAGGTGGCCGAGATACTGGATATGATCAAGCTGGGTGAGTTCGCTCGGCGTCGCCCTACGCAGCTATCGGGCGGACAGCAGCAGCGTGTCGCCCTGGCCCGCGCCCTGGTCTTCGAGCCGCAGTTGATCCTGATGGATGAGCCCCTCGGTGCGCTCGACAAACAGCTGCGCGAGCACATGCAGCTTGAGATCAAGCAGCTTCATGAGCAGTTGGGATTGACTGTCGTCTTTGTCACCCATGACCAGAGCGAAGCACTGACCATGTCGGATCGCGTGGCGGTCTTTGACGACGGAATCATCCAGCAGATCGACACCCCCAGCAATCTCTACGAGTACCCGGCCAATGCCTTTGTTGCCCAGTTCATTGGCGAAAACAATACCCTGCCCGGCCGCATCGAGTCCGTGGAAGGGCGCCAATGCCGGGTCAGCTTTGGCGATGGCTTGAACACCGGAGCACTGATCGGCCCGAGCCTGGGGGTGGGCGACACCACACGGCTCTCGATTCGCCCAGAGCGTATCAAGCTCAATGGCGCATCACGAGAGTTGCCCAATCGCATGCAGGCGCGTGTGCGGGAGTTCATCTACCTCGGGGATCACATGCGGGTGCGCTGTGAACTCGCCGGCAACGACGACTTCGTCGCCCGCGTCCCCGTGGATGAGTTCACCAGCAGCATGCGGTCGGGCGATGTGGTGGAGCTCGGCTGGCGAGACGAGGACGTTCGCGCACTGGATGCTCCCTGATCGCCTCCATTGACCCATGCACATATCCAGGCGCAGCCCGGATTGGCACGGTGCGCGGTAAGTGCGTTTCATCAACAGCGTTTCATCAAGAACAAGGTTCTGTACCAACAACGTTTCAATAACGTTCCTTATCAACAACAAAGGTCTCAAAGACCGGGAGAAAGATATGACTCACAGCCGTTTCCCACTTTCGCGTCTTGGTCGCAGCGTTGCCATCGGCAGCCTGCTGACGACGGGGCTGGCCGTTTCCGCTGGCGCCCAGGCACTGACCGTCATCTCCTTTGGCGGTGCGTCCGGTGACGCCATGCAGCAGGCCTACTACGGCCCCTTCCTCGCACCTGGGCGAGAGGGCAATGAAACTCGAAGCCCAATAGCTATCCGGAAGGGGCGGCAGTAGATGCGGCGGGTAGATGGGAGGAAGGTCGCGCGTCTTACCCTGGGAGGTCTGGTGGTCTGCCATGGTGCTACCGGCGTCGAGAGGCGGCGGGATGGGCCACCAGGCGTCAGCAGAGGCCATAGTAAGTGCCGATTCACCCCGGCACCAAGGGCCGAACATGGAGAGCCGTGAGTAGGCGATGACGTCTCGAGGATCGATCATGAAGACAGAAACTGGCGCTGATACCGCCACCCACCCAGAGGGGCAGGGGCGGAACCCCGAGTCCCAGCCGGTGGGCGTCGAGACGGTCCCGGCGTCGTCATCGTGGACGAAAGCGGAGCCCGCCCCGCTCATGGAGGTCGTGGTAGAGAAGGTCAACATGGCGCGGGCTTACCGTAGGGTGGTTACCAACAAAGGGGCGCCGGGTGCCGACGGCATGACGGTGGACCAGTTGGCCAACCACCTGAAGCAACACTGGTCGACGCTGCGCGAGCGGCTGCTGGCCGGTGAGTACCACCCCAGCCCAGTTCGAGCCGTCGAGATCCCCAAGCCCAAGGGCGGGACGCGACAGCTCGGCATCCCCACGGTCACCGACCGGCTGATCCAGCAGGCGCTGCTCCAAGTGCTGACGCCGCTCTTCGATCCGGGCTTCTCCGCATCGAGTTACGGCTACCGCCCCGGGCGCAGTGCCCAGCAGGCCGTTTCGGCGATGAAGACCCATGTCGCCGCCGGCCACCGCTGGGCGGTCGACCTCGATCTAGAAGCCTTCTTCGACCGAGTGAACCACGACCTGCTGATGGCACGGGTCGCGCGCCGCGTTCACGACAAGCGGGTGCTGCGCCTGATCCGCCGTTACCTGGAAGCCGGCATGTTCCAGGATGGCTTGACCGCGCCACGCCGGCAGGGCACGCCCCAGGGCGGACCGCTGAGTCCGCTGCTGGCGAATATCCTGCTGGATGACGTGGACAAGGAACTGGAGCGCCGCGGCCACCGCTTCTGCCGCTACGCCGACGACATGCAGGTGTATGTCAGGAGTCGGCGAGCGGGCGAGCGGGTCATGGCCAGTCTGAGTGATTTTCTCGAGAGCTCACTCAGGCTGACGGTCAATCGCGACAAAAGCGCGGTGGGCCGGCCATGGAATCGGGGGTATCTGGGCTACACGCTGACTCGGCACAAGCTGCCGAAGCTGACGCTGGCCAAGGCCAGTGTGCAGCGCCTGATGCAGCGTGTCCGCGAGATCCTCAAGCGCGGCAGGGGGCGCAACATTTGACGCGTCATCGAAGAACTGATCCCGGTCCTGCGGGGCTGGGCCAACTACTTCAGCCTCGTCGACGTGAAACGCCCCCTGGAAGTGCTGGATCAATGGATACGTCGCCGACTGCGCTGCGTAATCTGGCGGCAGTGGAAGCGCCCATGGACCCGACGCCGCAAGCTTCTGGCGCTGGGTCTGGACGAGCAGCGTGCCTGGAAGTCAGCGGGGAATGGGCGAGNGGTGCAGCCCACCGGAGAGCGCCACCCACAGACTAAGCAGCAGCAGCGCCAGCATTGGCGTGGGTAGAACACTCTGCAGCAGCGCCCCGATGCTGGCAAGGATCGCCCCGAGCAGCAATCCGACAAGCGCCACCGCCTCGGTGGTGACGGTGGGCACGCGACCGGCACCCAGCAGCTGGGGAGGTAGATACTGGCCGATACTGACGGCAATGCCAACGGCACAGGCGGTGAGGATCGGCGCCAGCAACAGGGGCAGGCGTACCCGCCAGAAGACGGCATTTGGCGAGCTGCCAAGCGTTCGCCCGAGTTGCGACCAGCGTGTGTCGAGGCGTCGGTAGGATTCCGACAGCGAGAGAAACACATAGGGCAGTACGAAGAGCAGGTGGCCGAAGATGACCAGTCCATGGTTTGGGCGGCTGCCGAGGGATTCCATGACCACCACCAGGCCGAACAGGAAGGCGATCTGCGGTACGATCAGCGGCAGATAGAGCAGCGTCAGTGCCGACAGCAGCCGCCCCTGGGCCGGATGGCGTCCGGTGCGCTGCTCGTTTTCCAGCGCTGCCAGGGTGAGCGCCAGGGCGATCAATGTCGAGGCCGCGGCGATTATCACCGTCGAGGCCACCGGGTCCGTCAGCGAGGGCAGGGCGCGAATCCAGTGCATCGCGGTGAAGCCCTGGGGCAGGGCTTCGGGAAAGCGCCAGAAGCCGGCCACGGAGTTGAGCGCCAGGCTGCCGATACCGACGAAGGCGGTGAGGGTGGCGAACAGGATCAATCCCTTCCCGGCCAGGCGCAGCGGCTGCTCTCCGCGCTGCCGTCCGCCCCGGGCGACCCAGCGACGCCCGAGGCAGGCGACACCCCGCTCCAGGCACCACCAGACCACAAGGGCGGCGGCGGTGATGCCCAGCTGCAACACGGCACCGGCCGAGGCCATGAAACGCCGGGAGAGGTCGGGGTCGTTGAACCAGGCGAGGATCGACACGGAGAGCGTCGGCGGCAGGGTGGGGCCGAGGATCAGTGCCACGTCGACCACCGCGGTGGCATAGGCGATCACTGCGTAGACCGGAAGACGGATCAGCGGGTAGAGGGCCGGCGCCACCACCTTCAGCCAGGCGATGGTCGGACGGTAGCCGAGTGAGCGAGCCATCGCCACGCGTCTTTCGGGGTCCAGCTGCGGCAGGGCGGCAAGGCTCATCAACAGCAGGAAGGGTATTTCCTTGATGACAAGCCCGGCCATCAGCGACAGCCCCCAGGGATCCTGGACGATCAGTGCGTCGGGTGGCCGCTCCCAGCCGGTCAGCCCCGGCGATATCAGTCGCGAGATCAGGCCCGACGGCGCGATCAGAAAGGCCAGCCCGAAGGCGGCGGCGGCATGGGGAATCGACAGCAGCGGCGAGACCATGCGCCGAATCCAGCGATCGAGCCGACTGCCCGACGCGCTTGCCAGAAACAGCAACACGACCGTCAGCGAGACGACGGTGGTGGCAAGGCCGCTGACGAAACTGACCGTCACCGAGCGGGCGAGCCCGGGCTGGGCGAACAGGTCGCGCCAGGGTGCGAGGCTGAACTCGTTACCGCCCAGGGCCGGCAGATAGCCGAAGGCGGGCAGCACCGCCATGGCCACCCCGGCCAGAATGGGCGCGACCAGCAGCGTGACGATCAGTGCCGGCGCGAGACGCAGTATCACGGGATGTCAGTACCGGAAAAAGGCTTCATGGCATCAGTTGCCCACATAGCGTGCTTGCCATGCCTCCTGAAGGGCAGTCATCCAACTGGGGTGGGGTTCAGGCAGCATGGTTTCCAGCGCTTCGGGGGGCAGCAAGGCCGGGTTTTCCTCCACCTGGGGGAACAGGGCGAGAATCTCATCGTCGACGCGGGTCAGGTCGAGGACGGTTGGATCACCCCACACGGTTAGATCATGCTTGTGAGCCTGTGCCTCGGGTGAGAGCAGAAAATTGGCCAGGACCATGGCGCCTGCCTTGTTGGGGGAGTTGAACGGGATGGCAACGAAATGTACGTTGCCAAGGGTGCCTTCATCGAGCACATAGCTGCGAATCGACGTCGGAAGTTCGAAGTCAGCTACTGCTGCGGCGGGTGCCGTCGGGTTGAAGGTGAAGGCCAGCGAGAGTTCTCCGTCGCCCACCAGCCTCTGCATGTCGGGGCCGCTGGCAGGAAACTGCCTTCCGCTTCGCCAAAGATGGGGGTGCAGCGTATCCAGGTAGTCCCACAGCGGTGCGGTGACCGCCTCAAAGTCACTTTCCGACACGGGCGCGTAGAGCGCGTCGGTATCCTCACTCAGCTTGATCAAGGCCTGCTTGAGAAAGGTGCTACCGATGAAATCGGGAATCCTGGGGTAGGTGAAACGCCCTGGATTGGCTTCTGCCCAGTCCAGCACCGCCTCGATGCTTCCGGGAGGGGCTCCCTCGATATCGGCACTGTCATAGTAAAAGGTGATCTGAGCCTTGCCCCAGGGTGCTTCGAAGCCCTCGGTGGGCAGCGTGAAATCCGTTACCACTTCAGGGTTGTGTTCGGGAAAGGTTAGGGGGAAGTGGGGCAGGGAATCTGCAAATGGACCGAACAGAAGGTCGTTGGCCCGCATGGCGGCGAAGTTTTCGCCGTTGATCCAGACCAGGTCGATGCTGCCATCTTCGAGATTGCCACCCTGTTTCTCGGCCAGTACCCGCGACACCGCCGTGCTGGTGTCGTCGAGCTTCACATGCACCACCTCCACTCCATGGATCTCCTGCATCCTCCCGTCGACCCACTCCAGGTAGCGATTGGTGCGCGTGTCACCGGCCCAGGCATTCCAGTAGACGGTTTGCCCATGTGCCTCATCGAGTACGGATTCCCAGTCGCCGGGATCGGGGTCGGCATGCAGTGGGGCGGCGATAAGCAGGGCAAGTGGCGTAGTGACAGCGAGCATACGGTTCAGCATTGGCAGGTTCCTGGTGCGGTGTTCGGTCAGTGGATGGTCGAAGGAAGCCTGGATTCCTTACAGCATTGGCCTGATTTTTCCCTTCTGCTTTACCTTCTTACGCATTCTTGCCGCGCGTCTGTAAGTAATCGCCCTCGGCTCCTACCAAAGGATACCGCTGGCAAGCGGCGGTGTGTCATGGCCCTTTGGGTCCAGACAAAGCAAACAACAACCAACGGCTTGATCGGAATTTCATCATGGAGGTAGAGACCATGTCACAGCATGACGACAAGCGCCGCAGGCTGCTAGGGCGTCTCAGTCAACAGCTCGCCTATACGGCCCCGGTACTGGCGCTGATGGCTGGCGGTGCCGCGCTGCACGCCACGACGATCAATGCATCGACCGACTCAGGCTACGGGCCTGTTTCCGAAGAGACGATGCTGCTGGCCAGCAACCATGCCCAAGGCGAAGCAGAAGCGGAAGGTGAGGCAGAGGCAGAAGCCGAGGGTGAAGGAGAAGCAGAAGCCGAGGGTGAAGCAGAAGCGGAAGGTGAGGCAGAGGCAGAAGCCGAGGGTGAAGCAGAAGCGGAAGCAGAAGCGGAAGCAGAAGCAGAGGCAGAGGCTGGCGATCGCTCGGCGGTAGAGCGCCCCGAGGCTTATACCCCGGGATATAGCGAGGAGGGTGAAAACGACCCGGCGCTGCTGGCACTGGGCGAAGAGCTGTTCAACGATCCCAGCTTGAGTACGACAGGCCTATCGTGCGCCTCCTGTCATGCGGGAGATACAGGCTACCTGGAGACCTTCGAGCAACCCTATCCGCATCGGGTGGCAATGGGAGAGAATCTCTTTGGCATGGAAATGGTGCATGCCGACGAAATGGTCCAGATGTGCATGGTCAGCCCCATGGCCGCCGAGGCACTGGGGTGGGACAGCGAGGAGCTGGCGGCACTCTCGGCCTACGTTGTCGAAGTGCAGCGGCGCTATGCCGGCGAACCCCATAATCTCTGACGCTTCGCAGCGATAAGTGCCACGCTCGCCCGATGCCGTTCAGCGGCATCGGGCCATTGCGTACCGGTAGAGATAATGCTCGACCCTGCGTTAACGTCTCTGCACTGCTAATCTGAATTCAGAAGTACCTGAAGTAGAAAATACCTGCTTCCTGGGGGGAGCCAGCTTTCGCTACGCAAGGACGCCACGCAAGGGATGGTCATCATGCGGACACGTCGGGTTGCCTTCGTTCATCGCTTTCTCCTGCTGACCAGCCTGCTGTGCCTGGTTCTCGGCGGTGGGCTGCTGGCTTGGCAGACGCAGGCACAGGAGAGCGAGCGGGTTGCCCTGGTCATGACCATCGACGGTGCCATCGGCCCGGCTACCGGCGACTATTTCCAGCGAGGCCTGTCGCTTGCTGCCGAGCGTGATGCTGAGCTGGTGATCGTGCAGATGGACACGCCGGGTGGGCTGGATGCCTCCATGCGCAGCATGATCCGCAACATGCTTTCTTCGCCGGTACCGGTGGCTATCTATGTCTCGCCCAGTGGCTCCCGGGCCGCCAGCGCCGGCACCTACCTGCTGTATGCCAGCCACGTTGCCGCCATGGCTCCCGCCACCCACCTCGGCTCGGCGACGCCGGTGCAGATGGGTGGCGGCTTCCCCGGCCTGGATGAGCCGGACGACGAAAATGACCGCAGCGGGGCTGGGGAGGAAGACAACGAGGCCGGCGGCGAGGCCAATGGCAACGGTAACGGCAGCGCCGACGAGGAAGCGGGTGCCAACGGTGAGTCGAATGGAGACGAGGCCGCTCCCGAAGAGGAGGAATACGCCGATACGCGCCGCCGTGGCGAAACCGCCATGGAGCGCAAGGTACTCGAGGATGCCGTCTACTATATTCGCGGGCTGGCCGAACGCCACGGTCGCAACGCCGACTGGGCCGAGGAGGCGGTGCGCGAAGCGGTCAACCTGACCTCCCGCGAGGCATTGGAGAAGAACGTGATCGACGTGGTGGCCGTCGATATCGAGGATCTGCTGGCCCAGATCGATGGTCGCGAGGTGGTGATGGACTACGGCGAGCGGACACTGGATACGGCCGAGCTGACCATCGAACGCTTCGACCCCGACTGGCGCACCCAGCTGCTGCAGGTGATCACCAACCCCAACGTGGCCTACTTCCTGATGATCATCGGCTTCTACGGGCTGATCTTCGAGCTGTCCAATCCCGGCAGCCTGGTGCCTGGCACCATCGGCATCATTTCGCTACTGCTGGCTCTCTTCGCTTTTCAGCTGCTGCCGATCAACTATGCGGGGCTGGCATTGATACTGGTAGGGCTGGCGCTGATCGTGGGCGAGGCTTTGATGCCCAGCTTCGGCATTCTGGGAATGGGCGGCATCGTCGCCTTTGTGATCGGATCGGTGATGCTGATGGATGCAGACAACCTGAGAATCTCGCTGCCGTTGATCGGCGGCATCGCGCTGGTGGCAGCCGTCTTCATGCTTTGGACACTGACGCGCTTCATGGGGCTGCGCCGACGACCGGCCAGGACCGGTCATGAACAACTGCTCGGCAGCCAGGGGCGAGCACTCGAGCGCTTCGAAGGCCGTGGCCATGTTCGTGTGATGGGGGAGCGCTGGAACGCCCGGAGTGCCAGCCCGCTGCACAAGGACCAGGTCGTCAGGGTCGTTGCGGTCGAGGGGTTGACTCTGGTCGTGGAGCCTGTCGATACCTGAACTGTTGCGATACTTGACTGCTGAACATACCGATACAACACAGCCTTAGTGACACCAAGGAGATGGACCATGCTGATTTCCTATCTCGTGCCAGTGGTACTGGTTCTCATGCTGATCGCCGCATCGATCCGCATCCTGCCCGAGTACAAGCGGGGCGTCGTGTTCTTCCTGGGCCGCTTCCAGGCGGTCAAGGGTCCGGGGTTGATCATCGTAATTCCCGGAATCCAGCAGATGACCGTGGTGGACCTGCGCGTGATTACCATGGACGTGCCGGAGCAGGACGTCATTTCCCAGGACAACGTCACCGTCAAGGTCAACGCGGTACTCTATTTCCGGGTGGTCGATCCGGAGAAGGCGATCATTCAGGTCGAGAATTTCACCATCGCCACCAGCCAACTGGCCCAGACCACGCTGCGCTCGGTGCTGGGCAAGCATGACCTGGACGAGATGCTCTCCGAGCGCGACAAGCTCAACGACGACATCCAGGAGATCATAGATACCCAGACCGAGGAGTGGGGTATCAAGGTGGCCAACGTCGAGATCAAGCATGTCGATCTCGATGAGAGCATGATTCGCGCCATCGCCCGTCAGGCCGAGGCTGAGCGTGAGCGCCGCGCCAAGGTCATCCACGCCGAGGGTGAGCTGCAGGCTTCCCGGAAGCTGGTCGAGGCGGCCAACGTCATGGCCGAGAACTCGGCGGCGCTGCAGCTGCGTTACCTGCAGACCATGAGCGACATGAGCAACAAGAATGCCTCCACCATCGTGTTCCCCTTGCCCATGGATATCATGGAGGCATTTCGGCACCTGAAGGCGTCACCGGCCGCTCAGGCGCGGGCCGCCCGGGACGACCAGGAGGGCGGCGATACCACCTGACCTTACTGCCATGGGCACACCTAACATGGCATGCGTGGAGCCTGCCGGACTTAACATTGATCTGCTGCGAGATCCGGTCTTTCGGCCAATTTCATTCGATCTAATGCGTTAAATAGCGGGCTATTCGCCTTATCAGATCGATAAACTTGTCTCGAAATCCAAATCACTCGCGACGATCGGTCAAATCCGACAGACTCCCAGGCGATCCACCGACAGCGAGGTCGCCTTGATTCACACCCTATCGCACCGCCAGCAGGGCCTGTTGCTCACCGGTGGCGGTGCGCTGATCATTTCCCCCGATGCGCTGCTGATCAAGCTGATCGGCTTGCCGGATGCAGACATCCTGGTCTGGCGTGGCCTGCTGACCGCCTTGGGCTTCATCGCCATCGTCGCCGCGCGCCATGGAAGCGGCTTCGTCGAGGCGTATCGGCGCTGCGGCTGGACCGGTATCGGGGTTGCTGTGCTGTTCAGCTTCTCCACCTTCGGTTTCGTGCTGGGCAATCAGTACACCAAAGGCGGCAACGTATTGATGATCCTGGCCGGTGCGCCCTTGATTGCGGCGCTGCTGTCGCGGCTCTTTCTCAAGGAGCACCTCCCGCGGCGGACCTGGCTGGCGATCTGGCTCTGCCTGCTGGGGACTTCACTGATCGTGCTCGACGATGCCGGTGCCGGTTCGTGGATCGGCAACGGCTTCGCGCTACTGGCCGCCACCGCCTTGGCCGCCAACTTTACCCTTTGCCGCACCCGCCCCGGCGTCGACATGAGCCCGATGCTGATGCTGTCGATCGGCCTCAAGGGAGGCATGGCGCTCTACGGCAACCTGCGCTGGTCACTGATACCGGAACTCCTCGCGGTAGCGGCCCTGGGCGCCTTGATCCCGCTGGCATTGATGCCAGTGCTGCGCCGCCTTGTACGCCTGTNGTGCCACTGTCACCGTCTGCCCCAGCCACGATGCCCTTAGCTGCAACAACGGTGACTGGACGGCCCCGCTGATGGTGATACAGGGCCGTGCCGAAGGAGGCAATATCGGCAGCGACGAGGTGCTCCGTATTCTGGACGACAGCCGTGTGGTATCCGTCAGCTATCGTCAGGATGGTCGGCCGGTGCGCTATGGCCCCTTGGGGCGACCGGCCGGGCACAACGGCACTTTCACGATATGCGGTCGACACGATACCGGCGCCAGGGTCGTCGTCAGCAACTTCGGCCGGGTGCGGGTAGAGACCGGAGCGACCTGCTGAGACAGGCCCCTAACCCTTGGGGCCCATCAACAGCCACACGATCAACCCCACCAGCGGGAAGAGCAACAGGACAAGGATCCATAGCAGCTTGGCCACGGGGCCAGCCGGACTCTTCGCCACCTTGACGATGGCCCAGACCAGGATGATCAGCCAGATAAGGCCTAATAAACCACCTACTTCAATTCCCATCGGACATCTCCTTGTCGATTCAGTAACAGAAGGTCCTCTAGGAGTAGCACGGCCAGGTTACCGTCACAAACCAAAGCCGTAGCAAAATGTCAGGCTCTGTAACTCTGGCGCCTGCAGTACCCTCCGCCTGGGCTGGTCAGCCCAGGTCTCACTGCCCCGCTACGATTGCCGCAAGAGAGCAATCGGCGAAAAATGGCGCGCAAATTGCTTGCAGTGAATTGCAAAGGAAAAGATCAATGTCTCTTGTCGGGTAGAATGGTCCCCCCTTGCCCAACCTGAAAGGAGTGACTCTTGGCCAGCGGACTGCTGTTCAATGTGCTGATCTTTCTCGCCGCGGCGGTACTGATCGTGCCGGTGTTCAAGCGCCTGGGGCTCGGCGAGGTGCTCGGCTACCTGGCCGCCGGGGTGGTCATCGGCCCTTCGGTGCTGGCCCTGGTGCCGGACGCTCAGGGCGTACTGCAGTTTTCCCAGGTAGGCATCGTCCTGCTGCTGTTCGTGATCGGCCTCGAGCTCAAGCCCTCCCGCCTCCGGGTGATGCGCAAGGCCGTGTTCGGCTTCGGCAGCCTGCAGGTCAGCGTCACCACCCTGCTGCTCGCCCTGGCTGCCTGGTGGCTGGGGCTGTCGCCCGCCGCCGCCATTGTGGTGGGTTTCAGCCTGGGACTCTGCTCCACGCCGCTGGTCCTGCACCTGCTTGGTGAACGCAAGGAGCTGCAGACCCGCCACGGGCGCCACGCCTTCGCCCTGCTGCTGTTCCAGGATCTGGCCGCGATTCCGGTGCTGGCCATCGTTCCCCTGCTCGCCGCAGATGCCTTGATGACTAACGGCGCGACTCCGCTGCTGCGCGAGGTGATTCTCGCCGCGGGCGCCTTCGCCGGGCTGATCGTCGGTGGACGCTTCCTGCTGCGGCCGCTGTTTCACTATGCTGCCGCCACTCGCAGCCGCGAGGTCTTCGCCGGCACCGCCCTGCTGGTGGTGATCGGTGCCGCACTGCTGATGGAGCTGGCCGGCCTCTCCATGGCCCTGGGCGCCTTCATTGCCGGTGTACTGCTTGCCGATTCGGAGTATCGCCACAATATCGAGGCCGACATCGAGCCCTACCGCGGCCTGCTGCTGGGGCTGTTCTTCATGGCCGTGGGCATGATGGCGGAGATCGGCCTGCTGGCGGAGATCCCTCTGGTGGTGCTCGGCCTGACCCTGGGACTGGTGCTGCTCAAGGCGCTGAGCCTGCTGATCGCCACGCGGCTCTATGGCGGTAGCTGGAAAGAGGCTGCCAACCTCGCCGTGCTGCTCTCACAGGGCGGCGAATTCGGTTTCGTGCTGCTCTCCGCCGCGGCCGCCGCCGCCCTGCTCGACCAGTCGCTGGTCAGCCTGCTGATCCTGGTGATCTCGCTCTCCATGGTGGTCACACCGCTGCTCTTCCAGCTGCATGTCCATGGCTTGCGTCGGCTCTACGCCCCCTCCCGGACGAAGCCGACCTACGATAGCCCCCGGGACGAGTCCCCCCAGATCATCATTGCGGGCTTCGGGCGCTTCGGCCAGATCATGGGGCGCGCCCTGCAGGGGCTGAAGATTCCCTACACCGTGCTCGACATCAACGCCGAGCAGGTCGAGGTGGTACGGCGCTACGGCAACAAGGTCTACTACGGCGACGCCTCGCGCATCGACCTGCTCAAGGCTGCCGGCGCCGACAAGGCCCGGGTACTGGTCGTGGCGGTGGGAGACCCCGAGGCGTCCATGCGTATCGTCGAGCAGGCGAGGCGACAGTTTCCCCACCTCAAGCTCTATGCCCGGGCCCGCAACCGCTACCATGCCCACCTGCTGATGCGGGCCGGCGTCATCCACATCGTGCGCGAACTGCTGCCCGCCAGCCTGGAGCTTACCCGCGACGCCCTGGTCGGCCTTGGCATCCCGCCCGACCAGGCCCAGCACACCATCGACACCTTCCGGCCCCATGACGAAGAGGCGCTGATGCGTCAGCTGGCGGTGTTCGGCAACGAGAAGAAACAGATCCAGACCATCCAGGAGGCGGCCAGGGAACTAGAGGCGCTCTACGAAGCCGACGAGGATATCGCCACACGAGTGGAGGAGATCCCGCCCCGGCCTCACTGACACTGCCCGAGCCGCCACCAGGTCGGCAGCAGGCTGCGAACGTGGCGATGGCCGAAGCGGTCGTCGATCAATACCAGCGTGCCGCGGTCCTCCGGCCCCCGGATGACCCGGCCGGCCGCCTGCACTACCTTGATCAGGCCGGGGATACGGTAGGCATAGTCGTCGCCACGACCGAAGCGGCTCTCCAGCCGGGCCTTGAGCGCCTCGTTGAAGGGGTCGAACGGGGGCAGCCCCAGGGTGGCGATGAAGGCACCGATCAGCCGATCCCCGGGAAGGTCGATGCCTTCGGCGAAGGCGCCACCCAGCACTGCAAAGCCGATTCCCCGGCCACCCGGCCGAAAGCGCGCCAGGAAGGCATCCCGGTCGGCCTCCTGCATGCCGCGGGTCTGGGCCCAGGCGGGTATTTCGGCATGGGCCTCGCGCAGGCGTGCCATTACCGCCTCGAGGTAGGCGAAGCTGCTGAAGAAGGCCAGGTAGTTGCCCGGACGTTGCCGATACTGCCCTGCCAGTTCGGCGACGATCGGCTCGACGGAGGCCGCCCGGTCCCGTAGCCGTGTCGAGATACCGCCCTGGATGCGCACCTCCAGCTGGTCGCTGGTGAAGGGCGAGGATACCGACTGCCAGGCGCTCGCCTCCGGCAGGCCCAGCAGGTCGCGATGGTAATGCGCAGGGCTCAGCGTGGCCGAGAAGAGCACGCAGCTCCGGGCCGCGGCGAAGCGCGGGGCCAGGAAGTCGGCCGGCACCAGGTTGCGCAGCCCGACGACCGAGTGCCCTTTGCCATGGCGCGTCAGGTCGCACAGCGAGTGGTCGCCGAAGGAGTCGGCCAGGCGGCAGAAGGCAAGTGCCTCGAACAGACGCTCCTGCAGTTCCGGGTCAGAGCCGGTCGGGTGCTCGCCCAGATAGTCGGTGATGGCGGCGGCCAGCAGCTGCAATGCTCCCACCAGCCTGTCGGGAAGCCCCTCGAGGACACAGTAGGCCGGGCGCCCCGGCTCCCCCTCCGGCGCCGGCCCCGCCTCGCGAACCAGCGCCTGCCATTGCCGCACCACCCGCCCCAGGGGGCGGACCAGGGCCGGCGGCGCCGAGCGATGCAGCCGGCTGAAGTCTCGCTGGTCGAGCTCGGCGCTGTACATGGCACGGGCCCGTTCGATGAGGTTGTGGGCTTCATCCACCAGCAGCGCCAAGCGCCAGCCGTCTGCCTGGGCCAGTCCGTGCAGCAGGCCGCCGGCATCGAAGTAGTGGTTGACGTCCCCCACCGTCACATCGCACCAGCGGGCCAGCTCCTGCCCCAGGTAGTAGGGACAGACCTCATGGGCTAGCGCCACCTCGCGCAGCGCCTCGCGGTCGAGCCAGCCCCGGGTTACCGCCGCCTGGCGCGCCGCCGGCAGGCGATCGTAGAAACCCGCCGCCAGCGGGCAGGCCTCGCCATGGCACGTCTTGTCGGGATGCTCGCAGGCCTTGCTGCGGGCCACCAGCTCCAGCACCCGCAGCGGTCGGCGCTCTTCGCCATGTTCCGCGCTGCCGGCGGCTCCCAGCCGGGCCAGGGCATCCAGCGCCAGGCGGCGTCCCGGGGTCTTCATGGTCAGGAAGGCGATGCGGTCGAGGCCCTGGCGCGGCATGGCCGTGAGCAGCGGAAAGAGGGTGCCGATGGTCTTGCCGATGCCGGTGGGCGCCTGGGTCAGCAGGCAGCGTGCGGTGGCGGCCGCCTTGTAGACCCCCTCGGCCAGCTCCCGCTGGCCGGGCCGAAACGCGGGGTGGGGGAAGCTGAGCCGGTACAAGTCGTCGTCCCGCGCCTGGCGATGACGGCTCTCCTGCTCGGCCCAGGCCAGGAAGCGCCGGCACTGGGCCTCGAAGAACGCCGCCAGCTCTGCCGCACTCGCCTCCTCGCTCAGCGAGGTCTCGCGGCCGGTAGCGATATCGAGATAGACCAGCGCCAGCGTCACCGCCTCGAGCTTTCGCTCGGCGCACAGCAGGGCCCCGTAGACCCTTACCTGAGCCCAGTGCAGGGCGCGCTGGTTGGCCGCCATGCGCGCCAGGTCGCCGCGATGGGTCTTGACCTCCTCCAGGCGATTGGCCCGGGGGTCGTAGCCATCGGCGCGACCGCTGACCACCAGGCCCCGGTAGCTACCCGACAGCGGCAGTTCGGCTTCATAACCGGTACCACGCCGGCCCGCCACCAGGACATGCCCGGCGATACCTTCCCGGGCGCTGGGCGAGGGGGTGAAGCGATGGTCGAGATCGCCTTCACGGGCGGTAAAGTCGCACAGCGCGCGTACCGCCACGCGATACTGCCCATCCTTCGCGGTCATGATCCTACCGCCTCGTCCTGCCAGGTCACATGGCACACCACGGCGGGAATGCCGTGCGCCCGGAAGTACGCCAACCAGCGGCGCTGGTTGTCCTGCAGCCGGTCGCCGGGGCCCTTCACCTCGATCAGCCGATAGGCGGGTGACGCGACATCGGCTTCCGGCAGGAACTGGATCAGATCGGGAAGGCCCGCCCGGTTGGCTCGGGGGTCGAGCAGCAGCCGCGCGAAGCAGGCGCGCAGGTGGGCGGCGGGGATATTGGCCAAGGCCTGCAGCAGCAGCGCCTCGTCGAGCGCCTCCCAGTGCAGGAAGGGCGAGGCGAGGCCCCGTTTGCACTGCCAGGTCTCGAGAATGGTCTCGTGGTAGCGTCCGTCATCCAGTTGGGCCAGGCAGGCCGCGAACCGCTCGCGACGGCGTGACACGAAGTCAGCTCGATTGAGGTCCGCCGGGCCGCTGTGGAAGGGGTGAAAGAAGGCGCCGGGCAGCGAGGCAAAGATCGCCGGCCAGCAGAGCAGGCCGAATAGCCCGGTGATCAGCGCATTCTCCACATAGTGCACCGGTGCCTGCGGGGTACCTAGGTGGGCGCAGACGGCCCGCTCCACGCCGAGCGGCCACCCCTCGTCGCTGACGGGGCGCCTCAGGCAGAGGTCCCAGCGCTCGGGCGGGGGCGGCGCCTGCTGCGGTTCCGGTGCCAGCCCCAGCCGGCGCCGCAGCCTCGGCAGCAGCCGCTCGAGGGCCTGGCTCTCTCTTTCATCGGGCGCTTGCGCGTCGAGAGTCTCGCCGAGCGCTTCCTTGCGGGACACCATGACAGAGGCCAGCTCGAAGGCGCGCTGATGCTCGCCCAGCCGCTCCAGCAGGCGCAGGCGGCGGATGCGGGCATCGACATGGCCTCCGCCTCCACCCTCACCGCTGTCGGCCTCGCCATAGGCCTGGAGTGCCAGTGCCGGCTGGCCTCCACGCTCCGCGGCCTGCCCCAGCCGATAAAGCAGCCTCGCACGGCGCTCGTCCAGCCAGGCGTTGCCCTTGGGCACCGGCGGCACCTCGGCGTGCAGCGCCTCGGGAAGCTCCCCCTCTTCGAGCCGTTCGCGCAGCCGGTGCAGCGCCAGGTAGGCATCGACTTCATCGCGGCTCGAAAAGGCCCGCGACTCGGGCGAGAAGGCAACCCGCTCAAAGCGCTGCAGGCCCAGTTCGGCCAGCACGAACTCCGACCAGTCCTGGCGCAGATTGCCGAAGAACATCAAGCGCAGGCGGTCGCAGACGGCCATGATGGATAGCCGCACGACCCGCTCCCCCTGCAGCGCTGACACATCCCCCCAGTTGGCCAGCCGGCGCGGCCCTTCCGGCTGCCCCGACAGCGCCTGGTACAGCGTCGACTTGGCCGCCGACGCCGGTAGGCCCGCCGCCGCAATCTCCGTTGCGAGGACGCGGCGCAGCTCGGCCAGGCGCAGCTGGCGAAACAGCTCGCCGAAGCTCAGCACCGGGTCGGCCTCGACCCAGCCGGCATCAATCAGCGCATCGAGCGCCACCGCGGCATCGTCGATCTCGGTATAGACCAGCTTCGTGGTACGGAAGAACTCGCCCTTGCGCATGACCATGCGCACCAGCAGCGCCTGGGAAGCCCGCGGCAACGCATCGAAGTCGGCGATAAAGCGACGCTCGCCGTCACCCAGGAGATCATCGTGACGCTCGCTCACCCAGCCGAGAACGAAACGAAAGTTCGCCAGGTAGTAGAACGGATCATCGAGAGAGGCCGTGACCGGCGCGACAGGCAAAACACTGTTCATGCATCCATGATATCAGCCCTGTCGCCACCGCGTCATTGGAGTATCAGGAAATCTCGCTGGCCAGTTCTTGCAGCAGTTCGGCGGCAGGCACTTCGCGGCAACCGCTGGCATTCTGGCCGGCCCATAGCGGCGAGAAGTCACCGCTTCCCAGCGCCTCGGCGGCGCTGCGCAACGGGCCGATGGCCGACGTGGCCAGCGGGAAGGCCGGCGCCAGGGGGCTGATCGGGCCAAGCTCGCGCATCAGTCGCGTGACGATGCCCCGCGCCGGCCGCCCGCTGTAGAGGTTGGTCAATGCGGTGTGGCGCGCCGCATCACTCTGCAGCGCTTGGCGATGCAGCGACGAGGTGGTCGCTTCAGGGCAGCAGAGGAAGGCGGTTCCGACCTGCACCGCATCCGCTCCCAGTGCGAGCGCCGCCGCCACGCCCCGGGCGTCGGCGATCCCCCCCGCGGCAATCACCGGCACCGTGACGGCCGCCTTCACCTGGGGCAGCAGTGCCAGGGTGCCAACCTGGGTGGTGAGGTCCTCGGTGAGAAACATCCCACGATGCCCACCCGCCTCAAGCCCCTGGACGATCACCGCATCGGCACCATTCGCCTCGAGCCACAGAGCCTCCTCCACCGTGGTGGCCGAGGAGAGCACCGTCGCCCCCCAGGCCTTGACCCTCTCGAGCAGCACCGGAGACGGCAGGCCGAAGTGAAAACTCACCACCTCGGGGCGGAATGTCTCCAGCACATTGCAGGCCTGGTCGTCGAAGGGCCGCCTGCCGGGACCAGCCGGCACGCTGTCGATGTCGAGGCCCATCTCTTCATAGTAGGGCGCCAGCGCCTGATGCCAGCGCGCGTCGCTGGCAGGATCCGGCTCTACCGGCAGGTGGCAGAAGAAATTGACATTGAGCGGCCGTGAAGTCTGCGCTCGAATCCTTTCAAGTTCGTCGCTCATGACCTTGGGGCTCAGCATGGCGCAGGGCAAGGCGCCGAGCCCGCCGCCCTCGGATACCGCGACGGCCAGCGCCGAGCCCTGGACGCCGGCCATGGGCGCCTGAAGGATGGGAAGCTCGATGCCGAGTCGCTGGGTCAGGCTCATGATTCGTCTCCATGCTGGGTTGGCTTGGGCCGTCGCCAGGGGCGCTTGGCGCCCAGGGTGTCGGCGGCATGGGCACCACGCTCGCCCATGGGTCGCGGCTCGCCGATGGTGGTGTCCTTGCGGGTCTGTCGTTCCATTTCAGCGTTGATCTCGGCACCAAGCAATACCACAAAGGCTGAAAGCCAGAACCAGAGCATCATCACCACGACGGTACCCAGCGAACCGTACAGCTCGGCCATGTCGGCCACATGGCGGACATAGAGCGAAAGCCCGCCGGAACCCAGCAGCCACAGCAACGTCGCAATCACGGTGCCGACACTGACCCACTCCCAGCGCGGCGCACTGCGGTAGGGGCCGAAGCGATATAGCGCAGCAATGACCAGCATCATCACCAGCAGCAGTACCGGCCAGCGCAGCCAGCCGATCACCCTGACCGCCGTGCTGTCCAGGCCGAGCATGCCGATCGCCAGGGGAAAGAATGCCACGAAGATGGTGGCGCCCAGGGAAATCAGGATCAGCCCCACGGTAAGAATGGCAACGACCAGGAAACGCTGGAAAAAAGGGCGCCGTTCATCCTCGCCATAGACGGCATTGAGCCCCACCATCAGGCCACGCACGCCCTTGGATGCCACGAACAGTGCTACCAACAGGCTGATGATGGCGGTCAGACTCAGCCCCGTATCGGTGCTTTCGCTGACTTCTTGCGCCTGTTCATTGATCAGGCTCGCCCCACCCGGTGGCATGAAGCGGCTGATTTCACTGATCTGACTGACAATCTCATGAGGATCAAAGGCCAGCGCCCATAGGGAAATGACGGCGGCAAGTGCGGGAAACAGCGACAGCAGAGCATAGAAGGCAATGCCGGCCGCCAGCAGGTTGACCCGGTCGTCAGCCAGCTCCTGCTTGACCCGCCAGACGACATCCAGCCAGCCAGGTCCCGGTATCTGCTTGGGTCTTTCGGCGCGTCGGCCTCTCGGTTGGTCGGTCATGAGCTCCTCAGGGTTGCTGTGCCGGGCGCAGGATCATCCGGGCATCGCGAATCTCGATATCGAAACGGTTGAGAAAGCTCATCCCCAGCAGAGCCACGTCGCCGTCCAGCCCCGGGCTGATGGAGCCTCTCACCTGATCCGCTGTGAACCCTCCCAAACTGACCTCATTGAGCATCGTCAGATCCCCACGCACACGGCCGTTGGCGGTATTGAACCAGGCCGATCCCGTGCGCTCGAGGCCGAGCCGTCCCGCCAGATCCGCAGGTACGGCGACATAGGTGGCGCCTGTGTCGAGCAGAAATTCCACCGGCTCACCATTGATGCGTCCGGTGGCCATGAAATGGCCCGACCGATTGCGCTCGAGGACAACCGGCTCGTCTTGCCCGCTCACTGCATTGACAAGATGGGCGTTGGGGTTGCGCTGCTGCTCGAGAAAACCGTGAAACCACCAGACACCGGCACCGATGAACAGTATCCAGAACAGCAGCATCATACCCAGCCCGGTCCGTCGGACTGACCCGTCACCACGGCTCATAGCACATCTCCCCTGGCCATTGTCGGAGGCAGCCCCTTTGGCATTGACACCTCTGCGCCTGCTGTCTGTACTGAAGAGCGCCTATCGCCCAGGACCATGAAGGTTCTGGCGTGATCAGACGACTATTGCGCGAATGACTACAACAAGGATAGCCACATGCAAGACAGCTTCGAGTATTCGACCCCCGTCTCGGCAAAGCATTCCCCCATTGGGCAACGCCTTGTCGGCGCAACCCTGTGTATCAGCGCTCTGCTGACATGCAGCTCGGCCGCCCTGGCCTGGGATGGCCTGGTGGAGAAGCAGGTCTTCGAGATGGACGAGTACACCACCGTCAGCGGCGAAACCATCGCCCCGGTGAGGATCGGCTGGGAGGCCTACGGCACCCTCAACGAGGCGAAGGACAACGTCATCCTGATCACTCACTTCTTCTCGGGCACCAGCCATGCGGCGGGCCGCTATGCCGAGGACGATGCCGCACCGGGCTATTGGGATGCGATCATCGGGCCCGGCAAGCCGCTGGATACCGACGAGTATTACATCATCTCCTCGGATACCCTGGTCAATCTCAATGCCCATGACCCCAATGTCATCACCACCGGCCCTGCCTCGATCAACCCGGAAACCGACGAACCCTGGGGGCTGGACTTTCCGCTGGTGACCATACGCGACTTCGTCGAGGTGCAGAAGGCGCTGCTGGAGAGCCAGGGCATCGAACAGCTGCACGCGGTCATGGGTCCCTCCATGGGAGCCCTGCAGGCCTATGAGTGGGCCAGCGCCTACCCGGAGCGGGTCGAACGGCTGATCCCGGTCATCGGCGGGGGCCAGAGCGATCCCTGGCTGCTCGCCACCCTGAGCGCCTGGGCGGCCCCCATCCGGATCGATGCCAACTGGAATGACGGCGACTACTACGACGGCGAGGCGCCCCTGGACGGCCTGCGGGAAGCGCTCAAGCTGGTGACCCTGAACGCCAACCACTGGCAGTGGGCCAACGAGACCTTCGACCGCAGCTGGGCTGACGAAGACGCCGATCCGACCCGCGACATCCACGCCCGCTACGCCATCGAGCAGACCCTCGACGACATCGCCGCGGCCCGGGCCGAGATCGCCGACGCCAACCACCTGCTCTATCTGGTCAAGGCTAACCAGGCATTTGTCACCGGTCACGGCGACAGCGTGGAAGAGGGGCTGGCCGACATCGACGCGCCGACGCTCATTCTCTACAGCGAGAACGACCTTGTCTTCGCGCCAGAAGGCGTCCGCGATACCGCCGAGATGATTGGTGCCGACGGCACCTCGGTGGAACTGGTCACTCTCGACGGCAACCGCGGCCATCTCGATGGCGTCGTCGGTATCGACCAGGCCAGCGACAGGATCCGTGCCTTCCTCGCCGATTAGCCGGAGAGTAGTGCGCTCAATAGTAGATAGCTTCCCATGACCAGCAGGCCGGTCAGGAAAACGCGACGAAAGGCAGCCTCCGACAGCCGGTGTCGGAGTCGCTGCCCCAACTGCATGCCGAGCAGTGCGGGCACCACCGCCACCAGCGAAAGCAACGCCAGTTCGACAGTGAGCAGACGCTGCTCCCCCATGGAAAACCCCAGCGCCGCGGTCGTGACCACGAACAGCACGCCCATGGACTGGATCAGCATGTCCCGAGGCAGGCCCAGCGCCTGCAGGTAAGCGACACCCGGAAAGACCGATGAACCGGTCATTCCGGTGATCAATCCGGTCAAGGCACCATTCACCGCCCCGGCATGGCGGCCATGGCGCATGATCGCCCCTCCCCCGAGGCGGAATAGGCCGGACAGCGCATAGTAGATGATCAGCAGTCCGAGCAGGGCAGAGAGCCAGCGCACGTCGACCCTGGCCAGCACCGACACCCCCAGCCAGACGGTAACCGTGGACGCCAACAGGAAAAGCCACAGCCGCCGGAGGATCTGCACCAGATATCCTCCAACCAGTGCCTGCCAGATATTGGTGATGATGGTGGGTGCCAGCAGCAGCGCCATTGCCGAGGGTAGTCCCACGGTGGCCGTCAACAAGGCCAGCGATACGGTCGGCATACCCATGCCGATGACACCCTTGACGGTGCCGGCCACCAGAAAAGTGATGGCCACCAATAGGAGCAGCAGCGGATCTTGCAGCAGCGACACTAGCCTGCTCCTCCCTGAATCGGGTTTCTCGTCTCCCAGTCGCGGGCCGCCTGCTGGCCACGCGCCTGATTGACGGCAAGACAGATCAGGATCGCCGTGATGAACAGCGCAGCGCACAGCAGGATGGAGGCCTGCAGGCCAACCACCGACTGCAGCAGCCCAAGGCCGATGATTCCGATGACACCGGCCAGCTTGTTGGCCAGCCCCCAGAAGCCGAAGAATTCGGCCGCCTTGCGGGTGGGCGAGAAGAGACCCACCAGGGCACGACTGGCCGACTGGCTCGAGCCCAGGCTGAGCCCGGCCAGGCAGCCCACCACCAGGAAGAGATGCTGCGCCTCCCACTCGAGCCCAAGGCTTTCGTTGAGGAAGGCCGTGACTTCCGGCGTGGCCCAGATGGCGAAGATCGCCGCCACCCATAGCGTCAGGGTGAACAGGTAGGTGAGCTTGGTACCGATGCGGTCCTGGATGAAACCGAACCCCAGCGCCCCTGCCGCCGCGGTGATCTGGACGATGATGAACATGATATTGCGGATCGCCTCGTCCCAGCCGATTACCTGGGCACCGTAGATGAAGGCGAAGGCAATGATGATGTAGACCCCCGCCATGGAGAACAGCAGCGAGACCAGGAAAATGCCCAGATCGCGGAAATGCCTGAGCTCATGCAGAGTCGTCGCGACCCGCTCCCAGGCGATCTGCCGGTAAGGCTTGCCTGGCGGCTGCGGTGTGCCCCGCTCCTTGACCCAGAGAAAGGTAGGGATGGCCGTTACCAGGAAAAAGCCGGCAGCGAAGGGCCCCACCCAGCGGATACGCTCGAAGTTGTCGGCGGTGGCCTCGCCCAGTACCAGCAGGGTGAAGCCGGCGGCGAAGAGCCCCCCCACATAGCCCAGCGACCAGCCGAAACCGGATATCTTGCCCATATCCTCTGGCGGACCGAGGTCTGGCAGGAAGGCGGCGATGAAGGACTCGCCCATGGAGTAGGCGTAGTTGGCAACCACGATCAGCAGCAGGCCCAGCACCACATAGCCGGGCTCCACGAAATAGAGCATCGCCGTGGCACCCACCGTTGCCAGGTAGCTGACAAACAGGAAACGTTTCTTGGCCGCATGGTAATCCATGACCGCTCCGCATAGCGGGCCTGTGATCACCACCATGAGGTAGCTCACCGCCAGGGCGAGGCTCCACAGCAGGTTGGCCAGCCGATAGTCGTCTCCCCGGTCACCGACGATCACCGTGGTGAAGAGCTCACCGAAGACCACGGTGATGATCAGCAGGGTAAAGGCCTGGTTGGCGAAGTCGAACATCGCCCAGCCGAAGATCTCCTTTCTCGACGCCCGCTGCCGGGGCGTGTCGCCGGCAGCCACAGGTACCGCGCTCATAGTGTACTTTCCTTGCCGTGGGTGGGCTCTTTCGGCTCATAGCCTACCAGCTAACGACGCAGCGGGAGCATTCACTGACGGCTTGGCATTTCGCTACCGCATGCCGGCAGTATCGGCGACGCTCGCCAGGGGTGCGGCACGGTCCCATGTGGAGGGACGGCGCTTGCGTTGGCGGTGTGAAGATGACTTTACGAAAGGTATCGACTAGGTTAGTTCCGACAGCTGCCGCCAGCAGCCACGTTCTCCATGGAAATTGGCACATAATAATACCCACACAGGAGGCAACGACAGCCGCATGAGAAAATGGCTACTGTTCGCGGTCTGCCTACTCTTGCCTGTCCCGGCCTCTGCCAGCCTGGACGGCCTCACCTTCATTACCGAAGAGTATCCGCCGTACAACTACAAGCGAGAGGAGCGGCTGGAAGGCATCTCCATCGAGATCCTCGAGCGCATCTTCGAAGAGACCGAAACCCCACTGACCCGGGAAGACGTCCTCTTCTACCCCTGGGCTCGCGGCTACGACACCGCCCTGGCCGAGCCCGGCACGGTACTCTTCTTCACCACCCGCACCGAGCAGCGCGAGGCGCTGTTCCAGTGGGTCGGGCCCATCGCCACCGACCGGGTTGTCCTGATCGCCCGGCGCGACAGCGGCATCCAGCTCGACAGTCTCGACGACCTGGTGAATGGCGGCTATCGAGTCGCCGTCATCCGTGGGGACATCGGCGCCCAGCGACTGGAAGAGGCCGGGGTTCCCGCCGATCAGCTGCGCCTGGCGATGTCCAATCTCAGCGCTCTGATGATGCTCGACCGAGGACGGGTCGACCTCTGGGCCTACGGTGAGGATGTGGCGTTCTGGCTGATGCAGGAGCACGACCTTCCCATCACCGATTTCATGTCGGTACTGACGATCAGCGAATCGGATCTCTACTACGCCCTGCATCGCGATACCGACCCGGACCTGGTGGCACGAATGCAGGCGGCTCTGGATGCCCTCAGGCAGCGGGGTGAGCTCGGCGACATCTTTAGCACCGAGGTGATCTTCAATACCGAGGAGTATCCGCCCTACAACTACCTGACGGATGACGGCGACATCGACGGCGAGTCGACCCAGCTGCTGCGGGCCACCCTGGAAGAGGCGGGGCTTTCCGCCAGGTTTCGGCTGCTTCCCTGGGCCCGCGCCTATACCGAGGCCCAGTTGAAGGATAACCACTGTGTCTATTCGACGACACGTACCAGTGATCGTGAGCCCCACTTCACCTGGATCGGTCCATTGGCGACCAACGAGTGGGCGGCCTTTACCCAGGCGGACTCTGGCATAGAAGCCAGCTCGCTGGAGGACCTCCAGGAGCTGCGCGTGGGTAGCTTTCGTGAGGATGCCGTGGGGCAGTTCGTGGCAAGTCAGGGGGCATCGATCGTTCTGGCAACGAGCGAGCGCGAGAATATCAATCGCCTTCAATCGGGTCTCATCGATGTCTGGGTCACGGGTGAGCAGGCAGCCGACTATCTTGCCGCCGAGGCGGAAATTGACCTGAAACGACTTTTCGGCTTCCAGCAAGCCCAGCTCTATCTCGCCTGCCACCCCTCGGTGCCCGAAGCCTATGTGGCCCGCCTGCAGGCTGCCATCGACAGGCTTCGCCCCCCCGAACCACCTGAGGTCGTAGGGCTCGAATCAAGCGATGACGCGGATGCGGAGCGATGACAGCAGCTCCCCCAGAGCGCCAGCAACGCCCACGCCGCAGCAGCCTGACCGCCAAGCAGGCTGTCTTGACGCTCTCCATCGCGCTGCTGCTGAGCATCAT
Organism: Halomonas chromatireducens; assembly: GCF_001545155.1. Classification (NCBI taxonomy): domain Bacteria; kingdom Pseudomonadati; phylum Pseudomonadota; class Gammaproteobacteria; order Oceanospirillales; family Halomonadaceae; genus Halomonas; species Halomonas chromatireducens. The sequence continues at coordinate 2,514,292 of NZ_CP014226.1, read as the reverse complement.
TGCCGGAGCCATCGAACTCGCCCTGGACGCCCGCAAGATGCGGCATGAGGTACAGAATCAGACCCAGCACCGGCTGGATCTGGTTCACGGCACCGCCGCGGAAGCCGCCTTCCAGCTCAACCCCGAACTCGCGACGCAGGTGGTGGAGGGCCTGTTCAGCGGCGGCAGGGTAGCCGACGTGGTCATTCGAGACGACTTCGGCCGCAGCATGGCCTCGCGTGAAAGAGACGTGTCGCCCGATAGCAGCTGGCTGGCCCATGCGCTTTTCGGCGACATCCTGCATTACCAGGAGGTACTGATATACGATCTGGGTACCGCTTCGCCGACCGAACCGGTAGGCGATATCGAAATGACGCTGGCACTCGACAGCCTGGCCCGGGACTTCATGGATCGAAGCCTGCTGATCTTCTCACTGGGCGTCTTCAAGGCGCTGGCCATCGCCGCTCTGCTGGTGGTGGTCTTCCATGCCTTCATTACCCGGCCATTGCTGCAAGTTCATGCGGCCATCATAGAGACCAACCCCAGTCAGCCCGGCCAGTGGCGCAAACCCAATCTGGAACACCATGGCGATGACGAGCTGGGCCATCTGGTCGAGAGCCTGGATGAGCTCCTCCATGCCTTCCAGCGAGGCCTCGACCAGCGCGATCAGCTGCACCAGATCTCCACCGTCGACGGACTTACCGGCATCGCCAATCGGCGCCAGTTCGATACCTTCCTCGAGGCCTCGTGGCAGCGGGCTCGGCGCTCCGGCAAGCCCCTCGCAGTCATCTTCATCGACATCGACCGCTTCAAGGACTTCAACGACCACTACGGCCATGTCGCCGGCGACGACACCCTGCGTGCGATCGCCGATGCCCTGGCCGGCGTGGTCACCCGCTCGACCGATCTGGTGGCCCGTTACGGGGGGGAGGAGTTCGTCTGCGTACTGCCCGATACCGATCTCGCGGGTGCCCGCTTGGTCGCCCAACACATACGTGATGCGATTCGAGCGCTGGCAATCCCCCATGCTTATTCGGACCATTCCGACCAGGTCACCGCGAGCCTGGGGGTGGCCAGCACCGTTCCCGCCGCCAGCGGGATCACCTGCGAACAGCTGCTGGAGCAGGCGGACAGCCAGCTCTACCGGGCCAAGCATCAGGGCCGCGACCGGGTGGCGTGGGAGACATGAGCGATTTGGCCACGCTTGTGGGAAGCCGGCTTCTATCTCATGCTCATATCTCATGCTCAAGCGAGAAGAGTCTTGCGATAGCGGGACAGGACGGGGGATGAGACCATGAGCAAACGCGACGAATTCGTCGAGCAGATGAAGGCCCGGCTGGACGAGTGGAACGCCGAGATCGATGAGCTGGCCGCCAGGGCCCGTCAGGCCAGCGACGAGGCACAGGTCAAGTACGAGGAGGATATCGAGCGGCTGAAGCAGCGTCGCGACGAAACACGTCGCCGGCTCGATGAACTGCAGCACGCCAGCGAGGCGGCCTGGGACTCGCTACGCCAGGGCATGGAGGAGTCCTGGGAACTGATGCGCAAGGCGTTCCGGGATGCCTGGCGCAATGAGGGGCCTCCGGGCAGCCCGCCCGATACCACACCCCCCGACACCGCTCCCGAGGACGACCGCGACGAGCGCCCCGGCAGGCGATAGTCTCGCCTGCCGGGTGCCGACTAGCTGTCGCCGCGCCGCTCCGATGGTGACGTCTTCTCTTCGACCGACTCGGGCTGGGCTTCGCTGCCGCGCTGGAGTCGGTCGATCGCCTCCCCTCCCTGGCGCGACAGCTTCGCCAACCGGGTGATCTGCTCGTCCAGGCGAGGCAGGGCCTCCTGGCGGTAGCGGGAAAGATCGTCGATGGCCCCCATGACGTCACCGAACGCCTGCTCCAGGGCCTCCATGTCCAGCTGGGCCGAAGCCGCCCGGGTCTGGATCTCCACCCCCTGGTGGCGCAGCGCCCTGGCGGTACCGGCGATCATGTCCGAGGTGGTGGTATTGAGCGATTCGACGCGATCGAGCACCAGCCGCTGGTTGGCCAGCGCCATGGCCACCGCCACCGCCACGGTCAGCGCCGAGACGGTGACATGGATCGCCCGGTCTACCCCGCGAATCAACTCACGGTTGTTGCGGATGATGACTTCCAGCGCCAGCACCCCCTGCTGGCTGACCGCCATCTGCTGCTGCAGATCGACGATGCGCTGGCGCAGCGGGAAGAGCAGCTCCTCCTCGATGAAGGGGCGCTGGGGATGGTCGGCAACGAGTCCGGACAGCGCCTGCTGCAGGCGCCGGTCGATCAGGCGCCCGAGACCGACCTGACGCTGCAACCGCCCCATCAGCTCGCGCAGGGCTTCCTGGTCGTCATTCAGCGTCAGGTTGTCGCGATGCAGCATGTCGCGTCCCGACTCCAGGTCGGCGATGATCGCATCCAGCGCCTGCTGCGCATTCTCGAACTTGCGGAAGTAGCGCTGTACCCGGCTACCGGCGCCGGGAATTCGCGCCAGCAGTCGGTCGAGCCGATTGGGCGAGAGCCGGTGCTGCTGGGGATCCAGTTCCTCCATCCTGCCGCGCAGGTCGACCAGGGCACGGGCTACCGGCCCGCCGTCATCGCCCTGGTGCGCCAGCTTCTTCAGCGGGGTCTGCAGCATCTCGCTCTTGTGCGCCGCCTGCTGTTGCAGCTCCAGGCCCATCTCGTCCACCGCACGGCGTTGACGCTCCAGTGCCGCACCGTCCTCACCGCTGGCCAGCACCTCCTCCACGAAGGCGTCGGCCATCTCGCTCAGCTCAGGGTCATCTGCACCGGGAGTCGCCTCCTCCTCGACCTCGGGCAGGGATTCAACCAGCTCGCTGGCGATCTCCTCCACCGGTGGCAAGGAGAGGCGGGATCCGCGTCCGGACGATTGATTCATGCTACCTTCCCCTTATCTCAAGGTCCTTGATGCTAGGCTAGCATTCTGACAGGTTCAGCGCTGGCCCCCGCGCCCGTAACGCTCAGCCCTGCCAATGAAGCGCCGCAGTTCCTCCAGGGCCTGGTCGGTGGCCACCGATGCCTGTGGACGCCCCGTCTCGATCCGCGCCAGGGCCACGGCGGCATCATCGAGCAGCGTCAGCGCCGACTCGTTTCGCGCCACCAGGCGGCGCAATCGCAGCTCGGTGTCATCGATCAGTTCCAGGCGGCGCTTCAGCGCAATCCGCTCCTCCACCGACAGCTTGGTGCCGTCCTGCTCAAGGCGGCGACGCACGAAGTCCCCATCGAGCCCCATCACCCCCCGCGCCTGTGCGGCCATGGAGGTGAAGTTGTCCACTGCACCCAGACAGACCTCGGTGACCAGCCCGCGGGAGCGCGCAAAGGCCAGCTCACTGCTATCGAAACGAGCCACCAGCACGTCCATGACGTTGCGATAGCGACTGTAGAATCGGTCCACCTGGATCGCCAGGTCGGGCCGCCTGGTATCGAGAAGAGCTTGCTTGGCGCGGCACAGGGCCATGATCAACTCATCGGCGTCTGACGGGGGATGTGACGGGTCGAGTACCGCCACGCCGGCTTCGCGCGCCTCGCGCTCCTGCTCGGTGCGTCGACGTGCTGCCTCGGCTTCGAGACGCGCCTCCAGCCGGCGGCGATGCCGCCTGGCCCGCCAGCTACGCCAGGCACGTTCGAGGGGCAGCGCCACGGGGACCGCAACCAGCCCGGCCAGCCAGCCGCCCAGGCTAGGGCCGAAACCACCCCACAGCGACGTCAGCCACAGCAGCATGCTGAGGAACGGGATCAACAGGCAGTAGCGAAAGACCACCTGCAGGCGGTTGGGGGAATCGGTAGGAACCGCCAGGCGTGGATTGGCCATGCCGACCAGCAGCCACGGCAGGCAGGTGACGAAGAGGCCATAAGCAAAGCCCTGGAGAAATCCCAGCATCGGTCTCCTTACTCAGCGACCTTGGAGGATACAGTCAGTGTACGGGGGCTTGAGGTCGCATGCGACAGCTAACCGGAAGCCGGTATCAACGACACAGCCGGTAGCCCCGCATGCCGAAGTGGAAGTGGTCCGCATGGGCGGCGTTGTAGTCGGGGCCCAGCACATTACCGAAAAGATCGCAGGCGCCGTCGCGAACCTCACGCAGGAAGTCGCCTCGTTCGCCCTCCTCACCCCAGTGTTCCTGAAGGGCGATCTGCTGGCCGTCCGCCAGCCGGAATGCCGCCACATCCAGCGCCTCGGCAGTGGCATGCTCGCTCATGCGACCTGTTTCCCGACCATAGACCCGCCGACAGGAATAGCTGCCGTAGTGTTCGACGTGGGCCACCCGGCTGCCGAAATGGGTCTCGGCGGCCGGCTACAGGCGCTGCCGCTCGAACATCACCCAGGCAAGAGCCAGTGGGCAGGCGGCAACGAAGCTGGCATTGAAGTCGACGTCGCTGCCATGCATACGCACCACGTTCTCCAGCGGGCAGCCCTCTACCGGCTCATGATCCTCCAGCGGCGTCATCCGCAGTGCCCCTTCGGGTACGGTAGCCAGTGCTGCCAGGCAGTCATCGCGGCTGTCGCCCAGGCGATGGAGCTTCCATTTCGTCACCGGGGTCAGGGGGTCATCCACCGAAATCGGCTTCAAGGGATGCCACTCAGAAGGTATCTGCGCCTCGAACTGCCACCAGGCAATGGCCGCTACCATGCCCAGCAGGGCAAGGGTCAACAGAAAGCGCATACCACCTCACATCACAGCAGAGATCACAGCAACAGGTTCAGCATCAGGGCCACACCGCCGACAATCAGGGCAGTGATCACGGCGACGTCCACTGCGCGATCGAGCCAGCCATCGAAGCCTCTTCGGCGCTGGCGAGGGGTTTTTCGTCGACGGGTAGCGCCACGGCGGGAGTTGCCGCGGTTCGATCCGATGAGAGACATGGCTGAAGTCCGGTTTCACCCTTTTGCTGAGCTTAAGGCCTGCGCTGTCGCCTGACTACTGTATTGCAACAAACAGCGGAGAGAGCGGGCTCTTTCGGCGGCTCCTCAAGGCTGCAGCCAGCGTTTTCTGACAGCAGGGATTGCATATTTCCGGGCTAGGCCCGATGTTGGTGGCAATACACAGCAGGCTACCCAATTAGCGGATGAACCCGATCATGTCCCGACTCGCCGATACCCCGCTCTCCGTGCTCGATCTGGCACCCATCCGCCAGGGCGGCACCATCGCCGACAGCTTTCGTGAAAGCGTGAGCCTGGCACAGCTGACCGAACGCCTCGGCTTTACCCGCTACTGGCTGGCCGAGCACCATAGCCTCGACGGCATCGCCAGCGCCGCCACTGCCGTGCTGATCGGCCATATCGCCGGGGCCACCTCGCATATCCGTGTCGGCAGTGGCGGTATCATGCTGCCCAACCACCCGCCGCTGGTGGTGGCCGAGCAGTTCGGCACCCTAGCAACGCTCTATCCCGGCCGCATCGACCTGGGCCTGGGCCGCGCTCCGGGCTCTGACGCCGCCACCATGCAGGCCATGCGGCGCGACCCCCGCGCCGGTGTGGAGGACTTCCCCCAGCGGCTGGCCGAGCTGCAAGGGTTTCTCGGCGAAACCCAGCCCGGACAGCGGGTCCGAGCGGTACCGGGCCAAGGCACCCACGTGCCACTCTGGCTGCTCGGCTCCAGCGGCTACAGCGCCCAGCTGGCGGCCCGGGAGGGGCTGCCGTTCGCCTTCGCCGCCCAGTTCGCCCCGGGCTACCTGCATGAGGCACTGCGCCTGTATCGGGACAATTTCCGCCCCTCCGACACGCTCGACAGGCCCCATGCCATGGTCGGCCTGCCGGTGATTGCTGCCGAGAGCGATGAGCAAGCCCAATACCTGGCCACCACCGCCCAGCAGAAGTTCCTCAACCTGGTGCGCGGTGGGCGCACGCGCTCGCTGCCACCGGTGGAAGCCCTCGACTGGTCCCCCATGGAGCGAGCCCAGGTCGAGCAGTTCCTGGGCGCCGCGATCATCGGCGGCCCCGAGACGGTGAAGGCCGGTCTCGAGCGTTTCCTCGAAAAGACCGGTGCCGATGAGCTGATGCTCAATACCGACGTCTTCCGGGCCGAGGACCGCCTGAGAAGCTACGAGATCGTCGCCGAGGCGTGGCACGCATGAGCCGGAGTACCCAGGTTGCCCGGCTCGACCTGGCCGGCATCATCGTCGGCATCCGGCGCATGGCCCCCTTGTGCCTGTTCGTGGTCGTCTTCGGCCTGGCCTTCGGCGTAGCCGCCCTCTCCCGCGGCCTATCCGGTCTCGAGGCGATGCTGATGAGCGCCCTGGTCTTCGCCGGCGCCTCGCAGTTTGCCGCCCTGGAGCTGTGGGGCCCAGAGATACCGCTGCTGCCGCTGATCGCCACCACCTTTGCCATCAATGCCCGCCATCTGCTGATGGGCGCCGCCATCCAGCCCTGGCTCGCCCATCTCCCGCCCGCCCAGCGCTACGCCAGCGTGGTCGTCATGAGCGACTCCAACTGGGCAATGGCCGCCGCCGATTACCAGAAGGGCAAGACCAATGTCGGCATGCTGGTGGGCGGCGGCATCGCACTGTGGGTCACCTGGCTGTTCGGCACCCTGCTCGGCGTGCTGTTCGGTAGCGGCATCGAGGAGCCGCAACGCTTCGGCCTGGACGTCATCATGGGCTGCTTCCTGCTTGCCATGCTGGTGGGCGGCCGCCGCGACCTGTCGATACTGCTGCCCTGGGCCGCCGCGGCACTGGCCGCACTGGCGGCCATGACATGGCTGCCCGATCACGCCCATGTCATCGTCGGCGCAGTGGCAGGCGGGCTCGTGGGTGTCCTGCTGCCGGCGCGCAAGGGAGAGAAACCATGACCCTTCCCGCCACGCTGGCCGGAGCCATCGCCGCCATCGTCATCATGGCCCTCGTCACCTACCTGACCCGCGCCGGCGGCGTCTTCATCATGTCGCGGGTACCGATCGGCCCCAGGGTAGAGCGCTTCATCAATGCCATGGCCGGCTCCGTGCTGGTGGCGGTGATCACCCCCATGGCCGTTTACGGCGACTGGGGGGCCCGAATGGCACTGGTCGCCACCCTCCTTGTCATGCTGGCCCTGCAGAAGCCCCTGCCGGCGATCACCGCCGGGATCGTCACCGCCGCCCTATGGCGGATGCTGTAGCACATCTGCGTGATAAGTGCCCTGGCAGAAGCGACCGTGGTAGCGTGTCGCACCCCAGGAACGTTTACCCAGTCGTGGCCTCCAAGGGAGAGCCATTCACCTCGTCGCCCCTCAATGGTGACGCCATGCTCTCGCTGGAGATGTCCATGACCGACCCCAACGACCCGCGCCGCAACGCCGCCTGGCACGCGGCACAGCAGTGGCGTGCCCGTACCCGCCAGACGCCGCGCGGGCCTCTCGGCGGGCTGAAGCTGATCCTGACCTGGCTGCTGTTCGGCATGCTGCTGATCATCGGCACGGTATTGGGCCTCTTCTTCCTGCTGATCGGCTGGGCCATGCTGCCCATCATGCGCTATCGCATGAAGAAGCGCCTCGAGCAGATGCGCGCCGAGCAGGCGAGCGATGTCGGTACCAGCTTTCACTACCGGGAGACGCACTATCGCACCGGGACTGGCGGAGATTCCCACCGCGAACAGCAGGTGCTGGAAGGCGACTACGAGGTCCGTGAAGACGAGCACAAGAACTCGCCCTAGCCAGCTCACAGTATTCTTGTCATGGGCGCACTGAATCACTCCGCAACGCCTGATATCACTCTGATAAATCTGCGACTTCACACGCCCGCCCAGCGCTTCACTCCCAACCCGTCTACCAGCCTGCTCCCAGACCAGTGTCAGTAAGCAGGCTGGGCAAGCACTAAGTACTCAGCTTTCCTGCGCCCTGCCTGATTTCAATGCCAACGGCGGTTGGAAACTGACTGCCGCCATCAAGAATATTTGATATCTGATCAGGCGGCCCATGCACGCCACTATCACTATGTACAGAGTCTCTATAATAAAATCCTTTCATATCATATAAATAAATGACAATACTCAAGAATAGCTGTACATTTTCGAAATACACTACCCTAATGCATAGTTTTTGTGTCATTATTTTGAGGATAATACTTGACATGAAAGGCATGCGCACAGCCAATCTCTGGCATCGCTTGCTAGCCGCTTAATGACCCTGCCAGGAATCCGGGGATGAACCTCACCATCAAAGCTCGACTGACCGTACTGATAACCCTGCTGGTCGCACTGATTGCCATCGTTGGCAGCCTCGGCATACGCGGAATGACCGCACTGAGCAGCGCCATCGACACCATCTACGAGGACCGACTGGTGCCGGTGCAACAGCTGACCCGCATCGATGAACTGATGCGGGACACCATCATTGAGCTCAACCAGATCAGCCTGACCAACGACCATGCCGGCGGCGAGGCAGCCAGTCAGACAAACCGACAACCCTACCTGGATGCCGTGGGCGCCAATATCGCGGCGATGGAGCAGGTCTGGACGACCTACATGGCAACCTTCCTGACCCCACGCGAGGCGGAGCTTGCCGAGCGCTATGCTGATCAGCGCCGTGCCTTCTTACAGCAGGGAGTGGAGCCGGCCATCGCCCTTTATGAGGCCGGCCAGATCGATCAGGCATCTGCCCATATGATCGAGGCGACACGCCCCGCTTTCGTTGCCGCCAACCAGACGCTGCATGAGCTGATCGACCTTCAGGGGGAAGTGGCCCGTGCCGAGTATGCTGCGGCCCAGTCGACCTCCGATTTCATGCGCTTGCTGACCGCAGCCATGATCGTCCTGGCATTGATCATAGCCAGCCTGGGCGGCTGGACCCTGATTCGCGCCATTACCCGGCCCTTGGGACGCATGATCGAGTACTTCCAGGCGATTGCCGCCGGCAGCCTCGACAACCGCATTGAGGTGGAACGCCGTGACGAGATCGGCCTCGCCCTACAGTCCCTGAGTGAAACCCAGTCCCAGCAGCGCGAGCTGGTGGCCCGGATCCAGTTCTCCGCCCAGGCCATCCATGCCGCCTCCAGCGAGATATCCTCGGGCAATCACGATCTCTCCCAGCGCACGGAAGAGCAGGCCGCGAGCCTCCAGGAAACGGCCACCAGCATGGAGCAAGTCGCCTCGACGGTGAAGCAGAACGCCGACAACACCCGCCAGGCCAACGAGCTTGCGCGCAATGCTCGTCTGCTGGCCGATAACGGGGGCGACAAGACGGCGCAGGCCATGGGTAAGATGCAGGAACTCGAAGAGAGTGCGGAGAAGATCGGCAGCATCATCTCAGTGATCGACGGTATCGCCTTTCAGACCAACATCCTGGCACTCAATGCCTCGGTGGAAGCCGCCAGGGCCGGTGAGCAGGGCCGAGGGTTCGCCGTAGTAGCCGGCGAGGTACGCAACCTGGCCCAGCGCTGCGCCACGGCCGCCAAGGAGATCCAGACGCTGGTCACCCTCGATGGCGAGCTGGTCAAGGACGGCAGCGCCCTGGTCAAGCAGGCCGGCGAAGCCATGGAGCAGGTCGTGGGCAGCGTTCGCCAGGTCTCGGAGCTGATGGCCGACATCAACGCCGCCTCGGAGGAACAGTCCCAGGCGGTCGAACAGGTCAGCGTTGCGGTTAGCCAGATGGATCAGGTCACGCAGCAGAATGCTGCACTGGTGGAGCAGTCTGCAGCGGCAGCCTCATCACTGCAGACCCAAGCCGAACTGTTGGCAAATGCAGTCAGCTCATTTCGTATCGGAGAGAAGTCATCCTCCTCAACAACGGGCAACTTGGCACCGGCCATCCCCAGCAGCTTCATTTCATCCAACCAGGTAGAAATGGATCGCGATCCCATGCCGCGATCTCGTCAGCAGCGAAAGACAGCAGAGGAGCCGGAATGGGAAGCCTTTTAGGCTTTCCAGCCCTCTGAGCAAGGAGATGCCGCCCCGTTCGACTGTCGCGATGTCGGAACCTTCAGTCGGCGTTTTTGTATCAAGGCACCTGGCGCTACTGGCCCTGGCCGCTGACGCAAGCAACAGCTTTCTTGATTGGTTTGCTCTACCGTAGCCTGTCACCAAGGACGTGGAGTGAGGCAAGCCAATGCGGTGATGGACCTTTCACAGCCCGCAGGACATCCTGCCGTTCAGCGTGGAATGGTTCGAAAGAGTCAGCTTCGTGGTCGTGCAACGGCCAGGCACGAGGCTCGATTGCCGTGACGCGACAGCACCGTTAACTCTTCCAGCGACAGGCCGGCGGCGTCGAGCTGCGCCTTGAAGGCATCTTCATAGGTCACCCGCCCGAAATCGATGCTGGTGAGCCGCTTGAGCATGGGCTTGAACCACTCCATCCCGCGCGAGGGCCGCTGCTGGATGGTCTGGGTGAAGAAGATGCGTCCGCCCGGGCTGAGCAATGCCGTGCAGTGGCGCAGCGCCCGTTCGGGCTCGGGCAACAGCATGAAGCTGGCCGAGAAATAAACGGCGTCATAGGGGCCGGCGCGGTGGTCGTAGACAGATTCGAGACGTACTTCGGCATGGGCACCGAGCGCTGTCTCCTCGAGCCGGCGCCTTGCTCGGACGATGTAATCGGCATCGATATCAATGCCGGTAATGCGCACCCCCTTGCACCTCACCGTCTCGGCGTTGGCCGCCAGCGCCCCGGCCGTGCCTATCCCGACATCCAGCAATACTGCACCTGCGGGCAGGCGCTTGAGCACCTCGGCATACCAGCGGGCCGTGAGCCTGAGGATGAGGGAGTCATAGACCCAGCTTCGAAACATCGCTTGGTTTCCTGTGCTCTCGGCCCCGGTCGTCAGGCGATAAATGTCACCTTTGCCGCCCCTGCCAAGGCCCAGCATAGGCAATCCTGCCAGCGAGAGCGAACGGCAAGCGGCGTCGGAAACAACATCACGGCGACAACTGCCCCACCACCCGATCGCGCCCCCTTGCCTTGGCGGCATACAGGCGCCTGTCCGCATCTGCGAACATCTCGTTGAACCCCTGGGACCGAGGATCCCCATCGGCGACCCCCGCACTGATCGTCACCATCACACTCTGGCTGTCCACCGCCACCGGCTCAGCACCGACAACCCGACGGAGCTCCTCGGCACGGCGCCAGGCATCGCTGCCCCCGCAGTCGTAGAACAGGACGCAGAACTCCTCTCCACCCAACCGGGCTACCAGATCCTGAGACCGAACGGCCGAGAGAATGCGTCGGGTGACAGCAATAATGACCTGGTCCCCCACGGCATGCCCGTGGGTGTCATTGACCGACTTGAAATTGTCGATATCGATGAGAACCAGGGAATACTGCCCGCCCAGGAGGCACAAGGCTTGGCGATCCCGCTCGAAGCGCTGCAAGAAATGGCGGCGGTTCGAGATGCCGGTCAGGCTGTCCTGGTTGGCCAGGGCTTCGATCCTATCGTGGGCGGCTTCCCGGGACCGTTCCTGATAGTAGGCCGCGGCACCGAAAGCCATCATCCCGCCGAGGATATTGGTCAGTGCGGCTCCCGATGCCAGTGCTGCCCAATCTTCTCGGTATGCAACGGTCATCGAGAGGATGACCGCGAAGAAGACCAAGTAGACTGGCAAGCCCTTGCGCGTGCCGAGCAGGAAGAAATTAATGATAGCGAAGAAAACCGTCCATACCGCCGCCGAGACATCGGCCTTCACGTACCAATAGAAGAACGCCGAGAGGCCGCCACAGGACAACACCGTCACCCAGGCCGATCGCTCGATATTACGGTTGACCCGCATGTCGGCCAGTGCCAGCACGACGATGACGAAGAAGGCCAATTCGACGGCCGCCAGCAGGATGGCCTCGAACAGGAAAAAGTTGACCACGGTATAGACCAGCGAAGTCAGCGCAACGATGATCAAGAAGCAGTTGGCCAGCCAAAACCGCCGCGAATCCGCTCCCGAACCGGCATCGGTATCGCTCGCGCCCCGCCAACTCAGCCACTGCGGTGTCTTCATGGGTACCCGCACTCCCTGCTGTCGCGCACCCATCGAGTAAGCAGGCCTCACGAAAGCAAGACCTCACCCGCCGCTGGCGATCATGTTTGCAAAAGGTGATAAAGGTTTATCGGCTGGGCTGCAGAGGTCTTTAAATTTTTTTCAACACCCACAGTATGGAGTAGGCTTTGCTGCGCCATTGCGCCCGTCGCAAGGGCGAGCTCCCCACACAGGCCATGCGGGAAGCCAATGTGATTCTTGCTGTGCTGGTGGAGAATCGCCGCAGCGTGCGCTATCCGAAATAGTGAAAACTCCCGAAGAAGTGCCATCACCCCCCTTTTACCGGGCGCATAATCCCCACCGGACAGTGCGCCTTGTGCAATATCTCGCGGCTGACACTGCCTGTGGCCACTTGTGAAAAACCACTGCGTCCATGGGTCGTCATGACAACCATGGCATTGGTACAAGGAGTCAGGTAACGGTGGATAGCCTCTGCAGGGCTGTCCCCATGCAGCACTTCCCACTCCACCTCGAAACCGTCCGCCTCGCGAATCCGGCGCGCCAGGCTTTGCACATACCCCGACTCCATGATATCGCCATGCCCCGTACCACCAGGCAGTACTGATGCCGCATCGGTCTCGACCTCTACCACATGCAACAATTGCAGCCTGGCATCGAGTCGCCTGGCCAGATTGACTGCAGGCTCGAGCACCGACTCAGCTGGGCGCGATCCATCGACGCAGACCATCAGGGTATCGATACGCCCATGCCTGCCAGGATCGAACCGGGGGCCGCCAAGCACCACCAGTGCGCCAGCACGGCGCACGGTTTCTGCCGCAACGCTGCCAAGCAATAACTCGGACGCCGGGCGTCGACCATGGGAGGTCATGCACAGCAACCCTTCGCCAGGGTCGGAAGCCAGCCCGGCCAGCACATCGGCGGCATCACCTGTCACTATCTCGAGTGACTCCCGATAAGCCCCCAGCTCTTGCCGGTCTAGCGCATCATGCAGCGCGGCCCGGCGCTTATCCACCTGGTCGGATGACGCCACGACGGAAACCAACGCCATGGTGCCGCCCCACTGACGATGTAACAGCTCGCCCAAGTGGATGCCCTGCAATGAGCGCCTGGACTCGTCCACTGCCACATGAAGTACCTGCATATCGTCCCCTTCTATCGCGGCTGGTCTTGCCTTCATTACAGCAGATCAGCAAGGAGTTGCGAGCAGCTGGCTAGACGCTTATCGCTAGTGGCTCGCTTTCTTGGCAAAGAAAGCGTCAATGGCACTCTGGGCTTCCGCGGAGCGGCACCGCTCCAGCAGCTGCCTTTCTTCCCGGTCGAAGGCATGGCCCACTGCTTCGGCTTCGCTCTCCCGCAGCAGCGCCTTGGTGGCCAACAGCGTATCGGAGGGCTTGGCGACAAGCCGCGTGGCACAGTCGATCGCCTGCTCCAGCGCCTTGCCATCGGGGGTGGTATCAGTCAGCAGGCCCAGGTCACAGGCACGGGACGCGGAAAGGGATTTTCCGAGCATGAGCATTTCACTGGCCAACTTGTTACCGGCCAGCTTGGGCAGCAGATGTGTCGTGGCGCCCAGGGGCGTCAGGGCAAAGTTGATGAAGGGCAGGTAGAACTTCGTGGAATTGCCCGCATAGGCGAAATCGCAGTGCAGAAGAATCGACGAACCAATCCCCAGGGCGAGACCCTCTGCAGCGGCAATGGCAGGCTTGGGAAAGGCATGCAGGCGACGCAGGAAGGTGATGGCCGGCACCTCAGTCGCCTCCGCCAGTGCCTTGTAGTTGGCCAGGTCGTTGCCGGCGGTAAAGCAGTTCTCGCTGCCCGTGATGATCAGGACCTTGACCCCATCGTCCGCCTCGGCCGAAGCCAGCGCATCCATCAGTTGGATGTAACTTGCCTCGTCCAGGATGTTGCGTCGTTCAGGGCAGCTGATCCTCACCAGCGTGATGCCGTCCTCTCTGCGGGAGGTCGTGATTCGAGTCGCCATGAGCTATCTCCGTTGCGGGCAAGGGGCCTTGCCTTCAGCATAAGCACTTTTTAATGAGCATGCTAATGTTTGATCTGCCCGGTCTCTCGCAGCTCGAGAGTCTGCCCCAGCCACCTTCACCTGCCAACTCGTTCGTTTCCTCTCGGCAAGAAGCTTAGCGCAGCAGCCTAAGCAAACGAGCCGCACAGGATCTGCCGGCATCCAAGGCACCTTCCATGTAACTCGGGAACCGCTCAGCGATCTCCGAGCAGGCGAAAAGCACTCGTCCTTCCACCCCGCGCAGCCGTGCCGCAGCATCCGGCATCCCTCCGAAACGGATGTGTGCGTTATACCCGCCGCCACACCAGGGATGTTGGACCCAGACGGTATCCGTCATTTCAATGGGTTGCCTTGCCTTACCGTCATCGAAAGCCTGCCCCAGCAGATCGATGGCGTCGGATTGTCGCTCAGCCTGAGCAAGCTGGGCCAGATCGGGGGCGCGTCCCCCGCCGGTGAACATCGTCAAACGTGCCTCGTCTTCTCCCACCCTCGACGTATCCGTGAGAGTCACACCCATCGGATCGATGCAGACGACCTCTCTGATCGGCTGGCCGCCATGCCAGTCGGCCGGCTGGCGCCAGTAGGCGTCACGATAAACGAAGGTGGTCTTGATCATCGCTCCGGGTATATAGCTCTCAAGGGCGGCGCAAACCTCGTCTGCCAGAGGCGGGGGGAGTTCGATCTCACGGGCGGCGACCGGTGGCACCGCCAGGATGACAGCGCCGGCGCGATAGGCACCATGAGAGGTGGCGACATCGAATGCATCACCACCCGGCCCTGCCACTCTCGACACAGCCATCGCGGCCGTGTGGTAATGAGGCACACGTAACAGGCCATCGACAAGCCGGGCGACGACGGTAGCGAGGGGGCCTGTCACCTGACATTCCCCATCCTCTCGCTGCGAGTCATACCTGGCATAGATTTCCAGCACGCCTTGGGCGCTGATATCGGAGAGTTCATGGCATAACAGCTCACAGAGCGAGCTTTTCATGAGAGCGGCGCCCTTGGCGTCAGAGGTAATCTCCTGAATCAGCTCGGCGACCGAGCGGTCGGGGCGACCACTCTGATAGCCCGCATAGGACACCAGGTCGGGCCATGCCTCATCCATCGCCCCCAACCAATCATCTGTTCCAATGACCCCCGATGCCCCGAGGCCCGCCGTCGCGCCTTCCGAGCTCACCATCAGCTCCATTCCGGCTTCATGCACCAGCTCGACGAGGCCCGTCATGTCCTGATTCAGAAACTGGGCCCCTTCTTCGATCGGGTAGCCGTTTTCACCGGTTGAGGAGCGGACACGCCCGCCAGCACGGCCCTGCGCCTCCGCTACCTGGCAGCTCAGTCCAGCCGCTTCGAGCTCCCGCACCGCTGAAAGGCCGGCCAGGCCGGCACCCACCACGATGACGTCGGCACTTCTCTCGGCTTCATTGCGTTGCATATCGACTCGATCCATGTCGCCCGTGATAACCCTGCGTCCCTTTAATCAGCGTATGCCTCACCAGCCTGCAACGCCAAATCAGCAGCCGTACCTGGTCATCAGCCAGCCGCAAGACCCAATATTTCGCGAGCCTGCTGTCAGGTCAGCCACTGGACGCTCGTACTGCTCGCACAGCGACACGGTGCGTTCCCCCAGGGCCGCATTCGACGAAGCCAGGGTATTGCAATCGAGACGCAGCGCCTTGTTGGGTGGTATCAATATCAGCACCAATGCCGCTCGCGTGGATATCGACACCCTGATGCAGGAGTACCTGCCGCTGCTGCAGGCCGCTGCTGCAGAAAAAAGCCCGGCAGATTCGCACCACGATCAATTGAGCTGCGAATCTGCCGGGCTCTTCGGTTAGGAGGTAGGGGTCAGTTGCTCGAGTGCCCATGCGCCGGAGCATCCCGCTCCAGGTGCGCCACCCAGGATTCGATGTCGGGTAGCCTGGTGGCGGTACCGTGGTAGTCGCTCATGTCCGGTAGCTCGTGGGCGATGCCCTTGTGGCAGGTTATGCAGGTCGCCTCTCCCTCGGCGAGCGTGGTCGAGTGTGCACGAGCCGCCCTGGAACTCTGCATGGTAAAGTCCATCGAGTCGAAGTCGTGACAGTTGCGACACTCCAGTGAGTCGTTGGCTTCGAGCCTGGTCCACTCCCTCTCTGCCAGCTCACGCCGCTTGTCCTCGAACTGCTCTTCGGTGCGAATGGTACCGAAGATCCAGCCCCAGACCTCCTTGGAAGCCTCCATCTTTCGCGCCATCTTGTGGGTCCAGCCGTGTGGGACATGGCAGTCCGCACACTGAGCGCCGACCCCGGAGCGGTTGACGTCGTGGATGGTGCCCTGCATTTCCCGGTAGGGGTTGCGCTCCATCTCGTGACACGAGATGCAGAACTGCTGGGTATTGGTGGCCTCCACCGCGGTATTGAAGCCACCCCAGAAGAAGACCCCGGCAATGAAGCCCCCCAGCGTCAGGAATCCCAGGCTGAAGTGCATGCTGGGGCGAGACAGGATACGCCAGTAACTGGCCAGCCAGCGCTTCATTGTCCACCCCCATCACGCCGCTCCCGGAGCATGTCGCCCAGCACCTCGTCGACGGTGAGGAAGGTGTTGGGGACGATGGGACTGGCATCGGTCTGAGGCACATGACACTGGGTGCAGAAGTAGCGGTCCGGCGATACCGCCGCCAGCACCTGCTGATGACGGTCACGGAAGTGGCTGATGCTGACCATGGGGGCGCCGGCCTGTACCGCCTCGCTGCGGCTGTGGCAGGTCAGGCAGCGATTGGCACGGGCATCGACCTGATAGTCGCGAATGCCGTGGGGAATGACCGGGGGCTGCTCGGGGTAGTTGAGCACTTCACGCCCCGCGTCCCGGGGCTCGCCGGCCAGCGGTGGAGCCGGCAGGGACTGGCTGAGGGTACCACCCGGACGCAGGCCGTCCGGTGCAGAATCGTCGCGGTGCTCTTCGGCGATTACCAGGCCGGCGACGACCAGCGCCAGCGCAAGACTGAGCAGTGTGAGCCATTTCATTGCATTTCTCCTTGCGTCTCGGCCTCAGGCCAGGCTGATCAGTTCCAGACGGACCGCACACTTCTTGAAGTCCGTCTGCTTGGAGATCGGGTCCGTGGCATCCAGCACCACGTTATTGATCAGCCGATTGGCATCGAAGAAGGGCACGTAGACCAGCCCCTGCGGCGGGGTAACCCGGCCCCGTGTCTCGACCCGCAGACGCACCTCGCCGCGCCGGCTGATCACCTTCACCTCGCTGCCGCGCCGCATACCCTCTGCACGGGCATCTTCGGGATGCATGTACAGCAACGCCGCCGGTACCGCTCGATGCAGCTCGGGGACCCGGCGTGTCATCGAACCAGTATGCCAATGCTCCAGCACCCGTCCGGTCGAGAGCCAGTAGGGAAATTCATCGTCCGGCGATTCGGGGGGCGGCTCGTCGGGTACGGCGAAGATCAGCGCCCGGTCATCAGGCTTGGCATAGAACTGCACGCCCCGCCCCTCCTCTACATAGGGGTCGAGTCCTTCGCGATAGCGCCACAGGGTTTCCTCCCCGTCTACTACCGGCCAGCGCTTGCCGCGGTTCTGGTGGTAGTTATCGAAGTCGTCCAGGTCCTTGCCCTTGCCACGACCGAAGCGGGCGTACTCCTCGAACAGCCCCTTCTGGATATAGAAGCCGAACGCTTCCGCTTCCCGGTTGGCGTAGCCCTCCTCCATGTCCGAGAGCGGGTAGCGATCCACCTGCCCGTTGGCGTAGAGCAGATCGAAAAGGGTCTTGTCCCGGAGCTCAGGAGCCTTTTCAAGCTGCTCGGAAGGCCATACCTCATCGACCCGGATGCGCTTGGAGAACTCGACCAGCTGCCAGAGGTCTGAGCGGGCCTCTCCCGGTGCATCGACCAGCTGGTGGAAGAACTGAGTGCGACGCTCGGAGTTGCCGAAGGCACCTTCCTTCTCCACCCAGGAGGCAGCCGGCAGGATCAGGTCGGCGGCCTGTGCCGAGGCGGTGGGATAGATATCGGAGACGATGACGAAGGCCTCTGGATTACGCCAGCCCGGCAGGATCTCCTGCTGGGTATTGGGCCCTGCCTGCATGTTGTTGCACACCTGGGTCCAGTAGACCTTGATCTCGCCATCCTTCAGCTTGCGGCTTTGCTCGACTGCGTGGAAACCCACCTTGCTGGGGATAGTTCCCTCGGGAAGCTTCCAGACCTCCTCGGCAAAGGCGCGGTGCTCAGGGTTGGTGACCACCCGGTCCGCCGGCAGGCGGTGGGCGAAGGTGCCTACCTCACGAGCCGTGCCGCAAGCCGATGGCTGGCCGGTCAGCGAGAAGGGGCTGTTGCCGGGCTCGGAAATCTTGCCGGTCAGCAGGTGCAGGTTATAGATCAGGTTGTTCACCCACACGCCGCGGGTGTGCTGGTTCACACCCATGGTCCAGAAGGTCATCACCTTGATATCGGGGTCGGCATAGAGCTCCGCCATCTGCTCGAGCCGGCTCTCGGAGACGCCGGACTCCCGCGCCGCCCGCTCCAGGGTAAAGTCAGAGACATGGTCGGCAAATTCGTCGAAACTCATCTCTGTCCAGCGGTTGGGGTCATCGGCGTTGGCGGCTGCCTGCTGCAGCGGATGTTCGTCCCGCAGGCCGTAGCCGATGTCGTCCACGGCGCGTACGAAGTTCGTATGGCTATCGACGAAGTCACGATCGACCCGGTCGGTCTGGATGATGTGGTTGGCGATGTAGTTGAGGATCACCACATCGGCATTGGGCTTCATCACCATGGGGATGTCGGCCAGGTCGAAGCTGCGGTGCTCGAAGGTAGAGAGCACGGCTACCCGAGTGTCAGGAAATGAGAGCCGGCGGTCGGTGACCCGGGTCCACAGGATCGGGTGCATCTCCGCCATGTTGGAGCCCCACAGCACGAAGGCATTGGCATGCTCGATGTCGTCGTAGACGCCCATGGGCTCATCAGAGCCGAAAGTGCGCATGAAGGCGAACACCGCCGAGGCCATGCAGTGACGAGCGTTGGGGTCGATGTTGTTGGTGCGCAGCCCTGCCTTGAACAGCTTGCTGGCCGCATAGCCTTCCCAGATGGTCCACTGTCCGGAGCCGAACATGGCGACGCTGTCGGGGCCGTGTTCCCGAATGGCACTCTTGAACTTGTCGGCCATCAGGTCAAGGGCCTCGTCCCAGGAGACCGGTTCGAAGTCGCCCCGCTTGTCGTAGACGCCGTTGCGCTTGCGTAACATCGGCTGCTGCAACCGGTCCTGACCGTAGAGGATCTTGGAAAGGAAGTAGCCCTTCACGCAGTTGAGCCCACGGTTGACCTCCGACTGGGCATCGCCGTGAGTGGCAACGATACGGTTGTTCTGGGTGCCCACCATCACACTGCAACCCACCCCACAGAAGCGACAGGGTGCCTTGTTCCAGTTGAGCTGCGTCAGTTCGGCGTTGGTGATCAGGTTACTGGCACCGGCCGGCAGGACCATTCCGGCGGTGGCAGCCGCAACGGCTGCCGCATTGGCCTTGGCAAATTCACGGCGAGTCAACTTCATGTCGGCATCCCTTCTGCTGGGGCTTGTTGTTCCACGGAGTCGGCGGGTTCATCGGCGGTACCAGGCTCGAGCATCTGGTGATAGACCAGGGCCGCACCCAGCACGCCGGGGCGGGTTTGAACCGCATCGATCAGGTCGAGAATGCGGCCCTCTCGCTCACTCTCCATCACCACCACGAGCTTGCCGGACGGATCCTCGGCACGAATCTCACTGTCGGGCTGGGCAGCCAGCCATTGCGCCACCGTCTTGCACTCCTCCGGTTGGACATGGACCAGAAAACTGGCGATATGCAGGGCATCATTCGGCATGGGCCATCTCCTCGCTTGTCATTGTGATGGCGTGATTGGGACACTGGGCCTGGCAGGCACCGCAGCCGGTACAGGCCTCGAGGTTCAGCCGCGGCTTGGGGGGGCGCCCCAACTGCGGGGGAAAGGCGATCGCATGCCATTCACAGGCATCCTGGCAGCTCTGGCAGTGGATATCGGCCAGTGCCAGGCAGTGGGCTTCGATGCGGGCTCGCCAGGGAAAGGCGTTGCGCCGGATATCGAAGACAGGCTCGTCGCAGGCGTCGACACAGGCGCGACACAGGGTGCAGCCTTCGTGCTTGAAACGGATCTCGGGATAGCCGCCCCCGCCGTGGAACAGCACCTGCTCGGGGCAGGCGTCGATACAGGCTGCACAGCGAACGCAGCGCTCGGTGAAGTCATCGCCGGTCCAGGGAGGCCGCTGGATCGGGCCATGTCCGCCAAGGGAGCGAAAGAATTGCCGACGTCTGTTGTTATTCGTTTTTGTCATGCGGCCCTCAGCCCGGGGGCCCGGGTGGGCCGGTGAAGGTCTGGTAAATCCATACGGAGAAGCCGAAGCTTCCGACCAGGGCTATCGCCAGGATCGGAAACAGCAAAATAGCAATGAAGAGGAACAACTTTAGCTCCTTCTTCTTACGCTCCTCCGGTGCCAAGGTATCCGGGTCTTCCATGCCACTCCCCCTCATTACCCGATAGCAGATTATTGGTCACCCTGACTTTCAGGGTAGCTAATATTCCACCCCTGCCAGGCTTTGTTACATAAAAACAACAAATCGGGCCCGCCAGTTGGCTGGCCCGAACAGAAGAGTAGCTTGCGCAGGGCTGTTATCAGCCCGCTCGGGGCTACCCGGCACCCCTGATCAAAGAATCCAGCGCGGCCAGGTAGCCCTGGCTGCCGAGCCCGGCGATAACGCCGTCGGCACGCAGCGAGACATAGGAGTGATGACGGAAACTCTCACGCTTGTGCACGTTGGAGAGATGCACCTCGATAACCGTGCCGTCGAAGGCGTTGAGCGCATCGAGGATCGCCACCGAGGTGTGGGTATAGGCGGCGGGGTTGATGATGATCGCCGCGGTGCCGTCGACACGGGCGGCATGGATCGCATCGATCAGTTCGCCCTCGTGGTTGCTCTGGCGACAGGTGACGTCCCAGCCGTTCATCGCCGCCTTCTCGTAGAGGGCATTGTTGATGTCGTTGAGGGTCTCGCTGCCGTAGATCTCCGGCTGGCGGGTACCCAGCAGGTTGAGATTGGGGCCGTGCAGTACCAGTACTTTGTTCATCTCGTTGTCTCTTTCGTGTTAGGGAAACACTGCACAAATGCCTGCGAGATAGCGGAAGGAACCGCGCCCCGACAAGGCCGGTTCTGATTTCATGTCGACGGTTCGAGCAACCGCTGCCAGGCATCGATCACGACCTGCCGGTGCGCCTGGAAGTCACTGTCATCACCGCGAGACGCTTCGCGGGTCAGCGAGGTACGGTGAACGGCGCTGCGGTAGGCCAGGTAGGCTTCGCGCAGGCGCCGACAGTCGTCGGCGGGCAGGCGGCCGCTGCTCTCCAGGGTCTCGAGGATGCGCATGTTGTCGCTCCACTGGAGCAGCTCGGGCGTGTCGTGCCCCATGGAGAGCACCGCGAACTGGCAGATGAACTCGATGTCGATCATGCCGCCGGCGTCCTGCTTCAGGTCGAAGGTACCGGATTCGCCCTTGCTGCCCAGGTGGTCGCGCATCTTGCGTCGCATCGCCACCACCTCCTGGCGCAGCGCCTCGACGTCGCGGCTGCGGCCGAGAATCTCCTGGCGCACCGCATGGAAACCCTCTGCCAACTGTGGGTTGCCGGCCACCACCCGGGCTCGAACCAGCGCCTGGTGCTCCCAGGTCCAGGCCTGGTTGCGCTGATAGTCGGCGAAGGCAGTCAGCGAGGTCACCAGCAGGCCAGAATTGCCCGAGGGCCGCAGGCGCATGTCTACTTCATAGAGCGTGCCGGCCGGGGTCACCGCCGTCAGCAGGTGGATGATGCGCTGCCCCAGGGGGGTGAAAAAAACCGCCACGTCGACGGGACGAGGACCATCGGTGCTGGCGTTGGCATCGGCATCATGGACGAACACCAGGTCCAGGTCCGAACCGTAGCCCAGCTCGATGCCTCCCAGCTTGCCGTAGCCGATGATCAGGAACTCCGGCTCGGCACCGGCCCGGGAGCCATCCCCACGCGCCGGGTAGCCGTGCTTGCGCACCAGATGCCGCCAGGCCATGGAAAGCACCGCCTCCAGCAGCACCTCGGCGATATAGGTAAGGTAGTCGCTGACCTTCATCAGGTGGCGAGTGCCGGCGATATCCGAGGCAGCAACCCGCAGCACGTGGGCGTGCTTGAAGACCCGCAGCGCCTCGAGCTGGGCCTCCTCGTCATCCTCCGGAATGCGACCCAGCGCCTGGCGCAGCTCATCGGCCAGCCGCGCCTTGTCGGCGGGGGTATAGAGCGTTTCAGGGGTCAGCAGCTCATCGAGCAGTAGCGGGAAGCGGGCCAGCTGCTCGGCGATCCAGGGGCTGGCACCACACAGTCGCATCAGGTGGCTCAGGGCCTCGGGATTCTCGCGCAGCAGCGCCAGGTAGGCGGTGCGCCGCAGCACCGACTCGACCAGCGGCAGGACACGCTCCAGCGCGGTATCCGGGTTCTCGCTCTCGGCGACGGCGTTGAGCAGCATCGGCATCAGGGCATCCAGGCGCTGGTAGCCGATGCGCTGCATCGCCTGCACCTGGCGCGACTCACGCAGCGACACGAGCCGGCGCAAGGCCGTGTCCGGCGCGGAGAAATCGGTCTGGGTCAGCAGTTCCAGGCTCTCCTCCTGGTTGAGCTCGCCCTGCCACAGCGAACGCCACGCCTCGAGCGAGCCGGCACTGCCATCCTCCGCCTCGTCGCTCTCTTCGTTTTCACCCCCGTTTTCCCCCTCCGGGTCGGCGATCACCGCGTCGAAGTGCTGACGCACCCGCTCACGCACCTCGTCGAGGCGGGCGATCACCCCCGGCCAGTCTTCCATGTCCAGTGCCAGCGCCACCCGCTCGCGGTCCTGGTCGTCGCCGGGCAGGCTCTGGGTCTGACGGTCCTCCAGCGCCTGCAGGGCATGTTCCAGGTCGCGCAGGAAGACATAGTCCGGCAGCAGCTCATCGACCACCTCCTGGGGCAGCAGCCCCACGTCGGGGAGCCGCTCCAGCGCGGTCTTGAGCGAGGTCACCTGGAGCTCCGTGTCGCGCCCGCCGCGAATCAGCTGGAAGGCCTGGACCACGAACTCCACCTCGCGGATGCCGCCGGGGCCGAGCTTGATATTGGCCTGCATGCCCTTGCGCTTCACCTCGCGGTTGATGAGCCCCTTCATCTCGCGCAGCGACTCGATGGCACCGAAGTCGAGGTACTTGCGATAGACGAAGGGCCGCAGGTTGGCCAGCAGCTCGCCGCCCGCCTCCAGATCGCCGGCGACCGGCCGCGCCTTGAGCAGGGCGTAGCGCTCCCATTCGCGCCCCTGGTCCTGGTAGTAGGAGGCCAGCGAGGCGAAGTTGCCCACCAGGGGCCCGCCGTCGCCCAGCGGGCGCAGCCGCATGTCGACGCGAAAAGCGAAGCCATCGGCGGTCACCGCGTCCAGGGCGGTGATCAGCCGCTGCCCCAGCTTGGTGAAATACTCCTGGTGCTCGAGCGCCTTGCGGCCGCCCTGGGTCTCGCCTGTCTCGGCGTAGGCGAAGATCAGGTCGATATCCGAGGAGAGATTCAGCTCGCCGGCGCCGAGCTTGCCCATGCCCAGCACCACCAGGCGCTGCTCCCTGCCGTCGTCACGCGGGGCGGGGCGCCCCCAGCGGGGCTCGAGATGAGCTTCAAGCCAGCCCAGGGCGCCATCCAGGCACACCTCCGCGAGGCGGGAAACCGCCGCGCTGGTATGCCACATGTCCACGCCGGCAGGCCGTGTCAGGTCGCGCCACACGATGCCCAGCATGCGCGCACGCCGAAACCGACGGATGGCCGCATGCAGGGCAGCCTCGTCCTCGGCCGCTTCCAGCCGCTCGCCCAGCGTATCGCGCAGCGTCGCCTCGTCGGGGGCCGCCTCCAGCTCGCCGCCGGCATCCAGATGCAACAGCCAGTCGGGATGGCGCACCAGGGTATCGAGCACGAAGTCGGAGATGACCAGCACCCGGGCCAGCTGGCGGCGGCGCTGTTCATCGAGCGCCTCCCAGCTCTCCGAGGGCCGCTCCTGCCCCGTCATCTCGGCGACATTGTCGGCCTGGGCCAGGCTGTCGCTCAGCCGCTGCCAGGCCTTGCCCAGGGCGGGCCTGAGCGGAGCGGGAACGTCATCGTCGGGGAGGAAGTCGTCGGGAAGGGCCATATGCAGCTCGCCTTGTCGCAGCTCGGATGTCTCCAGCATAACGAAGGCGAGGCCTTACCGGCACCCCGCAGGAGCCCATGGCGCCATTCAGCTCAGGAATTTCTGCCAAGTCAGCAGGCCCCAGGCCAGGCCTGCCAGCAGCAGTGACAGCATCACCGCCGCCGAGCTGATGTCCTTGGCCCGCCCCGAGAGTTCATGGTGCTCGGTGCCGATACGGTCCACCACGCTCTCGATGGCGCTGTTGAGCAGCTCGACAATCAACACCAGCAGGCAGCTGCCCAGCAGCAGAATCCACTCCACCGGCCCCTCGCCGATCCCCCAGGCCAGCGGCAGCAGGATCACGCAAAGGGCCAGCTCCTGGCGAAAAGCCGCTTCATGGCGGAAGGCGAGCTCAAGCCCCTTGAGCGAATAGCCGGTGGAGTCGATCAGATGGCGCCAGCCGGTGTGTCCACGCTTCATGATGCTGTGCTTCCTGTCTCGGGCCCCTGGCGAGCTGAGTTAAGGGCTCTGGGTGAATGGCTCTGGGTGAATGGTTCTGAGTAAAGGGCTGACGGCCAGGTCAGTGGGCCTCGATCATGCGCTCCAGATCCTCGGCCAGGGGGTCGAGCACCTGGGCCCAGTTGAGCCACGGCGTCGTCGCGGTCCCGTTGACCAGTACGGTGAAGACCCCCCAACGCCCGGAGAGGGTTCGGAAGTAGCCGCTCACGGAGCGCACGGCAATGGGCTGGTTGAGGGTCCCGGTCTTGAGCATGACGTGGTTCTGGAAGGTGGACGAGCCCCGCTGGATGAAGCGCGACACACCGTTGGCCGGCGACTGGAAGCTGGCAACGAAGCTAGGGAACAGCGCCGTGCGGTGAAACATGCTCTCCAGCAGGATGTTGGAGCCATGGGCCGAGGTGCGATTCTCGGTGGTCAGCCCGCTGCCGCTCAGCATGATCAAGGGTCCATGGTCGGGCATCCCCGCCACGTAGTGCTCGATGGCGTCGCCGGCCTGCAGCAGACTGCTGCGCGGCGTGTCGACCAGGTTGAGCGCCAGCACATCGGCCATGAAGTTGTTGGAGTAGTTCATGGTTCGCAGCAACAGCTCCTGCAGCGGCTTGCCATCCACTGCCGCCAGGGTGCGGGCTGCGGCGGGGGGCTCCTCCACGCTGGTGGTATAGCCCTGGCGCACCGCGATCCCTGCCTGCTCGAGCATGGCCGTCATGGTCCGCGCCGTCTGCTGTGCCGGGTCGCTGCTGGCCCGGTAGACCTCGCGTGGCGAGGCGTTAAGCGATATCTGGCCACGCAGCACCATGACATCGCCGTCATCACGAGTGACCCGTTCTGCATTGAGCTCGGTGCCGCTGTTGGGGGGCTGGGTCTCGACCTGGTTATCGATGCCGACGATGGTGGTCTGGCTGTCACAGCTGGTGATCTGCGCCGGCTGGCCGGCTGCCGCCCCGGGGGCCACGCTGACGCACCAGCTGCCGTAGTTGACCCCCGCCGACGAGAGCAGCGCACTGTAGGCGTTGGCCGTGCGCGTACGGGCCTGGCAGCGATCGGTGGTGATGCACTCCACGGGGCCGAAGCGCCACTGGCTGACCACCAGGCGCCCTTCCACCTCGCGTACGCCACGCTGATGGAGACGCTGCGCCAGGCGCCACAGGTCCTCGGTGGTCAGCGCCGGGTCGCCGCCTCCCTCGAGGATCAGGTCGCCGGCCACGACACCGGAGCCGTTGAGCTCGGCATCGCTTGCCAGCCGGGTTGTGAAGCGGTGCTGGGGCCCCCAACGATCCAGTGCCGCAGCCGCCAGGTAGGCCTTGGTCACCGAGGCGGGCGAAAGCTGGCGCTGGGGATCGATGGCACCGAGCACTTCGCCGGTGTCGAGCAGCTTGGCCTCGGCACTGACCAGAAAGCCTCTCTCGACCATGCGCTCCAGTTCCGGAAAGCCGGCACCCGCCGCACCCAGTGGCAACAACAACCCCAACAGCAAACCCAACGGCAGGACAAGCCAACGCGACATGAACAGGAACCTCGTATTGTAAGAATGTCGAACCCATGTGGCCGACCCGAAGTACGCCTCAGTGTACGGATACCCGGGAAAACAGCTGGATCACCACGACCCCCGCGATGATCAGCGTAATCCCCAGCATGGCCGGCAGGTCAGGCCGCTGGCCGAACACCAGCGCACCGACGAGTGCCACCAGTACGATCCCCATGCCGGCCCATATCGCGTAGGCGACACCGACAGGGATGGTACGCAGCACCAGCGACAGCATGTAGAAGGCCAGCACGTAACCGACTACCACTATCAGGCTGGGCCAGAGCCGGGTAAAGCCCTCGGTGGCCTTGAGCGCGCTGGTAGCGACCACTTCGGCCACGATAGCCAGGGCCAGATAGACGAACGCCATTTCAACACTCCTCCTTGGCTTCGGTGGGCACCAGGCCAGGCGCATGGGGCAGTGTGACAGCGAGTCGCCATAAAGACTGACCGCTGACATGGTACTTATGTTCAAAGGGCGTCAGATAGTGCGCACCGGGGTCATGGTCTTCCACGGCAGCCTTCAACCCGGTGGCCTGCTCCAGCGCCTGGGCAAACTCCTCGACGTAGAGCCGCCAGTTGGAGCGCAGCTCCAGGCGTCCACCCAGCGCCACGATCACCGGGAAAATGGCATGACCGTGCCAGCGGGCCTTGAGATGGGCCGACTTGGGGTAGGGGTTGGGGTAGAGCAGGTAGTGACGCGCCGGCTGCCAGCCGGCTGCCAGCGCCAGGCGCCAGAAATCCACCAGGTCGGCACGCACCAACAAGGCATTGTCGGGAAGCGCGCCATGATCGCGGGAAAGGCGGTCGGCGCTGCGATCCACACCGATGACCCGATGATCGGGGAAGCGCCTCGCCAGATGACGGGTGGAAAGCCCCACGCCACAGCCGGCATCCAGGATCAGCGGTGCCCCGGCTGCGCCCTGCGCCAGCCAGGCATTCGCCTGCTCGAAGGCCACGCGAGTATGGTCGGCGATGGGCTTGCGCAGGGGATGGCGCAGGGCACGCTCGACGCGGCGGGCCAGGTCCCGATGGGCCCCCGGCTGGTTGGTCACGATGTTACGGGAAGTGGCATGCATGCGGCATCGGCTTTGGCGATTGCGAAACCAAGCATTCTACCAGTCATGGCGACGCACGCGAGGTGCGGTGCATGCTAAGCAGAGAAATGCCCAACGAGCCGGCAGGGACGGCTTAGCATGGCACCTGGAGTGTCGCGAACGTAACGGCATCGACTACTATGGGAACGGTTCCAGCTATTCGGCCCGCCCATGACTCAATCTCACCGCGCTACCATTATCGAGGTTGCCCGTGCAGCCAGCACCTCAAAAACCAGCGTCTCACGCTATGAAGAAGCGCATCCTGGCCTATGGTCGCCTGAACGAGGACCAACTGGCCCAGCTCGCCCACGAATTCGAAGTCCAGACCTTCAGCAACCTGGCTTCCGCCGACGATCCCGACTTTCGCACCGCGCTCGCACATGCCCACGGCCTGATCGGCGCTAGTCTGACCATCACCCCCGAGCTGCTGGATGAGGCCCCTGAACTCGAAGCCATTGCCACCATTTCAGTAGGCTACGACAACTACCCGGTAGAGGAGCTGACCCAGCGCGGCGTCCTGCTATGCAACACGCCGGACGTACTTACCGAGACCACCGCTGACACCGGCTTCCTGTTGATGATGGCCACAGCCAGGCGCGCCATTGAGCTGGCCGAGTGGGTCAAGCGCGGCGATTGGCAGGCCGGCTTGGGGGCCGAACACTTCGGCAGCGACGTGCATGGCAAGACCCTAGGCATGATCGGCTTTGGCCGCATCGGTGCTGCCGTGGCCCGGCGCGGCGCCCTGGGGTTCGACATGCGGGTGCTCTATTCCAATGCCTCCCCCAAGCCAGAGCTGGAGAAAGAGCTCGGCGCAGAGCGCCGTGAGCTGGACGCGTTGTTGGCCGAAGCTGACTTCGTTTGCGTCACCGTGCCGCTCACCCCCGAGACCGAGCACTTGATCGGCGAGCGGGAGTTCGCCTTGATGAAGCCGTCGGCGATCTTCGTCAATATCGCCCGCGGCAAGGTGGTTCACGAGGCGGCGCTCATCGAAGCGCTGGAGATGGGGCGTATCCGCGCTGCCGGCCTTGACGTCTTCGAGCAGGAGCCGCTGTCGCCGGAGTCGCCGCTGCCACATTTTGCCAATGTCGTCGCCCTGCCGCATATCGGCTCGGCCACCCACGAAACGCGCACCGCCATGGCCCAGCGGGCCGTGGATAACCTCATCCTGGCGCTAAAGGGCGAGCGCCCGATCAGCCTGGTCAACGAGGCAGCCTGGAAGCCGGCCTGACGTCGCGTCCTGCCCGGCAGTGCCTACAGCCCTGGCGCACCTCATCGAACTGGAGAGTCTCATGTCACGCTTTGATCTGCATGGCCGAGTGGCCATGATCACCGGCTCCAACAAGGGCCTCGGTCAGGGCCTGGCCGTGGCGCTGGCCGAGGCCGGCGCCGACATCGTCGGGGTCAACCGCAGCGCCGCCGACGAGACCCGCTCACTCATCGAGGCGCTGGGATGCCGCTATATCGACGTCCGGGCCGAACTGAGCCATGACGCCCCGGCCGATATCGTCGCACGCGCCCTTGAGGCAGCCGGCCGGCTCGATATCCTGATCAACAACGCGGGAACCATCCGTCGCGCACCCGCCCTCGAATTCAGCGAGGAGGACTGGGACGCTGTAGTGGACGTCAACCTAAAGGCTTCGTTCTTCCTCGCCCAGTCGGTGGCTCGCCATCTGGTAGAACGCAACGCGCCGGGGCGCATCGTCAACATTGCCTCTGTATTGTCATTCCAGGGCGGCATCCGGGTTCCGTCCTACACCGCCAGCAAGAGCGGCATCCTCGGCTTGACCCGGCTACTGGCCAACGAGTGGGCCACCCACGGCATCACCGTCAACGCCATCGCCCCCGGCTACATGGCTACCGATAACACCCAGGCGCTACGCGAGGACACCACCCGAAGTGCCGAGATCCTGGGTCGCATACCCGCCGGCCGCTGGGGCACCCCCGAGGACCTTGCCGGCGCCGTGATCTTCCTGTGTTCCGACGCCGCTGCCTACGTCAACGGCCATACGCTGGCAGTGGACGGCGGTTGGCTGGCACGTTGACCTGCAAGACATCTGCCGTTTGCTTTGCCCGGTAGGCTTTCAAAGCCTGCCGGCGGGCCTGCTTCCTGCGGCACCCAGGAATGGTATCTCGCTGGGCGAGACCCACCCTGATGGATGGCAAATCACACTTTGGCGGCCCTTGGGCCGCTTTTTTTCGGCACAGGCATCCGCAAGCGATCGAGCAAACCTGCCAGCCATGTTGGCAAGCCTGGGGAAGTGAGCCATAATTTGGCATACCATCACGCTAGCATCCTGTCATACCAAAACGCACTACGGCTCCTTATCCAATAATCCCAAGACACTCTCAGGAAGCCCAACACATGCGATTGAAGGACAAGACGGCCTTGATCACCGCTGCCGGCCAGGGCATAGGTCGCGCTACCGCCCTACGCTTCGCCGCGGAGGGCGCACGGGTCATCGCCACCGATCTCGATAGCGAGAAGCTGCAGGACCTGGACGGTAAAGAACGGATCGAGACCCGCCGCCTGGATGTGCTCGACGCCCAGGCCATGGAGGCACTGGCTGCAGAGTTGCCACCCCTGGACGCACTCTTCAACTGTGCAGGATTTGTGGCCAGCGGCTCACTGCTGACCGGCTCGGACGATGACTGGGAGCTGTCGTTGGCGCTCAACGTCACCGCCATGGTACGCCTGACCCGAACTTTTCTCCCGGCCATGATCGACCACGGAGGTGGCAGCATCATCAACATGGCCTCGGTGGCCTCCAGCCTCAAGGGGGTACCCAACCGCTGCGCCTACGGCACCACCAAGGCGGCAGTGATCGGCTTGACCAAGTCGATCGCCGCCGACTACATCGACAAGGGCATCCGCTGCAACGCCATCTGCCCCGGCACCGTGGATTCCCCCTCGCTGCGCCAGCGTATTCGCGATCAGGCCGATCAACAGGGACGCACCGAGGCCGAGGTGCTAGCCGACTTCCTTGCCCGCCAGCCGCTCGGCCGGCTAGGCACTCCAGAAGAAATTGCCGCCCTGGCCACCTATCTCGCCGCGGACGAATCCGCCTACACCACCGGCACCGCCCAGGTCATCGACGGCGGCTGGCTGATTTGAAGTGAAAGGAGACCCCATGAAATTGCTGCGCTTCGGCCCCAAGGGCCAAGAAAAACCCGGCCTGCTCGACGCCGACGGCGTGATCCGCGACCTATCGGCCCACCTGCCCGACCTTGACGGTCATCACCTGAACCGCGACTTCCTGGCCCGGCTGTCCGCGCTTGACGCGTCAAGCCTGCCAGAGGTCTCGGCCGATCCCCGCCTCGGGCCCTGTGTGGGAAATGTCGGAAAATTCATCTGCATCGGCCTCAACTACTCCGACCATGCCGCCGAAACCGGGGCCAGCGTCCCGCCGGAGCCAGTAGTCTTCAACAAATGGACCAGCGCCATCTGCGGGCCAAACGACGACGTCATCATCCCCCGTGACGCCACCAAGACAGACTGGGAAGTGGAGCTTGGCGTGGTGATCGGCAAGGAAGCGCGCTACGTGAGGGAGGCCGACGCCATGGATCACGTGGCAGGCTTCTGCGTTGTCAACGACGTCTCCGAGCGCGAGTTCCAGCTCGAGCGCAGCGGCACCTGGGACAAGGGCAAGGGCTGTGACACCTTCGGTCCGCTGGGACCTTGGCTGGTGACCCCGGACGAGGTCTCCGACCCCCATGCCCTGGACCTCTGGCTGGAGGTGGACGGCCACCGCTACCAGGACGGCAACACCCGCACCATGGTCTACCAGATTCCTTTCCTGATCAGCTACCTGAGCCGCTTCATGAGCCTGCAGCCGGGCGACGTCATCTCCACCGGCACGCCGCCCGGCGTGGGAATGGGCCAGAAGCCGCCAACCTACCTGAAGCCCGGTCAGCGCATGCGCCTGGGCATCGAGGGGCTCGGCGAGCAGCATCAAACCGTCGTTGCCGAACCCAGCCACTGATCGGGAGTCGCCATGCGAACCGTCGTCTGCCAGGAGCCCGGACGCCTGCCCGCCAGTGCCATGATCACCCACCGCGCCCCACTCGACGAGATGCCAGAGCGCCTGCCCGTCTGGTGCGAACCAGGCAGCGGCATGATCAAGGCGATGATCGAACTCGATTCCCCAGAACACGCTGTAGCGGAGGACGACCATGCCCCAGACCATCGCCAGTGATCGCGGCCAGCTGGCCAGCCTGCGTGTACACGCCGACGACAACGTGCGTGTCGCCCTCAAGGACCTGCCAGCCGGCAGCGAAATCGACGACGGTGGCCGAGTCCTGCATCTCACCGAGGCGATCCGGCACAAGCACAAGTTCGCCATGCACGATCTTGCCGAGGGTGACACCGTGATCATGTACGGAGTCACCGTAGGGCGGGCCACTCGCCCCATCGCCGCGGGCTCGGCCATCACCACCGCCAACACCGAACACAGCACCGCCACCACCCAACCTCAGGCGCGGCGCGGCGAGTGGCGCGCTCCTGACGTCACGGCCTTCCGTAACGCCAGCTTCGATGGCTACCATCGACCCAATGGCCAGGTGGGCACCGAGAACGTCTGGCTGGTGGTTCCCCTGGTGTTCTGCGAAAACCGCAACATCGAGGTACTCCGCCAGTGCGTGGCCGATGCATTGGGCGAAGACCCCTACTACGACTACAAGCGCATGGCCCGGGAGCTTCTCCACGGCATGACGCTGGTACGCGTCCATCAGCTCGCTGAAGCGCCGGGCGACGGCGTCGTCGCGGCAGCGGGCGATCAGCTCGTGCTCCACGCCACACAGCTCGGGGAACTCGCTGAGAATGCCGCTCCCGCCCAGCGCCACCAGGCGGTCCACCACAGCGCCCACCAGAGGATTGGCGGAGAGGCCGGAGAAACCGTCCGAGCCGCCGCACTCCACGCCCAGGGTTAGCGCCGAGAGCGGCGCCGGGGTGCGCTCGACCCGGTTCGCCTCGGCAAGGCCATCGAAGATGGTCGTCAGTGCCTCACGGATCAGCGCCGACTCGCTGAGGCTTGCCTGCTGCTCCAGGTAGTGTACCGGGCGCAGCCCGCCGGGATCGCGATCTGCCACGGCGGCCTTGAGCAGGATCTGCGCATCGACCTGTGCCCAATCCACCTCAATGGTGTCCCGTAGCCCCACCCAGGAGGCGGGTTCCTCTACTGATGGAGCGACAAATATGCGCAAGATAACAACAATTGCCGACGTTCGCCGCCATTTTCTCAGCAACAAGGAGCCGATCTACTTCATTTCCGCCACCAACTTCAATCTGCTTGGCATCGGCGATTGGGTGGGCAGCTTCCGTCACATCAACTACATCGACTGCTTCGATGGCCAGCAGCGCAACGTCTTTGTGCCCAAGGAGAAATTCCCCCGGGACTTCGAGAGCATCGAGGACATCAACAACTACCTGCTCGAGCACAAGGAGGTGATCGACTTCATCGGTTCCCGAGCTGATGGAGAGAGCGCCGGTGTGGCCGCCTTCCTGATGTTCGACGAACATACCGAGGAGGTCTGCAAGCAGCTGGGGCTGCGGGTCGCCTTCCCTCCCGCGGCACTCCGGCAGCGCATGGACAACAAGATCGAGACGGTGCGCATCGGCAACAAGGCCGGCGTGCCCAGCGTTCCCAATGTCCTGGCCAAGGTCGGCAGCTATCAGGAACTGTGCGAGGTAAGCCAGGAGCTGGGCAATGACCTGGTGGTACAGACCGCCTTCGGCGACTCCGGTCACACCACCTTCTTCATCGCCAGCGAAGAGGACTACTACAAGCACGCCGAGGAGATCGAGGCCGAGCCCGAGGTCAAGATCATGAAGCGCATCAACTGCCGCGGCTCGGCGATCGAGGCCTGTGCCACCCGCTGCGGAACCGTGGTAGGCCCGCTGATGACGGAGCTGGTCGGCTTCAAGACGCTGACGCCCTACAAGGGGGGGTGGTGCGGCAACGAGATGTTCGCCGGCGCCTTTACCCAGGAGATCCGCGACAAGGCCCGTGAGTACACCTTTCTGTTCGGCGAGGCCCTGCGCGAGGAGGGCTACCGCGGCTACTTCGAGCTCGACTTCCTGATCGACATGGACAACGGCGAAGTCTACCTGGGCGAGCTCAACCCGCGGGTCACCGGCGCTAGCTCGTTGACCAACGTGGCTGCCTTCGCCCACTCCGATATTCCGCTGTTCCTCTTCCACCTGCTGGAGTTCTCGGATCTCGATTTCGAGCTGGACATCGAGGAGATCAACCACCGCTGGTCGCATCCCGACAGCGTCGATAGCTGGAGCCAACTGGTGATCAAGCACACCGACGAGAGCGTCGACCTGCTCACCCAGGCCCCGCGTACCGGCGTGTGGAAGATGGCCGAGGACGGCAGCATCGGCTACGACCACTACAGCTATCACCCCCACGCCGCCGAGAACGACCAGGAGGGTTTCTTCCTGCGCATCAGCGGCGCCGGCGACTTCCGCTACGAGGGGGCGGATCTCGGTATCCTGATCACCCGCGGCCGGTTGATGGACGATGACTTCCAGCTCACCGAGCGCGCCCGTGCCTGGATCGACGGCATTCGCGGCCAGTATGCCGGCCAGTCGCTGCAGGACCCGGTGGTGGAGGAGGTGGCCGTCAGCCATGCCGTCGGTGGCGGCAACTTCAAGATTCTCTGAGCGGAGTGAAGCGGCGCCACCCTGCGGTGGCGCGGATGCCTGATATGGAGAAGACGCTGATTTTTCGCACCGTCCGCGAGGAGAGCCCGGGCGCCAAGTGGCAGTCGCTGTTCGACTACCACTGGCCGGCCTATGAGCAGTGGTACCTGGCCGAGGGCGAGCGTGAGCGTCCGGCCTATCTGGCCTGCTACAACGCCCTGCGACAGCATATGCCGGAATTGCTGGATACCTACCGGACCCTCTGCGACCTGGCCGGCGGCGGTGACCTGGCCGCGCGGCTGCTGAGTCTCTATCGGCCGCCTCCCTATATCACCGGCTGCTCCCAGGCGGTGCTGGCGCGCAGCGACACCACCGTGCTGGCGCGCAACTACGACTACCCGCCAGAGCTCTGCGAAGGGACCATCCTCTACACCAACTGGAACGGGCGTGGCGTCATTGCCATGTCCGACTGCCTCTGGGGGGTCCTCGATGGCATCAACGACAGAGGCCTTTCGGTATCGCTGGCCTTCGGCGGCCGCAAGGTGGTGGGGGAGGGCTTCGGCGCGCCGATCATCCTGCGCTACATTCTGGAGTTCTGCGATACAGTGCCGGAGGCCGCCGCCGTGCTGGCCCGGGTGCCGACGCATATGGCCTACAACATCACCGTGGCCGATGCCGCCGGTCGCTATGTCACGGCGATGATCGCCCCGGACCAGCGTGCCAGCATTCGCCGCGTACCGGTGGCCACCAACCACCAGAAGAAGATCGAATGGTATGCCCATGCGCTGGCCTCCGAGACCCTGATCCGCGAGCGCCAGCTGTCGATCCTGGTGGACGACGAGGCGACGACCGAGGAGCGCCTGGTCTCGGCCTTCTTTTCGCCGCCGCTGTTTCGCCACGACTACCGGCGCGGGCTGGGGACCGTCTATACCGCGGTCTACCGGCCCCGGGACGGGCATGCTCAGTATCACTGGCCGGGAATGTGGCTGAAACTCTCCTTCGATCAC
The DNA here is from genome assembly GCF_001545155.1 of Halomonas chromatireducens. Lineage (NCBI taxonomy): Bacteria > Pseudomonadati > Pseudomonadota > Gammaproteobacteria > Oceanospirillales > Halomonadaceae > Halomonas > Halomonas chromatireducens. The sequence continues at coordinate 2,479,408 of NZ_CP014226.1, read as the reverse complement.
TTTCCGGAGCAACAGCTGACCGTGCGCTACGGCGCGCGCGGCCTCAATGCAGGCTGAGTCTCGCCGGGTACCTGCCCAGGCGGTCGACAACAATCAATAACGAACGGGATGGGGTGTCGTCATGCAAGAGACCAGTCAATCCGAATCGTCCTATACGGTGCCTGAAACGGCCTATACGGCGCTGGGTTTCTACCACAAGATCTCACAGCTGCGAGCCGATACCTGGAACGCCCTCAAGCGGGACCTGGGCATTCTGGTCAAGCTCAACGATGAGAGCCGGGCGAAGAACCTGATAAAGGCCATCGACGTCAAGCTCACCCGGCTGGAGATCATCGAGGACTACCACGCCTTCCCCTCCAAGGAGGACTTTCGTCATCTCTGGTCGCTCTTCGACCGCGACGAATACGTATTGCTGGAGAAGGTGGTCAAGCGCCTGGTTCGTGCGCTGATCAGCGAATCCTACCGTCGTCGCCATGTCGATCTCAGCGACAGCGACGCCAATGCCGAAGACCTGGAAACCCTGGATGCCCTGGCCCAGCTGCGGCGTGGCCATCCGGCCTCCAACAGTGCCGCCCAGCCCTACTTCGAGCTGTTGATCGTCGACAACCTTTCCCCACAGGAAGAGGAAGTCGTGCGCGAGGCTTTCCGCAACATGCGTCGCCCCGAGGACAAGTTCGTCTACGACGTGGTCACCGTGCGCAGCTTCGAGGATGCGCTGATCGCGGTGCTGGTCAACCCCAACATCCAGGCCTGCCTGATCCGCTACGAGTTCCCCTACAAGTCGAAGTACAACCTCAGCGCGCTGCGCAACTACCTGGAGGGGCTGTCGGAGAAGGAGCTGGAGAACCAGACCGAGGCCGAGCGCAGTATTCTGCTCAGCTCGATGATTCACGAACTGCGCCCGGAGATAGACCAGTTCCTGGTCACCAGTGGCGACGTCGAGGCCACGGCCAGCCGCGACATCCGCTACTTCAACCGTATCTTCTATCGCGAGACCGACTACATCGAGCAGCACCACACCATTCTGCGGGCCATCGACAATCGCTACCGCACGCCGTTCTTCGATGCCCTGCGCGAGTACAGCAAGAAGCCCACCGGGGTCTTCCACGCCATGCCCATCTCCCGGGGGAAGTCGGTGACCCGCTCCCATTGGGCCGGCCAGATGATCGACTTCTACGGCATCAACATCTTCCTCGCCGAGACGTCGGCGACCTCCGGCGGGCTCGATTCGCTGCTGCAGCCCTACGGGCCGATCAAGAAGGCCCAGGAGTACGCGGCCCGGGCCTTCGGTGCCCGGCAGAGCTTCTTCGTCACCAACGGCACCTCCACGGCCAACAAGATCGTGGTCCAGGCGCTGGTCAAGCCGCGGGACATCGTGCTGGTCGATCGGGACTGCCACAAGTCGCACCACTACGGCATGGTGCTGGCGGGTGCCCACGTCAGCTATCTCGACTCCTATCCGCTGCACGACTACTCCATGTACGGCGCGGTGCCGCTGCACGAGATCAAGAAGACCCTGCTGGGCTACAAGCGCTCGGGTCAGCTGCACAAGGTGAAGATGCTGCTGCTGACCAACTGCACCTTCGACGGCGTGGTCTACAACGTGCGCCGGGTGATGGAGGAGTGCCTGGCGATCAAGCCGGACCTGGTGTTCCTGTGGGACGAGGCGTGGTTCGCCTTCGCCTCCTTCAACCCCACCTACCGGCCGCGCACCGCCATGAATGCGGCACGCACCCTGAGAGAGCGCTACCGCAGTGACAAGTACCGGGAGGAGTACGCGGCCTGGAAAGCCGAGTTCGACGAACTCGATCCGGACGACGACGCCACCTGGCTGGAGCGTCGGCTGATGCCCGATCCGGATCAGGTGCGTATCCGCGCCTATGCCACCCACTCCACCCACAAGACCCTGACCTCGCTGCGCCAGGGCTCGATGATCCACGTCTTCGACCAGGACTATCGCCAGAAGGTCGAGGCCCCGTTCCACGAGGCCTACATGACCCATACCTCCACCTCGCCCAACTACCAGATCGTGGCGTCGCTGGATGTAGGGCGCATGCAGGCGGAAATGGAAGGCTTCGAGCTGGTCCACGCCCAGGTCGAGGCGGCGCTGTCGCTGCGCGAGCAGCTCTACAGCCACCCGCTGCTGCAGAAATACTTCCGCGTATTGAAAAACAAGGACATGGTGCCGGCGGAATACCGCGAGTCCGGCGTCGAGTCCTACTACGACCCGGTGACGGGCTGGAACAAGATGGAGGAGGCCTGGGCCCGGGACGAATTCGTCGTCGACCCCAGCCGCATCACCATCGCCATCGGTGCGACCGGGGTCGATGGCGATACCTTCAAGAACGAATTCCTGATGAACAAGTACGGTATCCAGATCAACAAGACCTCGCGCAACACCGTGCTGTTCATGACCAACATCGGCACCACCCGTGGCTCCATCGCCTATCTGCTGGATGTGCTGATCAAGCTGGCCAAGGAGTTCGACAATCTCTGGGAGGACAGCAGCCGGCCGGAGCGCAAGATCATCGAGAACCGCGTCCACTCCCTGACCCAGGAGCTGCCGCCGCTGCCAGATTTCAGCCGCTTTCACGATGCTTTTCGCCCCGATGCCGAGAGCGCCACGCCGGAAGGAGACATCCGCCGGGCCTATTTCCTCAGCTACGACGAGGAGAATACCGAGTACCTGCGCTTCGACAACGGCGAGCTGCAGGGCCAGATGCGGTCGGGGCGCGACGTGGTCTCGGCGAGCTTCGTGATTCCCTACCCCCCGGGTTTCCCGGTACTGGTGCCGGGGCAGGTGGTCAGCGAGGGGATTCTTCACTTCCTGCAGGCGCTGGATGTCACCGAGATCCACGGCTATCGGCCGGAGCTGGGGCTGCTGGTGTTTACCGAGGAGGCATTGAGCGCGCCCCCCGACAGCTGAGCAGAAAAAACGGCATTTCCGCCCGTCACGACAAAAAAAACCGTATCGGGAGCCTCGATGATCGGAAAGTCCTGATCCCGCTTAGCCCTTACCCTGTAGACATCGGGCAGCCATCGGCTGCCCGCCATATTTTGTCATCACCGGCCATTCGTCAGGCAGGACCCGCCGGTGTCAGGGGAGGTGCCCATGAAACTGTCCAAGACGCTGTCCGCTCGAATCGAAGATCCACGCCTGTTCCGCCAGTATGCCTATGTGAATGGCAAGTGGACCCACGGCGAGGGGGGCCGTGAGGAGGCCGTGTTCGACCCGGCCACGGGCGAGGCGATCGGCCATATCCCCTGGCTGGAAGCCCACCAGATTCGTGAAGCCGTGGACGCCGCCGAGGCTGCCTTCGTTCACTGGCGGGCGCTGCGTGCCGACGAGCGCTGCGAGCGTCTCCTGGCCTGGTACGACCTGATTCAGGCCAACCGCGAAGACCTGGCCACCATCATGACCCTGGAGCAGGGCAAGCCGCTGCCCGACGCCCGCGGCGAAGTCGAGTACGGCGCCAGCTTCGTGCGCTGGTTCGCCGAGGAGGGCAAGCGTACCTTCGGTGAGACCATTCCCAGCCACATCCCCAACGCGGCGCTCGGCACTCTCAAGGAACCCGTTGGCATCGCGGCGCTGATCACACCCTGGAACTTCCCGCTGGCGATGATCACCCGCAAGGCCGCCGCCGCCATGGCGGCGGGCTGCCCGGTGATCGTCAAGCCGGCCGGCGAGACTCCCTTCTCGGCGCTGGCGCTGGCCGAACTGGCCGAGCGTGCCGGTATCCCGGCGGGTATCTTCAACGTCGTGCTCGGCGATGCCCCCGAGGTGTCGAAGATTCTGTGTGCCGAGGAGCGCGTCAAGGCGCTCTCCTTCACCGGCTCCACCCGGGTCGGTCGGCTGCTGATCGATCAGAGTGCCGGCACCGTCAAGCGGCTCTCCATGGAGCTCGGCGGCAACGCGCCCTTTATCGTCGCGCCGGAAATGGATCCCAAGGAAGCGGCCTTCGCCGCCGTGGCGGCCAAGTTCCAGACCGCCGGCCAGGACTGCCTGGCGGCCAACCGCATCCTGGTGCATGAGTCGATCCACGACGAATTCATCGAGCACTTCGTCGAGCGCATGGCGGCGCTGACCGTGGGCAACGGCCTGGAGAGCGAGATCGACCTGGGGCCGCTGATCCATCGCCAGGCGGTGGACAAGGCCGCCGCCATCGTCGACGATGCCATCTCCCGGGGCGCGAGGCTGGTGGCCGGCGACCAGAACCAGGCGCCGGGGCCCAACTTCTTCATGCCCGTGCTGCTCACTGGGGTGACTCGGGATATGCAGGTATGGCGCGAGGAAAACTTCGCACCGGTGGCCGGCGTTACCGCGTACAGTGACGACGACCAGGTGATCGAAATGGCCAACGACACCGAGTACGGTCTGGCGGCCTACGTCTATACCCACGACATTCGCCGCATCTGGAAGATGCTGCGGGCGCTGGAGTTCGGCATGGTCAGCGTCAACTCGGTGAAGATGACCGGCCCGCCCGTACCCTTCGGCGGCGTCAAGCAGTCCGGCCTCGGCCGCGAGGGCGGCATTACCGGCATCGACGAATACCTGGAGACCAAGTATTACTGCCTCGGCGGCCTGGGGTCGGTCTCCGGGAGTTAGGGGCAGAGGGGCTGCCAGCGCATCCCATCTCGCGATGCCCAAGGGCGAAACCCTGGCGCAGCACTTGCGGCCAGCGCGTCGGGCTGGAACAAGGTCCCTCTTGCCAGCCCTCGATCGACATCCCTGTCGATCGCCGCGCGCCGCTTCGCTTGCACCAGCGCCCTTGGGTAGATATCGCTCGATGGCCCGCCCTGGCATCTGACCATGGGCGTCATCAACGAATTTGAACATCACCCCGCAGCGGCGGGGCTTAGAACTTAGAAGAGAGAACCGCATGAGCCAGCAGCACCAGGATCTGATCGATCGTGACCGCAAGGTGACCTTCCACGCCTCCACTCACCTGCGCGACTTCGCCCACGGCGACGCCCCGGGCCGGGTGATCACCGGCGGCAAGGGTATTCACATCGTCGACAAGGACGGCCGCGAGTTCATCGATGGATTTGCCGGGCTCTACTGCGTCAACATCGGCTACGGTCGCACCGAGGTGGCCGAGGCCATCTACCAGCAGGCGCTGGAACTCTCCTACTACCACACCTACGTGGGCCACTCTAACGAGCCGCAAATCGCTCTCTCCGAGAAGATCCTCGCGCTGGCGGGCCCCGGCATGTCCAAGGTCTACTACGGCATGTCGGGCAGCGACGCCAACGAGACCCAACTGAAGATCGTGCGCTACTACAATAACGTGCGTGGCCTGCCGCAGAAGAAGAAGGTCATCTCGCGCATGCGCGGCTACCACGGCTCCGGCATCGCCTCAGGCTCGCTGACCGGGCTCAAGGCGTTCCACGACCACTTCGATCTGCCCATCGACACCATTCGTCACACCGAGGCGCCGTTCTACTACCAGCGCGCAGCGGAGCTGGAAGGGATGTCCGAGCACGAGTTCTCGAAGCACTGCGCGCGCAAGCTCGAGGAGATGATCCTGGCCGAAGGGCCCGACACCGTGGCCGCCTTCATCGGCGAGCCGGTGCTGGGTACCGGCGGTATCGTGCCGCCGCCGGAAGGTTACTGGACGGAGATCCAGGCAGTGCTGGCCAAGTACGACATCCTGCTGATCGCCGACGAAGTGGTCTGTGGCTTCGGGCGGATCGGCGCCGATTTCGGCAGCCACTACTACGGCATCAAGCCCGACCTCATCACCGTGGCCAAGGGCCTGACCAGCGCCTACCAGCCGCTCTCCGGCGTGATCGTCGGCGACCGCGTGTGGCGCGTACTCGAGCAGGGCACCGGCGAGTATGGCCCCATCGGCCACGGCTGGACCTACTCCGGCCACGCCCTGGGCTGTGCCGCGGGCCTGGCCAACCTGGCGATCATCGAACGCGAAGGGCTTACTGCTAATGCCGCCGAGACCGGCGCCTACCTGCAGCATCAGATGCAGGCCGCCTTCGGCGATCATCCGGTGGTGGGCAACGTGCGTGGCGTGGGCATGCTGGCCGCATTGGAGTTCTCCGTCGACCCGGCCCGCCGCGAGCACTTCGATGCCGCGCACAAGGTCGGTCCGCGTATCGCCGCCGCCGCGCTGGACGAGAACCTGATCGCCCGCGCCATGCCCCAGGGCGATATCCTGGGCTTCGCGCCGCCGCTGACCACCACCCGCGCCGAAGTCGACGAGATCGTCGCCCGTGCCCGTCGCGCCGTGGACAAGGTCACCGATCAACTGGTCCGTGAAGGTGCCATCAAGGCCACCATGTCCGTCGGTTGATACCGGCACCTGCCGTGGGTCTCCGCGGCAGGAATCGCTATATTTCCTATACTCCCAGTCAGTACATCAGCCGGGCCCTTGTGGCCCGGTTCCGCGTTTGTCCCGCGAAGAGTGAAAGGGGTGACCATGCTGCCACGCCATGGGGTGACGCCAGCCCTGATCTACGAGGCGCGCCGACGCATTGCCGGCCAGGTGGTACGCTCGCCGCTGATCCACTCGACGGCGCTCTCCGCGCGCTTCGATGCCGACATCTACCTGAAGCTGGAAACCTGCCAGCCGAGCGGTGCCTTCAAGCTGCGCGGCGCCACCAACATGATCGCGGCGCTGATCGAGCGCCACGGCCAGGATGGTCTGGCTGCGGGTGTGACCACGGCCTCCACCGGCAATCATGGCCGGGCAATGGCCCTTGCCGCGGCGCGGCTCGGCGTGCCGGCGACGATCTGCCTGTCGCACCTGGTGCCGGCCAACAAGGTGGCCGCCATCGAGACGCTGGGCGCCGAGGTTGTCCGGGTGGGCGAGAGCCAGGACGAGGCCTTCGGCGAGGTCGAGCGCCTGGTGCGCGAGCGTGGCATGACCCTGATCCCGCCCTTTGATGACCCGTTGATAGCAGCCGGGCAGGGCACCATCGGCCTGGAACTGATGGAGGATGCACCGGATCTCGACCGGGTGATCGTCGGGCTCTCCGGTGGCGGCCTGCTGGGCGGCATTGGTGCTGCGGTAAAGGCCATACGCCCCGGGACCCGGATCACCGGCGTCAGCCTGGCTCGCGGGGCGGCCATGTGGGAAAGCCTGCAGGCGGGTCGCCCTGTCGAGGTGGAAGAGGTCGAGAGCCTGGGCGACTCCCTGGGCGGCGGCATCGGTCTCGACAATCGCTGCACCCTGGCCCTGGTGGGCGAAGTCATGGATGACCACTACCAGGTCTCGGAGCCGGCCATCGCCCACGCCATGGTCGATATCCTCGAGCACGAGAAGCTGCTGGTGGAAGGAGCCGCCGCGGTCGGCCTGGCGGCCATGGCGGAGTATCGGATCGATGTGCAAGGACAGCGGGTAGCGCTGATCCTCTCCGGTAACGCGGTGTCGCTTGAAACCATTGACCGGGCAAGGAAGCTGACAGGCCGATAGGGTGGTGGATGGTTAACAATTGAATCGCCGCTCGCCAGCCCCCATGCTGAGGGGATCATGGCAACCGAAAGGCGCAGCAGATGACACAGGTACTGGCGTTCGACGTCTATGGCACCTTGATCGACACCCATGGCGTGGTCACCGAACTGGAAGCGAGACTGGGCGCCTCTGACATGGCGGAGCAGGCCGCGGAGTTCTCCCGCCGCTGGCGTGATAAGCAGCTGGAGTACAGCTTCCGCCGCAGCCTGATGGGGGCCTATGTGCCCTTTTCACAGTGTACGCTCGAGGCGCTCGAATTCACCGACCGGGCACTGCAGACCCGTCTCTCCGATGTCGACAAGGACCACCTGATGGCGGTCTACGGCCAGCTCCCCGCCTTCCCCGAAGTGCCCGAGGCGCTGACACGGCTGGTCGAGAGCGGCGTGCGCTGCGTGGCCTTTTCCAATGGCACGGGGGCGGACGTCTCCGGCCTGCTCGACAAGGCTGAGATACTCGATCGTTTCGAAGCCGTGATCAGCGTCGACGAGATCAAGCGCTTCAAGCCCGATCCGGCGGTCTACGCTCACCTGCGCAATCGCCTCGAAGTCGACCCAGGCGATACCTGGCTGATCTCCAGTAACCCCTTCGATGTGATCGGTGCGCGTCATGCCGGGCTGCATGCCGCCTGGGTGCGCCGCAGCCTTGACGCCCCCTTCGACCCCTGGGCCATCGAGCCTGACCTGACCGTGCCCGATCTCGATTCGCTGTGCGAACGGCTGGGCTGACGCGACGGCGGCTCCCTCAGCACTCTTTCAATACTCGTCCGGCACGCTTCCGCCACCCGCTCCATCTCGCTTCGACCACCATCGCCCAGAACACCGCCCGGGGCTCCCCCGGGCAGGAACCCTCCTCCAGCGCCATCGGCAAAAGGAATTTGCCGATGGCGCGTAAGGTTCGGCCCCCGATGTCGACAGAACCCCTACGCGAACAGCAGCCAGGCCAGAGGCCATGGTTCTCATAACAGAAGTTCTCATAACAATGGATTCACTATCCGATGATGGTTCAGGAGGTTGCCGGGATGACGGATCAAACGACTCCTTCACGTCGCTACTGGTTGGGTGGCAAGCGCGCCGCTGAGCAGGATCGGTTCTTTCGTGACGCGCTCGATCCGCTGGGGTGGGACGTCGGCGATGACGAGCAGTGGGATGCCGGCTGGTACACCGGGATGCCGGATCCCGCACAGTTCAAGAAGGTATCCCCCGAGCGCAAGCTCAACCACTACCCCGGCAACAATGCGCTCACGGTCAAGAGTCGCCTCCACGATACGCTCGTGGCGGTGAGGGATCGTGTCGCCCACTCCTTCGGTACGGCGGCCACCTCGCGGCTGGCGTTCTTCCCCCGGGTCTACTCCATGCCGGAGGACTATCATGACCTCCAGCAGACGGCATTGTCTCATCCCGAGAAACGCTGGATTCTGAAGCCCAAGAATGCCTCCAAGGGCAAGGGCATTCGTGTGCTGCGTGATGCGGCGGATACGCCACTGGAGGCCAATTGGATGGTCCAGGAGTATCTTGCCAATCCGCACACCATTCGTGGCCACAAGTATGTCCTGCGCCTCTACGTGCTGGTGGCCTCCATCCAGCCGCTGCGGCTGTACCTCTACCACCAGGGTTTTGCCAAGCTGGCATCGGAGCCCTACGACCCCAACGACATGGACAACCCGTTCAGTCAGCTGACCAATCCCGACATCAATGCGCTCAATACCTCGGCGGAGATTCCCGTCGAGTTCATCGATCTGCACCGCTATCGGCAGTGGCTGCGTGAGCAGGGCCATGACGATGAGCGTCTTTTTGCCCAGATCCACGACCTGGTGACACTGACCGTGATCGGCGCCACGGATGCCATACGCCGGCGCACGGCGCAGGTCGGTGCCGACCCGCAGGGGTGCTATGAGCTGCTGGGGCTTGACTGCATGGTGGATGATGCCCTGAAGCCCTGGATACTCGAATGCAACCTCAGCCCTTCGCTGGGTATCTGTGCCGAGCCAGAGAATGGCGGCCTCGTCGAGGCAGAGGTCAAGGGGGGGCTGGTGAAGGACATGGTCTCGCTGGTGGGGATCGACAACCCGGCCGTGGCGGCCAGGTCGGCGGAGGTGGCACGTAGGGGAGTGGCGGCCGAACTCGCCCGCGACGCACAGGACGAGGAGGCTCGCGCCGGCGGTTTTCTGCGCCTCTTCCCCAATGCCGAGCCGGAACGCTACCTGCCTTTCTTCACCCTGCCTAGCTTCGCCGACATGCATCTGGCCGATGGTCTCGCGGGGCAGCCTCTCCCGCGGCCGGTGCTGACGGCCTGGCAGGTGTCGGAGGTGCTCGATGAGGATCAGCTTGCCCTCTATGGCACGCACACCGGACGCTACTACCGCCTGAACGATAGCGCAGCCCTGATCTGGCTGCTGGCGACCGAGGGATTAGACCCGGACGCCATTGTCGATCAGCTGTCACGGGCCGGCGAGGCTTCAGGAGCCGACGCCGAGCAGCGGCCCGATCGACAGGAACTGCGCCGTCATGTCTGGGACTGTCTGTCGGAGTGGTGCCGCGAAGGGTTGCTCAGGCAGCGTGGCGCCCAGGACGATGGGGCGCCGGCCCCTATCGAGGCGGCCAGCGACGCGAGCGTGGCCCCGTCCTGCCAGCCCATGCGCCTGACTTGTGGCGGGAGGCAGTGGATTCTCCACACCGACAGCGCGCCGGCACTGTCGCGTCTCTCTGCGCTACTCTACACGCAGCTCACGCCGCTTCAGGAGGGTGACGATACTGCCCGGTCTCCCCGGCTGGAAGTGCTGCGAGACGCTCCCGGCTACACCCTGGCGGCCGAAGGGCGGGTGCTGGCCTCACGATTGACCCTGGCCGAATTGGGGCCCCAGGTGCTCGCCTATCTTGCTCGCCAGGCCCCTTCGAATGAACAACTTGTCATCGATGCCGGCCTGCTGACCACGCCTCAAGGCGATGCCGTGATCTGTCTCTTTCCCGATACCGGCGACGCCCATGTCATGCTACGACAGTTTGCCAGGACGTTCAGGGTGACGAGGGGACTGCGGCTGGATGCCCTCACCCTTTCCCATGGCGAGCCGCTGGGATTGCCCATCGCACTGGACGGCCGGAATGGCTATCTGGATGACAGTGAACCAGGGGGCTCGCTGCCTGAGAGTGTCCAGGTGCGTGGGGTGATCCTCATGCGTCATCACCCCGAGGCTCTCGATGGCGCTGACGCTGAGCTGACGGCTCTTGATGCCGCTGACGCTGAGCTGACGGCTCTCGATGCCCTGGGTGCCCTGTTGCCATCCACCTTCACGGTCGGCGGTAAGCCCTTGTCAGGTGCCACCGTCACTGCGATGTCGGAATGGTTGTCCCGGTGCGAGCGGCTCACTCTCCCTGTGGCCAGTGACAGCCAGGCAGACCGGCGGACGGCAGAGACGCAAGGAGAGCCAGCGGACGTGTCGCTGAGCGAATCCCTGGAACGGCGAGTAAGCGCGCTGCTGGGGCAACGTGCAGCCTCTGCAAGAGGAAAGACTGAGCAGGCAGAACTGCCGGGATGAGAACTGTTGGGACGGGCTTACTCCTGCTCATCCCGGGCGGCAGGCTCGAAGCGCTTGCCGGCCTCGTGCAGCACGTCGAACTGCCGATTGCACTGGCTGCAGGCGCCACACATCGCCAGGTGGAAGCGTAGCGAGAGCCGTTCCTGCCACGCCAGGGGGCGATCCAGGCGTTGCGACATCAGCTCGGTGGCGCGTCGGCACATGATCATGGCGTTTCCTCCGTCAGCCAGCCCTGTTCGATGCAGGCCCGCAGCCGCAGGCGGGCCCGGTGCAGGATGACCCAGCAGTTGTTCTCCTTGATGCCAAGCTCGCGGCAGATCTCCTCGGTCGATAGCCCCATCAGTTCACGCAGCGAGAAGACGCGTGCCACGTTGTCCGGCAGGGCGATCATGCAGGCATCGAACACCTGCCAGAATGTCTCGCTCTCGAAGGCTGCCTCCGGCTCCCCCCAACTGGTGGGGCGCGCCTCCTTGAGCCAACGGCCATTCCGGCGGAACTGACGGTCGATGGCCTCGTCATCGGCCTCATCTTCCAGCGGTTGCCAGGTGCCCTGGCGCTTCTGGACCCGCATGGTATCGAGAATCTTGAACTTGAGGATGCCGAAGACCCAGGTTTCATAGCCGGATCGTCCGGAAAAGCTATCCTGCTTCTCGATGGCGGCTTCGAGGGTGTCCTGGACCGCATCTTCGGCCTGGGAGTGATTGCGTAGATGCAGGCGCGCGAAGGAGAGCAGCCGAGGCCGAACGGCAGTCAGGCGCTGCATGCGGTCGTCTAGCGGCGGGGTGCTCACGGGGTGATCCTTTCGGGTTCTTGTTTGTCGTCAGCATGCAGGCCCTATCAGGGCAGGGCAAGCCCTCCACGTTGAACAAACGCAGAATGGCCGTCTCGCATTGCCCCGTCACGATGGCGGCCACGAGCGGCTCAATGGGTGAGTTCGATCACTTCTCCGCCGGCGGCCGCCGCGTCGTCTCTGTCGTGGGTAATCAGCAGGCTCGGCAGTCCGGCCTGGCGGAGCTGGGTAAAAACCAGTTGACGCATCTCCTGGCGCAGGTGGGTATCAAGCTTGGAGAAGGGCTCGTCAAGGAGCACGGCACAGGGCCGGGAGAGCAGCAGGCGCATCAGGGCCACTCGGGCCTTCTGGCCGCCGGAGAGGGTGGCCGGGTCGCGATCGCCGAAACCGGCCAGGCCGATCTGTTCCAGTGCCGTCTCGACTTGCCGGGGTTTGTCGCGGGTGGCGCGCGGCATGCCGAACCGCAGGTTGCCAGCGACCGACAGGTGGGGGAACAGCAGCGGATCCTGAAACAGCAGGCCGATGCCGCGCCGCTCTGCCGGCAGGTGGGTGATATCGCGACCGTCCAGGTGCGCGTGGCCGCAGGCCTCGAAGTCCCCTGCCAGGAAACCGGCGAGCCAGGCCAACAGGGTCGACTTTCCCGAACCGGAAGGCCCCATCACCGTGAGAATCTCACCGGGGCCGATATGGGCATCTAGCTCCAGCAGCACGGTGCCATCCAGGGCGATGCGCAGGCTGTCGATTTCGAGATGATGGTGCGTCATGGTGACCCTCGCATTCCACGGCGTTTGGCCCAGAGCAGCCGCGGCAAACCGACGGCGATGATGAAGCCCACCAGCGGCAGGCTGGCCTGGACCAGTGCCCAGACCCCGNTTCGGCTTGGCCACCGGCAGCCTGTCGCTGCCCCCCGCCGACAGCCTGCTGCTGCTGGTTCTGCTCTGCCTGGTTCTACTGCCGCAGGGTTTCACCCTGATTCAGCGCGGGCCGCTCTACCTGCCTGCCGCCGAAGTGGGCCTGCTGATGCTGCTGGAAGTGGTGGCGGGCACGCTTTGGGTGTGGTGGCTGCTCGCCGAGCGGCCCGCGCCGGTGGCGCTGGTCGGTGGCAGCCTGGTGCTGGGTACCCTGCTGGCCAAGGGGCTATACGAGCGACAGCTCGAGCGGCGGCTTCGTGCCCAAGGTGCAGCGCAGCATCCTTTCTGATAGACTTCGCCGCTCATGTCAGGGCCGTTATTGAGACCAAAGTAATAAAACGAAAGCCGAGGTGCGATCGAAGTCGACGCCCGGCCCGGCAATAAAAGAGCAAGGAACGATATCAACGTGCATACCCTCCTGACAGGGCTGCCCACGCCGCCCTAGCGCAATTCCCCCCCCGGTTTCCGGCTGTGGGCCGTTCCTTTCGGCACACTGCCCGCGACGCCACGGGCGCCCTGCGCCCAATCTGCACGACCCGAAATGCGACGACCCCTTATGCACTGCACCGAACCGGTGTGGCCTTGGCGTGGCGTTCGAGACAAGACCCTGGCGCCTGACGGCACGACTATAACCATCGACTGGGCAATAGCATGTACGAATCCATCAAGCAGACTTGGTTCTCCAATATCAAGGGCGATACCCTCGCCGGTATCGTCGTCGCATTGGCGTTGATTCCCGAGGCCATCGCCTTCTCGATCATCGCCGGTGTCGACCCCAAGGTCGGCCTCTACGCCTCCTTCTGTATCGCCGTTGTCATCGCCTTCACCGGCGGCCGGCCGGGCATGATCTCTGCCGCCACCGGTGCCATGGCGCTGCTGATGGTGACCCTGGTGCGCGACCATGGCCTCGAGTACCTGCTGGCGGCCACGCTGCTCACCGGTGTGCTGCAGATCGTCGCGGGTTATCTCAAGCTGGCCGAGCTGATGCGCTTCGTGTCGCGCTCGGTTGTCACGGGCTTCGTCAACGCCCTGGCGATACTGATCTTCATGGCGCAGCTGCCGGAGCTGACCAATGTCACCTGGCACGTCTACGTCATGACCCTGGCCGGGCTCGGCATCATCTATCTCTTTCCCTATGTGCCGAAGATCGGCAAGTCGATTCCCTCGCCGCTGGTGTGCATCGTGGTGCTGACCGGGGTCTACCTGCTTTCCGGCATGGAGATCCGCACCGTGGGTGACATGGGCGAGCTGCCCGATACCCTGCCGATGTTCCTGTGGCCCGACGTGCCGCTGAACTTCGAGACCCTGATGATCATCCTGCCCTATTCGGCGATGCTGACCGTGGTGGGTCTGCTGGAGTCGATGATGACCGCCACTATCGTCGATGACCTGACCGATACCACCAGCGACAAGAACCGCGAATGCAAGGGCCAGGGCATCGCCAACATCGGCTCCGGCCTGCTCGGCGGCATGGCGGGCTGTGCGATGATCGGCCAGTCGGTGATCAACATCAAGTCAGGCGGCCGTACCCGTCTTTCAACCCTGATTGCCGGTGTGGTGCTGCTGATGATGGTGGTGTTCCTTTCCGACTGGGTGTCGCTGATTCCCATGGCGGCGCTGGTGGCGGTGATGATCATGGTCTCCATCGGTACCTTCAGCTGGGCCTCGATCCGAGACCTCAAGCAGCATCCGATGAGCACCAACATCGTCATGCTGGCCACCGTCGTCGTCACGGTATTGACCCATAACCTGGCGATCGGGGTCTTCGTCGGCGTGCTGCTCGCCGCCATGAACTTCGCCAACAAGGTCGGCAACATCCTCTACATCGGCTCCGACGAGGCTGACGATGGTAGCCGCCGGGTCTACAAGGTGGTAGGGCAGGTATTCTTCGCCTCCTCCGAGCGCTTCGGTAACGCCTTCGACTTCAAGGAAACCGTGCAGAAGGTCACCATCGATCTTTCCCGCGCGCACTTCTGGGACATCACCGCCGTGCAGACGCTGGATCGTGTGGTGATCAAGTTCCGCCGTGAAGGTACCGAGGTGGAGCTCATTGGACTCAACGAGGCGAGTGCCACCATCGTCGACCGCTACGCCGTGCATGACGACCCGGCTGCCGTCGAAAAATTGATGGGCGGACATTGAGCCGGTCTTCGGGCGGCCGTGCTGTGACGTGGTGGCCCGATGGTGGTAGAACGTATGTAACGGCAGGCACGCGAAAAGCCTGCCAACCCACGCCAGCTTGGGAAACGACAAGATGACAGATCAGGTAATGGCCGCCATCGACGGCTCGCAGTTCTCCGAGGGGGTGTGTGACTACGCCGCCTGGGCCAGCCTGGCGCTTGAAGCGCCGCTGACCTTCTTGCACGTGGTGGATAATCACCCCCAGACCGCCGAGGTGGATCTGTCCGGTAATATCGGGCTGGGTTCCCGCGAACACCTGCTCGAAGAGCTATCTCAGTTGGATGAGCGTCGCGCCAAAGTCGCCCAGGAGCAGGGTCGGCTGATGCTAAATGCGGCAAAGGAGCGAGCCCTTGAGGCTGGCGTGACAGAACCCATGACGCGCCAGCGCAACGGCACCCTGGTCGAGACCCTGGTTGAGCTTGAGAACGAGATTCGCCTGCTTGTGGTAGGCAAGCGTGGTGAGACCGCGCATCAAGCCAGTGAGCACCTGGGTTCCAACCTGGAGCGGGTGGTGCGTACCCTGCACCGCCCCATCCTGATGGTACCGGACGGCTTCAAGAAGCCAGAACAGGTAATGATCGCCTTCGACGGCAGCAAGACCACCCGCAAGGGGGTGGAAATGATCGCCAAGAGTCCTCTGTTCCAGGGCACTCCCTGCCATGTGGTGATTGTCGGCGCCGAGACCGGTGACAACCGCTCCCAGCTCGACTGGGCACTGAAGACGCTGCGCGATGCCGGTCACCAGGCCGAAGGGGCGATTCGTGCCGGCGAGGTGGAGGAGACCCTGCGCACCTATAAACAGGAGCATGCCATCGACATGCTGGTGATGGGCGCCTACGGCCACTCGCGTATCCGCCACCTGCTGGTGGGCAGTACCACCACGGCGATGCTGCGACGGGCCAGCGTGCCGGTACTGCTGCTGCGCTGAACCGCTAGCCAAGCGATCCTTTTCACACAACGCCGGCCATGGGCCGGCGTTAATGTGTTAAGCATAAGGCGTCAGACAGCCCGTGTGGCCTGGCTAGCCAACACGCCCTGGGCCAGCCACCACCCACCGACCAGAAACGCCAGCATGCCGGCGAGAATCGACGTGAAATCGGCGCCCAGGTCCAGTGCGAAGCCGAGCACAGCGGGTGCCAGGCCGGTAGCAAATACCATGCAGGCACTCAGCGTTGCCCGAACGGTACCCAGGTGTTCGGCTCCCCAGATCCGCACCAGCAGGCTGGTGGCGATAGACTCCTGCGAGCCAATGGCAAGCCCGCCGCCGACCATCAGCGCCCACACCCCGAGGTGCCCACCGAATATGATCGCAATGAGCAGCGCCACGGCGAAGGGCAGTAGATAGAGCCTGGCCAGGCGAACCGGACCCAGCCTGTCGACCCAGCGGCCGCCGAGCAGGGCGCCGGGCAGCTTGGCCAGCCCCATGCCCGCGAGTGCCAGGGCATAGACTCCAAGGCTGCTGCCTAGCTCGTGTGTCATGACCGCCTGGTAGATGAAGATGCCGGTCATGGTGACCGGCAGTGTCATCAACAGAGGCAACAGCTTCCAGAAGGTAGGGTCGCGAAAGGGTCGGGGTCCACGGCTGGGCTGGCCGGCCACCGGACGTTGGCCCGGCGCCTTCGGCCAGGGGCCGCGAAGCAGCAGAGGTACCCAGAGCCCGGCCAGCACCAGCGCGAAGAGCCACCATAATTCCCGCCAGCCCAGGAAGACCAGCAGTGCCGCCATCAATGGGGGCAGCAGGGTTTCCCCGAGCATCATGCCCATGCCCACCAGTCCCAGGGCGCGACCACGCAGCGTGGTGAATTCCCGCCCGGCCAGGGTGTTGCCGAGGTGGGTCATCATACCCTGGCCGCAAAGTCGGACCAGGCCGAGCCCCAGCACGCCCAGGCCCCACCAGGGCGACAGGGTGAGCAGCAACACGCCGCTGGCCAGGGTAACCAGCACGATCACGGCGAAGCGCCGCGGTGAGACCCAGTCGATACTGGGACCCAGACGCAACATGGCGAAGCCGGCGACCAGGGTCACCAAGGCATAAGCGGTGCCGAACTGGCCCGCTGTAAGCTCCAATTGCTGGCTGATCGGTACCTGGAACAGGCCGATGAAGAAGCTCTGGCCCAGGCTCGAGGTGAACATCGCCAGGAAGGATATGCCGAGCAGGCCGCGATGGTCTCTCAATAGAGTCCGGTAGCCCATGACGCTCTCCGTTAGTGCTGGCATGATGAGGTCAGCAGAACAAGCCGCCGCGTGTTGGCGGGGCGCCGTATGATAGCAGTTTGCCGTTCCTGCTTTTCTATCGACGTGGTCCGACGTGAAGGGAGGAGGCAAGCATGAATCATCCTGAACTCGATATATCAGCCGTCGTCGAGCGACTCGAGGCATTACGCGTGGCGCTGATCGAGGAAAGCCAATCGAGTAGCGGTGCTCGCGACACCGTAATGCTCGACCAGACCGCGGTCGGGCGGTTGACACGCATGGACGCCATGCAGAGTCAGGCCATGGCCAAGGCTGAGGAGGAGCGCCGACAGCTGGCTTTACGGCGCATAACCGGGGCATTGGCTCGAATCGAAAAAGGTGAATACGGCGAATGTATCGAATGTGGAGAGTGGATCAGCAAGAAGCGCCTGGATTGGGATCCATTGGTTCTTAAATGCATCGACTGTGCCGACTGATGCGGTAATATCTATGCTCTGTTTTCTTGATGGCAGTTGTTTGCGCTGCCTCAGCTCACTGGAGGTACCATGACCATCGTTCGCCATGACACCAAGGCTCGCATGAGCCGCGCCGTGATCCACAACGGCATCGCCTACCTCTGCGGTCAGGTCGCGGGGCCCGAGGCGCGCCAGGGGGATATCACCGCCCAGACCGAAAGCATGCTCGCCCGGGTCGATGAGCTCCTCAAGGAGATCAACTCCGACCGGGAGCACCTGCTGACGGCCACCATTTATCTAAAGGATGGCCACGATTTCGCTGCCATGAACGCGGTATGGGATGCCTGGGTGCCCACCGGTCACGCCCCCGCCCGCACCTGCGTCTGTGCTCCCCTGCCTGCCGAGGAGTTGAAGGTAGAGATCACCGTTACCGCCCTGGTCGTTACCGATAGCCCCTGAGCAACGTTTGATTAGCCGACCGGGTAGCGCGTTTCCAGCAGGCTGTCCTTTATCTTCTTCAGGTGTGGCAGGAAGTCTTCGCCGCGTCGCAGGGTGACACCGGTGGCCAGGACATCGATGAGGGTGAGTTGGATCATCCGCGATGTCATCGGCATGTAGACGTCGGTGTCCTCGGGCGTGGCGACCTCAAGTGTTTCGGTGCATTCCCTGGCCAGCGGCGAGCCGGGTGCGGTGATACCCAATACCACGGCGCCACTCTCTCGGGCCAGGCGGGCGATGTCTACCAGTTCGCGGGTGCGGCCGGTCCAGGAAATCACTACGACTACATCGCCGGTATGGCAGGCGGCGGCCACCATGCGCTGCATCAGCACGTCCACGTAGGACGTGACGGGCAGGTTGAAGCGAAAGAACTTGTGCTGGGCATCCTGTGCCACCGCTCCCGACGCGCCTAGGCCGAAGAAGTGGATCTGCTTGGCCTGGATCAGATAATCCACTACCCGCTCGATGCGTGCGGGGTCCAGTTCGCGGCTGGCTTCGTCCAGTGCGGCAATCGTGGCGCCAAATATCTTGCTCGTGTACTCAGTAGCGGCGTCGCCAGGCTCCACCGCCTGACTGACATAGGGCGTGCCCCCTGCCAGGCTCTGGGCTAGCTTGATCTTGAAGTCCGGGTAGCCCTTGGCATCGAAGCTGCGACAGAACCGATTGACGGTGGGTTCGCTGACCGAGGCCGCCTGCGCCAGGCTGGCGATACTCAAGCCGGTAGCCCGGGTCGGGTCCGCTAGAATGACGTCTGCGACCTTGCGCTCGGAGCGATTCAACTCTTCGAGGCGTTGGCGAATACGCTGGAGCAGGTCGTGATTTGCCATGATGAGTAGGGCTCTCCGTGACGACATGGCGCAGTGCGCCAGGCAGTTGTGGTGATGTGGTGATGTGGTGATTTTACAACATGCGAGTTGCTATCCTAGCGCGAACCCTCGTTAGGGCGCGAACGGAGGCTCTGCTGAACTCTTTTTTATAGTAATATTACAGAATAAACTTGCTGAAAGGTGCTTCCATGACGTATTTTTTTAGTAAGTTAACCAGATGGGGGCATGCATGAACTCACATAAGCGGCTGGAAGAAGACAGCCGGGCGGTTATCGACCTGGCGCTCTTCGGTGCCTTGGGCGACCTGTCGCTGCGTAAGCTCTACCCCGCGCTCTACCATCTGGATCGGGAAGGCCTGCTGCACGAGGACACTCGCATTCTCGGGTTGGCACGCCAGCAACTCAAGATCGACGACTTCCGCAAGCGAGTCACCGAGGCCTTGCAGGAGCATGTCAAGAGCAGCGAATTGGATCGCGACGCACTCAAGCGCTTCACGGCGCGACTAGACTATCTACACTTAGATTTCGGGACTGCCGAAGGCTATCAGGCCATCGCCGAGTGGCGAACGGCCGTGCGTCACGAGACCACGATATGTCCACTGGTGGTGTATCTGGCGGTGCCGGCCAGCCTCTATGGAGATATCTGCCAGCATCTTCAGGGCAGTGGTAGCCTCGATGAGCTGTCACGGGTGGTGGTTGAAAAGCCGATTGGCTACGACTACGAGACCTCCTGCGAGATCAACGATGCCATCGGTTCTGTGTTTCCCGAGTCGCGTATCTATCGCATCGATCACTACCTGGGCAAGGAGACGGTTCAGAACCTGATTGCCCTGCGCTTCGCCAATCCCCTGTTCGGCACCCAGTGGAATCAGAATCATGTTTCGCACGTCGAGATAACCGTGGCGGAACAAGTCGGCATCGAAGGCCGCTGGGGCTATTTCGACAAGGCGGGGCAACTGCGCGACATGGTGCAGAACCACCTGTTGCAACTGGTCTGCCTGATTGCCATGGACCCACCGGCCAACCTGGACGCCGATGCTATCCGCGATGAAAAAGTCAAGGTGCTCAAGGCGCTGGAGCCTTTTAGCGAGAATTCCCTGGGGCGCGACGTGGTGCGTGGCCAGTACATCGCGGGTTCCATCGAGGGCCAAAGTTTGCCCGGGTATCTGGAGGAAGAGGGTGCCAACCGCGAGAGCGAGACCGAGACATTCGTGGCAATGAAGACGGGCGTCGCCAACTGGCGCTGGGCCGGCGTGCCCTTCTACCTGCGTACCGGCAAGCGCATGCCGGAGAAGCTGTCCCAGATCGTCATACACTTTCGCCAGCAGCCGCACTATATCTTCGATCCTGACCAGCGCAACCTGGCCGCCAACAAGCTTGTCATCCGGCTGCAGCCCGACGAGGGTATCGCCCTGGAAGTGCTGACCAAAGATAGCGGCCTGGACAAGGGTATGCGGCTGCGTCGGGGGCCGCTGCACCTGGATTTCGGCAGCGCCTTTCCCAAGACGCGCATTCCTGATGCCTATGAGCGACTGCTGCTCGAGGTGATGAAGGGACAACAGTACCTCTTCGTGCGGCGTGATGAAGTCGAGCACGCCTGGCACTGGTGCGATAGCCTGATTGCGGCGTGGAAGGCTCTGGGCGATCCCCCCAGGCGCTACCCTGCAGGCTCCTGGGGGCCGGTGGCTTCCATTGCCATGATCACTCAGGATGGACGCAGCTGGTATGAGGACTACTGACATGCCGATTTCGGATGCCAAACCCCGTGATCAACTCGCCGAGCAGCTTGCCGAAGCAACGGCTGAGGCCTTGAGGCAGGATCTGGCCCAGCAGGAGCGTGTCCTGCTGGTAGTCTCTGGCGGGTCTACGCCGGTGCCTTTCTTCCAGGCCATGGCCTCGCGGGACCTTCCCTGGGCGCGCATTGACGTGACTCTGGCCGATGAACGCTGGGTTCCCGTGGACGCCGAAGCGAGCAATGCTCGTCTGGTAAGGGAATATCTACTGGTAGGGCCAGCCTCCGCGGCCAATTTCATTTCACTGACCACCGATGACGAGACGCCGGAGCAAGGCGTCGAGGCGGTGGCCCGGCGTATCGAAGCGTTGAGCTGGCCGGCGAGCCTGGTAGTGCTAGGCATGGGCGGAGATGGCCATACGGCATCGCTGTTTCCCGATAGCCGTGAGCTGGAGCTGGCACTCTCTACTGCGGAGCCCGTTGTCGCGGTGCGCTCACCGAGCCAGCCCCAGGCGCGCATTACCCTCAGCGCCGATCGGCTGCACCAGGCCCGCCGCCATGTCCTGCACATCACGGGGGGCGACAAGCGCAGCGTTCTGGCCCGTGCGCTGGGCGGCGACGACCTTCGCGAACTTCCCATTCGTGCCTTTCTGTCCTGTCCGCTGGCCGTTTACTGGGCCCCCTGAATGCTTCTGGAGTCTTGCTTATGACCATCGAGAAACAGCTTCCCTCCACCAGAACCACCGAGCTCGACAGCATATGCCTCAAGGCGGAGGTCATTCCGGTGCTCTCTATCGAGAGACTGGAAGATGCTGTTCCCCTCGGGCGTGCCCTGGTGGAGGGCGGCTTGACCGTCTTGGAGGTGACGCTGCGCACCGACTGTGCTCTGGAGGCGATCCGGCGTCTGCGCGAGGCGCTGCCCCAGGCAAGTATCGGTGTTGGTACCGTGCTGACCCCTGCGCAATATCGTCAGGCCGAGCAGGCTGGCGCAGATTTCGTAGTGACCCCGGGGACCACCGAGGCGCTCTACCGCTACGGCGTGACCAGCCCGGTTCCCATGCTGCCCGGCGTTGCCACCGTGTCCGAACTGATGACTGGCTGGCAGTACGGATACCGCCGTTTCAAGTTCTTCCCCGCGGAAGCCAGTGGGGGTGTCAAGGCGCTCAAGTCCTTCGCCGGCCCGATTCCCGAAGCGCGGTTCTGCCCTACGGGAGGGATCGGCGTCAACAACGCCGAGGACTACCTGGCCTTGAAGAACGTGATGTGCGTCGGCGGCTCCTGGCTGACGCCCAAGTCGCTGATCGATGCCGAGGACTGGGATGCCATCCGCTCTCTGGCCCGTGAAGCCGCCGAACGCTTCCACCACTGATCCACCGAAACGGGTTCGTTGTGCTCTCTCAGCAGTGCTCTCTCGACAGCGGTGCTGTCTTTATACCCGGCCCATGAGGGCCGGGTTTTTTTCTCTCAACTTGCCCTGTTCAGAAAGTTTCCCACTCCCTTTCGATAGGTGGGCGACTGGCCACCGCTTTGGGGGGCAGGTGGCTCACGCTGCGTTCATGTACAGGATGGGCTGTCATTTTAGTATTTTGCCGGATATCGCTACCGCTGAAGGCGCCGGCGCTGTGGGCCAGTGCGCTGACTTCTCTCTCGAGGGAAGCCGTTGCAGCCTGATAACTTTGCATGCTGTCGGCGCTGGTCTGGGTTGCCTGGTCTATCTCGCCGATGGCCTGGCTGATCTGCTCACTCGGGTGATGGTTGCGGGAGTGCTTCTGGCAGCGTGCGGTGTCGCCTGGGGCAGCAGCGCGTCCAGCGATGAAAGCGAACCTCATGGCGTGGTCATCGACAAGCGCCAGCAACTCGCCTGGATGCGCTGCAGCCTGGGTCAACAATACCNGCTACACGCCGCTGATCGCCTCGCGCATCCGCTCGGGCCTGCCCATCGTCGGCCTGGCCCACAGCCCGGTGGCCCAGCGGCGCATGGCGCTCTACCGCGGCGTGGTCTCGCTGCCCTTCGACACCAGCGAGATGGCGCCCACCGAACTCAATGAGCGAGCGCTGGCGCTGCTGGTCGAGCAGGGCATTGCGCTGCCCGGGGACCACGTGATCCTGACCCGGGGCGATCACATGAACGCCCATGGTGGCACCAACACGCTGAAGATTCTCGACGTGAACGAACAGCACCAGAGCAGGTGATGGCCCTTAGGCTGATCCTTTGTATACAGAATGATCGTTTTGTGTGGTCAGCCTGAAGGAAACATGCGAAGGTATTCTCATGACGCAGACGGGAGAGAGAGCGCATCATGAGCAGTATCTGGCAGGAGGAGATTGCCGCGGAGACGCGCGCAGGCGGGCGCATCAGCGACCGCTTCATCGTCGACAAGGTGCGCAAGGCGGTGCTGACCCAGCGTCTGCCGCCGGGTACGCGCCTGCCGGAAGTGGCCCTGGGCGACATCTTCGGCGTCAGCCGCTCGGTGGTGCGCAAGGCTCTGACACGGCTGGCCGCCGACTACGTGGTCACCCAGCAGCCCAATCAGGTGGCACGGGTCAGGGCGCCCAGCATCGAGGAGACCCGCGAAACCTTCGCCGCCCGCCGGCTGGTGGAAGGGGAGGTGGCCGCACTGTTGGCGGGTCGGCTCGATGACGAGCAGCTGGCGACCGTTGCTTCCCTGGTCGAGCGCGAGGCCGAAGCCCACGCGTGCGGCGACGAACCGGCTCGAATCGAGCACTCCCTGGCCATTCATCACCTCCTGGCTGAACGCTCCCCCAACCGGGTGCTGGGCGCCATGCTCACCGATCTCATCCTGCGCACTTCCATCGTCATCGCGCTTTACAAGCGTGCCGGCCTGGCCAGCTGCTACCTGGCCGAGGATCACCCGGCACTGCTGACACACTTGCGGACCGGCGACGGCGAGGCGGCCCGGCGCTGCATACACGATCACCTCCAGGCGCTCGAGAACCTGCTCGACCTCAGCACCCGGGAGACACGGATCGACCTCATGGCCATTCTCGGTCAGCGGGAGGGAGTCACCGAATAAGATTCCTCTGGGGTCGGCGTCTGCAGTAACCGGCGCTTGCCGAAGCTTGCGCCGGATCATGCCGACGGCAAGATGACGGCCGGCCGGCTTTACCGGCCATGCCTTCCTGACTGACAATGCCGACACTCCACGGGGCAATCGGTAGCTTGCGATGAACGCACTCCTGCGCTGGGGACTTGCCGCCTGGCTGGTTCTCTCTTTCTCTTCGGCCCAGGCCGGCGTACCCACCGTTGCCGCTGCCTCGGATCTTCAATTTGCCCTTGCCGAAGCTGCCCGGCGCTTCGAGGCCGACACCGGCCAGCGGCTGCGGCTCAACTTCGGCTCTTCGGGTAACTTCCGCCGCCAGATCGCCCAGGGGGCGCCGTTCGAACTCTACCTGTCGGCCGATGAGGCCTACGTGCATGCGCTGCATGCGGAAGGGCATACCGAGGATGCCGGCGTGGTCTACGCCATCGGGCGGCTGGCCTGGCTACAGCGGGCCGGGCGCAATGACCTGCCGAGCAGCGACGAGCCACTGGCCGCGGTACGCGAGGCACTGGCGATGCATGCCCAGGGCGAGGCGCGGCCGCGCATCGCCCTGGCCAACCCCGACCATGCTCCCTACGGTGTAGCGGCCAAGCAGGCGCTGGAGCATGCCGGCCTGTGGTCGGAGAGTGCCTCCCTTAGGATACTCGGCGAGAACGTCTCCCAGGCGGCCCAGTTCGCCCTCTCCGACGACGCCCGTGGTGGCCTGGTGGCCTGGTCCCTGGCGCTGGCTCCCGAGCTCGCCGAGCGCAGCGAGTTCGTTCTGATTCCGGAGGAGTGGCATGAGCCGCTGGTACAGCGCATGGCGCTGGTCAAGGGGGCCGGCGACACCGCCCGTGCCTTCTACCACTGGCTTCAGCAGGATGAAGCGCGTGATATCCTTGCCGACTACGGCTTTCGTCTCCCCGGGGACGATGTCGATACCGAGGCGCCCTGATGGACTGGACGGCCCTCTCGGTCTCCCTGCGACTGGCGGCGATGACCTGTCTGCTGCTGGTCCCGTTGGGGCTCTGGCTGGGACGTGCCCTGGCAAGAGCGCGCTTTCGCGGCAAGTCGCTGTGCGAGGCGCTGGTAGCGCTGCCGCTGGTCATGCCACCCACGGTGCTGGGTTTTTACCTGATGATGAGCTTCGGTCGCGACGCCCCGTTCGGCGCTTTCTGGCATCGGCTGACCGGGGAGGGGCTCAACTTCACCTTTACCGGTATTCTGCTGGCCTCACTGGTGGCCAGCCTGCCCTTTGCCGTGCAGCCGATCCAGCGTGCCTTCGAGGCGATACCCGCCAACCTGAGCGAGGCGGCCTGGTGCAGCGGGCTGTCTCCCTGGCAGACCTTCCTGCGTATCGAGCTCCCGCTGGTGTGGCCCGGCGTGATCTCTGCCCTGGCGCTGACCTTCGCCCATACCCTGGGCGAGTTCGGCGTGATTCTGATGGTGGGCGGCGCTATCGACGGCGAGACCCGCACTCTGTCCATCGCCATCTACGATCGGGTTCAGGCCTTCGACGAGACCGGCGCAGGCATCATGTCGGCCATGCTGCTGCTGGTGTCGTTCCTGACCATCGGTGTGGTCTACGGGCTGGCGGGGCGGCGGAGGTGGCGTCATGCCTGATTGGCCCGGCAGTTCCCCGGCCTCGCCAGGGGGGGGCAGGCTGACGGTATCGCTGCACCAGGCCGGGCCGATTCCCCTGGCCGCCGAATTCGCCTGTGAACCGGGAGAGCTGCTGGCGCTGGTAGGCCCCTCCGGCAGCGGCAAGACGACCCTGCTGCGTGCCATTGCCGGCCTTTACCGGCCGGCAGAAGGGCGCATCGACTGCGGTGGCGAGACCTGGCTGGATACCTCCCCGGGCATTGTCCGCCGGCCCCAGGCGCGTCGGGTGGGTGTCGTCTTTCAGGACTATGCGCTCTTCCCCCACCTGAATGCCCGTGACAACGTCAAGGTGGCGCTGGGCCATCTCGAGCCCGGCCGGCGCAGCGCCTGTGCCGACGAGTGGCTGGGCCGGATGCGCCTGGAGGGGCTGGCCGGGCGCTATCCGTCCCAGCTTTCCGGTGGCCAGCGCCAGCGGGTGGCGTTGGCCCGGGCGTTGGCGCGCGAGCCCCGGGCGCTGTTGCTGGATGAGCCCTTCTCGGCGGTGGACCAGGTGACACGGCGTCGCCTGCAGCGTGAGCTGGCCCTGCTGCGCGAGCAGATCCATATTCCGATCCTGCTGGTGACCCATGACCTGGACGAGGCGGTGGCACTGGCGGACCGGATCTGCGTGCTTCACGGTGGCCGCACGCTACAGACCGATGTTCCCGAGAGACTGTTTCGCCACCCGGCCAGTGCCGAGGTGGCGCGTCTGCTGGATAGGCATAACATCTTCGAAGGCCGAGTCGTGGAAGCCGGTGGCCAGCGGCGGCTGCAGTGGGGGCCATGGCTGCTGCAGGTGGGCAATGGGCTGGAGGATTTCGCTATCAATCAGCGGGTCGCCTGGTACCTGCCAGATTCCGATGTGGTGCTGCACCGTCGCGACCGCCCATCGCGTGGAGACAGGGAGAATCCGGTGACTGGGCATGTTGGTGAAATGGTTGTGCTGGGTGGGGTGACGTCCCTTACGCTGGTATTCGACCACGGCCCCGAGACATTGCGCTTCGATATTGCCACTCATGCGGCCCGGCGCAATGGGCTGGCCCGTGGCGAACGGGTGCGGGTGTCCCTGCTCGCCGGAGGGATTCACCTGCTGCCCCGAAACCCTAATGAGTGAGGAAATGCGATGAGACCACTTCAATGGTCGGCGCTCTCGATTCGCACGAGCCTGCTGTTGCTTCTGCTGGTAGCGGCGGCCATGCTGGCCTGGCGCTGGCCAGCCGTGGCCGAGTCGACGACGCTGGAGCGCCAGCCTGTGCGGATCGTGGCCGACGGCGAGGTCTTTCGGCTCGAGGTGGAGATGGCGCGAACAGCGGACGAGCGCCGCACCGGACTGATGGACCGTGACTCGCTGGCGCCCGACGCGGGCATGCTGTTTCTTTATGACCGGATTCAGCCCCCACAGAGCGGCTTCTGGATGTATCGCACCCGTATACCGCTGGACATCGCCTTCATCGACGCCCGGGGCCGTATTGCAACGATACATACCATGGAACCCTGTTTATCGGATAATCCCCGGGAGTGCCCGGCGACACTGGCCGGTGCCCCCTATCAGGCTGCGCTCGAGGTGAATGCCGGTTATTTCGCCGAGCATGGCATCGAAGCGGGCGCCTGCGTGGTCTGGCCCGGCCTTACGAGTGGCTGCTCAGCGGCCGACTAAGGCGCGAAAGCGAATCACGATCAGCGCCACCCCGGCGATGACCATGGCCCCACCGATGGCGATATGGGCATTGAGCTGCTCCCCCAGCAGCACGATCCCCAGCACCACCGCCCCCGCCGGCACCAGCAGGCTAAGCGGCGCCAGCCGGCTGACCGCGTGGCGGCGTAACAGGCCATACCAGAGACCATAGGCGACGATCGACGACATCACGGCGGTATAGAGCACCGCTCCCCAGCCGAATAGCCCCGCCTGGCTGATGGCCTCCATCTGCCCGCTCTCGAACCACCAGGAACCCAGCCCCACCTGCGGAATGGCGAAAAGCGCGACCCAGCCCGCCAGCGCCATGGGAGCGATGTTGGGACCCTTCTTGATCAACAGCTGCGAGATCGCCCAGCCCAGCGCACTGAGCAGCAGCAGCGCCATGGGCAGCGGCGAGGGCAGGCTGGGGCCGCCGGCGAGTATCATCACGCCGCCGAATGACAGCGCGAGCCCCACTATGCGCTTGGCGCTCAGGCGTTCGCCCAGGAAGATCACGGCCAGCAGGGTGGCGAAGGGCGTTCCCATCTGCACCAGCAGCGCCCCGGTACCCGCTTCGGCCTGGCCCAGCCCGATGAACAGCAGGGCGAAATGGAGCGTGCCGAAGGTCACAGAAAGCAGCAGCAGGAAGGGAAGTTGGTGCCGGGCAACCGGGTGGAAGGGCACCAGCAGGCTGGCAACGAGAATAAAACGCAGGGTGGTCAACAGCAGTGGTGGGAGTTCCGCGACCCCCAGCTTGATGACGATGATGTTCAGGGCCCAGATGGTGACGATCACCAGGCCCAGCAGTAGATCGCGAAGCGGCAAGAGCGGGATTCCTTGAAGAATTCGACCTGGCGAGGTTGGTAGCGACAGGTCCGGTGGTCGCGTTATGCCAATGACGGTCTATCATTCAACGCGGGACTTCGTAGAATATTGAAGCGTAACATGTCCCGGATTGTACCAACCCAGAACGATAATCGCGGCCGGTCTTCTCTGAACCGGCCCTTTGCTGCAAGGACACGTCATGACATCCGCTAGTCGACTCACTCGCTTCGCCGCGGCCCTGGCCGGTGCCGCCGTGCTGGCCACCTCGCTCTCGGCACAGGCCCGCGAACTCTCCGTCTCCACCGTGCTGTCCGATGCCTTCCCCTGGGGGCAGGCTGCCGAAAAATGGGCTGAACTGGTGGAGGAGCGTACCGAGGGTCGCCTGACCCTGCGCGTCTACCCCAACTCCCAGCTGGTGGCCGGTGACCAGACCCGCGAGTTCTCCGCCATGCGCTCGGGGCTGATCGACATGGCCGTGGGTTCGACCATCAACTGGTCGCCACAGGTCCCTGAACTCAATCTCTTCTCCCTGCCTTTCTTCATGCCCGACGAGGCGGCGGTGGATGCCGTGACCGGCGGCAAGGCCGGTGAAATGATCTTCGAGGCCATCGAGTCCCGCGGCGTGGTGCCGCTCGCCTGGGGTGAGAACGGTTTCCGCCAGGTCTCCAACTCCCGCGGTCCGATCAGCGAGCCAGGCGATCTCGACGGCCTGAAGATCCGCGTGGTGGGCTCGCCCCTCTTCCAGGATACCTTCAACGCGCTCGGTGCCGATCCTACCCAGATGAGCTGGACCGACGCTCAGCCGGCGTTGACCACGGGGGCCGTGGATGGTCAGGAGAACCCCCTTTCGGTATTCGACGTGGCTCGGATCGACCAGGTCGGCCAGGAGTACCTGACGCTGTGGAACTACATGAACGACCCGCTGATCTTTGCCGTCAACCAGCGGATCTGGGATTCGCTGGACGAAGAGGACCAGGAAATCCTGCGTGAAACCGCCATCGAGGCCGGTGAGTGGGAGATCGCCATGACCCGTGAGGAGGAGAGCGAGCGTCTTGCCGCCATCCAGGAGCGCGGGGTTGAGGTGACCGAACTGACCGAGGAGCAGCATCGCGCCTTCGTCAATGCCACCGCCAGCGTCCACGACAAGTGGGTACCGCGGATCGGCAAGGAGCTGGTCGAAGCGGCCCGTGCGGCCATCGAGGCGCGCTGATCCCGGCTAGGACCGGCCCCTTCACGGTGCCGGTCCGCTCTTCGCGAGGCTTGCATGAAATTCTCTCCCGATGCCCGGCCGGAACGCTGGCTGGGCTCCCTGGCGCTGGCGGTCATCTCGCTGATCAGCCTGGGTAATGTCATCACGCGCTACGTCACAGGTGGTTCCCTGGCTTTCACCGAGGAGTTCTCGGTGTTTCTGCTGGTGGTGCTGACCTTCGCGGGGGCCTCGGTGGCACTGCGGCGTAACGGCCATATTCGTATCGGTCTGCTGGAGCGTGCCTTGCCGGCAGGTCCGCGCAAGGCGCTGATCCTCTTCCAGTGGCTATGTGGCGCCCTCGTGCTGGGGCTGATCACCTGGTTCGGCGGCAAGCTGACCTGGGAAGAGTATCAGTGGCAGTCGCTGTCGCCAGGTCTCGGCCTGCCGCAGTGGTGGTATCTGGCCTGGCTGCCGCTGCTGTCGGCGGCCATGCTGGTGCGCCTGACGCAGCAGACCCGTGATCGCCTGAGCGGGAGGCTCGCGGATGAGCCCTGACCTGTGGATGATCCTGGCCTTTGCCGGACTGTTGATCGCCGGCGTGCCGGTGGCTTTCTCGCTGGCGCTGGCCGGTGCCGTTGGCATCATGGCCGGGCTTTCCCCCGAGATGCTGGCCACCCTTGGCACCAACACCTACAACAGCATCGCCAAGTATCCGCTGATCGCCATCCCGCTGTTCATCATGACGGGATTGATCTTCGAACGCGCCGGTGTGGCGCTGAGGCTGGTACGCTTCGCCCAGGCGCTGATCGGGCCCCGCCACGGTGGGCTGGCGCTGGTGGCGGTGCTGGTCTGCATGATCATGGGGGGAATGAGCGGCTCTGGTCCGGCGGACGCCGCCGCCGTGGCCATGGTGATGCTCCCCAGCATGACCAAGGCGGGCTATCCCAAGCCCTTTTCGGCAACGCTGATCGCGGCGTCGGCTTCCACGGCCATCCTGATTCCGCCCTCGGTGGCGCTGATTCTCTACTCCATCGTTG
Organism: Halomonas chromatireducens; assembly: GCF_001545155.1. NCBI lineage: Bacteria > Pseudomonadati > Pseudomonadota > Gammaproteobacteria > Oceanospirillales > Halomonadaceae > Halomonas > Halomonas chromatireducens. Next base: position 2,449,416 of record NZ_CP014226.1, on the reverse strand, counting down.
TGCCGGGTGTCGACCTGCGTGCACTGTTTGCCGCCGGCCTGTTCCCCGGCATCCTGGCCGGGCTGGCGCTGCTGGTACCGGCGCTGCTGGTATCGAAGCGCTATGGTTGGGAGGGGGGCGCGCCGGTGGAAGGCGCCGAGCCGCCGAAGATCGGGGAGAGCTTCAAGCAGGCACTGCCGGCGCTGTTCGCCCCGGTGCTCATTCTTGGCGGCCTGCGTTCGGGATTGTTCACCCCCACCGAGGCCGCCGTGGTGGCCGTGGCCTACGGCGCCCTGGTTGGGCTGTTCCTCACCCGTGAGCTCCGGCTGCGCGACCTCTGGACGCTGCTCGGCGAGGCAGCGGTGATCTCGGGTGTGGTGATGCTGATCATCGCCCTGGCCGGGATCTTTGCCTGGGCCGGCACCATGCTGGGCACCTTCCGTCATCTGGCGGAGTGGATCATCGGCCTTTCCGACAGCGGCGTACTGCTGCTGATCCTGATCATGCTGGCGGTGCTGGTGGCCGGCATGCTGCTCGATGCCATCTCCATCTATCTCATCATGATGCCGATCCTCATCCCGGTAATGCAGCACTTTGGCTGGAATCCAGTGTGGTTCGGCATCCTGCTGGCGATGAACATCGCCATCGGACAGTTCACACCGCCGGTGGCGGTCAACCTGATGGTGACAACCAATATCGCCAAGATCCGCCTGGAGCAGACGGTGGGCTGGGCGCTGCTGTTCGTGCTGGCCATGGCCAGCGCCCTGGCGCTGGTAGCGATCTTTCCCCAGATCGCCCTCTGGTTGCCCGGTGTGCTGGGCTACAACGTCTAGGAGCCTGTCGGACTTAACGCTGACCTACTGCGAGATCCGGTCTTTCGGCCAATTTCATTCGATCTGATTCGTTAAATAGCGGGCTATTCGCCTCATCAGATCGATAAACTTGTTTCGAAATCCAAATCTCTCGTGACGATCGGTCAAATCCGACAGGCTCCAGGCTGGATTCCGATCGTCATGCATCGCGGAGTAGCTATCTAGGCCTCGTTGAATGAAGCCAGCGTACGCTGATACAGCTCGCTGGTTGCTGTGTCGAACAGCACGAAGCGAACGCGTTCGATCCGGGGGAACTCGGGCAGATGCTGGATCACGGTGGATAGGGCGATGCGAGCGGCTTCGGTGGTCGGATAGCGGAAGGCGCCGGTCGAAATCGATGGAAAGGCGATGGAATCCACCTCCTCCCATTGAGCGAGCCGCAGCGCATTGTAGTAACAGGCGGCAAGCAGCTCATCGGCGGGAGAGTCGACGCCATAGACAGGCCCAAGGCAGTGGATCACATATTGGTTGGGCAGTTCGAAGGCGTCGGTAATCACTGCCTGCCCCGGTGCAATGGGCGCCAGCGGCCGGCACGCCTTGTCCAGCTCTGGGCCGGCGGCACGATGCAGGGCCCCGGCGACACCCCCTCCAGGGCGCAATTCGGCATTGGCGGCGTTCACCACGATGCCAATATCCTCTTGCAGAACGATATTGCCTTGCAGGCATTCCACGCGGGCTGACGAAATCATCATCGCTCTCCTGGCCATAATTCTGTCAGTTTGGAGGCTATGTGCAGGCTGATTCAAGCTTACTGGCTGGAATGGAAGGTCTTGAGGTGATGGCGCTGTGCCTGCAACGACTTGTTGGGCGCTTGGTAGGTGTCCTCATCGGTGCGGGCTTGATAAGAACGGATCGTTGCATTTTATGCCATTTGGCGTGACATTCGTTGCAAATAGAAGCAAAAACTTGCAACTTGCCTGCCTAGACGGTACCAATGTGCTCCCAAAAAAAGCCACGGCTCGCGACCTTGGGTCGGCGATACGGCGTGCTTGCGCCGCAGGGCAGGTTTCGCGGCCATGGCCCACGACAATAGGAGGAGACTATGAACCAGCGAGTCAAGATCAATCTCGGCGACCCGCGTGCAGAAGCGTTCGAGGCCCGTCAGTTCAAGGTTTATACCCATCGACAGCTGGACAAGATCGAGGCGATCCAGAGTCTGCCTGAAAACCTGCGTTTCGACATGCGGGTTGTCAGCCAGGTGCTGCCGTTTCGCGTCAACGAGTACGTCATCGATGAACTGATCGACTGGACCAATGTCCCCGAGGACCCGGTCTTTCAGCTCACCTTCCCCCAGCGTGGGATGCTCAAGCCGGAACACTTCGACGAGGTGGCCGAGCTGGTTCGTCGTGGTGCCGATGCGGCAGAGCTGAAGCCGGTCATCGAGCGAGTGCGTGGCGAACTCAATCCGCACCCGGCGGGGCAGATGGACCTCAACCTGCCGCTGCTCGACGGTGAGCCGCTGCCTGGCATGCAGCACAAGTATCGCGAGACGGTGCTTTTCTTCCCCAGCCAGGGCCAGGTATGTCACAGCTACTGCACCTTCTGCTTCCGCTGGGCGCAGTTCGTCGGCGACAAGGAGCTCAAGTTCGCCTCCAGCGAGGCCGGTTCCCTGCATCGCTACCTGGCCGAGCACACCGAGGTCACCGACCTGCTGATGACCGGCGGCGACCCCATGGTGATGAAGGCCAAGCACCTGCGCCAGTACCTGGAGGGGCTGATGGCGCCGGAGCTGGACCATGTGCAGGACATTCGCATCGGCACCAAGAGCCTGACCTTCTGGCCCTATCGCTTCGTTACCGACCCGGACGCCGAGGATATCCTCGAGCTGTTCCGCGAGTTGACCGCCGCCGGCAAGCATGTCGCCTTCATGGCGCACTTCAACCACTGGAAGGAGATGGATACCCCCATCTGCCGCGAGGCGATCCGGCGTATCCGTGCCACCGGTGCCGAGATTCGCACCCAGGCGCCGCTGCTCAAGCACATCAACGACGATGCCGACCAGTGGGCCAGGATGTGGACCACCCAGGTGCGGCTGGGGATGATTCCCTACTACATGTTCGTCGAGCGCGACACCGGTGCCCGCCACTACTTCGAGGTGCCGCTGGTGCGTGCCTGGGAGATCTATCGCGAGGCGATGAAACAGGTGCCGGGCCTGGCGCGCACTGCCCGCGGGCCGTCGATGTCCGCCGATCCGGGCAAGGTGGAGATCCAGGGGGTCACCGAGATCCACGGCGAGAAGGTCTTCGTGCTGCGTTTCATCCAGGGCCGTGACAGCGACTGGGTGCAGCGGCCGTTCTTCGCCAAGTACGACGAGGAAGCAACCTGGCTCAACCATCTGGAGCCTGCGCTGGGCGAGCGCGAGTTCTTCTACGAGGCCGAGTTTACTGCGATGAAAGACGAGAAGCAGGCGCTGATCATGAAGGCATCTTGATACGCATTGGCTGAGCAGCGCTGCAGGGTGCTCGATAGATTGTGTCTGCATAGAAAATTAACGCACACTAAACGTTTATGAGGGCTAACATTAGGAGTGTGCAAAAAGACCCCATCGAGCTGTTGTTTTTCGCTAAAGTAGAGGGGAGCGGCAGAGACCGCTAGCCAGCCAATCGGCTGCCAGGGACCTTGCTTCAGCAATGTCAGCTTGCCAATAACATCAAGAGGTGTGTTCATGAAACGCCATGCATTTTCTGCGGCTGCCTTCTCCGGGGCTCTACTGGGTGCGGCCCTGTTCTCGTCGCCTGCCGTCGCTCAGGATCGCTTCATCACCATCGGCACCGGTGGACAGACCGGGGTCTACTATGTCGTGGGTCAGTCCGTCTGCCGCATGGTCAACCGTGGCAGTGACGAGCACAACATCCGCTGCAATGCCCCGTCTACCGGTGGTTCCGTGGCCAACGTCAACGGCATGAAGTCCGGCGATCTCGATATGGGTGTCGTGCAGTCCGACGTTCAGTATCGCGCCTATCATGGCGAGGCCAATTTCGAATCCGACGGCGCCTGGGACGACATGCGTGCCGTGTTCACCATGCACGGCGAGCCGCTGACCGTGGTCGCACGGGCCGATTCCGGCATCGAGCATTTCAGCGACTTTCCGGGCAAGCGCGTCAATATCGGCAACCCCGGTTCTGGCCAGCGTAATACCATGAACGTGGTGATGGATGTCATGGGCTGGGATACCGATACCTTCTCGCTGGCCTCACAGCTGGATGCTGCCGAGCAGGCTGCGGCGCTCTCCGATAACAATATCGACGCCATGGTCTATGTAGTGGGCCACCCCAATGGCTCCATTCAGGAAGCCACCACCACGATCGATGCGCGCATCATCCCGGTAACCGGTGACGAGATTGATAGCCTCATCGATGACTATCCCTACTACACCCGCTCCGTGATTCCGGGTGGCCTCTATCGGGGCAATGACGAGGATGTCGAGACCTTCGGTGTGGCAGCCACTTTCGTCAGCTCCACAGCCGTAGACGAAGACGTGATCTATGAGACGGTCAAGGCGGTTTTCGAGAACTTCGACCGCTTCAAGCGCCTGCATCCTGCCTTCGAGAACCTCAATGAGGAGGACATGATCTCCGATGGCCTGACTGCACCGCTGCATGACGGTGCGGCTCGCTACTACCGCGAGCGTGGCTGGATTGAGTAAACGACTGACAGAGGGCCTGGCCCTCCGGTGAATGATGCGCGGACACCCGAGGGGGTCCGCGCATCTGTTTCAAGAACGGCTTGATAGAGTTACAGCACCGTGATGACGGTTCAGAAGCAGCGAGCTGCACGTCAATCGACAGTGGATAGGGCAACATATGACTGACGAAAACAATACCTCCCGAGCGCCTGACGCTGACCTTGAGGATATGGTTGCCTCGAGTGATTCAGGCGCGCGCAAGCCGTTAGGGGTGCCGGGAAAGCTGCTGGTCAGCATTGCGGCCGCCTGGTCGCTGTTTCAGCTTTGGATCGCCTCGCCGTTGCCTTACATGTTCCGCTTCGGCGTCTTCAATGCCACTGAGGCGCGCTCCATTCATCTCTCTTTTGCCATCTTCCTGGCATTCATGGCATACCCGGCATTGAAGCGTTCGCCACGGGATCGTATTCCGATTCAGGATTGGCTGTTCGCTCTGGTGGGTGCATTCTGTGCCGGCTACATCTTCCTCTTCTATGCCGAGCTCTCTGATCGTCCCGGGGCGCCGATTACTCAAGATGTCATTGTTGGCGTGGTGGGGATCCTGATGCTGCTGGAGGCGACACGCCGAGCGCTGGGGCCTCCGCTGATGATCGTGGCCTCGGTCTTTATCCTCTATTCGCTGTTTGGCCCCTATATGCCGGGCATCCTGGCCCACCGTGGCGTTACCTTCCAGAGCCTGGTCAACCACCAGTGGCTGACCACCCAGGGGGTCTTCGGTATCGCTCTTGGGGTATCGACGAGCTTCGTGTTTCTTTTTGTGCTGTTCGGTGCGCTGCTCGACAAGGCCGGTGCCGGCAACTACTTCATCAAGGTGGCATTCTCGCTGCTGGGTCACTACAAGGGCGGCCCGGCCAAGGCGGCGGTAGTGGCATCGGGCATGACCGGGCTGATCTCCGGCTCATCGATTGCTAATGTCGTCACCACCGGCACCTTCACTATTCCGATGATGAAGCGGGTCGGGTTTTCTCCCGAGAAGGCGGGTGCCGTTGAGGTCTCCTCCTCCGTGAATGGCCAGATCATGCCGCCGGTGATGGGGGCTGCGGCTTTCCTGATGGTGGAGTACGTCGGGATTTCCTATGTCGAGGTCATCAAGCATGCCTTCCTGCCGGCCCTGATCTCCTATATCGCGCTGGTCTATATCGTCCATCTCGAGGCGCTCAAGGCCAATATGCAGGGCCTGCCCACCAGTAATCCGGCGCGACCCTTCCTCAACAAGGTGCTCGGCTTTCTGACCGGCCTGCTCCTGCTGATGGCACTCTCCTTTGCGGTCTATTACGGGTTGGGCTGGCTAAAACCGGTACTCGGTGATGCAACGCCCTGGGTGATAGCCGTTGGCCTGACAGTCGTCTATGTCGTTCTGCTGAAGCTAGGTGCCCGGTATCCCGAGCTGGAGCTCGACGATCCCAGCTCCAAGGTGCTTATTCTTCCCCAGACTCGGCCCACGGTGATGGTCGGGCTGCACTATATCCTGCCGGTGATCGTGCTGGTCTGGTGTCTGATGGTCGAGCGCCTGTCGCCTGGGCTGTCGGCTTTCTGGGCCACGGTGTTCATGATATTCATCATCGTTACCCAGCGTCCGATCATTGCGGTATTCCGCCAGCGCAGCAAGCTTGCCGCGGATATCAAGGAAGGCTTCATGGACCTGTGGGACGGCCTGGTGACCGGTGCCCGCAATATGATTGGTATCGGTATCGCCACCGCGGCAGCGGGGATCATCGTGGGGGCCGTCTCCCAGACCGGCGTCGGTCTGGTGCTGGCCGATGTGGTGGAGATTCTCTCCATGGGCAACCTGATGCTGATCCTGTTGCTGACCGCGGTGCTCAGCCTGATTCTTGGCATGGGGCTGCCCACCACGGCCAACTACATCGTGGTGTCGGCGCTGTTGGCGCCGGTGATCGTGACCCTTGGGCAGCAGAGTGGCCTGATCGTGCCGCTGATCGCCGTGCATCTGTTTGTCTTTTACTTCGGGATCATGGCCGATGTGACGCCACCGGTAGGCTTGGCGTCCTTTGCGGCAGCGGCGGTCTCTGGTGGTGATCCCCTGCGTACCGGTTTTCAGGCCTTCTACTATAGCCTGCGCACCGCGGCCCTGCCGTTCCTGTTCATCTTCAATACCGACCTGCTGCTGATCGATGTCGGCTGGCTACAGGGGATCGTGATCTTTATCATCGCCACCATTGCGATGCTGATCTTTGCCGCCGGGACCCAGGGTTTCATGATCGCCCGTAACCGCTGGTACGAGAGCATCCTGTTGTTGCTGGTGGCATTCACCCTGTTCCGCCCAGGGTTCTGGATGGACAGGATCCACGACCCCTACCAGTCCGTGCCGCCGGCACAGTTTGTCGAGGCATTGGGTGAGGTCGACGACGGCAGCAACCTGCGTGTGCAAATCGCCGGTGAAGATGCCTTCGGCGATCCCTTGACCACCTATATTCTGGTGCCGGTGCCGCGCGGTGAAACGGCCGAGGAGCGCATGCAAGAACTTGGCATGGAGCTCTGGGTAGATGGTGATCAGGCCATGGTGGACTTCGTCGAGTTCGGCAGCCTGGCCGCCGACCTGGGCTTCGACTTCGATCAGGAGATCATCGAGGTATCGGCCCCGGTAGATCGTTGGGCGAAAGAGTGGATGTGGATACCGGGCTTCCTGGTATTTGGCCTGGTGGTGCTGCTGCAGCGGCGTCGGCGTAACCAACAGCCGGCTTCGACAGCCACCGCCTGAAGGAGATGATCATGTACAGCAAGATATTGTTGTCGGTGGACCTCAACGAGGAGAGTTCCTGGGTCAAAGCCTTGCCAACGGCGGTCACACTATGTCGGACTTTCGGGGCATCGCTGCATGTAGTGACGGTGCTGCCTGACTACCGCATGCCTCTGGTTGGCTCCTATTTCCCCAAGGACTTCGCCAAGAAAGCGCATGAGGCCATTTCGGATGCGCAGCATACGTTCATCCAGGAGCACGTGCCGGAAGATATCAAGGTGCAGTCGGTGATCATCGATGGTTCTCCCTGGGAGGCCATCGTCAAGACTGCAAAGAAACTCGAGGTGGACCTGATCGTCATGGCGTCCCACAACAAACGCAAGTTTGCCGACTATGTACTCGGTCCCAATGCCGAGCATGTGGTGCATCACTCGAAGGTATCGGTGATGATCGTGCGTTGAGCATCGAGGAATCGGTAAGCAGCAAAAGGGAACGCTCCGGCCGCGAAACATCGGCCGGGGCGTTCTGGATTCTGGAGGCTGGACTCGTTTGTCTCTGGCGGTCAGCCGGCCTGTATAGATGCTTCGTGGGTGGCGGAATTTCCGGTATCGTCCTGCCATTCGAAGAGCGCTTCACCGCTCTCATCGGGGCTGAGATAGAACAGCAGGTAGGGACTGGCGGAAATCGACTGGTGCAGTTCGGCCTCGAAGGCGGTCTCACCATTCAGGCTCACGGTGAAACGTTCGATGATATGCCGTGGCACGACCTCGCCGTCGGCGCCCTCACGCAAGCCGGTCTCCATGGGGTGGTTGATCAGCGTACGCACCGCCTCGGGCTGGCCCGCGGTGAAACTGGAGGGAACGCTCACCCGAGGGTTGGACAGCGGCTCGGGTTGGTCGCCGCCATTGCGCATCAGACAGCCGCTGACGGTGATGCGGACCTCCCGCGCCGTCGCGAAGCGCTCGCCCTGATGGCTGGTGGCGATGGCGATCACCTGCTGGGTTTCGTTGAGTCTGACTCGGGTGGATATCTCGGGTTTGCCGCTCAGGGGCGTGAGATGGAAGGTGGCGATCTCGGGCGAGGGATTGGCCGTCGCGAAGAGGTCGATGCGTGATATGTAGTCATCGTCAGCGAGCTCACCGTCGAAACCGACCGTGAGCGCAACCGAGGCGCCATCTTCCGAGACATGGGGCAGGTCGAGTACCAGCCCCTGGGTGTTTGGCTCGGCATCACCCAGTACGCTGCGAGCGGCGTCCAGGCGCTGCCAAGGGCCCTCTGCCAGGGCGGGCGTGGCCAGGCCGATAGCGGCAATGGCTGCGACCATACCGCGCAACAGTCTACGGCGAGCAGCGTCATGATGAGTGGGGCGGGCAGGGCGCATGACTTTCTCCGATAAGCGATCAATTCTTGGACAGTGCCAGAGGACCGACGATCCCCAGTCGCGCACCGGCAACAATACCTGCCAGGGCGGCAAAGGCGGTCAAAGCCAGCGTCGACAGCCCGGACAGGCCCTGGCCGATGGAGCAGCCCAGTGCCATGACACCACCGATGCCCATCAAGGCGCCGCCCGTCATGCTGCGCAGCATGTGTCCGGGCCCGTCGAAAGCACGCAGCGTAAAGTCGCGCCGCAGCAGTGCCATGGCCAGGGCGCCGACAATCACGCCACCCACAACGCTGACGCCGAAACCGAGCCGGGTGCCAGTGGACAGCATCAGGTACTGCAGCGATTCACCGATGGGGGCGATGAAGGTCAGGCTCGCCAGACGTACGGGTTCGAAGTCGTCATGACCGAGAACGCCGGTTGCGTACCAGCCCGCCGGGACCAGCAGGCCGATGATGAGGCCGCCCAGCCAGTCCCGGGGCGAGGCGCGAAACGTTGCACTGGAGAGCACCCAGGCCAGCAGGATGCCGCCAAGCACCAGTGCCGTGAGCCAGGCCGGGACACCGATGGCTTCTGGCAGGTCACGGGCGGGGAGGGCCAGTGTAGTCATGCTTTCCAGCCAGATCCGCAGCGGTGCCAGGACGCCGGAGAGCGCCATGTAGGCGGCCAGGCCCAGGCATGTCAGGACGACGAAGCTGCGCAGGTTGCCGCTGCCCAGCAGTACCAGTGCCCGGGCCCCGCAGCCGTTGGCCAGGGTCATGCCATAGCCGAACAGGACGCCGCCCAGGGGAATGGCCAGCCAGGAGGGGGCCGGGCTGGCATAGTGGGACGCTCCCAGTGATACCAGGCCGGCAGCAACCAACGCCTGGCTGCCCAGCAGCGCCACCGCCATGGCCAGGACGTAACTGCGCAGCTTGCGAGTGTCGCCGAGAGTCCAGCTATTGGCCAAGCCACGCATCAGGCAGAATCCGGTGGCCTGGCCAGCCGCACCAAAACACAGGCCGATCAGCACAGCTGACCAGACGACCAGTTCGGTATGGCTCATGCAAAGAGTATCCTTGTCCCAATGACGAACAGGTGTCCGGTCACGCTCAGGTAGCCCTGCCTCCGAGGGGAGTGCCCCAGGTGTCCTGGCAGATGGCGTTGTACCATCCCACGGCATACTCTGCTTCCAGGGCGCGGGTGGCGTCGGAAGCATCGGCCGGGCTCAGGCCACCGGCACCCTCCACTTCAGCGATCACCCCATCCTGTACCCGGTAGACACCGGCCACCGAGATGCCGTACTCCGGCCCCACCAGGCTGTAGCAGGTATTGGTCCAGTAGGCCTCAGGTGCCGGGCGCGACTCCAGGGACGCGGCAATGGCAGCTGCCACGACCTTGGCCTGGCCGTTGGCACAGAAACCCGACTTGGGCATCGGCGCCGCCACCGTGGCATCGCCAACCACATAAATGTCAGCGACCTGGCGCGACTCGAAGGTCTCGGCCTTTACCGGCACCCAGCCGGAGTCGTCGGTGACTCCGGCACGCTCGGCGATCCAGCCGGCTTTCTGCGGCGGGATCACATTGAGTACATCGGCGCGATGCACGGTGCCGAACTCGGTCTCGACCTCGAGCCTGTCGGCATCGACCCGGGTTACCCGGCCGTCATTCGATAGCCCCACCCACTCGATGCGGTCGCCGTAGAGTCGCTCCCAGCCGGCGGTGAACAGCCCCTGCTTGGAGAAGTTATCCTTGGCGTCGAGGATCAGTACCTTTGACTTCGGCTTGTACTGTGCCAGATAGTTGGCCACCAGACTGGCACGTTCATAGGGGCCGGGCGGGCAGCGGAAGGGGTTGGCCGGCGCCACCATGACAAAGGTGCCGCCATCGTCCATGGCCTCGAGCTGACTGCGCAGCAGCTCGGTCTGGGTGCCGGCTTTCCAGGCGTGGGGGGCTTTCTCGGCGGCCTCCTCGTCGTAGCCTTCCAGGGCATTCCAGCGCATGTCGATGCCGGGGGAGAGGACGAGGCGATCGTAGTCGAGCTTGCGTCCGGTCGAAAGGGTGACCTGGTGGGCGTCGGCGTCCACGTCCTCGGCCGTGGCATGGATCACGCGCACACCGTAACGGTCTTCCAGCTCCGCGTAGCCATGGGCGATGGCGTCCATCTGCCGCAGCCCGCCCAGATGCAGGTTGCTGAACGGGCAGGTATAGAAGGTTTCGTTCGGTTCTATCAGGATCACTTCGATGGCCGGGTTGGCCCGCTTGAGATACTTGGCGGCCGTGGCGCCGCCGAAGCCCCCGCCGACTACCAGGACGCGCCCGGCGTTCTGCCCGCCGATGGCGAAGGGAGCGCTGCCCATCAGTGGCAGCAGGGATGCGGCACCGATACCCTTGATCAGCTGACGGCGGGTCAGGCCGCTACGGTTGTGGCGATGATTCATGTCGCGCCCCCTCATTCTTCCAGCTCGTTATCGGTTTCCAAATCGATGGCGGCAAAGTGTCGAGCGAGAGCCTCAAGCTCGGCATCCGTGAAACCCTTGGCGATCCGGTCCATTACCGTGACCTCATCGACTTGCTCGTGCTTGAAGTCGAGCAGCCGTGAGGTCAGGACCTCGGCGGGACGTCCGGCAATCGATGGTACGCTGCTCGCCAGTCGGCCATCGGTGCCATGGCAGCTGGCGCAACCGCCGGCCATCACCTCGAGCTGGGCGTCGGAGAATGTCTCTTCGGCCTGGGCGGTCAGGGGGAGGCCTACCAACAGCAGGCTCACCAGTGGCAAGGACGCAATAGAGAAAACCCGTTTCATCGTCAGGCTCCTGATCGGAGTTCTTGTCGGAAGTCGTGCCAAACGAGCATATTACTGTGGGCCGGACGCCATCAGAAGGAACGCTTTGGCATTCCGTTATGCCCCCATGAACGACAGGGCTAGGATCTTATGCCTTTTTGTGATTGCTGTAAAAGTCGGGAGCTTTATTCGACAAAATGGGGCTTTACGTTGATTGTCGCGAGGCGCACTCTTGTGCCAGGTCAACTACATTAATGCTGTAGCAAGACAACAAGACGCCTCCCGGTCACCCAACCGGAACGGCGCGCTCTTTCGTCACATGACTTGGCGACCAGACGGGGTATGACTATGAATGCAACAACAAGATCCACGGGGCAGGCATCGGTGCCCACGGTGAAGATCACCATCAACCCGATTGGCATGGACAGGCCCAGGGCCTGGCTGGCCGCCGGCTTTGAGGATTTTCGCCAGGCCACGGCGGTAAGTCTTGCCTATGGCATGTTCTGGGTCGGGCTGAGTATCGCCGTGACCCTGGGTGCCGTGATGCTCGATCTGTGGCACTGGTTGCTGCCTATGGCCGCCGGCTTCATGTTCCTCGGACCGCTGGTGGCGGTGGGATCCTATGGTATCAGCCGGGCAATCGAGGCCAATCGCACTCCCCATCTGGGTGACGCCTTCAGCGCCTGGCGGCCCCACGCCGGCCAACTGGCGATGATGGGTGTGATGATGATGATCTTCTTTCTCGCCTGGATTCGTCTGGCCACCTTGCTCTTCGCGCTGTTCTATGGCTTCGAGGCGCCCGGACCCGCGGCGCTCTATGCATCGCTGCTGACCACACCGCAAGGGCTGGGCTTGATCCTGGTTGGTACGGGCGTGGGCGCCGTGCTGGCTTTCGGTGCCTTTAGCATCAGCGTGGTCGCTATCCCCACGTTGATGGATCAGGAATTGACCTTCATGGAAGGCATCGAGGCGAGTGTGCGCTCAGTGGCAAGAAACTTTCGCCCTATGCTGCTGTGGGCCGCGATACTGACCGGCTGCGTGCTGGTCGGGGTGCTGACCTTCTATATCGGCTTGGCCCTGATCCTGCCGGTTCTGGGGCACGCCAGCTGGCATGCCTATGAGGACCTGGTACGTTGTGAACCCGTGGAGAAGGTTGCCAGCTGATCAGCACTTGGGCAGGAGGGTGTTACCCTCCTGCCTTGTTCGCTACAGTCGCCGTTCCCCGGCTTATCCTTTCTCACCTGACCTTTCAGTGCATTTCGCGTAATCTTGTTTGTCAAACCGGCCAATTCGGACTGCCGAGATGTTGCTGACGACGCTCCAGTCAGGAGACTGCCATATGGATTGGCTTCAGGTTGCGATACTTGCCCTCGTTCAGGGATTGACCGAGTTCCTGCCGATCTCCAGCTCCGCCCACCTGGTGCTGGTACCCGTGCTGACCCAGTGGGAGGATCAGGGGCTGGCCTTCGATGTGGCCCTGCACATCGGTAGCCTGGCGGCGGTGGTGGGCTATTTCCGCCATGATCTGTTACGTATGGGCCAGAGCCTGATGAGCTACGCTCGCGGCCGTGGCATGGATGCGGATGGGCGCCTGGCAGGCTGGGTGATGCTGGCTACCTTCCCCGTCGGGCTTGCCGCCCTGATTTTCAAGACCCCCATCGAAACCGTGATGCGTTCCCCGCTGGTGATCGGCATGAGCCTGATCGGCTTCGGTCTCCTGTTGGGTTATGCTGACTGGAAGCGCCGTGCGGGGCGAAGTGAGTACCAACTCACACTGAAGGATGCACTCCTGATAGGCGGGGCCCAGGCGCTGGCGCTGATTCCCGGCACCTCGCGCTCGGGTATCACCATTACCGCAGCCCTGCTGCTGGGAATGAGCCGGGAGGGTGCGGCACGTTTCTCCTTTCTGATGTCGATTCCGGTTATCGTGCTGGCCGGTGGTCTCGAGATATTCGGACTGATCCAGGATCCCGAACCCATTGCGGTTTCTGCTTTGCTGGTGGGAGCGGTAATATCCGGTATCAGCGCCTATGTCTGTATTCATTACTTTCTGGCGTTCATCAAACGGATCGGTATGCAGCCCTTTGTGGTCTATCGCGTCATTCTGGGCCTCTGGCTGCTATGGATCTTCTGGTAGCCGCAAGGCGAAACACAGCTGTTCTCGAGGAGAGCTTCATCATCATGAGCCGACTTTCCCCCCTTCTTGCCTCTGCGGTGCTGCTGCTGTTGATGGGCTGCTCGGAAGGTGACCGCCCCCTGGAGTCGCCGGTGCAGCTCGAAGGTGCCATTTTCGGCTCCTTCTATCAGGTTACGATCGCCGACGCCCTGACTCAAGGAGAGGCTCAGCGGCTCGAGGAGGGATTGGTCGAGGTGCTCGAGGATGTGGATGCCGCCATGTCGATCTACCGAGACGATTCGGAGCTGATGGCCTTCAACCAGTCGCCGGTGGGGGAATGGCAACCGCTCTCCGATGAACTGATCGAGGTGCTTGCAATAAGCCAATCGGTGGCCGAAGCCAGCGGCGGTGCCTTCGATGTAACGATCGGCGGGCTGGTCAACCTTTGGAGCTTCGGCTCCGAGGCGCGCCCCCGGCAGGTACCGGATGAAGCAACGCTGAACGAACGCCTGGCCGAGGTCGGGCCTGACAGCATCGAGATTGACGAGAACGGCCTGCAGGCACGGCGACTGCGAGATGTATTGGTGGATCTCGGTGGGGTGGCCAAGGGGCATGGCACCGATCGGGTGGGGGCCTATCTGGATGGCCAGGGCATCGAACATTATCTGGTCAACCTTGGCGGCGACCTGATCGTGCGTGGCTACCGCGATATCGAGAGCCAGCCCTGGCGTATCGGTATCGAGGCGCCGCTGGATGATCGCCAGGAGGCGCAGCATATCCTGCCGCTGGAGACGATCTCGGTGGCCACCTCGGGTGACTATCGCAACTACTTCGAGGAGGAGGGACGGCGCTACTCGCATACTCTCGATCCGCGATCCGGACGGCCCATCGATCATCGCTTGGCATCGGTCACCGTTGCGCATCCTTCCAACGCCTGGGCGGATGCCTGGGCAACCGCGCTGATGGTACTGGGCGACGAAGAGGGCCTGGCGCTGGCTCGGAACCAGGATCTCAAGGTATTGATGCTGATCCGTGAGGAGAACGGATGGGCCAGCGTGGCCACGCCTGCCTTTGCTGACCACTTTGGCCAGTCGAAGATGGATGAATTGGAAATCGAGGTTCGCTGAAAGGCAAACCGGGCGGCACCGAAAGCTGTCGGCGGTTACACTATCGTGACACGCAATAAACCAAGGAAAAGGAGTCAAGATGAGCCTCGACGTGGTGATTCTGGCCGCCGGGCAAGGGACGCGAATGCGCTCGCAGCTGCCCAAGGTACTGCACCGCCTGGCTGGCAAGCCGATGGTGTCTCATGTCCTCGATACCGCCCGTCGACTCGAGGCAGACCGGACGCATGTCGTGGTCGGTCACGGGGCGGACCGGGTGCGTCAGGCACTCGGCGAGTATCCGATACGCTTTGCGCTGCAGGCGGAGCAGAAGGGCACTGGCCATGCGGTGGCCCAAGCGCTCGATGGCCTCGGCCAGGGCAAGGTACTGGTGCTTTATGGCGACGTGCCGCTGATTCGTCGCGACACCCTGTCGGCACTGCTCGATCAGGTCACCGAGTCACGCATGGGCCTGCTTAGCGTGACCCTTGACGATCCCAATGGCTATGGACGCATCCTGCGCAACGATGCTGGTGAGGTCGTGGCAATTGTCGAGCAGAAGGATGCCAGCGAGCGGGAGCTGGCGGTGCGCGAATGCAATACCGGTATCATGGCCATGACCGCCGCCCAGCTGCGCCGCTGGCTGCCGCGGCTCTCTGCCGACAACGCCCAGGGCGAGTATTACCTGACCGATGTCATTGCCATGGCGGCGGCCGACGGTGTGGCGATCGCCACCGCACAGCCCGACGACCCGCTGGAGGTGGAAGGAGTCAACAACCGCCTGCAGATGTCGCGGCTCGAGCGCGCACACCAGGCCCGCATCGCCGAGCAGCTGATGCTCCAGGGCGTGGCCCTGCTCGATCCGGCGCGGCTCGATGTGCGCGGTCGTCTGACCTGCGGCCACGACGTGGAGATCGACGTGGGCTGTGTCTTCGAGGGCGAGGTCGAGCTCGGTGAAGGTGTTCGCATTGGCCCCCACTGCGTGATTCGCGACAGCCATATCGGTGCCGAATCGGTGATCGAGGCCCATAGTGTCATCGATGGGGCCGTGATCGCCGGCCGCAACCGTATCGGGCCCTTCGCCCGGCTGCGCCCCGGTTCGCGTCTGGCGGTGGGTGCCAAGGTGGGAAATTTCGTCGAGACCAAGAACGTCGAGGTGGGCGAGGATAGCAAGATCAACCACCTGAGCTATGTGGGAGACGCTCGACTGGGCCGCAACGTCAACGTCGGTGCCGGTACCATCACCTGCAATTACGACGGCGCCAACAAGCATCGCACCGAGATCGGCGATGGTGCTTTCATCGGCTCCAATACCGCCCTGGTGGCCCCGCTCAGCGTGGGTCGTGGTGCCACCGTGGGGGCGGGGTCGACGATCAGCAAGGACGTGGCCGACCATGCGCTGGCGGTCTCCCGAGGCCGGCAGATCGCCAAGGCGGACTGGCCGCGGCCCACCAAGGCAAAGGATTACTGAGGAGAGCGCGATGTGTGGAATCGTTGGCGCCGTTGCCCAGCGCAATGTGCAGAATATCTTGCTCGAGGGGCTGCGGCGCCTGGAGTATCGCGGCTACGACTCGGCCGGCATGGCAGTGCTTGCCTCGGCGGGGCTGCAGCGCTGCCGGGCGCTGGGCAAGGTAGCCGCACTGGAACAGCGGCTTGTCGCCGAACCGCTGCCCGGTCACTGTGGCATCGCTCACACCCGCTGGGCCACCCACGGCAAGCCCAGTGAGGCCAATGCACACCCGCACGCCTCGGGGGATCGGCTGGCGGTGGTGCATAACGGCATCATCGAGAACCACGAGGTGCTGCGACACGAGCTCCAGGACGCCGGCTATGTCTTCGTGTCGCAGACCGACACCGAAGTGGTGGCCCACCTGCTGGAGCGTGAGTATCGTCTTGGCGACGGCCTGCTGGCATCGGTTCAGCGGGTGCTGAAGCGGCTGGAAGGCGCCTATGCCCTGGCTGTAGTACATGCCGATGAGCCCGACGTCATCGTCGGCGCGCGCAAAGGCAGTCCTCTGGTGGTGGGGGTGGGTATCGACGAGGCCTTCCTGGGGTCCGACCCGCTGGCCCTGCTGCAGGTCACCGACCGCTTCATCTATCTGCAGGAGGGCGATGTCGTTCGCCTTTCCGAGGGTGGCCACGTAGAGGTCGTCGATGAAGCCGGACGGCCGGCCGCGCGGGAGATCCAGACGTTCGAACACGCCGATGGCGCCGCCAGCAAGGGTGACTACCGCCACTTCATGCAGAAGGAGATCTTCGAGCAGCCGTCGGTGATCGCCGCGGCGCTGGAAGGCCGGCTGGGCGACAAGTCGGTACTGGTGGAGAGTTTCGGACCCGGAGCCGAAGCGCTGTTCGCGCGTGTCCGGCAGATCCATATCGTGGCCTGTGGTACCAGCTACCATGCCGGGATGGTGGCGCGCTATTGGCTTGAGCGCTATGCCGGGATTCCCGCCCAGGTCGAGGGGGCCTCCGAGTATCGTTACCGGACGGTGGTCGTGCCCGAAGGCACCCTCTTCGTGACGCTGTCACAGTCCGGCGAGACCGCCGACACCCTGGCCGCGCTGCGCTTTGCCCGCGAGCAGGGCTATCTGGGCAGCCTGGCGATCTGTAACGTGCCGGGCAGTTCGCTGGTGCGTGAATCCGATCTGACTCTGATGACCCAGGCCGGACCGGAGATCGGCGTGGCCTCGACCAAGGCGTTCACCACCCAGCTCACCGGCCTGATGCTGTTGACCCTGGCACTGGGTCGAATCAAGGGGCTTTCCTCCGATCTCCAGGCAGAGCTGGTGGCCGGGCTGCGCGGCCTGCCGCGGCTGGTGTCGCAGGTGTTGAAACTGGATGGCGAGATCGAGACGCTGTCGATGGCCTTTGCCGAGAAGAATCATGCGCTCTTTCTTGGCCGGGGCGTGCATTTCCCCATTGCACTGGAAGGCGCCCTGAAGCTCAAGGAGATCTCCTATATCCATGCCGAGGCCTATCCCGCCGGTGAGCTCAAGCACGGGCCCCTTGCCCTGGTGGATAGCGAGATGCCGGTCATCTCGGTGGCCCCCAACGACGAACTGCTCGACAAGTTGAAGTCCAATCTCCAGGAAGTGCGAGCCCGTGGCGGCGAGCTGTTCGTCTTTGCCGACGAAGCGGTGGGGCTGGAAGAGGAAGAGGGCATGCGCGTGCTCAGGCTGCCCCATGTGCATGATGCCCTGGCACCGATTCTCTATACCATTCCGCTGCAGCTGCTGAGCTACCACGTGGCGGTACTCAAGGGCACCGACGTCGACCAGCCGCGTAACCTGGCCAAGTCGGTTACCGTCGAGTAGCCCGTGAAGTCGCCCCGGGATGGCGCTGAGCCCGCATCGGGCTCAGCGCTGTACCCAGCCCCGGGCTATCAGCGGTGCAAAAAGCAGATGATAGAGTCGTCTCGCCACATGGTGATAGAAGGGCAGTATCAGCCAGTTGCGGCTGGCTCCTACCAGCAGTGCCATGGCCGCGGCCAGCAGGGTGGCGCCCAGCATGTCCTGGGGGAAGTGAACGCCGAGGAAGACTCGCGCCCAGGCCACGGGCAGAGCCAGGAGAAGCAGGTAGCGACCAATACGCCGGGTCTTGGCGTGCAGCATGAGGCTGAAGGCCATGGTCAGCATGATCGTCATATGGTTGCTGGGGAAGGCGGGGGTTGGCGAATGATCGAGAAAATGCTGCCCTAGCGGCACCATGAAAGGTCTGGGCGTCGGCCACAGATAGCCGATCAACCAGCTGGCCGCCAGGGCGAGCATCGTGGCGATAAAGGCTTCGAGGAGGGGCTGCTTGAGCCGGTCGCTGCCGCGCAGCCAGCCAATTACCAAGAGTGCAGGGATGAACCAGATCAGATAGACCGCACAGATCTCGGCCATCATCAGCCATTCTGGTTGGCTATCCGGAGCGGCATTGATGCGCTCGAACAGAACAAGGTTTAGATTCTTTCCCATGATTCACCACTGTTCCCAGACTGACGCCTCCGGTTGATGCTCCCCACGGCGCGGAAGGGCCATGCTGCCACCAGGCGAGCGGCGCTGCCTCTTCTTTTTGTTACAGAAAAAATGCAGATATGTCTGAACTGTATCCGTATTTTGCCCAGCGAGCCATTTGAGTGCCGTCATGGCACCTGTTGATAACTATTGATGGGTAGTCCCACACGGCTCGCTCCTCGTCCGCCGTTCTCATGACTCCTCAACCCCACCTGCTTGTGCCACTAGCGCGGCGGAAGCGCTGAAAGGCCCATTACACGCGTTTTACACGGGGGACAGCTTCCGTATCACACCGCCCGTTGGTGCAATCAGGCGGTTATCGGACACCATTCCACACTCAAAATAGAGCGATGCATCTTGTGGATAAAACGGGGGAAAACTCTATTTTCTCTTGTCCTTTCGGCACCTATTCATGGCGTCTCACCGTGGCGCCTACCCTCCATGCATGACCAGCCTCTCCTACCTTCTCTTCACCACCGGCGTGCCACGCTGGAAATGGCAGGTTCGACTCGCCCCGATCACTGCCGAAGAGCCGCATCGGATTGGTCAATCACTGGCCATCAGGCCATTTATCGGATAAATTTACCGATTAAATGGCAAAAATACCTCATTCAAACTGGTTATTTGTCTTGTTGCATATCAATAACCTCATCCAACGCTCGCATGTACAATAATAGGTGATTCATGTCGAAACTCGTCCACGCACAGTGGTCGTCGAAGATGACCTTCGTGCTAGCCGCTGCCGGCTCTGCAGTGGGGCTGGGCAATATCTGGCGGTTTTCCTACATGGTGGGAGAGAGCGGCGGCGCCGCCTTCGTATTGGTATATCTGGCCTGTGTCGCGGTGATTGGTTTACCGATACTCGTCGCCGAATGGATGATCGGGCGGCGTGGCCAGAACAACCCCGTCAATGCCATGCTGAAACTGGCGTCCAGCAGTGGTCAAACCAGGGCCTGGGCACTGGTCGGCGTCAGCGGTGTCTTGGCCGCCTTCCTGATCCTCTCCTTCTACAGCGTCATTGGTGGCTGGTCTCTCTACTACACCCTCAACTCCGTGACCGGCACTTTCACCGGCCAGGATGCCGACAGTGTCGGTGCTATCTTCGGTGGGCTGCTGGGTAGTCCCGGCGTGCTGCTGCTTTGGCATACCGCCTTCATGGCTCTAGTGATATGGATCGTTGCTCGCGGTGTGACCAAGGGCCTGGAAGGGGCCGTGCGCACGCTGATGCCGGCGCTGGTGGTATTGATGATCGTGCTGGTGGGCTATGGCATGACCACGGGGCACTTCGGTGAGGCGCTGGCCTTCATGTTCCGCCCTGACTGGGGCGCCTTGAGTGGCGATATCGTTTTGGCCGCCATGGGTCAGGCCTTCTTCACCCTGTCGTTGGGGATGGGCATCATGATGGCCTACGGCTCCTACCTGGGTGAGGACGTCAACCTGCTCGGCACGGCGCGTACGGTGATTATTCTCGATACCGTGATCGCACTGCTGGCGGGGCTGGCTATCTTCCCCATCGTCTTTGCCAACGGCCTCAGCGCCGGGGAAGGGCCGGGGCTGATCTTCGTCACCCTGCCCCTGGCCTTCGGCAACATGACCGGTGGCATGATCCTCGGGCTGATGTTCTTCCTGCTGCTGACCTTCGCCGCCCTGACTTCTGCGATTTCACTGCTGGAGCCGGTGGTGGAGTTCGTCGAAGAGCGATCGCCCCTGACCCGGGTGATGGCCACGCTTGCCGGCGGCGCTGCGGTCTGGGCGCTGGGTATCGCGGCATTGATGTCGTTCAACGTCTGGGACGAGTTCCTGATCTTCGGCCTCAATGTCTTCGACCTGCTGGATACCTTCACCAGCACGATCCTGCTGCCGCTGACCGGTCTTGGCGCCATCGTCTTCGTGGCCTGGTGCCTGGATCGAAAGAGCGTTGCCGCGGAGTTGAACCTGAGCGCCGGCAGCGAGACGCTCTGGTTTGTGGTGGCGCGCTATATTGCGCCGCTGGGCGTGATCCTGGTGTTTGTCAACAGCTTGCTGGGGTGACAGGTCCCTGAGCCCCGCCAGACGGGGCTTGAGTGACTGCCTTGGACGGCCGCCGGCAGGCGGCCGTCGTCAATGCTTTTCGTCTTCGGCCAGATCGGCGATATTTCGCTCCAGCTCCTTGAATTCGTTGTGCAGCTCGATGCCGCGGCGCGCCCGCAAATTGCGCTGAGCGGCGGTGCGTGAGCGTTTCTCGTGTTCGGCGACTTTCAAGCTCATGAAGATGTCGAGAAGCTCACTCTTGACGGAAGTTACGCGTTCGATCTTGCTCATGATCGACTCTCCCTCTTCTTCTTTATCGTCTCTTCTTGCCTACGGTTGTCGGCATGCCGTCACCCAGCTAGATGGCGGCCAAGCTTTTCTACTATACCCTACTTGACAGGATGATGACTAAGTGGGTCATTTCACGCAGCAGGGCGAAATTCCATATCGCCTTCGTGATGGGGCATACTGAACCCTGCGACTGCCAACCAAGGAGTTCAGCGTGAGCCGCGCCCTGTTCGATGAAATGAGACGCCGCATGGAGCACTTTCGCCGCTCCGAGCAGAAGGTGGCGCGCTATGTCCTGCGCAACCCAGATGAAGTCATCCACATGCGCATCGTCGATCTGGCTACCGAGGCCAAGGTCAGCGAGCCGACCGTGGTGCGCTTTTGCCGGGCGCTCGGTTGCAATGGCTTTCAGGACTTCAAGCTCAAGCTTGCGCAGATGCTGGCTTCAGGAAGCCAGTTCGCCCAGTTCTCCATGAACGACGACGATTCGGTAGCCGAATTCTCCCAGAGCATCTTCGATTCCACCGTGGGCACCTTGCTCTCTGTGCGTGATCGACTGGATAACGAAGCCTTGAGCCGGGCGATCCAGGCGTTGGCCATGGCCAACCGGGTGGAGTTCTATGGCTTCGGTGCATCCGGTGCGGTTGCCTTCGATGCCCAGCACAAGTTCTTTCGTCTGCAGATATCTACCGCCGCCTACGCCGATCCGCACATGCAGAACATGTCGGCGGTGACCCTCAAGGAGGGAGATGTCGTCGTGGCGATCTCCCAGACCGGCCGGACCCGGGCGTTGGTCGCCAGCGTGCGCCTGGCCCGCGAGGCGGGTGCCACGGTGATTGGCCTTTGCCCCAGCGGTTCGCCGCTCTCCGAGGAGGTGACCCTGCCGCTTTATATCGACGTCCATGAGGACACCGAGATATACACCCCGATGAGTTCGCGCATCGCCCATCTGGTGTTGGTCGACGTGCTGGCTGTCGGGGTGGCCAAGACCCGCGGCCCCCGGCTCGCCGAGCAGCTCAAGGCGGTGAAGAAGAGCCTGACGCCGCTCAGGTTTCCGGAGCAGGAAGGCAAGCCGTAGCCCAGCGTTGGGGATAACACTGCGGCCTCCGCCAAGGCGCCTGACGGCGCCGGTCGCGATGGGAACCAGCGCTCCAACAGTTGCTTTCTCCACGGAAGGAGCTACACCGCTGTAGGAGCAGCTTTAGCTCGCGACTGGAGGCGAAAGCCTCCCGGCGGGGTTGCCAACGTTCGCGGCTATCACCGGCGTTTCAGCCTCCGCCAAGGCGCCTGACGGCGCCAGTCGCGATGGGAACCAGCGCTCCAACAGTTGCTTTCTCCACGGAAGGAGCTACACCGCTGTAGGAGCAGCTTTAGCTCGCGACTGGAGGCGAAAGCCTCCCGGCGGGGTTGCCAACGTTCGCGGCTATCACCGGCGTTTCAGCCTCCGCCAAGGCGCCTGACGGCGCCAGTCGCGATGGGAACCAGCGCTCCAACAGTTGCTTTCTCCACGGAAGGAGCTACACAGCTGTAGGAGCAGCTTTAGCTCGCGACTGGAGGCCGGAGGCCTCCCGGCGGTGTTGCCGGTGCCTGACGATAACCACTGAGGTTGCCGCCTCCTCCAAGGCGCCCGCCGAGTCTTATGCGTAGTCAGGATATGCTAAGCTGAGCGCTCATTTTTCCAGCGGCAGTACCCTTCCCATGGACGACGTCACGGCGATTCTAGATCAGTTGAACCCGGCTCAGCACGAGGCGGTCAGCGCTCCCCAGGGCAACATGCTGGTGCTGGCCGGGGCGGGGTCCGGCAAGACCCGTGTGCTGGTGCATCGCATCGCCTGGCTGATGCAGGTCGAGGGCCTGTCGCCCTACGCCGTGCTTGCCGTGACCTTCACCAACAAGGCCGCGAGGGAGATGCGCACCCGCCTCGAGGCGCTGCTGGGGCTGTCGCTGCGCAACGTCTGGGTCGGCACCTTCCACTCCATCGCCCATCGCCTGCTGCGTACCCACTGGCAGGACGCCCGCCTGCCCCAGCACTTCCAGATCATCGACAGCGACGACCAGCTTCGCCTGGTCAAGCGCCTGCTCAAGGAGAATCACGTCGATGACGAGCGCTACCCGCCTCGCCAGGTGCAGTCCTTCATTTCCGGCTGCAAGGAGGAGGGGCTGCGGTCGCATCAGGTGGATGCCCATGGCGATGCCTACCTGGCACAGATGGTGGATCTCTATGAGCGCTACCAGCTGACCTGTGAGCGGGGCGGGCTGGTCGACTTCGGCGAACTGCTGCTGCGCAGCCTGGAGCTGCTCCGCGACAATCCGGCGCTGCTGGCCCTCTACCAGGAGCGCTTCGGCCACGTGCTGGTCGACGAGTTCCAGGACACCAATACCCTGCAGTACGCCTGGCTCAAGCTGCTCTCCGGCATGAAAACGCCGATGACGGTGGTCGGCGACGACGACCAGTCGATCTACGGCTGGCGCGGCGCCCGGGTGGAGAATATCCGCCGCTTCGAGCAGGAGTTTCGCGATACTCGCACCGTTCGGCTGGAGCAGAACTACCGCTCCACCAGCGCCATTCTCGAAGCCGCCAACGCCTTGATCAGCCACAACGCCGATCGCATGGGCAAGGAGCTGTGGACGGCTGGCAGCCGCGGGGAGCCGATCTCGCTCTATGCCGGCTTCAACGACCTGGATGAGGCGCGCTTCATCGTTGATACCATCAAGGAAAAGGTCGACGAGGGGTACAATCGCCGCGAGATCGCCATTCTCTACCGCTCCAACGCCCAGTCGCGGGTGCTGGAAGAGACCCTGATCCGCCAGGGGATGCCCTATCGCATCTACGGCGGCCATCGCTTCTACGAGCGTCTCGAGATCCGCAATGCCCTGGCCTACCTGCGCCTGCTGCTCAATCGCGACGATGACGCCTCGCTGGAGCGCATCATCAACGTGCCGGCCCGGGGCATCGGCACGCGCACCGTGGAGATCCTGCGCGAACGAGCCCGCCATGCCGACGTCACGCTGTGGCAGGCCCTGCACGACGGGCTTGCCGACGCGTCGCTCAAGGGGCGCGCCGGCAACGCCATCCAGGCGTTCGCCGACCTCATCGAGCGGCTGGACAACGAGACCGCCGGCATGGCGCTGCACGAGATCATCGCCCATGTGATCGAGCATTCGGGCCTGGTCGAGCACCACCGCAGCGAGAAGGGCGAGAAGGGACAGGCGCGGGTCGAGAACCTCGAGGAACTGATCAACGCCGCCCGCGCCTTCACCCAGGGCGAGGCACTCGAGCCGCCGGAGACGGCAGAGGGTGGCGTGGCACTGGAGGCCTTCCTCTCCGAGGCGGCGCTCAATTCTGGCGAGCACGAGGCCGACGAGTTCGAGGACTGCGTGCAGCTGATGACGCTGCACTCCGCCAAGGGGCTGGAGTTCCCTGTGGTGTTCATTGCCGGGGTCGAGGAGGGATTGTTTCCTCACAAGATGTCGCTGGAGGAGCCAGGGCGTCTCGAGGAGGAGCGCCGGCTCTGCTATGTGGGCCTGACCCGAGCCATGCGCAAGCTCTACCTGACCTATGCCGAGATCCGGCGAATGCACGGCAAGGAGACCTTCCAGCGGGCCTCGCGCTTCCTGCGTGAGATTCCCGACGAGTATATGGAAGAGGTACGGCTGCGGGGACAGATCTCCCGGCCGGTGACGGCCATGCGCCCTGCGGTCGGGCTCTCCCGCCAGACCTCGGTCAACGGCGGCGGCGATCTCCCCAGCCTGAGCCTGGGGCAGCGGGTGCTGCATCCGGTGTTCGGCGAAGGGGTGATCCTCAACGCCGAGGGCGAGGGAGAGCGAGCGCGGGTCCAGGTCAGCTTCGAAGGCGAGGGTGACAAGTGGTTGGTGTTGGGGTTTGCCAAGCTCACCCCGCTATAAGGAAACGCCGCGTTGCGGCTGCGCTCCCCTGGTACGTTGACGTCTACGTCAAAAGGCGTGCTTGCTGCCTATTTTTTCCTTACGCATACTCTCAGGCGGACACATCGCGCTGCACAAGACGCGAATCAGAATAATCACCCTTGGAGTCACGAACGCCATGCAACGCCGTAAATTCCTCAAGACCGTCGGCCTCGGGGCCGCCGGCGCCGCCGCTGCTCCTTTCGTTTCCACGGCCAGCGCGCAGGAAACCATCACCTGGGACATGGTTACCTCCTGGCCGACCAATTTCCCCGCTCTGGGCACCGGTGCCAATGACTTTGCCGAGCGTATCGAGAAGCTCTCCAATGGCCGCATGCGTGTTCGCGTTCATGGCGCGGGAGAGCTGGTTCCGGCAATGGAAGTCTTCGATGCGGTCGCCGCCGGTACCGCTGAAATGGGTCACTCCGCCGCCTACTACTGGCGGGGCAAGGTCGCCGCGTCGCAGTTTTTCACGGCGGTTCCCTTCGGCATGAACACCACCGAAACCAACGCCTGGCTCTATCATGGCGGCGGTCAGGAGCTGTGGGACGAGATCTACGCCAAGCACAACCTCAAGCCCTTCGCGGTGGGCAATACCGGCGCGCAGATGGCGGGCTGGTTCAAGAAGGAGATCAACTCACTGGCCGATATGCAGGGCATCCGTCTGCGCCTGCCGGGCCTGGCCGGCGAGGCCATGAACGGCATCGGCGTCACCACCGTCAATATGGCGGGTGGCGAGATCTTCACCTCCATGCAGACCGGCGTGCTCGATGCTGCCGACTGGGTGGGTCCCTACAACGACATGGCTTTCGGTCTGCATCAGGTTGCTGATTACTACTACACCTCGGTGTGGAACGAGCCCACCGCCGTGCTGGAAGGTACCGTCAACCTGGATGCCTGGAATGCGCTGCCGGACGATCTCAAGGATGTGGTGCGCGAAGCCGCCAAGGCGTCGAACATCGGTATGATCAGCGAGTTCGCCTACCGTAACGCCCAGGCGCTGGATACCCTGGTGGACGAACACGGTGTCCAGCTGCGCACCTTCCCCGAGGATGTCATGGAGGCCCTCTACGAGTCCTCGCAGCAGGTCATCCAGAATCAGATCGACAGCGATCCGGATTCTGCGAAGGTCTACGAGTCTTACCAGGCCTTCCAGACGCTGGTGCGACCATTCAGTGATATCGGTGAGTATGCCTATCTGAAGGGACGCGATGCTGTCGGTGCGTGAGCGAGGCAAGACGTTATGACAGGAAGGGCGCCCAGGTGGCGCCCTTCTTGTGCCTGAAGGCAAGAAAAGGCTTCAGCCTTGCTGATGGACGCTGCGGATCCGCCCCTTGTCGTCCAGTGCCACCATCACGAAGCGCGCCTCGGTGACCTTGTGGAGCTCGTCCCCATCGCGCTCGTGGGGTTGGCGGATCCACACTTCCACGTCAATCTTGACGGAGCTATGGCCAATCTCGCGGACGGCAGTGAAGATATTGACGGTTGACCCAACCCGTACCGGGCAGAGGAAATCCATGGTTTCGATGGCCACGGTGGCAGTGCGGCCATGTGCCTCTCGGCCGGCTGCCAACTCGGCGGCCTGGTCCATGTGGCTGACCAGCCAGCCGCCGGGAATATCGCCATACAGATTGGTGTCCTGTCGAGAGGCCATTAGCTTGAGCGTCAGCTGTCCCTGGGGGGCGGGCACATCGTCGAGGTCGGTCATGGGTAGTCTGCTCGGCTTGTTGTTGTCAGTGGTCGGTACAGGTCGGAAAAGCGTTGAACAATATTGCGCTGCAGCGCATCTGTGCGCCATCTTATACGGCAAGGTCCCTCTTGCTCCAGCCTTGCGACAACCTGTCACCTTGGGTCGGCATGCCACTACCACTCTCTTGTCTTGAGGAAAAACGGATGCTGGATGCCCTCACGGCTCTGGTACGCGGTACTCGTCTTGCCTACTCACCGGGCATGCGTCGTTACGTCTTTGTGCCTATTGGCATCAATCTGGTGGTCTACAGTCTGATGCTTTACTACGTGGTCGCCCATTTCGGAGGTTGGCTAGACGGCTGGATGGCCATGGTCCCAAGCTGGCTGGAGTGGCTCTCCTGGCTGATCTGGCCACTGTTCGTGCTCAGTCTGGTCTTGATCGTCTTTTTCACCTTTACGCTGGTGACTCACCTGATAGCCGCCCCCTTCTATGGCTTCCTGGCCGCCAGGGTTGAAGTGGTGGCCACCGGGCGGCCGCCGCTGGACGACCGGGGGTTGGCCAGGACGGCGGTGGATGCGTTGGGGCGCGAACTGGTCAAGCTCGGCTACATCCTCCCCAGGATGGCGTTGCTGTTCGTGGTGAGCTGGATTCCCGCCATCAACCTGATCGCTCCACTGCTCTGGCTCCTGTTTTCCGCCTGGATCATGGCCATCACCTATCTCGACTATCCCATGGACAACAACAAGGTCAGTTTCGCCGACATGCGGCGTCGTCTGTCGTCGCGTCGCTGGCCGACGCTGAGCTACGGGGCCTGGGTTACGCTGATCACCTGGATCCCGCTGGCCAACCTCTTCCTGCTTCCCGGCGCCGTGGCCGGTGCGGTGCTGATGTGGGATAGCCACTATCGGGGGCTGCCAGCCTCTTGAGCCGGGCAAGGTGTGCCAGGGAGCTGCTACCCTCAAGGTGTCTGAGTGTCTTCGCAAGCAGCACAAGGATTTCCAATTATGCGTTCTCTGTTTTTGCTGATGCTGGCTACCGCCCTGTCGATGGCCGCCCCGGCCATGGCACAGGAGTATCGGCTGAACGACCTGTTGATAACCCATCCCTTTGCGACCCCGTCTCCACCCAGCGTTGATCACGCTGCCGTCTACGTGGATATCTCCATCGCCAGCGAGGAGCCAGATGTATTGGTGGAAGCGAGCACGCCCGTCAGCGCTACCGTCGAGCTTCATGACATGGCCATGGAAGGTAGTACCATGCGGATGTTTCCGGTGCCGCAGATCGAAGTGCCTGCCAGCACCTTGCTGACCATGCGCCCGGGCGGCGGATACCACCTGATGCTGCTGGACCTTGTCGCACCATTGCGCGAGGGGGACAGCTTCCCCATGACCCTGACATTTGCCGAGCGTGGGGAGATCGACATCCATGTGCGGGTCATGAGAGCCCAGGATGGCCGTGCCGATGCCGGGGAACTACTGCATCGGCACCACCAACTGCTGGATCGGCATCTCGAATGATGCGCTGGCTAGCGTTCCTTGTCGCTAGGCTTCAAGTCAGGGAATCGAGGGTCGTGGCCACGGCGTCGAAGAGCC
Organism: Halomonas chromatireducens; assembly: GCF_001545155.1. Taxonomy (NCBI): domain Bacteria; kingdom Pseudomonadati; phylum Pseudomonadota; class Gammaproteobacteria; order Oceanospirillales; family Halomonadaceae; genus Halomonas; species Halomonas chromatireducens. Next base: position 2,421,319 of record NZ_CP014226.1, on the reverse strand, counting down.
GCTCAAGCTCCGCTTCCGTGGAGCCGAATGGCGGGCCGAACTGCAGGGTATCGCCGCCGTAGCGCACATAGAACCCCGCTTGCCAGAGCGCCAGGTGGGCGTCGCGAGGCCTCACGGTGGGATCACCGTCACGGGGGGCCAGCTGGATCGCGCCGGCCAGCCCGTGGTTGCGGATATCCACCACGTGGGGCCGACCCTTGAGGGCGTGGAGCTTCTCCTCGAATACCGGGGCAATGGTGCGAACCTGGCCGGGGAAGTCCTCCCGTTCGAGCAGGTCGAGGGAGGCCAGGGCGGCGGCACAGGCCACCGGGTGGGCGCTGTAGGTGTAGCCGTGGGGAAATTCGATGGCGTGCTCGGGCCCGCCGGCGTGCATGAAGGTATCGAAGATCTCGCCGGAGGCGATAACCGCGCCCATGGGCACCGCACCGTTGGTGAGCTGCTTGGCGATATTCATCATGTCCGGCGTCACGCCGAAGGCCTCGGCACCGGTGGTCGCACCGCTGCGGCCGAAGGCGGTGATCACCTCGTCGAAGATCAGCAGGATGTCATGGGAGCTGCAGATCTCGCGGAGTCGTTCGAGATAGCCCTTCGGCGGCACGATGACGCCGCCGGAGCCCGACATGGGCTCGACGAGGACTGCCGCGATGTTGGAGGCGTCGTGCAGGGCGATCTGGTCGAGCAGGGCATCGGCGAGCTCGGCGCCGCTCTCGGCCTGGCCACGGGTGAAGGCGAGGTGGGGCTGCAGGGTGTGGGGCAGGTGGGTCACGTCGAGCAGCTGCCCGTAGTGCTTGCGATTGCCGCCGATCCCGCCAAGGCTGGTGCCGCCGACGTTGACGCCGTGGTAGCCCTTGGCACGGCCGATCAGGCGGGTCTTCTCCGGGCGCCCCTTGAGCCGCCAGTAGGCCCTGGCCATCTTCACCGCGGTGTCGGCGGCATCGGAGCCGGAGTTGGTGAAGAAGACGTGGTCGAGGCCGGCAGGGGTCAGGCTGGCCACCTTCTCGGCGAGTTCGAAGGCCAGCGGGTGGGCGACCTGGAAACCTGGCGCGAAGTCCAGGCTGCCCAACTGGCGGCTCACCGCCTGCTGGATCTCTACCCGGTTGTGCCCCGCCCCGCTGGTCCAGAGACCCGACAGCGAGTCGAACAGTCGCCGACCACGGTCATCGATGTAGTAGCGGCCTTCGGCGCCGGTGATCAAACGTGGGTTGGCGTGGAAGTCGCGATTGGAGCTGAACGGCATCCACAGGTGCCGGTTGAGCCCCGGATGCCCCGCTGCCGCTTCACGGCCGGCGGATGTGGTTGTGGCTTGTTGGGTATCGACCTCGTACATGGTCCTGTCCTCTGCTGCCTCTCGGGCGTTGTTCACCCGCGTTGTAGCTACAGCATGGACCGGAATAAAGGTTTATAAAATCAAACTATACTGTCGTTAACGTCAGTCGGGTGATACGCGATTGACGGTAGCACCTTGCCTGATTCAACCGTTCAGGGTGGGCCAGAGGCTGAGGGCGATGCCGGCGAAGACCAGCAGGCCCGACCAGTGGTTGTTGAGGAACGCCTGGAAGCAGCGGTCCCGATCCCGGGTACGAATCAGGGTCTGCTGATGCACGAAGGTGGCCGCCATGGCCGCCAGACCCAGCCAGAAGAACAGACCCAGCCCCAGGCGCAGGCCGACCCAGGCCAGCAGTGCCAGGGTGCCCCCCTGCAGCAGGCCGATCATCAGCCGGTCGGCGCGGCCGAACAGCACGGCGGTGGACTTGATGCCGATGCGCAGGTCGTCGTCGCGGTCTACCATGGCGTACTCGGTGTCGTAGGCCACGGTCCAGGCCACATTGGCGCAGAACAGCAGCCAGGCCTCTACCGGCACGTGGCCCAGCACGGCGCCGAAGGCCATGGGAATCGCCCAGGAGAAGGCGGCACCGAGGAACACCTGGGGCAGGTGGGTGTAGCGCTTCATGAACGGATAGATGAAGGCCAGCACCACCCCGACCAGCGACAGCATCACCGTGAACAGGTTGGTGAACAGCACTAGCACGAAGGCCGCCACGACCAGCATCACGAACAGCACCTGGGCCTCGCGCTCGCTGATGCGACCAGTGGCCAGGGGGCGGTTCTTCGTGCGCTTGACGTGCCCATCGAAGTGGCGATCGGCGTAGTCGTTGACCACACAACCGGCCGCACGCATCAGGTAGACGCCGGCGATGAAGATCAGCAGCACGTTTCGCCCGGGGATGCCCTCGGCGGCCACCCACAGCGCCCAGAGAGTGGGCCACATCAACAGCCAGGTGCCGATGGGTCGGTCCAGACGCATCAGGTGCAGGAAGTCGGGCACGCGGGCCAGGCCGGTGGGATGCAGCAGGGATCGGTCCATCGGAGCCTCCTCAATCGATGGCGCTCATCCTAACGTGAAGGCAGCGCCAGTTCATCTGCCATGGCGTCGAGGAAGAACTCTTGCACCAGAACGGCAAAGCGACCGTGGCGAAATACCGAGCGACGGCCCCAGGGGCCGCTCTGGCAATGGAACGGGGGCGGGGAGGCTGTCACTTCAATGGGGCTGCGCTCCAGGCCCGGCTGTCGAAACAGCCAGCTGCCCAGCGAGCGTTCCCCGAGCCGGTCGAGGCGTTGCCCACGCAGCTGCGCAAGCGGCGCCACCGAGCGCGCCACCACCCAGGGGCGTTCGTCCAGGCAGAGTGCCACTTCGCGGAGCCAGGCGAGGCGACCGACGGGCAGGCCCAGGGCCCTGGCCTCGTCGGGGCGTGGCCGGCCCGGGCGCTGGTCGAGCAGGCGCACACGGAAGGTCTTCTCGCCCCCGGCCTCGATCAACCGGGCGGTGAGGGAGTCCCGCGAGGCGACCCAGGCCCACCAGGCCGGGCTCATGGCCGGCTGGCCAGCCGCCAGTGGCCGCCAGCTTACGGCTTTCGGGGTCAAGCGGGTGGGGTCGTGGCGCACCGCATGTCTCCGGGTCACCTTGCTCTCCAGGTCGATCGAGGGGCGCATAGTGTAACATGCAGATCTGACTCGATTCCCTGTAGTGGGCGGCATCGAAGGCATGCCAGCCCCCGCGATACGGCAAGGAGTTTCATGACCGCTCCCCTGATCATTGTCGGTTCCGGCATGGCGGGCCTTGGCCTGGCCCGGCAGGTTCGTGCCCGGGATACGGCGCGCCCTATCGTCCTGATCACCGCCGATAGTGGCGATGACTACGCCAAGCCACTGCTATCCACCGGCTTCGCCAAGGGCCTGCCGCCCGCGCGGCTGGCCACCCGCTCGGCGCTGGAAGCGGCCGACCAGCTGGGCGTGGTGATGCGTACCCATACCCGGGTGGAGGGCATCGACAGGGAGGCGCGTGAGCTGCACATCGGTGACGAGCGCCTGCCCTGGAGCGAGCTGGTGCTGGCCACCGGAGCGGCACCGGCGGTGCCCTTCAAGATTCCCGACACAGTGGCCGGGCGCGCCTTCACCATCAACGACCTCGACGACTACCGTCGATTTCATGCTGCGCTGGAAGCGTTGGGCCGCCGGGCCCGCGTGGCCATCGTCGGTGCGGGCCTGGTCGGCTGCGAATTCGCCAATGACCTGATCGCCGGCGGACACGAAATCACCCTGGTGGCGCCGGAGAGTGCACCGCTGCCGCGACTGCTGCCGGAGCCGCTGGGGCGTGCGCTGGGAGAAGCCTTCGTCGAAGCTGGCATGACGCTGGCGCTGGGACGCAGCCTGGAAGCGCTGGAGAGCGTCGGCAGCGCCATCGGAATCATGCTCAGCGGCGGCAGCCGGCTTGAGGCCGACCTGGTATTGGTGGCCACCGGGCTGCGGCCTAGAGTGGAACTGGCCGCAGCGGCTGGCCTCGAGACCGGTGCGGCGGGCATTCTGGTGAATCGTCGGCTCGAAACGTCGGCGCCCGGGATCTACGCCCTGGGCGACGTGGCCTGTGTCGATGGGGTCAATGCCATGTACGTTCAGCCGCTGCAGGCCAGTGCCAAGGCGCTGGCGCAGACATTGACAGGCGAGCCCTCCGAGGTGGCCTATGGAGCCTGGCCGATACTGGTCAAGACTTCGCTGCTGCCTGTCGTGGCAATGCCGCCGACCCGTTCACCGGCACGCTGGCGAATCGAAGGGGAAGGACGTGATCTGGCAGCATTCGCCGAGACCCAAGACGAACGTTTGATCGGCTTTGCGTTGACAGGGAGCTGCGTGCGGCGGAAAGTTGAGCTGGCGCGAGCGACACCGCCATTGCTAGGCTAGTGGCGTCAACAGCACTACGGGGCTTTGGGCCCGCAGCTGACGACAGCGTCACCTTGCATGGCGCTTCCCGGGTAGCAAGGGTTTCATGCGTGGCACATCAAGGGCTTCATACCCGGAAGCGAGAGGCGGTTCGTATTACATGAGTCGCTCGTGCGGATAACAACACACCGGCGCCCAGCGTCGGGAAATAGCCAATACCAGGAGGGGATTTATGCGGAAGCCAGAACTTGCTGCGGCGATTGCCGAGCGTGCGGAACTTTCGAAGGACAAGGCGAGTCAGGTGCTCAACGTCATTCTCGATGAGATTACTGGAAGCGTCGCTCAGGGTCAGGATGTATCACTGATCGGTTTCGGGACTTTCACCGTGCGCGAGCGAGCCGCCCGCACCGGCAAGAACCCGCAGACAGGCCAGCCTCTGGCCATTCCAGCCAGCAAGACCGTGGCTTTCAAGCCCGGGAAGGGGCTCAAGGATGCTGTCGGCAAGGGCTGACGCCACGCGGAGCGCTTTCGTGGCGCGGCCTGCCGTTGTTGCAGGCCGCGGTTTCATCCCGTTCCTGATCGAAGCGGATTCGACATGAAGCTGAGACTCATGCTGTGGCTGTTGGGCTGGTTGCTCAAGTTTGCACTGCGCCGCAAGCCACGTTTTCGCGAAACCATCACCGAGATGCGTAGCCTCGACTGGGGTATCGCGACCGAGAATCTCTCCATCGCCCGGCATTACCGCATGTCCCCCAAGGGCATCCACGCCGGGGCGGGACTTCCCGTGGATCTCGACCTGGAGCTGCGCTTCGAGGACGAGGCCACCGCCATCAAGGTGCTTCGCAAGCCGACCCAGCAGGCCTTCCTCGACGGCATGATGGCAGGTAACGTGCGCCTGGTCGGTGACTCCAGTGACCTCAACAAGCTGCAGAAGCTGCTCAAGCACCTGTAAGCCTGCATTCATTGTCCTGACGGCTTACCGGCCCTTGCGTTCCCACCGGTATCGGTCGTGTTGATCAGTTTCCATCCAAATCCTGTGTAGCGGGCATTAAACCTGCCCGTAGCGCCCCGCCTGCTCGCCCAGCCAGCGGCGAATCAACGGCTGGCTGGCCTCGGGGTGGCTGGCTAGCAGCGCATCGGCCAGCGGCGAGACCCGCTCCAGCAGGTCGGCGTCACGTTCCAGGTCGGCGATCTTCATCTGGGCGAGTCCGGTCTGGCGGGTGCCCAGCACCTCGCCGGGGCCGCGCAGCTCCAGATCCTTCTCGGCGATACGGAAGCCATCGGTGGTTTCGCGCATGACGCCCAGCCGCTCCCGGGAGTGGGCCGAGAGCGGGCCGCGGTAGAGCAGAACGCAGAAGCTCTCGGTGGAGCCCCGCCCGACCCGGCCGCGCAGCTGATGAAGCTGTGATAGCCCTAGGCGCTCCGGGTTCTCGATGATCATCAGGCTGGCGTTGGGCACATCGACCCCGACCTCGATCACCGTGGTGGCTACCAGCAGGTCGAGCTCGCCGGCCTTGAAGGCGTCCATCACCGCGGCCTTTTCCGTCGCCTTCATGCGCCCGTGGACCAGACCGATGGCAAGCTCCGGCAGCGCCTCGCCGAGCTCTGCGTGGGTCGCCTCGGCGGCCTGGCACTGCAGGGCTTCGGACTCCTCGATCAGGGTGCAGACCCAGTAGGCCTGGCGCCCCTCGGCGCAGGCATGGCGGATGCGTGCCACCACATCGGGCCGGCGCTCGTCCGGGACCACCACCGTCTTGACCGGGGTCCGCCCCGGTGGCAACTCGTCGATGATAGAGACATCCAGGTCGGCATAGGCGCTCATCGCCAGGGTGCGTGGGATCGGCGTGGCGGTCATCACCAGTTGATGGGGGGTCAGGCCGCCGGCCTCGCCCTTCTCGCGCAGCGCCAGGCGCTGGTGTACGCCGAAGCGGTGCTGTTCGTCGACGATGGCCAGGCCCAGGCGCTGGAAATGCACGTCTCCCTGAAACAGGGCGTGGGTTCCTACCACCATGCGCGCACGGCCGTCCTGGATGGCGGCCTTGGTATCCAGCCGTGCCTTGCCCTTGAGCTTGCCGGCCAGCCATGCGACTTCGATGCCGAGCGGCTCGAACCAGGCGCGGAAGGTCCGGTAATGCTGTTCGGCCAGGATCTCGGTGGGCGCCATCATCGCCGCCTGGCAGTCGCCGCCAATGGCCGACAGCGCCGCCATGGCCGCCACCACCGTCTTGCCCGAGCCCACGTCACCCTGGACCAGGCGCAGCATGGGCACCTCGCGGCCCAGGTCGGCGCCGATCTCGTCGAGCACCCGGCGCTGGGCGCCAGTCAGCGAGAAGGGCAGCTGGGTGAGGAAGCGCGTCTGCAGGCTGCGTCCGCCAGGCAGAACCGGGGCGCCGTCCTGCTGGATGCGCAGGCGTACCTCGCGCAGGCTGAGGCGGTGGGCGAGCAATTCTTCCAGGGCCAGCCGCCGGCTGGCGGGATGCAGGCCGCTGGCCAGCTGGTCGGGGTCGGCATCCGGCGGCGGTTGATGCAGCACCTTCAGGCAGTGGTGCAGCTCGGGCAGGCCGAAGCGCTGTCGAAGCGAGTCGGGTAGCCAGTCGGGAAGCGCCTCGGGGGCGGCGTCGAGCTGCCCCAGCGCCTGTTCGATCAGCGCCCTTAGTCGCGTCTGGTGGAGCCCTTCGGTGGTGGGATAGATCGGCGTCAGGTGGTCCTCTACCGGCGGGGCATCGGTGCTCAGCAGCCGGTACTCAGGATGATAGATCTCGAGTCCGGTGGCGCCGGCCCGGGCCTCGCCGAAGGCGCGTATCCTCGCGCCCGGACGAAATTGCTGCTGCTGGACTGGCGAGAAATGGAAGAAGCGCAGGCTCAAAATACCCGATCCGTCGCGCAGCCGCACCAGCAGGCTGCGACGCCGGCCGCGCACCACTTCGCTGGCCATGACCTCTCCCTCCACCACGGCTTCGTGTCCGGCACGCAGGGTGCCGATGGGCGTGATACGGGTACGGTCCTGATAGCGCAGGGGCAGGTGAAAGAGCAGGTCCGCCACGCAGGCCACACGCAGCCGGGCCAGCTTCAACACCAGCGCCTCGCCAACGCCTTTGAGAGAGGTGACCGGCGCGTGGAGCGCATTCATGTCAGCGCTCATGCCGTCTCGGGGAGTGCCTCATGACACTGTGTGATGGCATTGGTCACAGCGTCGATGGCGCGCGGTCGCGGGAAGCTGGCTCGCCAGGCAATGGCCACGGTGCGCGAGGGTGCCGGGGCGCTGAACGGCCGGCTGGTGAGCAGGCCAGTCTCGTAATGGACGGTACCGATAGCGGAGCGGGGCAGTACCGTGATGCCGAGCTTGGAGGCCACCATATGCCGGATGGTCTCCAGGGAGCCCCCTTCGGCCGTCAGGGTGTTGTGGGGGCTGTTGAGCTTGTGGCTGATGGCCGGACACGCCTCGAGTATCTGGTCGCGGAAGCAGTGCCCTTCACCCAGCAGCAGCAGGCGCTCGTTGAGGAGGTCCTCCTTGTCGATATGGTCGCGCTGGGCCCAGGCATGGTCGGCGGGGATCAGCACCTCGAACTCCTCGTCGTAGAGCGGCTTGGTGACGACGTCGGTTTCGTTGAACGGCAGTGCGATGATGATGGCGTCGAGTTCCCCGCTCCTCAGCTTGTGACGCAGGCTGGCGGTGAAGCCTTCCTCGATATACAGCGACATCTGCGATGCGCTGCGTGCCAGTGCCGGCACCAGGTGCGGGAAAAGGTAGGGGCCGATGGTGTAGATGGCACCGATGCGCAGGGGGCTGGCCAGTTGATCCTTGCCGGCGTTGGCCAGCTCCTTGATCACGCTGCTCTGTTCCAGCACACGCTGGGCCTGCTCGACAATCCTCTCACCCATGGGGGTCACCTGAACGGTGGACTTGGAGCGTTCGAAGAGTGCAACCCCAAGCTCCTCCTCGAGTTTCTTGACCGCCACCGACAGGGTCGGCTGGGATACGAAGCAGCGCTCAGCGGCGCGGCCGAAGTGGCGCTCCTGCGCCAAGGTTACGATATAGCGAAGTTCTGTTAGAGTCATGGTTGGTGCCCTTCGGGCATCCTCTCGGACGATAGATGTATGGATATCAATAGGGACTTTTTATCAGGGGGCGAGAGAAAGGTGAAGAAAACGACATTGATTCTAGGTTGTGGCGATATCGGCATGGTACTCGGCGGCGAGCTGATCGCGGCGGGTCATCGGGTCATTGGTGCTCGACGCGGGGTAGCGGCACTGGAGGGCAGCGGCATCGAGCCCCTGGCACTGGACCTCAGCGACGAAGCTGCACTGGCCAAGCTTCCCGACGCCGATTTCGTGGTCTATGTACTCAGCGCCGACCGCTTCGAGGAGGCCGCCTACCGTGCCGCCTATCTCGATGGTCTCCAGTCGGTACTGCGTACCTACGAGGGGCGCGATAGCGCGCCGCAGCGAATTCTGTTCGTCTCTTCAACCAGCGTCTACAGCCAGAAGGAAGGCGAGCTGGTGAACGAAGAGAGCCCTGCCGAGGCACCCGGCTTCTCCGGGGTGCTGATGCGGGAAGCGGAACAGGCTCTTCATGATAGCCCGATACCCGGCACGGCGGTGCGCTTTTCCGGCATCTACGGGCCAGGCCGTGACCGCCTGATCCGACAGGTGCTGGAAGGCCGCATTGCGCCGGCGACCCCGCCCATGTACTCCAACCGCATCCATCGCGACGACTGTGCCGGCGTGCTCAAGCACCTGATCGAACTCAGCGAGTCAGGAAAGCCGCTGGAGGACCTCTATCTGGCCAGCGACTGCGCCCCGGACCCGCTCTACGAAGTCATGGCCTGGATGGCGGGCAAACTCAAGGTGGAGCCCACGGAAGTCATCCAGGCGCCGTTGCGCAAGCGTGCCAGCAAGCGCTGCGACAATACCCGACTGCTTGAGACCGGCTACACCTTCCGCTACCCCAGCTACCGTGACGGCTATGCCCAGGTGATGAAAGAGGGTGGCTTCCTGCCGGAGCCGGTCTAGGCCGGTTCACCGTTGCGAGCGCTCGGCGATAGTCCAGAGTTGATACCTCGAAGCCATCGCCGGGTCGCTTGATGCTGCGTTTGATTCGCTGATCGCTCCGCCAGCCACATGCAGGTCGGCTTCACTGTCGGCGATCGTCTGACAGCCCAGAGCGGGAGCATCGGTATTGTCCGAAGTGCCTTGCTCTCCATTTGTTGGAGCGCCAATAATTGGTAAGCGAATTATTGGTGCGCTTTTTCTAAGGCCTCAGCCCTTCGATACGGCCAGGGTGCGGTAACGCGCACCGTGTTTATCGGTGAGGGATTGGATCAGCTCAACTTCCTTATACGGCCAGCCAAGGTCCAATTCTGGAAAGCAGTCAGTATCGAGTGAGGCAGCGCGCCGCAGCAGAGTGACATGAGGGACGAACCTGCCTGGACGGCCGGTCAAGCCACGGGCCTCCAGGCCTTGCCAGAGCTCGTGCTGCAGCTCTTCCAGCGTCGGGTCGGGTGCCTGGCTCCCGACCCAGACGATACCGGGGCGCTTGAAGCAGCCCCAGCCGTCGAGGCGCCACTCGCCGGGCGCGATGGCAAGGCCCTGCACCCATTCGGCGAGCTCGAGGGCCTGCCCCTCCTCAACCTCGCCGAGAAAGGCGAGCGTCAGGTGCAGGCTCTCGTCCGGCATGCGTCGCCCGCCGCAGCGGGCGTGGGCGAAATCCGCCAGCTCACCGAGCCGCCTGCGCAGCTCGGGCGGCGGGGTTAGGGCCAGGAAGAGTCGCATCGATTAAAGCCGAAAAGGATGGAGTCGCGTCTCGAGCGCAGTAGCGAGTCCGCCTTTCCTAGTCGCCGATGACCATTACAGCTTCCGCCTCGAACTGGGCGCCCTTGGGCAGCGCCTTGACGCCCACCGCGGCGCGGGCAGGGTAGGGCTTGTCGAAGAACTCCTCCATCACCTTGTTGACGATGGCGAAATTGTCCAGATCCACCAGGTAGAGGTTGAGCTTGACGATTTCGCCCAGCGAGCCGGCGGCCTCTTCGCAGACGGCCTTGAGATTGGTGAATACCTGACGGGCCTGGTCCTCGAAATCGTCGGACACCAGCGCCATGGTGGCCGGATCGAGGGGAATCTGGCCGGATAGATAGATGGTATTGCCGGCCTTGATCGCCTGGGAGTAGGGGCCGATGGCAGCGGGTGCCTTGTCGGTGTTGATGACGGCCTTGTTGCTCATGGAGAAGCTCCTTCTGTTCGTAGTGAATGAAAAGTGGGATCGTCGAAGTGACGCTGCTGACCGCACCATGGGCGGCCAGTGGATCGAATGACGTCAGTTGCCGACGCGGGTGATCTTGCCGACCTGTGGCAGGTTGCGGATACGCTTGATGATACGGGCGAGATGCACACGGTTATGCACCGCCAGGGTCAAGTGGACGATGGAGAGGCGTACGTCGCGCTCCTCGATGCCGATGCGCTCGATATTGGCATCGGCATCGGTGACCAGGCTGGCCAGTTCGGCAACCAGGCCACGGCGGCTCTCGATTTCCAGTCGCAGGGCCACGGGGAAGTCCTCGTCGATATCGGCGGACCACTCCAGGGCGAGCAGCTTGTCGGGGTCGCTCTTCAGCTCATCGAGATTACGGCATTCGGTGCGGTGTACCACGATCCCTTTGCCCACCGAGAGGTGCCCGATCACCGGGTCGCCGGGCAGCGGGTGACAGCAGCGGGCAAACTTGATCACCATGCCTTCGGCACCGCTTATCACGATGGGACCGTGGGGCTGTAGGGAGCGCGGGCTGTCGTCGGCTTTGTCGCCGTGGAGGGCATCGACCAGGTGCCTGGCCACCACATAGGCTACCCGTGTCCCCAAGCCGATGGCCTCCAGCAGGCTATCCTCCTGCTTGAGCGACAGGTCGTCCAGCACCTGAGGCAGGACGTGCTCCGGTAGCTCTTCCAGGCTGGTCTCGAATTCGCTCAGAGCCTTGTTGAGCATCCGTCGGCCCAGTTGCACGGCTTCGGTATGCTGCTGGTGCTTTAGCGCATGGCGGATCGCCGAGCGTGCCTTGGCGGTAACCACGAAATTGAGCCAGGCGAGATTGGGTTTGGCGCCGGGAGCAGTGATGATCTCTAGCGTCTGGCCGCTTTCCAGGCGGGTGGAGAGCGGAGCCAGGTGACGATCGATGCGACACGCGATGCAGTTATTGCCGATGTCGGTGTGTACCGCATAGGCGAAGTCGATGACCGTGGCGCCCTGGGGCAGCTCCATGATGTCGCCGCGAGGCGTGAAGACATAGATGTCGTCGGGAAACAGGTCGTTCTTGACGTGCTCGATGAACTCCAGCGAGTCGCCGGCGTGGCGCTGCATTTCGAGCAGGCCCTTGACCCACTCCCGGGCGCGGGCGTGGCTGCCTTCGGCGATGGGGTGATCGGTCTGCCCCGCCTTGTAGAGCCAGTGGGCGGCGATGCCGTTGTTGGCCATGGCCTCCATCTCGCGGGTACGGATCTGTACCTCAATCGGCATGCCACCGCTGCCGAACAGGGTGGTATGCAGGCTCTGGTAGCCGTTCGCCTTGGGTATGGCGATATAGTCCTTGAAGCGCCCGGGAACCGGCTTGTAGAGGTTATGCACCACGCCGAGGATGCGGTAGCAGCTGTCGACGTCCTCGGTGATGATGCGAAAGCCGAACACATCCATGATCTCGGCGAACGGCTTGCGCTGGTCGCGCATCTTCTTGTAGATGGAAAGCAAGTGCTTCTGGCGACCGATCACTGTGCCGGAGAGTTGTTCGTCATCGAGGCTCTGCTGCAATGCGTTCTGGATCTGGCGGATCGCCGAGCGGCGATGACCGCGGGCGCTGGAGACGGCGCGCTTGATGCGCTCGGCACGCATCGGATGCAGTGCCTGAAAGGAGAGGTCCTCGAGCTCCACCCGGATGGTGTTGATGCCCAGCCGGCTGGCGATACGGGCGTAAATTTCAAGGGTCTCGCGGGCGATGCGGCGCTTTTTCTCGGGACGCAGGGCACCCAGGGTGCGCATGTTGTGCAGCCGGTCGGCGAGTTTGACGATAATGACGCGAATGTCCCGCGACATCGCCAGCACCATCTTCTGGAAGTTCTCGGCCTGGGCGACCGCCTTGTCCTCGAAGGTGATCTGGGTCAGCTTGGATACGCCATCGACCAGTTCCGCCACCGGCTTGCCGAACTGTTCGGCAAGCGCTTCCTTGGAGACCCCGGTATCCTCGATTACGTCGTGCAGCATGGCCGACATCAGGCTCTGATGGTCCATATGCATGTTGGCGAGGATATTGGCAACGGCCAGGGGGTGAGTCACGTAGGGCTCGCCTGAACGCCGCCGCTGCCCGTCATGGGCCTGCTCGGCGTAGTAGAAGGCGCGCTTGACCTGCTGGATCTCGTCGGAAGGTAGGTAGCCGCCGAGTCGGTCGGCCAGGTCGTCGATGGTGAACATTAGCGCGCCTTGAGTGCTGGCCTTACTCCTCGATGGCGATGCCCGGTTCGCCTTCATGGCGAATTCGGACCGGTGCCTCGATCGGCTCGTCCAGCACGCTCTTGTCGACCAGGCCGGCGGCAATTTCGCGCAGGGCCATCACGGTGGGCTTGTCGTTTTCCCAGGGCAGCTGGGCGTCGCGGGAGCCGCGAGCGAGTTGGCGAGCGCGCTGGGTGGAGATCATCACCAGCTTGAAACGGTTCTCGACGTTTTCCAGACAATCTTCGACGGTGACACGCGCCATGTAGGTATTCCTGAAAAGCAGTGGATGTCCCCGGCCGCAACCGGAAATTCGAAATGGAACAGGACAGACTAGATTACTCGACGTCCGGCGTCCCTGACAAGCGCCCGTGGCTGGTCAGGACAAGCCACACAGCCGTTATGACAAGCGCCCGGGGCTGGTTATGATAAAAGCGCCGCCAACAGCGGGCCGTGCTCTTTCTGAACCCGGGCAAGGCTCAAGCGTCGGCTGATCACCAGCGACTGCAGTTCGCGCAGGGCGGTGGTGAAATCGTCGTTGACCACCAGGTAGTCGTACTCGTCGTAATGTGACATCTCGCTGACTGCATCGCGCATGCGTCTGGCGATGGTGGCGTGCTCGTCGGTGCCGCGGCTGGCCAGGCGGCGCTCCAGCTCGTCACGGGAGGGCGGCAGGATGAAAATCGATACCGCATCGCGCATCTGCTCGCGTACCTGGCGGGCGCCCTGCCAGTCGATCTCGAGGATCACATCCTGTCCGGCATTGAGCATCACTTCAACCGATGGGCGCGACGAGCCGTAATAGTTGTCGAACACCCGGGCGTATTCGAAGAACTCGCCGCGCTCGATCATTGCCTCGAAGGCCGCCACGTCGACGAAATGGTAGTTCACCCCGTCAACCTCGCCACGGCGTTGTTTCCGGGTAGTATGCGACACCGAGACCTGGATGCCGTCGAGGCTTTCGATCAGCTCTCGCACCAGTGTGGTCTTGCCGGCGCCGGAGGGGGCGGAAATGATGAAGAGCGTACCCTGGGGCATGGTCAGCATCCCTGATTGGCAACTGGGTGGAGCGGCGTGTGCCGTGAGAAAAGTGCGAAGTATCGCATGAATCCGCATCGCGCTGAATCGTGTCGGGTCTTGTGAACTCCTCGAGGCCGATTGATGAAGGCATCTGGAGGGTCCATGAGTCAGCAGCGGAACACCAGCGAATCCTAGAGAGGAGAGGTCCTCTGGTCACGGAGGGGCGTTCCGTCACCAAGAGCGCCACCCCTCAAGCCTGTACCAATGGATATAGCCTAGCTGTAGGGTCCCGGATGAATTGCTGAAGAAGCTCCCTCGCTGCTAGCAGAGGATAACTTCTATAGGCGATCCGATCATCCGGGACCCTACACCTAGATGCAAATAGAGCAGATAGGCTGAATCACCCGGCCTCCGACAAGACTTTGCGGACCTTGGCCGCCAGCTCCTGTCGGCGGTAGGGCTTGCTGAGCAACTGTACTCCCGGGTCCAGCCGGCCATGATGCACGATGGCATTCTCGGTATAGCCGGAAGTGAAGAGTATCTTGAGGCCGGGCCGAAGAACGCTGGCACGGTCCGCCAGCTGACGGCCGTTGATGCCGCCGGGCATGACAACGTCGGTGAACAGCAGGTCGATGTCGGCCTGGGTTTCAATGATCGCCAAGGCGTGTTGTCCCGACTCCGCACTGGTGACCCGATAGCCAAGTCCTTGCAGCAGGGTAGCGACATACCGGCGCACCAGGGCGTCATCTTCCACCACCAGGATATGCTCGTCGCCGCCTTCGACCGGGGACGAGGTCGCTGCGCAGACCGCCATCCCCGCCCCCGTTCGGGAGCGGGGAAAGTAGAGTTTGATGGTGGTCCCTTCGCCAACCTCAGAGTAGATCTTGATATGCCCCGCGGATTGCTTGACGAAGCCGTACACCATGCTTAGACCCAGGCCACTGCCCTGGCCGTCCTTCTTGGTGGTAAAGAAGGGCTCGAATGCCTGCCGGGCGACATCTTTTGGCATCCCCGTTCCCGTGTCGGACAGGGAAATCAGCACGTACTGCCCTGCCTTGACCTCCCGGTGATTGTCCGCGTAGCTGTCGTCCAGCATTGCGTTGGCGGTCTCGATGGTAAGTCGTCCCCCGCCGGGCATGGCGTCACGGGCATTGAGGGCCAGGTTGAGGATCGCCGATTCGAGCTGGCCGGCGTCGACCTCGACGCTCCACAGCCCACCGGCCTGAACACGCTCGATTTCGATGCTTTCGTGAAGGGTCCGTCGCAGGAGATCTTCCATTCCCGCCACCAGGCGGTTGACGTTCAAGACTTGGGGCTCCAATGCCTGGCGACGGGCAAAGGCCAGCAGGCGATTGGTGAGCTCGGCCCCGCGTGTTGCAGCACTTGCCGTCATATCAGCCAAGGCGCGCAGCTGGGCGTTGCCGGCCAGTTCCTCCGTGAGTAACTCGGCGTTCCCCAGGATCACCGTCAAGAGGTTGTTGAAATCGTGGGCCACGCCGCCGGTGAGTTGCCCCACCGCCTCCAGCTTCTGGGCCTGGCGAAGCTCTTCGGCTACCTGTCGCTGCTGAGTGATGTCCTGCATGCTACCCAGCATCCGCACGGCTCTGCCGTTACTATCCCGCAGCACAAAGCCGCGGTCGATCACGGTGCGGGCGCTCCCGTCCGCGTGCAGGAAGCGATATTCGTCGACCCAATTGCTGGCATCGCCATCGACCACCTCGTGGACACCGGCCAGGACGGCTTCCCTGTCCGCCTTGTGGATCCGAAGGGCCCAGGACTCGGGCCCGGGCTCCATCCGGCTTCGATCATGGCCGAACAGGGTCTCGATACTCTCGTTCCACCAGACCTTGCTTTGCACCAGGTCCCAGTCCCAGATGACGTCGTGGGTGGCCCGGGCCACCAGGTGGAAGCGCTCTTCGCTGAGGCGTGTGTTCTCCTCCAGGCGCTTGCGCTCGGTAATATCCCGTTCTACGGCGACATAATGCGTGGGATGGCCTGCTTCGTCGGTCAAGGGCACGATATCCAGTTCAAGCCAGTAAGTGTCGCCCGCCTTGGTGTAGTTGACCAATTCCTCCCGGATCGGCGACGCGCGGCGCAACGCGGCCTTGATCCGGTCCAGGGCCGCGCGGTCTGTCCCGGGCCCCTGCAAGAGGCGGGGCGTGGCGCCGATGATCTCATCCCGGCTAAAACCGGTCAGCCGGGTAAAGGCCTCATTGACATAGACGACCCGGGGCCCCTCGGGACCATCGATGGGCGCCGCTTCGGTGATCAACAGCATGTCGTTCTGCCGGGATACGGCGGCTTCCAGCAGGCGCAACTGTTCCTCCCGCTCGCGCTCCCGACTGATATCCGAGAAGTACACCGCCAGGCCGTTGGGCACGGGATGGGCGTCGACCCGGAAGATCGCATTCAGTGGCTGGAAGTGGGCGGTAAAGTGCTCGCTCTCCTGCCGCGCCAGGGCTCGCAGGTAATGATCCTGGAAATAAGGGGTGTCCTCGAAGGGGAATGCGACGTCCAGGGGTTTGCCGATCATTGATTCTCGAGGTTGTTCCAGCACCTTTTCTGCCGCAGGATTGGCGAAAACGAAGCGCAGTTCTTCGTCCAGCAGGATGAAGGGGTCTCGCATGTTCTCCAGGGTGAGATGCAACCTCTGGGTCAATTCCTCGTAGGCGCGGCGTGCCCCGATCTGGTCGGTAATGTCCTGGAACCCCCCCTGTACCGCGACGATTTCCCCCTCCGGGCTTCGTTCCGCCTCCCCCATTGTCCGCACCCAGCGCCGGTTGCCCCGGGCGGTGATGATCTGCAGAACTTCGTCGAAAGGCGTGCCGGTTTCAACACAACGGGTAAATACCCGAGAAATCGTGTCGCGATACTCGGGGGCATAGAACTTGATCGCCTCTTCGACGGCGTATCGCGGCGGTACCCCGTCGATCTCGTGAATGGTGGCGGTTTCTTCCGACCATTCGACAACGCCCTCCTTCATGTTCACCCGCCAGCCGCCTAGACTTGCGGCCTTTCCGGCGATCCGCGATAGGCTCTGGCCACGGGAAAGGGCAGCGGCGGTCACCTCCTGATCCGTCACGTCCTGGACAACGCCGGTCAGCTGGCGCCGCCCGTCGACCTCCGCCAGCTCCGCCAGCCCTTTGACGTAGATGATGGCTCCATCCGGCCACAGGATGCGATGCCGAAATTCGAAGTGATCGCCGGGATCGGCCAACCACTCCTCCAGGTTGCGCACCAAGGCCTCCCGGTCCGCGGGGTGCACCAGCTTTAGATAGCCTTCCACGTCACCCACCTCGAACAACGTATCGACGCCGTAGATGCGATGGACGTCGTCCAGCCAGGTCAGCCGCCGGGTGTGCAGATCCATTTTCCATACGCCGAGTCCCAGCAGGCGCTGTGCCGCCCTCATGTAACTCGTCTGCTCGGCGAGCCTTTCATAGGCCGTCCGCAGCTCCCGAGAACGCAGGATGATATCCTGGCGCAAGTGGGAGGCCCGGTCCTCCAGCGCGCTCAGGGCTGGCTCTTCGCCCGCCTCCCTGACGAAGTCGGTGACGTCTTCGACCCGGTGAATGATCAACTCGACTTTGCCATTCGGCCCGTTCACGGGGGTGTTGACCGGGCTCCAGAAGCGTTCCTCGAAGCCCCCGCCCTGGCTCGCTGGGCGGGGGATGGGGTATCGCAGAACGGCCATGACATCGGTCAAGCCACTGGCTTCTACCTGGGAAAGGGAGGCGCGAAGATGGCGTGTACCGTCCGCTTCGGGGTCGTTCGGGTCATCCGGAAACACCTTGAACAACGGCTTGCCCAGGATGGCCGCCCTTTCGGTCATGGTGGCCTGCAGGTAAGCATTGGAAACGGCGACGATCCGATAGCTTCCGGGGTTGAGCACAAGAATCCTGCCGGGTGCCGCTTCGAAGAGGGCGCGGAAAAAATTCTCGCTGGTAGTTGTGCTCCATGGTAAGCCTTGCTGCTCTGATACTTGTGGCGCCAGCTTTTCCGCTCCCCCGTACCCGATGTCGCGCATCGACACCACCAGCATCTCGGCGGAATCGGTCCCGTGTAGCCGCCAGTGAACTTGTGCCTCGAGAACCTCACCGCCCCGGCACGTTATGCGCCAGCTATCTTTCGCTTCTCGGGATCGTTGTGGGAAGTCTTTCACCGCCGCCCGCAATCCGGCCAAGTCTTCGCCCGGGACGATGTCCGGAATCATCTTGGTGTCCGGGAGCCCGGGACCGTAGTGGAAGGTCTCAACAGCAGCGCGATTGGCGCCCTGGATCGTCAGGCTCACCGGGTCACAAATCCATACCGGGTCGGAGACGGTATCGAACAGGGCTGCAATCTCTAAAGGTCGCCGGGAAAATGCTTCCATCACTGACTCCTGAGCTGGGACCCGGACAATAGATCGTTGTTTTCTTTACTGTACTGCGTCAGGGACCCGCAATAAGCCGCGCGATATGCAGATGCGGCCTCTGCAAGTCCTGGTGCTCAACCAAGGAGTTGCCAGGCTTCTTCCAGGCGTTGCTCGAAGGGGCCTTTACCGGGGGGAAGCGCCGCCACCCGAATGCTCGGCATGAATCTGGCCTTGTCGGATGCCTGGTTTTCGTTGTGGTGCTCGACGGCCAGATGTAGCTGTTTAGCGATGTCATTTACCCTTGCGAGATCGGCGCCCATCAACAGGGCGGTGATCTCGGTGGCTCGATAGCGGCCCGTGAGGTCGGCATGCTCGGTGTGTTCGCTCATCAGCGCGGCTAGGTCCCGCAACTGGCGGTCGCCGGTGTCCCGGCCGAAATCCTTGTTGACTGAGGGGAGCTCCTCGAGCCTGGCCGACACCAGGGCCATGGGTAGCCCGAGGCGCTGGCACAGCTGGCAGGCCGCTTCGGCCTGCTCGCGAAAGCTCGTGCGATTGAGCAGTCCCGTGCAGGCGTCATAGCCATCCGTCGAGGAGAGCGCCAGCTCATTCTCGACCATGCCGGCTAGGTCATCGAGAAGCACGGCATCCTCTTCCCCGAAGGTCCGGGGCTCGGGGTCGACCAGGCAGAGGGTGCCGACCTTCTCGCCACTGCGCAAATAAAGTGGTCGACCGGCATAGAAGCGGATGAAGGGGGCGCCCACCACACCAGGATAGTCGCGTAAGAAGGGGTGTTCATGGGTGTCGGGTACTGCCAACAATTCGTCGCGCTCCAACGTCTTCCGGCAGAAGGCGATATCGCGCGGGGTCTCCGTGAGGTCGAGTCCCTGCTGGGACTTGAACCATTGTCGGTCACGATCCAGCAGGCTGATGAACGCCGTGGAGACACCGAAGAGGCGGCAGGCCAGCCGCGTGAGGCGATCGAAGCGTGCCTCGGCGGGGGTGTCCAGCAGATCCAGGCCTTCCACCGCCAGGAGTCGGCGCTCCTCACGCTGTGTCTCGCGGGTGGTGAACCAGTCGAGGACCTCCTCCGGCGGCAGGGGGCGCGAGATTAGATAGCCCTGGGCCAGATCGCATTTCAGCTCGTCGAGATAATCGAGCGTTTCCTGGTCCTCGACCCCTTCGGCGGTGGTATTCAGGCACAGGCTACGGCCGAGTTCCACCACCGAGCGGATCACGGCTCGGGACTCCTCCGAATCGGTGGCCGTCATCACGAATTGCTTGTCGACCTTGATCTCCGAGAAGGGCAGGCGGACGAGCTGTACCATCGAGGAGTAGCCGGTGCCGAAGTCGTCGATGGATAGTTGGAAGCCCTGCAGGCGCAAGCGGGTCAGGGTATCCAGGGAGGTGGTGGCATCCTGCATGGCGCTGGTCTCGGTCAGCTCAAGCACGATGCGCTGGGGCGTGATGCCACGCTCGCGACACAGCCGCAGGATGGCATCGAACAGCTCGCTATTCCCCAGGGAGCGCGCGGAGATGTTCATCGATAGCGAGATCGCCTGCAGGACATGCTGACCGACACGCCTCACGGTCTCCTCCGAGGAGAGCTCGGCCAGCCAGTCGAGGGCCTGCTTGGTGACCTGCAGGGTGAGGCGATCGATCAGGCCAGCGGCCTCGGCCAGGGGAATGAAGACATCCGGGGGAATGGCACCCAACTGGGGATGCTGCCAGCGGGCCAGGGCCTCGAAACCCACGAGAGTGCCGGTCCGGCAGCGGATCTTGGGCTGGTAAGCCAGGCGGATCTGGCCCAGCGTCAACGCCTGTTCCAGATCCTCTACGCTGGCTTGCCGAGGCAGAGTTCGCTTGCCAGGCAAGGCCTCGACGAGGTCCCCTTCCATCTCCAAGGCCTTATGCAGAAGCTCGCGAAGGCCCACGGCCGAGAAGGGCTTGGCGATGACGCCGACGATATCTAGGCCGTGCTCTCTCGCCGAACGCCCGGCGGCATCCAGTATCCGACTGCCTCCCCCGCTGGTGATGATCAGCCGGGCCTGACTGCCCCGCCTGGCCAGCTCGGCCATCACCGTCACGCCGTCCATTTCCGGCATGATCAGGTCGATGGCCAGGATATCCGGTTGCCAGCGCGTCACCTCGTCGAAAAAGGTGGCCGAAGACGTGAGGTGGCGCGCCTCGAAGCCGGCGAAATTGGCGATGCGCGCGATGGTCTCGCCGGTCATCGCCTCGTCGTCCAGGATCAGCAGCCGGGGCGGCGTTCCCTTGCCGGGTGCGTCAGTCTTCATCCAGGGCCTCCCTGATGAGTCTCAAGAGGGCGACGGGGCGATAGGGCTTGCCGAGGAATCGCACCCCCTCGTCCAGCCTGCCGTTGTGAATGATGGCATTCTCGGTATAGCCGGAGGTGTAGACCACCTTGAGGTCGGGCCTGAGCCTGAGGGCGGCAGTCGCCAGCTCCCTGCCGGTCATGCCACCCGGCATCATGACGTCGGTGAAGATAAGCTGGATGGTGGTGTCCGCGACCAGCATCGCCAGGGCGCTGGGACCATCCTTCGCCTGCCGCACACCATAGCCAGCGGCCTCGAGCTGTGCCACAACATATTCCCGCACCGTCACATCGTCCTCGACCACCAGCAATATCTCGCAACCCTTGAGACTCGCCGTGTCTCTAGCTGTAAGCTTGGGATCGGAAACGGCTTGCTGGATGCGCGGCAGGTAGAGCTTGATGGTGGTCCCTTCACCCTCCTCGGAATAGAGATTGACATGCCCGGCGGATTGCTTGAGGAAACCGAAGACCATGCTCAGGCCCAACCCCGTGCCCTTGCCCTTCTCCTTGGTAGTGAAGAACGGGTCGAAGACCCGTTCCCGAATGGTTTTCGGGATACCCGTCCCGGTATCGCTGACCGCGATGCAGACATAGTCGCCCGGCACCAGCTCAAGGTGTTCATCGGCGTACTGCGCCGAGAGTGATACATTTTGGGTCTCGAGGGTCAAGTGGCCTCCATGGGGCATGGCATCCCGGGCATTGATGGAGAGGTTGAGAAGAGCGCTCTCGAGCTGGGAAGGATCGATGTTGGCCGCCCAGAGACCTTGCCCCGGATGGAAGCGTAGCTCGATCTGCTCGCCCAGGGTCCGTCGTAGCAGCTCGGTCAGCCCACGGATCAAGCGATTGATATCGGTGGGTTGCGGGGCCAGCGCCTGACGACGAGCGAAGGCGAGGAGGCGTTGGGTCAGGTCGGCACCGCGCTGGGCGCTCTCGGCGACGGCCTGAACCAGCGGCGCCAACTGGGTATCCTCCGCCAGCGCTTCGCCGAGCAGGTCGGCATTGCCCATCATCACGGTCAGCAGGTTGTTGAAGTCGTGGGCCATGCCGCCGGTCAGATGACCGATGGCTTCCATGCGCTGCGCTTCCTGGAGCTGGGCCTCGAGGCGTTTCTGCTCGGTGACGGTACGAAAATAGACCGCCAGGCCCTCTTCGCCCGGATAGGCATTGACCTCGAACCAGTGGGTGAGGGGAGGGAAGTAGAAGGTGAATTGCTGCGCCTCAGCCGTTTCGATGGCGGCGTGATAGCAGGCCCAGAGCTCGCCTTCCCGGGCCTCGGGAAACGCCTCCCAGACGTTGCGCCCCAGGAGCTCGGCCGAGGAGCGTTCAAGCACGCGCTCGGCCTGGTGATTGAGGTAGGAGAAACGCCAGTCCTCGTCAAGGAGGTAGAAGGCGTCGCTCATGTTCTCGAGGCTGCGGGTCAAGCGTTGGGCCAGCGAGTGCTGGCGTGCTTCGGCCTCACGATGGGCGGTGATGTCCTCGATGACCGCCACCAGGCTGACGATGGTGCCGTGCATGTCGCGCTGGGCGGAGACACTGTTCCGGCACCAGACAATCCCACCGCGATAGTCCAGCATGCGCTTCTCGATGACGAAACTATCTTTCTCGCCAGCGAGCAGGCACCTGAGCTCGTCGAGATTGCTCTGTCTATCGTCGGGATGGGTGAGGGAAAGAAAGTCCGTGGCCCTCAGGGCTTCCTCGGTATAGCCGAGCATGTCGCAGAAGGCCTGGTTCGCATACAGGAAGCGGCCCAGGGTGTCGGCCTGCACGATGCCGGTGGCGGCCTCGGCGAAGAGGCGGCGCCAGTGCTCTTCGCTGCTGCGATGGCGCTCGAGCAGGGTCTTGAGCTCCCGGGCACGGGCGATCAGCTCCAGGTTCGAGGGTTCGATGCTAGGCGCGTCGTTGAGATAGTCGGTCACGTCCTCGGTGCGGTGCAGTATCAGCGACAAATGTCGTTGCTCGTCGAAGATCGGGACATTGATGGGGCTCCAGTAACGCTCCTCGAAGCCTCCCGTCGCGGGATCGGGAATTGGATAGCGCAGGACAGGCATGGTGTCGGGTTGGCCATAACGCTTGACCCGTTCCAGAGAAGCGATTATTTCCTCGATGCCTTCGGCATTCGACCGGTCGGGCGTCACCGGGAAGACGTCGAACAGCTGGCGACCGATGATGGCCTCACGGTCGGTATGGGTCGCCTCAAGGTAGGCATCACTGACGCCGACGATTCGGTAGTCGTCGGCGGTCAGGACCAGATAGAGCCCCGGGGCGGATTCGAAGATGGCGCGGAACTGCGACTTCAGCGCTTGTTCACGGGCCAGCAACTCGCGGTTGTACCGTTCGAAGGCATTGCGTTCAGTGACATCTTGCACCACCGAGAGCACCGAGACCACGCGGCCCTGATCATCGATCTGGATGGAGTTGTGCCATTCGCATTCGACCAGGGACCCGTCCCGGGTCAGGTTGCGATTGGTCGAAACGTTCTGCGGAGCGACACCAAGGAGCAGCTGCTGGATGACATCGGCAACTGACTCGGCATCCTCGGCATGAACGAAGGCGAAGTCGAAGGGATGCCTGCCGATGACCGCCTCGGCCGGCCAGCCGAAGAGTGCCTCGGCATGCTTCGACCAACGCAAGATGTGAAACCTGCTATCCCACTCGATCACCGCCAGGGGCAGGTTGTTGAGATGGAAGCTGAGCAGCTCGTGGGCACGATGCACGGATTGGCCGCTTTCACCTGGGTTCTCGGGCATTGTGTCGATCTCCGCGATGAACGAGTCTGGCTTGTTCGCAGGGAAAACATCCCCCGGCATGGTAGCAAGACGCCACTCCAGGGGAGCGGTATCGATGGGATCAGCGTCATGCGTCGTTCATGTGCAAGCGAAGGGCCTTACTCTGACGCATAGTCAGTGCCGTCGCATCCGTGCTCCTTGGCTTGATGGGCATAGAAGGCGTCGTTGGCATACTCCATCCCCATGCCTCATACATACGGGTATGAGGCGCGGCGCTTGATAGTTCTACGCCATTCATCTCTGGATAGTGACCGAGCCTGTCTTGGTGGGCAAGGTACTTAATCCAGGATGACGCCACGCGGCATTTTCTGGATACTGCGCGCAGTGAACCGTAACGGCTTTCTCGGAGACCCACTGGTTTGAGTCAGGCTGCCTTCGATGCCCTCCAGCTTGTGATTCAGGCATCGCTCAGCGACATGCCCAGACATGCCCACATGCCAGTAAGCTGCGGTCAGCTCGGTCTTGCACACCCCAGGACGAGCAGCAGGGCGCAGGTGAGGTAATTGTTGCGGCGACATCACTCGATATTCTGGATCTGTTCGCGCATCTGTTCGATCAATACCTTGAGCTCCACTGCGCAGCGGGTGGTGTTGGCGACCACTGACTTCGATGACAGGGTATTGGCCTCGCGATTGAGCTCCTGCATCAGGAAGTCGAGCCTGCGTCCCATGGGGCCTTTCTGTTTCAGCTGGCGCTCCACTTCGCTGACGTGGGTCGCCAGACGGTCGAGCTCCTCGTCGACGTCGGCTTTTTGGGCCAGTAGTACCAGCTCGGCCTCGAGGCGCTGAGGGTCGAGCTCGGCCTTGACCGTCTCGAGCCGCTCCAGCAGCTGGGTACGCTGACGCTCCAGTATCGTCGGCATCAGGCGGCGCACCGCGATTACCTGCTCGCGCACGCCGACCAGCCGGTCGCGGATCAGGGCGGCAAGTTTCTCGCCCTCCCGTGCCCGTGCCTCGATCAGCTCGTCGAGAGCCGCCTGAAAGAGCGCATTGGCCTCGGCCTTCACCGCGTCCAGGTCCACGCCCTGGGATTCGAGCACGCCGGGATGGTCCAGCAGCGCCAGGGCGTCCGGCATTGGCGACTGGGGAAGGGCTTCGCGTACCTCGCCGAGGGCCTGGGCGAGGGCACTTAGGCGCAAGTGGTTGACCGCCAGCGTCTCACTGACGCTGGTTGGATCGAAGCGAAGGTTGCACTCTACCTTGCCGCGGCCCAGCCGGGCGCGAAGCGTCTCGCGGAAGGCGGGCTCCAGGTCGCGCAGCGCCTCGGGCAGCCGGAAATGGGGCTCCAGGTAGCGTTGATTCACCGAGCGCAGCTCCAGCTGAAGGCTGCCCCACTCGCCTTCCCGGCTCTGCCGCGCGAAAGCGGTCATGCTGTGAACTCTGTTGCTGCTGTCAGCCATAGCGACTCCCCGATACAGCGAGCTGCGGCCATTCAGCCACAGCGGGTGAAATGTCTGGCAAGGAGTGTACCCGATTCGGTGCGCCGACCGTGTAGAATGGCCGCTTTTCCAACCTCACCCCCAACCCAAGTATTGAGAGGTAACATGGCTTCTGACCTCAAGCGCTCCAGTGGACGACGGCCCGACCAGCCTCGCGAGATACGGCTCACCCGTGACTACACGCGACATGCCGAGGGTTCCGTGCTGGTGGAGTTCGGCGACACCAAGGTGCTGTGCAACGCCAGCGTGGAAGCCGGGGTGCCGCGATGGCTGCGCGGCAAGAGCCAGGGGTGGGTAACCGCCGAGTACGGGATGCTGCCGCGCGCCACCCATACTCGCGGCGGTCGTGAGGCGGCCCGGGGCAAGCAGGGTGGCCGGACGCTGGAGATCCAGCGCCTGATCGGACGCTCGCTGCGTGCCTCGGTGAACCTTAAGAAGCTGGGCGAATTCACCATTACCGTGGATTGCGATGTCATTCAGGCCGATGGCGGCACCCGCACCGCCTCGATCACCGGCGGCTGCGTGGCGTTGATCGATGCGATCCGCTACCTGCAGCGCGAGAAGAAGATCAAGGGCGACCCCTTCGAGCAGTTGGTCAGCTCGGTGTCGGTGGGTATCGTCAAGGGCGTGCCGGTGGTGGATCTGGATTACCCCGAAGACAGCGGTGCCGATACCGACATGAACGTGGTAATGGCCCAGAAGGGTGGCTTGATCGAAGTGCAGGGCACCGCCGAGGCGGGCACCTTCTCCCGCGCCGAGCTCAACGCCATGCTCGACCTGGCCGAGAAGGCCGGCGCCGATCTCTTCGCCCACCAGCAGGAAGCGTTGGGTATTCGTCGCTAAGGTTATCCCAATGACAAGGGGAACGCTGATTTATGTCGCGAGCGATGAGAGGCTGGCCGCCGCCGGAGCGCAGCTCCCGGAGTGTAGCCCGCTACATGAGGAGAGCGAGCACCGCCGGCGGTCAGGATATCGAGCGCAGCAATAAATCAGTGTTTTCCTAAAGCATTGCGCCGGCCTTGATAGGCCGGCGCAATGCGTTCCGGGCAGGCCCGGCCGCGACGAAAGGGAAAGCGTCAGAGCGTCAGGTCGTACTCGACGAACAGCGGAGCGAACTCGCTGAAGGTGGCGTCGTAGTCGATCCAGGCGTCGGTCACGTGTCGACGCAGGTTGGGGCCGACGATCTGGTAGTCGATGCGCCAGCCTTCCTGACGCGAGCGCGGCTCGTCCTGGTCGAGCTTGGGCCACCAGGTGTATTCGCCGGCGTCGCGGTTGATCTCGCGGAAGGTATCGATGAAGCCGGTGGGACCGAACACCTGGTCCATCCAGGCGCGCTCCTCGGGCTTGAAGCCCGGGGTCGCCTGGTTATCCGCCCAGTTTTCCAGATCGATGGTCTTGTGGGCGATGTGCCAGGTGCCGCAGATGATGTACTCGCGGCGCTTGCGGGCCATCTTCGACAGGTACTCCTGATACTGCGCCATGAAGGCCTGCTTGGCGGCGTAGTCGCTGCCGTCGGGCATCAGGAAGCTGACGATGCTGAAGCGGTCGTAATCAGCCTGCAGGAAGCGGGCTTCATGGTCGCACTGGGGAAAGCCCAGCCCGTACATGATCGCCTTGGGAATCTTGCGGCAGTAGATACCCACGCCGGAGAAACCGTCCTGCTCGGCATCCAGGAAGTAGCCTTCGTAGCCTTCCGGATAGAGAATACTGTCGTCCAGCTCGAAGCTCTTGGCCTTGAGGTTCTGGACGCAGATGACATCGGCATCCTGTTCGGCCAGCCAGTCGAGGAAGCCTCGACCGACGGCTTCTCGGATTCCGTTGACATTGATGGTGGCAATTTTCATACATGGTCCCTTTGACGTCGCGCGTGTATGATACCCGACGTTTCGACGTTTGGGTAAATGGCCCGCAGCGATAATCGTGATAAGGCGCAGATTCCAGTGAATTTCGGGCCTGTAGAGAGTGAGGGAAGCGCCGTGTCGGCCAGCATGCAAGCCTACCAGCGAAATTTTATCGAATTTGCCATCGAACAGGGCGTCCTGAAGTTCGGTGAATTCACGCTCAAGTCGGGCCGTGTCAGCCCCTATTTCTTCAATGCCGGCCTGTTTCGCAGCGGCCGCGCCCTGGCCCGCCTGGGCCGCTTCTACGCCAGTGCCATCGAGGCGAGCCAGCTGCCGGTGGACGTGCTGTTCGGCCCCGCCTACAAGGGTATTCCCCTTGCGGCCACCACCGCGGTGGCATTGGCCGATCATCATGACCGCGATCTTCCCTTCGCCTTTAATCGCAAGGAGGTCAAGGCGCACGGTGAAGGTGGTAATATCGTCGGTGCCGAGCTGGCAGGACGTATCCTGATCATCGATGACGTCATCACTGCCGGCACCGCCATTCGCGAAGTCATGGCACTGATCGAGGCCGCCGTGATGACGCCAAGCTCGACCGAACAGGCGGCCATGTCATCTTCCTTGATCGCTGAAATGAAGGCCTGGACGCCCGAGTTCAGCTCACGGATGGGCTGGCCGAACATCGAGGCAGAAGTGTCCAGCACCAGCATGCAGGCACAGCGAGGAGAGGGGTTTTCGATCAGGTCGCTGCTGCTGTTGAGTTGGTATGTCGCCATCGGCGGCTCCTCGTATCGTGACGCCTGGCACCGTTCCGGCCAGACGAATCCGAGACTACCACAGCCCATGCCGGGATGCCCCGCCAGCTTGGCCAGATCGCCAACGCCAGGCTGAAACGATTCGCACCCCTGCCCTTGAATCATGGGCCAGTCACCCGCATCTATCGAACAAATTCACCTTCATGAAAGGTCTGTGCCCATGTCCATCGTCGATCCCCGCAGCGGTGCCCCCCTGACGCCCCCGGAGCCCGCCCCATCGCCTGCCGCTGCCCCGAGCGATGAGCAGCTGATCATCGATGTCGATCGCAACAATATCCAGCAAGTGCTGGAGTTCTCCACCCAGGTGCCGGTACTGCTCGACTGCTGGGCCCCCTGGTGCGAGCCCTGCAAGACCCTGATGCCCATCCTGGAAAAGCTCACTCGGGAGTACAATGGCGCCTTCATCCTGGCCAAGCTCAATATCGAAGACAATCAGGACATCGCTGCGCAGCTGGGCGTGCGTTCGGTCCCCGACGTCAAGCTGATCAGCCAGGGCGGCCTGGTCGACCACTTCCAGGGGGCGCTGCCCGAGAAGGAGATCCGCGAGTGGCTGGGGCGCTATTTCCCCGCCCCGGAAGACGCCCCGGCCAGCCCCGAGGAACAGGCCGCCGAGGCCCTGGCCCAGGGCGACGCCGAGACGGCCCGCACTCTCTACGAGGAGCTGGTCCAGCAGCATCCCGAGCATTACGCCTACCAGGTGGAGCTGGCGCGGGCACTGGTGGCCCAGGAGCGCAGCGGGGAGGCCCTGGCACTGCTCGACAACCTGCCACCCGAGGAGCGAGACGCGGCACCGGCAAGAGGGGTGCGTGCCAGCGTCGAATTCAGGGAGGAGGCACCCACCGGTGAGGAGCTGGAAGCCCTGGCCGGGCGCGACGACAGCGAAGCGCAGTTCAAGCGCGCGCTGCGCCAGGTGGCCGACGGCCACTACGAGGCGGGGCTGGAAGCGCTGCTGAAGCTGATGCAGGCGGACCGCGCCTATGGCGACGACGTTGCCCGCAAGACGCTGCTGAGGGTCTTCGATGCCCTGGGGGCCGAGCATCCCTTGACCGTGACCTACCGTCGCCGGCTCTTCACCCTGCTCTACTGAGCCCGACGCTATCGAGCACCATGTGCAGGATGGATCGTTTCAGGAGGCGGCCCCGACAGGGGCCGTCTCTTTTTCGGCTCATCCCTTCAACACACCGTCGAGTCGGGCCAGGGCCTCATCGAGCTGAGCGGCGGTGGTGCCGAAGTTGAGACGCACGAACCCCGGCCAGCCGAAATCGCTGCCATCGGAGAGGGCCACCCCTACCTCCTCCAATAGCACCTGCTGGGGGGAGCCCGTTTTTCCGGCTAGCCCTTCGGCGCCACGCAGGTCCAGCCATGCCAGGTAGGTGGACTGGGGCACACTCAGAGCAACGCCGGGCCAGGCAGCCACCCGATCGACCAGGGTGCGTCGATGACCGCGTAGCACCTCGATCAATGCCCGGCGCCAGGGATCGCCATGGGCATAGGCCGCTTCGGCGGCCACAAGGCCGAGCACGTTGCTGTCAGGCATCAATCCACGAAGGGCGGCTGCAAAGCGGTGGCGCAGCGACTCGTTTTCGATCACGGCACAGGCGGTGGTAAGTCCGGCGAGATTGAAGGTCTTGGAAGGCGCCCAGAGAGTGATCGTGCGGGCAGCCAGCTCGGGGAAGGCAGCCGCCAGCGGGCGATGGCTGGCACCCTCGTCCAGCAACAGGTCACAGTGCAGCTCATCGGAGACCAGCAACAGGTCGTAGCGTTCCACCAGTTCCGCCAGTGCAGCCAGCTCCTCGTGACGCCAGACCCGGCCAGTAGGATTGTGGGGGTGACACCACAGCAACAGTCGGGTCCGTGGGGTAACGGCCGCTTCCAGCGCCTCGATGTCGAGGCGCCACTGCTCGCCCGACACCTGCGGTGGCGCCATCGCCGCTCGCTGGGGCAGCCGCCCTGTGCGCTCGGCCACCTTGAGGAAAGGTGGGTAGATCGGCGTGATCGTCAAAACGCCGTCACCCGGCTCGGTCAGAGCCAGGCTGGCCAGATGCAGTGCCGGCACCACGCCGGGGAGCCAGAGCTGCCATTCGGGCTCGATCGCCCAGCCATACTCCCTGGCGCTCCACTCGCATAGAGTCTTGCGTAGCGAGTCGGGTACCATGCCATAGCCGTAGACGCCGTGTTCGACGCGGGCCCGCAACGCCGCGATGACCGCTGGCGGTGATTGAAAATCCATGTCGGCGACCCACAGTGGCAGCACCCTGTCGTCGTGGCGGTGCCATTTCTGTGAAGGCCACTGTTGTGAAGGCCTCTTTCCCTGTTCGGGGTGGCGACGCTCGACGGGCGTGGCAAAATCGAACTCCATGTTCTTTCCTCGGGAAGCAGCGACGATGAACGAAACCATGCCGCAAAGCGGCTTCTATGCCAAGGTGCGTCGAGGCATGCCTGCCCTGATCGCACAGTGGCGCAAGCTGGGTAGCGGCGACCCCGACAGGCTCGCGCTGATACTGGCCGAGACCGCCCGGGTGGCCAAGCTGGGCCAACCCGACGAGACGCCCGACGGTGACACGCTGGCAGCCTGGAGTCGTCCCGAAGCCGGCGACATCATTCCACTCTGGGCGGCGCGCACCGCCGCGTTCCTGCTGATGCAGATGCCGGCGCGACCTGCACCACATAGCGACGACGAGGCCTGCGCCTGGGCCTACTGCTGGCTGCTCAACCGCAGCTTCGATGACGTGGAGGCCGCCAGGGCCGCCCTGCCAACGCATCTTCATGACAAACTCACCCATGCAGTCGGCGCCGCCTGGGCCGATCGCCAGGGCCTGCGACTCGTCTAGACCATAAGGACTCACCCATGGAAGTTCCCTTGAGCTGGCAGCTGGCCAAGCTGGTGGTGTCGATCGGCATCGTGCTGGGCCTGGCGATGGTCGCCGAGCGCGTCAGTACTCGCATGGCCGGGCTGCTCGCCGGTTACCCGCTGGGTACTGCCATTGCCCTGTTCTTCATTGGGCTTGAGATATCGCCGGGCTTTGCCGCCGAGAGCGCGGTATACAGCCTGGCCGGCTTTACCGCCACCATGGCGCTGGGTGGTGGCTACCTGATCTGCGGCCGTCGCGACGGCCTCAGGGGAGTACTCACCGGCACCGCCGGGGGCCTGACGGCCTGGTTCCTGGTCAGCCTGCTGCTGACCCGTTTCGAATTCACTCGTCTGACCGGCACCCTGACCACCCTGCTGGCCATCTTTGTCTTTACCTGGCTCTATCGTCACATTGCGGAGACCCGGGTCACGGTCAAACCCGGCGGCTCCCGCTGGCCGGCATTGGGGATGCGGGCGACGCTGGCTACCGCTATCGTGTTCCTGGTGACCGGGCTCGCTCATGTGCTGCCCGCCTCCTGGGCGGGGATGCTGGCGGCCTTCCCGATCTCCATGTTCCCGCTGCTGGTGATCCTGCACCTCACCCACGGAGCAGCCCCAGCCGCCACGGTGATCAAGCATTATCCGGCCGGCCTGGGAGCACTACTCTGCTACGCCCTGTGCGTCTCCCTGACCTATGCCACCCTGGGCCTGTTCCTGGGCACCCTGGCCGGATTCGGGGTGGCTACGCTCTGGCTGCTTGGCTGGACTCGGCTCCAGGCCTGGCAAGCCTCTCGGGCCAATAGCGCCACTTGACCTAGCGCTTGCTCGGGGCAATGCTGGCTCTTGACGCCCCGCTTCGACAGGACATCACTGTCAGGACCCACAAGGATCATTGCCATGTTCGTGCGCACCATCGAGCCCGCCTTCTACGACACCGACGCCCTGGGTCATATCAACAACACCCGGTTGCCGGCCTGGTTCGAGATGGCCCGGAACGACCTTTTTCGACTGTTCACACCAGACCTGGACCCGCGCAAGTGGCGGCTGATCATGGCGCGCATGGAGATCGACTACCGGGCCGAGCTGCACTATGGCAGCGACATCGAGCTGCGCACCTATCTCTCGCGACTGGGCAACAGCTCCTTCACCGTGACCCAGGAGGCGTGGCAGAAGGGGGTGCTCACCAACCTGGGGCACACCGTGCTGGTACACTTCGACCATGGCGAGAAGCGGGCCGTACCGATCGAAGGCGAATTGCGCGCTGCGCTGGAGGCTCACCTACGCGCCGTCGAGGAGCCAGCGAAGGCATGACGCCAGCCATCAAGATGCTCGAGCGCCACGGCGCCACCTTCGAGCTGCTCAGCTACGAACATGACCCTCGCGGGGCGGCCTACGGCGAGGAAGCGGCCCGTGCGCTGTCGCTGGAGCCCCGCAGCGTGTTCAAGACCCTGGTGGCTCGGCTCGACGATGGCCGCCTGGTAACAGGCATCGTCCCAGTCACTGCTCAGCTGGATCTCAAGGCACTGGCAAAGTCCGCCGGCGCCCGGCGGGCAAGCATGGCAGATGCCACCGAAGCGGAGCGTGCAACGGGCTATGTACTCGGTGGTATCAGCCCCCTGGGGCAGAAGAAGCGCCTGCTCACCTTCCTGGACGAGAGTGCCGTGAGCTTTACCGTGGTCCATGTCAGTGGCGGCCGGCGCGGCCTGGAAATCCGCCTGGCGCCCTACGATCTGGTTCGCCTGACGAGCGCAAAGCTGGCGCCGCTCGCACGATACTGACATTACCCTGAGCCAAAGCCCGACCCTCGTGGTCACAGAGTCATGGCCCACCTGGTTGGGACCACCTATTTTTGCCTGGAGCTGATCATGGCCATCCGCTATAACCTCTGGCTCGATCCCGACAACGTCGACCAGCACCGTGCGGTGGAAGAGGATCTGGAGCGATACTTCATGGAGCGTTTCGCGGATTACCCCCACATCCGCTTGTTCGGGGCAGACCCCTACGATTATGATGCGCCGTTCAATCGCCTCTACGACGTGTTGATGGCACGGGCCAATGAGTACTGCGAACGACGCTGGAAGGGCTATGTTCCCTCCCCTGAGCAGCTCAACCGAACCTTCTTTCGCGCCGTGGGCCGCTCCAACAAGTTCGTACGGGACCCAATCGATGGTGATCCAGACCGATCAGACACCCGATGAACGCCAACTGGCCATCATTGCCCGCCAGCTGGGCCGCGCTCCCCGGGGCATAGAGGCCGTTGCCGCCACCGATGGCGAAGGCACACCCCTGGTGCTGCGCATGGCGCCCATCGTCGAGGGCAAGCCCTTCCCCACCCTCTACTGGCTCTGCTCCGACCGTCTGAAGATCGAGATCTCGCGCATCGAGGCCCGCGGCGTGATCAAGGAGCTGGAAACCCGGCTTCAGGAGGACGGCGATTTCCTGGCAGCCTATCACGCCAGCCACCGGGACTATGTCGCATCACGCTGGCATCACATGGTGCCGGCCCAGCGCGAAAGGGTCATCCAGCTCGGCTACGAAACGGTCCTTCGCGAACGCGGCATCGGCGGCATCGCCAACTGGGACCAGGTCCGCTGCCTGCATACCCAGTATGCACACCACCTTTGCGGCGACAACGTCATCGGCCAGTGGATGGACCGGGAATATGCCGTTGCCGACTGCCTCCCCTGAGACTCCTTTTCGTATGCCCTGGCTGCTAGGATAACCCCCCTTGCCAAGGAGAAAAGCATGTCGAGATTCTGCGTATACCTGGGCTCCCGC
This sequence comes from Halomonas chromatireducens, assembly GCF_001545155.1. Lineage (NCBI taxonomy): Bacteria > Pseudomonadati > Pseudomonadota > Gammaproteobacteria > Oceanospirillales > Halomonadaceae > Halomonas > Halomonas chromatireducens. The sequence goes on along the minus strand of NZ_CP014226.1, from coordinate 2,388,422 downwards.
GATGGCCGGGATCCTGCCTTTCTGGAAGCCACTCGGATACTGGGACGTGAACTGGTCGCACGCGGCCATGGCCTGGTCTATGGCGGTGCGCGTATCGGCCTGATGGGGGAGCTGGCCAACAGCATGTTGGCCGAAGGGGGTGAAGTGATCGGGGTGATGCCCGACCACCTGGTGGAGCGGGAGCAGGCCCACGAGGGACTCACTCAGTTGATTCGCGTCAAAAACATGCACGAGCGCAAGGCCAGCATGGCCGCCCATGCCGATGCCTTCATTGCGCTTCCCGGCGGTATCGGCACACTTGAGGAGCTGTTCGAGGCCTGGACCTGGCAGTACCTGGGGCTGCATGACAAGCCCATTGGCGTCCTCGACACGGCGGACTTCTACTCCCCGCTGCTGGCCTTCCTGGACAGCACCGTGGAGCACGGCTTTCTCAATTCACGAACCCGCACCTGCCTGATCGACGCCGAAGAACCCGTCGCACTGCTCGATGCCCTGGAGGCTCGCCTGGCCAACGGCTGATCACGCACGAAACCGCTCCTGCATGCCGCTGACGGCAGCGATCACAAGCTGGCTCGATCACGGAAGCGCAAAGAGGCGTGCTTCAGCTATCGTCTGCCAGCTGCCGTGTTCGCAGGTAGGTGAGCTGCAGCAGTCGTGCATCCTCTCCTGCGCGGTGGCGGTGAATGCCCAGCTCCTGAATCAGCGCCTCTCGTGTGGCATGCCACAGGGCGAGCTGGCGCTCGTCGAGGAGGATACGAAGCGCCTCCAGACGGAATGCCGGCAGCACCCCTGCATGATGGAACAGTAGCGACAGCCAGGTATTGTCGTACCCCCAGCTGTCGCTGTAGGCGATACCGATGCTGCCCAGTTCATCATTCAGCCACCGCGCCACCTGTTGGACCGGCAATCCTTCACGGTGAAGGCGTGCCCGCGAGATGCCGTGCAGCAGCTCGGCCTTGGGGTCCCAGTGGGTCCAGTCGTCGAGAGGTTGAACGAGAAAGGCGCAGTCGCTGCCATCGGCCCTGGCCAGGCCGATCTCGATGGGGTAACTACCGCGCCCGAACCCGGACGCCTCGATATCCAATAGTGTGGGCAGCGTCACGGATGGGCGCTTCCTCGATGATGGGCCGGGCGATGTCATCAGTCGCCAAGGTGGCCGGCAGTCTAGTGTCGTGTCTGAGCACCGTCGATGTCCAGCTCGGCGCCTTCCAACCGTGCTTGACGGTCGGCCAGGGCCTGCCAGTGGGCGGCGTGAGTCGCATCCGCCGTCAACCCGAGTTCGCCATGGCGATAGGCCTTCGCCAGGCGTGCCGCTGCCAGGGGGTGCCCCGCCTCGCCGGCACGCGCGTACCAGGTCACGGCTCTGTCCTCGCGCCGGGGATACTGCAGGCAACCATGCTCATGAATACGGGCCGCCTGATATTGTGCCTTGAGGTTTCCCGCCTGGGCGGCTTCCAGCACGTAGCGGGCGCCCTTCGCCTTGTCCTGGGGGCTGACGCCACGATGGAACAGCACGTGTCCATAAAGCGAGAGCGCACCGGGATGGCCGGCATCGGCGCAACGTTTGAAGAGGCGCATGGTCAGGCGCTGGGTACGCGGAGAGCGCGGCAACCAGCGGGTATGAAACAGCTGCTCCGCTAGACGGTACTCGAGCCGGGTGAACAGTGACGATGCCTGCGTCATGGGCAAACAACCTTGCGTGCGTGTGTCAGTATCATGGCAAGTCAGACCATCCTCTGGTCCTCACCATGGCCTGTCGTAAGCTCGCCGCCCGGACTCCGCCGGGGCCGTTGAGGGTGGCCAGCATACGCCCGCCCCTCCGGCGACTCAACCCCTGCCATTTGCTGCCTTGTTGGGCCTCGGCTAGCATGGCACTCGATACCGGACGAAACCGCGACAGGAGCAGTGATGCAGACGCGACAGCTAGGCAACACGGGCATCGAGGTCAGCCGCCTGTGCCTGGGCACCATGACCTACGGCGAACAGAACAGCGAAAGCGAGGCCCATGAGCAGCTCGACCGCGCCGTCGCCTTCGGTATCAACTTCATCGATACCGCCGAGATGTACCCGGTACCGCCCAAGGCCGAGACCCAGGGGCGCACCGAAGCCTATATCGGTAGCTGGCTCAAGCGACGCGACAGCCGTGACGACGTCATCATTGCCACCAAGGTCAGCGGTCCCGGAATGGCGCACCTTAGGGGCGGCTCACGGCTGACCCGCAAACAGATCCTTCAGGCCATCGATACCAGCCTGTCGCGACTGCAGACCGACTACGTCGACCTCTACCAGTTGCACTGGCCCGACAGGCGCACCAACTTCTTCGGCAAGCTGGGCTATGAGCATGACGAGGAAGAAAACGGCGTTGCCCTGGAGGAGACCCTGGGCACACTGAAAGAGCTGGTGAACGCGGGCAAGATACGCGCCATCGGCCTCTCCAACGAAACCCCCTGGGGCGTGATGCAGGCGTTGAACCTGGCCGAGCGTCTCGACCTGCCCCGGGTCGCTTCGATCCAGAACCCCTACAACCTGCTCAATCGCACCTTCGAGGTCGGCCTCGCCGAAATCGCTCATCGCGAGAACGTCGGCCTGCTGGCCTACTCACCGCTGGGCTTCGGCGTGCTCTCCGGCAAGTATCTCGATGGCGCGCGCCCGGCGAGGGCCCGGCTCACCCTCTACGAACGTTTCCAGCGCTACACCTCACCCCAGGCCGAGGAAGCGACTCGGGCCTATGTGGAGATTGCCCGCGAACATGGCCTGGACCCCGCCCAAATGGCGCTGGCTTTCGTCAATTCGCGCAGCTTCCTGACCAGCAACATCATCGGCGCCACGACCATGGACCAGCTCGAGGACAACCTGGCGAGCGAGTCCCTGAGGCTCGAGCAGAATGTGCTGGATGCCATCGACGAGGTGCATCGGCGCCTGCCCAATCCCTGCCCCTGAACCTGCCCTTGAGAAAGAAAGCCGCCCTTGAGACGACAGGCGCACAGGGGCGCTGCCGAGAGGCCCCGTGTGCAATTGGTAGGCTATCGTCTCGATAGCCCCGCCCTCTCCTCGCCCTTGATATACTCGGTACATTCCGAGACCTAGCCTACCGGTACAGGAGTGCCCCATGCTGAGCGTGATTTCACCCGCCAAGACGCTGGATTTCGAGTCCCCGGCCACCACGTCCCGGTACTCGCAGCCGGATTTCCTCGACCGCAGCCGTGAATTGATCGAGATTCTGCACGACTATTCGCCCCGGCGGCTCAGCGAGCTGATGGGTATCAGCGACAAGCTGGCCGGGCTCAATGCGGCACGCTTCGCCGAGTGGCAGACGCCGTTTACGCCGAGTAACGCCAAGCCTGCCGCCCAGGCCTTCCAGGGCGATGTCTACGTCGGCCTCGAGGCCGATACCTTCAGCGATGACGACAACGCCTTCGCCCAGCAGCACCTGCGCATCCTCTCCGGGCTTTATGGCCTGCTGCGTCCCCTGGACCTGATCCAGCCCTACCGCCTGGAAATGGGCACCCGCCTGCCCAACCACGCTGGAAAGGACCTCTATGCCTTCTGGCAGGAAACCCTGACCCCGGCACTGGATCGGGCGGTGGCAGAAAGCGGCACGCCGGTGCTCGTCAACCTGGCGTCCAACGAGTACTTCAAGGCGATCGATACCCGGCAGCTCAAGGCCCGGGGCATCACCCCGGTGTTCAAGGACGAGAAGAACGGCAACTACAAGATCATCAGCTTCTATGCCAAGAAGGCGCGTGGCCTCATGGCGGCCTGGATGATCCGCCAGCGGCTTGATGATCCCGAGGGGCTCAAGGACTTCGATATGGCGGGATATGGCTACAATGCGGCCATGTCGAAAGACGATACTCTCGTCTTCACGCGTCGGGAGGCGCAAAGCCAGGCGGCTCGCTGACACCGCTAGAAGAAACGCAGTGGCCGGGCAGAGCGAGGCTTCAGAAAGCGACGATGGACGTCCTTGAAGCGCTCATCGTCGCAGCGGTGCAGCCATTCATAGGCCACCATGTCGGCACTGACCGGCACGGCCCCGCAGCGCACCATTCGCTCCCGTGCCAGCTGCGCCTCCGCCGCACGCCGGCTGACCGAGGCCTCACTTAGCCAATACACCTCGTAGCCCGCCTCCAGCAGGCCAAGCCCCGTCTGCATGACGCAGATGTGCGCTTCGGAGCCACAGAGAACGACTTGCCGCCTGCCGCTGTCAGCCAGGGCAGCGGCAAAATCGGGCTCGGCGTGGGCATTGAAATGCACCTTCTGCCACAGCCGGGGCTCCCGTAGCGCCTCGAGCAGACGGGGCTCGCTGCCCCCCAGCCCTTGCGGATACTGCTCGGTGACCCAGACCGGAATCGACAATGTCTCGGCCACACCACCAAGCCAGGCCGCCTCGGCAACCGCCTGCTCACCGCCAGCGACCACCGGCAGCAGCCCCGCTTGAAGGTCAACGATCAACAGCAGACTCTCTTCACTTTTCAGGCGCATGAACGCTCCTCTTGCATCGTTATTTCTCGCACACTTCCCTCAGCATAGCCGCTAGAATAGCGCTTCTTGAACCCTTTCTTTCAGTTCCCATCCAGCGAGGCCAGTTCGATGCGTCACCTTCTTGTCATGCTAGTGGTCGGTATCCTGGGATTCACCCTGGCCGCAGACTACGCCGAAGCTCGCCGCATGGGCGGTGGAGGCAATGTCGGCAATTTTTCCCGTTCGGCCGACCGACCCGCTGCCGCCCCCAATCAGGCAGCGCCTACCCGCCAGGCTCAACCGGGTCAGGCCGCCGGCTCTCGCATGCCCGCCATGATGGGTGGCCTGCTGGCAGGCGGCCTGCTCGCGGCCCTGTTCTTCGGTGGCGCCTTCGATGAACTGCGCCTGATGGATATGCTGCTGATCGCAGGACTCGGCTTCCTGTTATTCCGTCTGCTGGCGCGCCGCCGCACCGTCACCGCGGGCGCATCACCGGCAACCTATCGGACGTCGGAAGCACCGACCCAGGCTTTCCAGCCGGCTCCCGACACCACCCTGGGAGGCTCCGACTTCGGCAGCCTGCCAGCCTGGTTCGACAAGGAACAGTTCCTTAGCGGCGCCAAGGAACACTTCATGACGCTCCAGCGCGCCTGGGACAACAATGACTTCGCCGGCATTCAGGAATACGTCACCCCCGAGCTCTACAACCTGCTGCGTGAGGAGCGGCGCAAGCACCCGGCCAACAATCGGACGGAAATCGCGCGCCTCTTCGCCGAGCTCGGCGACATCCGTGAGCTTGGCCAGCAGGCCGAAGCCACCGTGATATTCCATGGCGTGCTCGAAGAAAACGACGAGCAGGTCGGGTTCAACGAGACCTGGCATCTCACCCGGGAGCTGCGTGAGGGTGAGCCCTGGTACCTTCAGGGCATCGAACAGAACGACGCTGGCCAGGCGTGACCCCAGCCAGCGTCAGGAACCGCCCGTCACTCGTGTGACGGGCGGCGGGCGTCACGCCTACTCGTTCGTCGTGGCCGCGGCTCGATTGTGCTGCAGGTAGCCGGCATGGTTTATCGCCTCGTCACGCAGCTTGAAGCTTGCCACCACTTCTGCAAGCCGATCAGCCTGCCCTCTCAACTGGTCGGCAGCTGAGGTCGACTCTTCCGCCAGGGCCGCATTCTGCTGCGTCATGCGGTCAAGCTCGGACACAGCCACATTGATCTGGCCGATGCCATCGCTCTGCTCGCTCGCCGCATGGCTGATCTCACCCAGCATTGTCGCCACACGATTCACCCCATCGACCAGCTGCTGCATGGCATCGCCGGCTTCACGCACCAGCCTGGTACCGCCCTCCACCTTCTCGCCAGAGGCTTCAATCAGTTGGCGAATGTCCCGCGAGGCCTCCGCACTGCGCGTCGCCAGCTGTCTCACCTCACCGGCAACCACGGCAAATCCGCGTCCATTCTCGCCGGCTCGCGCCGCTTCGACAGAGGCATTCAAAGCCAGCAGGTTGGTCTGGAAAGCGATGCTGTCGATGACCTTGACGATATCGCCAATCTGTTGGGAAGAGCTCTGGATCTCACCCATGGTGGTCACCACCTGGCCCACGGTGTCTCCGGTACGCTGAGCAAGCTGTGCGGCAGACTGCGACAAGCTGCTGGCTTCCCGCGAGGAGGCCGTGGTGTTTTCTACCGTACTGGTGATCTCCTCCATGGAGGCCGAAGTCTGCTGAAGGCTGGCAGCCGCATTATCGGTGCGCTGTGACATGTCGCGCCCGCCACTTGCGATCTCCATGGCCGCAACACGAACCGCTTCACTACTGCCCCGTACGTGAAAGAGCACGTCATGGACCCTGTCCGCGAAGGCGTTGAACTGCGTTGCCAGTTCGGTGCTTTCGTCCCTGCCCCGAACATGTAGCCGCTGCGTCAGGTCCCCCTCCCCCTCGGCAATTTCTCGCATGGCATCCGCGGTTCGCCGGAAGGGGCGAAATAGAGTGCGCAGCAATACGCCTATCACCACGAGGCTGGCGAGCAGAATTGCAGCGACGGCCACTATCACCATTCCCACAGCCCTGTTGAGATCCGCAAAGAGTTCATTTGCAGGAATCTGGGCAAAAGCGATCCAATCGGTGCCCGGTACATCAATGGCGGCTACCAGTTGATCCGAACCGTTGGTGTCCTGAGCCATACCCGAACGATAACCCGTGCCGGCAAGCAGCTCAGCGGCCACGCCGTCCCAGCCGGGGAGCGACAAGACGGACTCCCCGACCATCGATGCGCCATCGGGATGAAGGTTGATAATGCCCTCGCGGCTGGTCAGGAATACCAGGCCACTCTCGCCGAGCCGATAGCTGCGGATCGTCTCGGCCATTCCCGCCAGGGTATAGCCGACCCCAGCGATGCCGACTCGCTCACCCTCCCGCTCAATGACGTAATTGATAAAGACTTGAAGTTCGTCGCCTTCGAAATCGATATTCAGCCGGTAGCTGTCTCCCTCGGTGTCTCCCACAAGGCTATAGAACCACGTGTCCTGCTCTCGACTGAGCGTCCGCTCGAGACCCTCCGAGGTGTAGTAGTTTCCACTGAGAGCCGACACGTAGAAGACGATGCTGGCACCGGTGCGGTGCTGAATATCCTGAAAATAGGCTACGGCTCGCTCAGTTCCTTCGTCGGGTTCACCCTCATCGAGCCAGCCATGCAGGTAAGGGTTGGTCGCCATACTGCGCGACAGGGTGATCGGCTCCGTGAGGGTTGCATTGATGTCATTGCGAATGCTTTCCAAGGTGGCCGGCAGCTCTGCCGTTGTGACACGCTCCGTCACCAGCCCACTGAACAGGCGATACTGTACGGCGGTCGCCCCGCCGACGATCACTATCATCGTGAGGCTGATACACAACATCAGCTTCTGGGAAATCGTCAGGTTTTTCATTCTATTTTACTCCCGAGCCCATTCAGGGAATGGGTCTGTCCGAAATTGACCATATGGTCAAGGACAGTACATCGGCCGCTCGGGACGAAAATGTAGGCTCCGTGCTACCTCATTTCACTTTGCAGCTATGCGAGGGTGAGGAGCAGCGCCTCGTCACGACTCTTGCGCTTGGCCTCAATCACCTTCGGCCTCTTCCTGGATGCTATCGCCCATCTCCTTGATGCTCTCCCCCGCCTCTTCCATGGCATCGTCGATATTCTTGCCTGTCTCCTCGGCAGGGCCCGCATCATTCTCGCAACCCACCAGGCCTCCGGCCGTTATTCCGACAAGCAGCAGCATCGCAAGCTTACGCATCATCATTTTGCTCATGTTGTCTCCTTTCCATAAACATTAATGGTAAGCGAACGGGCATCACCGCTTGTTGATAATCAGGCGGTGTGCTGCCAGTTATGGGGCAGGAGTTCGTGGATCTGGCTGGCCTTGTGGGTCGGCAGCCGTTCCAGCACGTCTCGGAGGTAGGCGTAGGGATCATGGCCGTTCAGCTTGGCGCACTGAATCAGGCTCATGATCGCGGCAGCACGCTGGCCACTGCGCAGCGACCCGGCGAATAGCCAGTTGGAGCGTCCAAGTGCCCAAGGGCGAATCAGGTTCTCGACGCGATTATTGTCAATGGGCAGCCGGCCATCATCGAGGTAGCGCGTCAGCGCCGTCCAACGTTTCAGGCTGTAGTCCAGCGCTTTCGCCGTTGCCGTGCCATTTGGCACTTTCTCGCGCTGAGCCAGCATCCAGCGATGGAGGGCGTCGGCAATCGGCCTCGCCCGGGTGTCGCGTAACTGCTGGCGTTCTTCTTCGGTCAGCGACTGGGCCTCGCGCTCTATCTGGTAAAGCTGGCCGATCAGGTCGATGGCTTGCCCGGCGATCTGGCTCTTGTCGGCCACGTGCAGGTCGACGAACTTGCGTCTGGCGTGGGCCATGCAGCCGATCTCGGTGACGCCCTTGGCGAAGCTCTGCTTGTAGCCGCTGTAGTCGTCGCAGACGAGCTTGCCTTGCCACGTCCCCAGGAAGTCGCGGGCATGCTGACCGCCGCGCCCGTCGGTGAAGTCGTAGACCACCGCCTTCAACCCGGCGTAGGGCGTGGTGGCATAGGCCCAGAGGTAGGCGCGGTGGGTCTTCTTCTTGCCCGGCGCCAACATCGGCACCGGGGTCTCGTCGGCATGCAGTACCGGCTCAGCCAGCAACAGATCACGCAGCGCATCGACCAGCGGCTGGAGCCGCACGCCGCAGATGCCGACCCACTCCGCCAGGGTGGAACGCGGCATCGGCACGCCGGCACGGGCAAAGATCTGCTCCTGGCGATAGAGCGGCAGGGGATCGGCATACTTGGCGATTAACACCTGAGCCAGCAGGCCCGCGGTAGCAATGCCTTTGTCGATGATCTGCGCCGGCATCGGCGCCTGGGTCAGCGTCTCGCACTGGTCGCAGACCCACTTGCCGCGGATATGGCGCTCAACGTGGAACACGCCCGGCGTGTAGTCGAGCTTCTCGCTGATCTCCTCGCCGATGCGCCGAAGCTGGCAACCGCACGTGCAGTGTTCGCTCTCCGGGTCATGGCGGATCTCGGTGCGCGGCAGCTCAGGGGGCAAGGGCGCGCGCTTGGGCGTCTTCTTGGTGGCCGGTGGCGCGTCGAGCGTGATCAGATCTTCCAGCTCGGTTTCGATCGCCGCAATGTCCGCCTCCACCCCCTCTTCCAGCAGGCTGATCTGCAGGAGGTTGAGCTGCTCGCTGCGCTTGCCGAAGGCGTGGCGTTTGAGCACCGCCAGTTCATAGGTCAGCTTCTGGTTGACCTGCTCGGTGTGACGCAGGGTTTTCTGGCTCTGCTCCAGCGCCTGCCCTCGCTCCTGCAGCGCCTGGTCTTGCTGTTCAACCTGCGACATCAGCGTTAGCGCAGCCGGCTCGCCGAAGGCACAGAGCGCATTCTGGCGCTGGTGCGGGGTGCCGAGGGCGCGCGGGATGCGCGGCATACCCTGGGTGAAGGGCTGCCCACGCTGCGGCTGGAAGTGGATCATGACCGGGTGCAGGGGATGTCCGGCGATGGCGGCTCGGCTCTTGATCGAGCGTCTTGTTTGTTCAGCCATAGTCGCGTCCTTTGCGATGGTTTCGTTGCCCTTTTTGGCATTCAACGCCCTGTAAGGCATCGGGTCAACCGCTCATGGCAACGCCCCGTCGGGATCCTGGCGCTGCTGGGACTGCTGACAGGCTGTGTTGGTGAGATGTCGATCCTCGACCCGGCCGGCCCGGCGGCCAGTGCCCAGTTCTGGGTATGGTGGGCCATGCTCGGTGTCAGCGTGGTCGTTGCGCTGGTTCTCTTCGTGCTATGGCTCTATACCTTCCGGCGACGCGAGCCGGTGCAGCGAACACCGCGGGAGGAGCAGCGCATCATGCTGCGCTGGGTGATTGGCGGCGGCATCCTGCTGCCGCTTGTCAGCATTGTTGCCCTGCTGGTATTCGCGGCTCCTACCGGTCGCGGAATGATACCGCTGCCCCTCCCCGAGGGAGAAGCCGAACGCATCGAGGTGGTCGGGCACCAATGGTGGTGGGAAATTCGCTATCCCGGCGAGAACGGCGAGCCTGATGTGGTTACCGCCAACCGGCTTGTGATGCCGGCCGGCGAGCCAGTCGACTTTCGACTTGTGAGTGCCGACGTGATCCATGCCTTCTGGATACCGCGGCTCGGTGGCAAGCGGGACATGGTGCCGGGGCGCTATACCACCATCCGCCTCGAAGCCGATGAGCCCAGCGTCTTCGGCGCCCAGTGCGCGGAATTCTGTGGTACCCAGCACACGGGGATGCTGCTCCACGTCGAGGCGATGGAGCGCGAGGATTACGATGCCTGGCTCTCCGAGCGCCGTGCCCCGCGAGAGCCGCAAGAGGGGTTCGACGAGGCGCGAGAAGCCTTCGGCGAGCACTGCGCAGCCTGCCACACGGTGGAGGGTTTCCCTCAGGAGCTCGTTGACGACGACTTGCCCCATGCCATGGTCGGACCGGATCTGACGGACATCGGCTCTCGGCCTACGCTGGGCGCGGGTGTGTTGCCCATGCAGGAGGGGGCTATCGCCTATTGGCTGGAGCACCACCAGACGCTCAAACCCGGCAACAGGATGCCGCCTCATAACCATATCGACACCGAGACACTGCAGGATATCGGAGCCTGGCTGGAGACGATGGAACCATGAGTGATATCAAGGATGCGACGCTGTCCCCCGAAGTCCGGCGGCTGCAACAGGGAATGGATGAGGTTTGGGGCAATCCCAAGGGGCTGCGCGCACTGACCGTGGTGAACCATACCACCGTCGGCCTGCGCTTCATGGTCACCGGGGCGATCTTCTTTCTGATCGGGGGCCTGCTGGCGATGCTGATTCGCACCCAGCTGGCTTTTCCTGACAACGACTTCATGTCGCCGGAGATCTACAATCAGGTCTTCACCATGCACGGCACGGTGATGATGTTCCTGTTCGCCATTCCCATACTCGAGGGGTTGGCGATCTACATGATTCCCAAGATGATCGGGGCACGGGATCTGGTCTGCCCGCGACTCACCGCCTTCGGTTATTACTGTTATCTGTTCGGCGGCATCATCCTGTTCTCCAGCCTTATCCTGGAGATGGCGCCCGCCAGCGGCTGGTTCATGTATACCCCCCTTAGCAGCGGGGACTTTTCGCCCGGTCCCGGCTCCGATTTCTGGCTGCTGGGGATTACCTTCGTCGAGATATCGGCGCTCTCCGCAGGCGTCGAGCTGGTGGTGTCGATTCTGCGCACGCGGACCCAAGGCATGGCGCTGCACAAGATGCCGCTGTTCGCCTGGTACATCCTGGCGATGGCGCTGATGATAGTGGTCGGTTTTCCACCGCTGATTCTCGGCAGCATCCTGCTGGAGCTGGAACGTGCCGTGGGAATGCCCTTCTTCGAGGTGGCCGGCGGCGGTGACCCGGTGCTGTGGGCGCACCTGTTCTGGCTTTTTGGTCACCCGGAGGTCTACATCATCTTCCTCCCAGGGGCGGGCATCGTCTCGACTCTTATTCCGGTTTTCGCCGGGCGGCCCATTGTCGGCTACGGCTGGGTGGTGGCGGCGATCATCATCATGGGCTTCGTCAGCTTCGGGCTCTGGGTGCATCACATGTTCACCCTGGGCATACCGCAGCTGGCACTGGCCTTCTTCTCGGCGGCAAGCATGCTGGTGGCGATTCCCACCGGCATCCAGATATTCGTCTGGCTCTCGACCCTGTGGCTGGGCAGACCGAAAATGTCACTGCCGATGCTGTGGATCGTCGGCTTCCTGGTGATCTTCGTGCTGGGCGGGCTGACCGGCGTCATGCTGGCCCTGGTGCCATTCAACTGGCAGGTGCATGACACCCACTTTGTGGTTGCCCATATGCACTACGTGCTGGTGGGCGGCATGCTCTTTCCGCTGATGGCCGGCCTCTACTACTGGCTGCCCCAGGTGTCGGGGCGCATGCCTTCGGAGCGGCTGGGCAAGTGGAGCTTCTGGCTGATCTTCCTCGGTTTCAATGTCACCTTCCTGGTCATGCACTGGACCGGACTGCTGGGCATGCGTCGGCGAGTCTTCACCTACGATACGGCCATGGGCTGGGACCTCTACAACCTGATCTCTTCCATCGGCGGGTTCATGATGTCCATCGGCGTGGCACTCCTGATCCTCGATATTGCGCTCCACTTTCGCTTCGGCAAGAAGGCGCCTCAGAATCCTTGGGGCGCCGATACCCTGGAGTGGGCCATGCCCAAGCCGCCCACGGCCTACAACTTCGTCAGCCTGCCGAAGGTCGAGACGCGCCACCCGCTGTGGGAGAATCCCGAGCTTTCACGCACCATCTACGAGGGGCAGCATGGCCTGGCCAACATCCAGCACGGTCGACGCGAGACTTGGGGCAGCGATGCCCTGACCGGCAAGCTGCGTGAGACCATCCACCTGCCAAGCAATTCCTGGTGGCCGTTGTTCGCGGCGCTGGCCATCGCCGTCGTCTGTATCAGCCTGTTGACCCGGATCTACTGGATAGGGGCCATCGCAACCCTGGTAGCTGTCGTGCTGCTGCTGCGCTGGTCATGGGAAAACGGGGCACACCCCGGCAAGGCGCCCGAGGCGTCGATGGCGCCCAGCGACCCACCGTTGCATTACCACACCATGAACGGGCCTGGCGTATGGTGCATGTCGGTCTCCCACTTGGCCAATGGCTCGCTCTTTCTGTCGCTGCTGTTCGGCTGGTTCTACCTGTGGACCGTGGCACCGGAGTGGCAGATGCCTGAAACCTCGCCGCTCTCCCTGCCCATGCTGGTGGCGGGGGGCATTGCGCTGACCCTGGGGACGTTCTGGCTGGCCAAGCTGGTGCGCCGCTTGCGGCGGGGCATCGACGCCGGGCTCGGCGGAGGCATGTATCTCGCGGGCGGGCTCGGCGCTTTGCAATCGGTGCTGCTGATGGTCGTGATCTGGCAGGCTCAGCTGGCACCCACCGAAACCGCCCACGATGCCACTTTGCTGGTGGCGCTGCTCTATGTGCTGATCCATGCGTTGCTGGGGGCAATTCTCTGCCTGCTGCAGGGGCTGCGGGTCGGCTATGGCTTCGTCAGCGCCAAGGTGCCGATAGAGCCGGTAGTCGTCATACGCTTCTGGTATTACCACCTGGTCGTCTACTGGGTCCTGTTCGTGGCCATTTGGGTGCTGCCGACCGTGCTGGGGAGAGCGTCATGAGACGTCTGTTGAGCCTGACCCATCCGATCCACATGGTCAGCGGCTTGACCATCTGGAGTATCTGGTTCGTGGGGATCTACGCCGGGCTTTCGGTGGCCTGCTCGGTTGCGCCGCCCGAGCCTGCGCGCGACATGTTAACCGGCATCAACATCAGCGTCGGGGTGGCCACTCTGGTCACCACGGCGCTACTGCTGTGGCTGGCCTGGGCCAGTGTCGCTGCTGCTCGCAAGGCCGAGTTGAGTCGCGAGTGCTACTTCGCCTATGTGTCGGCCGGTGTCTTCCTGTTCACGGCAGGCGGCACCCTGTTCGTCGGCTATCCCATCGTGTTCCTGCCGCCTTGCCTGTAGGCTCGGCTCGACGATACAGCCGCCGTGGCGAGCCTGCTATACTCGCGCCAGGTCGCGGCAATGCACTTGCCGCAGGACGTTCCAGATCCAGGGGGAGTTCCCGATGCAGAATGCCGTGATCCTGATCAACACCGACAAGGGGCAGGTCAAGGCGGTGGCTGAGCGTCTCGCCGATGTCGAGGGTATCAGCGAAGTCTATTCGACCTGTGGCCGCTATGATCTGGTGGCGATCGCCCGCACGCGGGACTTCGAGAGCCTGGCCGAGCTGGTTACCGAGCGCCTCAATGCCGTTGAGGGCATTCGCGACACCGAGACCCTCAACGCCATGCAAGTCCATTCCCGTCACGATCTGGAAACCATGTTCTCGCTGGGTTGGTAATCAGGGGTTGCTTTCCCATTGCCTTGAACATCTTGGCTACTGACTGAAGTGCCGGTGCCGATGTGTGCCGGCAGTGGCACCATTCGGATCGACTCATGGCTCTAGCACGTTCCCGCCGCCGGCGCTCGCCCTTGTCACGTTGGCGCTCTCGCACCCGGCAGTTCGGTATCACCCTCGTTTTCGTCATTGTCGGCAGCGGGCTGTGGTACACCCAGGAGCAGGCGTATCGCGATCAGTTGAGCTGGATGGGAGTTCCGACCTGGGAAGCCCTGACGCCCTTGACCGTACACCGCGTGCTGCGCAACGACGGCTTTCTTGTCGGCTGGTCCGATATCAGGGTCAATCCGCTGTGGGTCAGCTACCTGCTGCACGAGGTAGACGACCCGAGCGCCGGGCACAGGCCTGGCTTTCGTCGCGACTGGCGCACACTCTGGCCGGTTGCGGCGGACAGTTATTCCGGCAGCGGCTATGACCGGGGTCACCTGGCGCCCAACTATGCGATTGCTGTAGTTCACGGTCGCCAGGCCCAGCAGCAGTCGTTCCTGATGAGCAATATCTCGCCGCAGCGGCCGGACCTCAACCGCCGCCTCTGGCAGCGGCTGGAAGAGGTGGTGATCGATCACTTCGTGCCACGCTTCGGTGTGGTGCAGGTGATCACCGGCCCGGTCTTTCCCGAGCGCTTTTTCGACAACGTGACCAACCGGGTGGGACTGGTCGAGATTCCCGAGGCTTTCTACAAGATCGTTGTGGTACCGGCCGAGGAGCCCATGGCGCTGGCCTTCATCATGCCCCAGGATGTGCGCGGCGACGAGCCGCTGGACGACTATCTGGTGAGCATCAATGAGGTGGAGGCACGTACCGGGCTCAATTTTTTCCCGCGATTGCCGGAGGAAGCTGCTGACGTGTTGGAAGGTGAGATTGTTGCCGAGGGCTGGGCTCTGGAGGAAGTGGCCCGTCAACCTGCTCGCTTTTGACCTGCCATTTTTATTTAAATCTGATATGGATCAGGCATTGTGGGGTGATTCAATATAAAGTCTTAATTACACGGCATGCCATATGGGAGCCGAATCAGGCAGGATAAATGCAACTTATGAGCTAACACGCCCGGGTTATACAAGGAGCTCAACGTGCTCAAGTACGCCGTTAGCCTTTCAGTCATCATGGCCGCCGTCTGGCTGCTGCTCTCCGGTCAGTTAACCCATGCCATTCTTGTCCCGCTGGGCATTGTATCCGTCGCCCTCACGGTGTACCTGGCATATCGTATGCGTATTCTCGACCGAGAAGGGCATCCCATCCATTTGCTGCTCCCTATCCTGACTTACCTGCCCTGGCTGCTCATCGAAGTGGTAAAGGCCAATCTGATAGTGGCCGGTCATATTATCAGGGGTAGCAAGAGCCTCAGTCCTCGTTTCTGTCGTCTGGAGGCCACTCAGAAAACCGATCTGGGCCGGGTTTTTCTCGCCAACTCCATCACGCTGACGCCTGGTACGGTGACTGTCTATGTCCGCGCGCAGGAAGTC
Source organism: Halomonas chromatireducens (assembly GCF_001545155.1). NCBI lineage: Bacteria > Pseudomonadati > Pseudomonadota > Gammaproteobacteria > Oceanospirillales > Halomonadaceae > Halomonas > Halomonas chromatireducens. Next base: position 2,373,029 of record NZ_CP014226.1, on the reverse strand, counting down.
TGGTTCTACGCCCTGACCGAGGAGCTCGAGCAGGGCGTGCTGAGTGGGGAAATGGACCGTCGGGTAACCCGGCTGGAGGGAGAGTCTTGATGCTGGTTGCCATCGCACTGGCCGTTCTTTTCAGCATAGGCTGCGCGCTGATCCGCGCCTACCTAGGCCCTACTTTGTTCGACCGCCTCCTCGCGGTGAACGTCGTCGGCAGCCTTACGGTGCTACTCATTGCCCTGCTTGGCTTCATCGTCGGTCGCCCCGAGTTCATCGACATTGCCATCGTCTATGCGCTGCTCAACTACATCGGTGTTGTGGCTGTCCTGCAGTTCTTCGAGTCGGGCCGTTTCGGCGCTTCGCAAAGGCGCAGTGAGGAGGAGAAGCCATGAGCCTGGTCCTGGATCTGCTTAGCGGCCTCCTGTTGGTCAGCGGCGCTATCCTGGTGATAATCAGTGGCATCGGCGTGCTTCGCTTTCCTGATTTCTACTCCCGAATCCAGGCAGCCGGGATGACCGACACCCTTTGCATGATTCTGATTCTGGGCGGCCTTATGCTGCAATCCGACTCCCTGAGCGTGGTCGCCAAGCTGCTGTTTACCTTGGTATTCCTGTTTTTCACGGCGCCTGCTGCAAGCCATGCACTGACCAAGGCGGCTCGTCAGAGAAAGCTGTCCCCTTGGCGTCCCGACAAGGAGAGTGAGTCATCGCAGCCTTAATTGACCTCCTGCTGCTGGCCTTCATGGCCTTGGTGGCGGTTGCCGTGGTGAGAATTCGCAACCTCTTCGCGGTGATCATGCTCACGGGTATTTACAGCCTGCTGGCGGCTTCCCTGTTCGTGATGCTCGACGCCGTTGATGTTGCTTTGACGGAAGCGGCCGTCGGTGCCGGGATCATGATCATTCTCATGCTGGCCACGCTGGCGTTGACCACCAGTGAAGAAAAAGTCCGGATTACGCGCCAGAGCCTGCTGGCTCTGGTGGTGGTCGTGATCACGGGGGGGGCACTCATTTACGGAACACTGGACATGCCCCAGGTTGGTGATCCCCAGGCTCCTGCGCATACCCATCTGGCGCCGCATTTCACCCAGCAGTCGGTGGAGGAAATCGGCATACCCAATATGGTGACCTCAGTACTGGCCAGCTACCGGGGACTGGATACCCTGGGCGAAGCAGTGGTCGTGCTAACCGCAGCCGTGGCGGTAATCCTGGTGATCGGTAGCGGCCGGGCCCGACAGCGGAAGCGACGCCAGAAGAAGCCAGGGAGCAGGGAGAGCCGCTCGTGAAACATCACATCGTTCTGCGGATCGTTACCAAGATCATGATTCCACTCATCGTGATCTATGCGCTGTATATCCAGTTCCATGGAGAGTACAGCCCCGGAGGCGGCTTCCAGGCGGGCATCATCTTCTCAGCGGGCTTCATCATCTTCAGCCTCATCTTCGGATTGGATGTGGCGCAGGATGCCATCCCCCCAGAGGTGGCCCGGTTCCTGGCTGCCTTCGGCGTCCTTCTCTATATCGGCTTCGGCCTGGCTTGCATTCTGCTGGGCGGACAGTTTCTGGAATACAAGGTTCTGCTGGCGAATGATCAGGCAGGCGAAACCCTTGGGATCATCGGCATCGAGCTAGGCGTGGGCATTACCGTTGCTGCTGTTGCCCTCACCCTGTTCTATGCCTTTGCCGGCCGGGAGCGGGAGTAATGGAGTGGATTGGATTTTATAACTATTGGGTCGTTGTGGTGCTCATGATGGTGGGGTTCTACATCGTTATTGCCCAAGGCAACCTGATCAAGAAGATCGTAGGACTGAATATTTTTCAGACCTCCGTATTCATCTTCTTCATCAGCCTGGCCAAGTTGGATGGGGGTACCGCACCGATTTATGTAGAGGGCGTGAGCGATTACTCCAACCCTTTGCCTCATGTGCTCATCTTGACGGCGATCGTGGTCGGTGTGGCCCTGACCGCCGTGGGGCTTGCCCTGGTGGTGCGCATTCATGAGCTCTACGGCACCATCGAGGAGGACGAGATCCACGCTCAGGATGAGGCGCAGTGATGGGGCTGGTTCAGCTTCATTTGCCGGCGCTCCAGGTCATTGTTCCCATGCTGGTGGCACCGCTGGTGATGCTCATGGCCCGCTCGCCACGTGCTGCCTGGGCGACTGCCACCCTGACAAGCTGGCTGACCCTGACCATTACCCTTCTGTTGCTGATCCGTGTCCAGGCTGAAGGCGTCGTCACCTACCACATGGGAGGCTGGTTGCCGCCGGTGGGGATCGAGTACCGGGTGGACGCGGTCAATATCCTGGTTCTGCTGGTGATCAGTTTCATCAGCGCGGTGGTCATGCCTTTCGCACGGCTCAGCGTGGCGAATGAGGTTCGAGAGGACAAGCATTGCTTCTTCTATGCTGCCTTCCTGCTGGCCAATTGTGGGCTACTGGGCATCACCATCACCGGTGATGCCTTCAATATCTTCGTCTTCTTCGAGATTGCCGCCCTGGCGTCTTATTCGCTCATCGCCACGGGTCGCGAGCGTCGGGCCGTGATGGCTTCCTATCAATATCTGATGATGGGAACGATCGGGACTACCTTCCTGCTCATCGGTATCGGCTTTCTCTACATCATGACAGGCACCCTGAACCTGGTGGACCTGTCCGTGAGGCTGCCGGAAGTCAACGACACCAGAACAGTGCGTGCTGCGCTGGCCTTTATCGTGGTTGGGATCTCGCTGAAGCTGGCACTCTTTCCGCTACACCTTTGGCTGCCCAATGCCTATGCCTTTGCCCCGTCAATGGTCACGGTGTTCCTTTCCGCGACGGCAACCAAGGTGGCCATCTATGTGCTGATGCGCTTCATTTTCGGCGTGTTTGGCTATGAGCTGAGTTTCAATGAACTCGAAATGAATCTGTTGCTGATGCCGCTGGCAATGCTCGGCATCCTGATACCCTCCATCGTTGCCATATTCCATACCAATATCAAGCGCATGTTTGCTTACTCCAGCGTGGCTCAAGTGGGCTACATCATTCTGGGCATCAGCTTTGCCAGTACGCTGGGGCTGATGGCCTCGGTACTGCACCTCTTCAACCACGCGATTACCAAGGCAGCTCTGTTCATGGCGCTGGGCTGTATTGCCTATCGTCTTGGCGGCGTTTCACTTGTGCATATGACGGGGGCCGGGCAGCGGATGCCCTGGACCATGACGGCCTTCGTCATTGCAGGGCTATCCCTCATCGGTGTCCCGCTGACAGCAGGCTTCGTCACCAAGTGGCATCTGATTCTCGCGGCTCTGGACGGAGGGCTCTGGCCAATTGCGGTCTTCTTGCTGGGTACGTCCGTGCTGGCCTTGCTCTACGTCTGGCGGGTCGTGGAAGTGGCTTTTTTTCGTGCACCGCTAAGGCGAATCCAGGTGCGTGAGGCGCCCCTGTCGCTGCTCCTTCCCACCTGGTTTCTTACACTCGCTTGCCTCTACTTCGGTATCGAGACTTCCCTGCCGGTGGGCCTGGCCGAGCGTGCCGCCGAGACATTGATGGGAGGTTACCGGTGAGTCCGTTCCCGTTCATGGAAGCCGCTATGGCGATTCCGCTCACCCTGGCTATCCCCGTGGTGGGTGCGGTGGTGATTGCGCTGAGTGGCCGCCGTCCCAATCTTCGTGATGGTCTGATGGTGGCCGTTGCCGTGCTGTTGTTCATCACGGTCCTGCAGATATTGCCTGCTGTTCTGGCGGACGAGCGACCGGCCATCACCCTGATTGAGCTCTTGCCCGGCCTGAGCATGGCCTTCGAGGCCGAGCCGCTCGGCATGATCTTCGCTCTGGTGGCCTCCAGTCTCTGGATCATCACCTCGCTGTACGCCATTGGGTACATGCGCGGGGCCAGGGAGAGCAAGCAGACACGCTTTCACGCCTGTTTCGCCGTGGCACTGTTCTCGGTCATGGGAATTGCCTTTGCCGAGAACATGTTCACGCTTTTCATTTTCTACGAGGTGCTGACGCTTTCCACCTATCCGCTGGTGGCACACAAAGGCAACCGGGCAGCCCAGAAAGGGGCGCGTACCTACCTGGGACTACTACTCGGTACTTCCATCGGGTTCCAACTGGTGGCAATCGTTGCCACCTGGTGGCTGACCGGCTCCTTGAGTTTCACCGAAGGCGGGATCATGGAGGGTAATGTCAGCCATGGCCTGGGAGCGCTGCTCCTGCTGCTCTATGTCTACGGTATCGGCAAGGCTGCCTTAATGCCGTTTCACCGCTGGCTGCCTGCCGCCATGGTGGCCCCGACTCCTGTGTCCGCCCTGTTGCATGCCGTGGCGGTGGTCAAGGCCGGCGTGTTTACCGTACTCAAGGTGAGCACTTACATTTTCGGCCAGGATTATCTCCGCGAGCTCTGGAGTGCGGAACTATTGATGTATATCGCCGCCTTCTCCTTGCTGTCGGCATCGCTCGTGGCGCTGCAAAAGGACAACCTCAAGGCCCGGTTGGCCTACTCCACGGTCAGCCAGCTCTCCTACATCACGCTGGGTGCGATGCTGGCCCATGAGTTGGCGGCCATCGGCGGCGGCATGCATATCGTCATGCACGCCTTTGGCAAGATCACCCTGTTCTTCTGTGCCGGCGCCATCTATGTGGCCAGCAAGAAGGTGAATATCAGCGAGATGGATGGCCTCGGGCGACGCATGCCTTTCACCATGGGCGCCTACCTGCTCGGAGCGCTGGCGGTGATCGGCGTACCTCCCATGGGCGGGCTATGGAGCAAATGGCATCTGGTGCTGGGGGCGGCCGACAGCGGGCAACTTCTGATGGTCCTGGTGATTATGCTGAGTACCCTGCTCAATATCGCCTATCTCCTGAGGCCGGTAGTCAGAGCATTTCTGATGCCGCCAAAGGAGGGGGGAAGTGGTGGGATCAGGGAGGCACCGTTGCTGTGCGTGGTGCCACTGTGCATCACGGCGCTGGGCTGCATCGCGCTGTTTCTGGCGGCGGACCCGCTACGCACCATGCTTGGCGGAATTTTTGGAAATTGATACCCAGGAACCGGGGGTTACATGCTCGTCAAACTGCTCGATCGACTGGTACGCAATGCCACACGGTTGAAACGGACGCTGCTGGCTGCCATGGCGGCATTGGTCATCGCGGACCTGCTGATCCCTTCCGGCTACGATCGCTTTCCCTGGGAAACATGGGGCGGATTCGGCGCCCTGTTTGGGGTGCTGGCATGCCTTATCCTCATCGGCCTGGCCAAGGCGCTGGGCCTGGGGCTGGTCTATCGCCGGGAGTCGTATTATGACAATGAGCTGGCGCCCTACCGGACGCTCGATGAAGCCACCAAGGCACGGGGTAGAGACGACTTGTCTTGAGCCGAGCTGGATTTAGCCAACCATTGAGGGAACAGCCGTCATGCATGAGTGGTTCGTGATCAACTGGCCTTTCATCGAATGGCTCTCACCCTCCGTGGTGCTGATCCTGGGCGGCTTGCTGGTGGCGGTTCTGCGTGGCGGGGCGCAGAAGCTGGTGCTCCTGGCCGCACCCGGGCTGGCTCTTGTCGCGGTGCTGGGCAGTACTCCCGGTACTCATGGCAGCTTTGAATTTCTGAATATGCAGATGACCCTGGGCCGGGTCGATTCGCTGAGTCTGGTGTTCGCCCATGTATTTGCCATCATGGCCCTGGTGGGGGCCATCTATGCGCTGCACGTGCGTGACACCATCCAGCATACGGCCGCTCTGATTTACGCGGGCTCAGCCATGGGCGTGGTGTTTGCCGGAGATCTCGTCACGCTCTATGTCTTCTGGGAGCTGATGATGCTCTCCTCGGTCTGGCTGATCTGGCGTAATCGCCGGGCCGCCTCGCTTGCTGCCGGTTTCCGCTACCTGATGGTACATGCGGTCAGCGGCGTTCTGCTGCTGGCCGGTATCGTGATCTATTACACGCAGACCGGGAGTCTGAGCTTCGATGCCATTGAGGCCGGAAGCCCCGCATTCTGGCTGATCCTGCTTGGTTTCATCATCAATGCTGCGGTGCCGCCCCTGCACGCCTGGCTCACCGATGCCTATCCGGAAACCACGGTGACCGGAGCGGTATTTCTGTGCGCCTTTACCACCAAGACGGCGGTATACACCCTGATCCGCGGGTTTCCCGAAACCGAACTGCTGATCTGGCTGGGTACTCTGATGACACTCTGGGGGGTCACCTATGCGGTGCTGGCCAACAATATTCGCCGGCTGCTCGCCTATCACATCATCAGTCAGGTCGGCTTCATGGTGGCCGGCATCGGCCTGGGTACCGCGATGGCCCTCAATGGCTCCGCAGCCCATGCCTACACCCATATCCTCTACAAAGCCCTGCTGTTCATGAGTGCCGGTGCCATTATCCATATGACCGGCCGCACGAAGCTGACCGAGTTGGGAGGGCTGTACCGCCACATGCCGCTGACGTTCATGTTCTACATGATTGCGGCATTCTCGATTTCAGCGCTGCCGCTGACGAGCGGCTTTGTCAGCAAGACAATGATCCTCGAGGCCTATGCCGACCAGCGAGCGGCACTTGTCTGGCTGGTTCTCTCACTGGCGTCGGCAGGCACCTTCCTCAGCGTGGGGCTCAAGCTGCCCTGGTTCGCCTTCATGGGACGCGATAGCGGACTGCGGCCTCGTGAGGCACCGACCAATATGCTGATTGCCATGGGAATTGCGGCTTTCTTCTGCCTTTTTATCGGCGTTAACCCCCAGTGGTTGTACCAGATGCTTCCGCATCAGCCGGTCGGCTACAACGCCTATACGCTGGCTCATGTCTTCTGGGACCTGCAGTTACTCTCGTTCGTCGGCCTGGTCTTTTTCGTCCTGCTGAGGTTCATGGCGCCCAAGGACAAGATCACCCTCGACACGGATTGGTTCTATCGTGTAGCGGCACCACGCGCCGTCGGCGTCATTCACCGTCACGTCACGGCCGTGTGGCGCAACCTGCTCGATGCCATGCGCTGGCCGTTGCGCAGCATCGTCGCCCAGGCCCTGCGATTTCATGGCCCAAAGGGCATTCTGGCCCGCACCTGGCCTACCGGCAGTATGGTGCTCTGGGTGGCTGTTTTGCTGACGGTTACCCTGCTGCTCTATTACATCTGAGCGCAGTCTGAGTGAGGTCGAAGTAGCGTCTCTTCGCAGGGAGGCAGCCTGGAGCAGCGATTGACTGGCACAAAAAAACCGCGATTGGTCGCGGTTTCTTGGGTCACTTTCTTTTGGTGCTATCGGCATTAACAGCTTGCATGACGCGTACTTGAAAAAAAGCAGTGGTGCCCAGGAGAGGACTTGAACCTCCACATCCATACGGATACTAGCACCTGAAGCTAGCGCGTCTACCAATTCCGCCACCTGGGCGCATCATGCTGTTGCTGTGTTTACCGCTTCGCCAATCCAGTTCTTCATCAAACTACCGGTTCGATTGTCGTCGTGATCGCCGGGCATTGCCTGCTGAAAGGCCATGGTGCCCAGGAGAGGACTTGAACCTCCACATCCATACGGATACTAGCACCTGAAGCTAGCGCGTCTACCAATTCCGCCACCTGGGCGAACACGAACGACTGAACTGATAAAGAGCAGGGGAGCGAACTCCCTGATAGCCGGCCTTTTACGGCAGGTATCGATGGTGCCCAGAAGAGGACTTGAACCTCCACGTCCTTACGGACACTAGCACCTGAAGCTAGCGCGTCTACCAATTCCGCCATCTGGGCAGGCGACGCGTATCTTACCCAATTTCGGGCTCATTGCAAGGCCGGGAAGAGGGCGGCAGGATAATTTTGTCATGCCAAGGGGGCATGTAACCGGCGATGGTTGGGTAGTTTCCCCGCCGGCGCTATACTGCGCCCATGACAATAGAGCCTAATAGCAAGAACCTACGCCCGCGGCGCACTGCCTGCGCCCTCCCGAGAACGCTGTCCCCGACGTTGCCAAGGATGCCCTACGCATGACCCACTGGACGCTCAGCGACGACCCGCACGCCAGCCGCGAGGCCCATAAGTACGACAAGCCCGCCCCCAGCCGCGAATACCTGCTGTCTAGAATGGAAGAGCACGGCAAGCCGGTTTCCCATGAGAACATGAGCCGTATGCTGGGCCTCGACGACGAGGAGCTCCAGGAGGCGGTGCGCCGTCGGCTTGCGGCCATGGAGCGTGACGGCCAGGTGCTGCGCAACCGCGCCGGTGCCTACGCGTTGATCGACAAGCTGGACCTGATCAAGGGCAAGGTGCTTGGCCATCGCGATGGATTCGGCTTCCTGCTTCGTGACGATGGCAAGAAGCCTGACCTGGTCCTGCCGCCACGCCAGATGCGCCGTGTCTTCCATGGCGATGCCGTGCTGGCCAGGGTCAGCGGTCGCGACCGGCGAGGACGCGACGAGGCGACGATAGCCGAGGTGCTGTCCCGTAATACGCAGACCATCGTCGGCGTCTACCGCGCCAATACTTCCGAGTTCGGCGTGCTGATTCCGGAGAATCCGCGCATTACCCAGGAAGTGATCATTCCCCATAGTGCCTGTGGCGGCGCCAAGGATGGACAGGTGATTTCGGCAAAGATCGTCCAGCAGCCGGAGACCCGGGTGCAGCCGGTCGGTGAGGTGGTCGAGGTGCTCGGCGAGCGCATGGATCCGGGGATGGAGATCGATATCGCCATTCGTAGCTACGAGATCCCCTCGGAGTTCCCGCCGGATGTACAGGATGAGATCGCCGGGATGTCGGCCGAGGTGGTGGATGCCGACAAGCAGCATCGCATCGATCTGCGCGATGTTCCTTTCGTCACCATCGACGATGAGTCGGCCAAGGATTTCGACGATGCCGTCTGTGCCTGGAAGACGAAGTCGGGCAGTTGGAAGCTGCTGGTGGCCATTGCCGACGTCTCGCACTATGTGAGACCCGGCAGCGCCCTCGACGAGGAGGCGATCACCCGCGGCAATTCGGTCTATTTCCCCGGCCAGGTCGTGCCCATGCTGCCGGAGCTGCTCTCCAACGGGCTCTGCTCGCTGAACCCCAGCGTCGACCGACTGGCGCTGGTCTGCGAGATGAATATCTCCCAGTCCGGTGCCATCAGTCGCTATCGCTTCTACGAGGCGGTATTCCAGTCGCATGCGCGGCTGACCTATAACAAGGTCGCCGCCATCCTCGACGAGGAGAGCGCGGAGGGGGATGCGCTGCGCGAGGAGTATCGCGCCCTGGTGCCTTCGCTGCAGAACCTGCATTCGCTCTATCGGCTGCTGCGCGAGGCCCGCGTGGCCCGTGGCGCCATCGATTTCGAGACCACCGAGACGGCGATTCTCTTCAACGAGGAGCGCAAGATCGAGAAGATCGTGCCGCGCTCGCGCAACGATGCCCACAAGATCATCGAGGAGTGCATGCTGGCGGCCAACGTGGCCACCGCCCGCTTCCTCGACAAGCACGATCTGCCGGCGTTGTATCGTATCCACGAGAAGCCCTCGCCGGAGCGCCTGGATAAGCTGCGCCTGTTCCTCAACGAGCTGGGGCTGTCGCTGGGCGGTGGTGACGACCCGAGCCCGGAGGATTATCGTGACCTGGCCGAGGTGATCAAGGATCGTCCCGATTCCGACGTGATCCAGACCGTGATGCTGCGCTCCATGAGCCGGGCGGTCTATTCGCCGCACAATGAAGGCCACTTTGGCCTGGCCTATCCGGCCTATGCCCACTTCACATCGCCGATCCGCCGCTATCCCGACCTGCTGGTACACCGGGCCATCCGCTCTGTCATTCGTGGGCCGCGCCAGACCGCCACGGTGCTGCGTGCTGAAGGCGGCAAGGTGGAGCCGCCCAGCAAGTGGTGTCCCTATACCTTCGAGCAGATGCTCGAGCTGGGGGAACACTGCTCCATGACCGAGCGTCGCGCCGATGACGCCACCCGGGACGTCGAGGACTGGCTGAAGTGCGAGTTCATGTCCGACAAGCTCGGCGAGGTCTACGAGGGCACCATCGCCTCGGTAACCCAGTTCGGCATCTTCGTACGCCTCGATGAGGTCTATGTGGAAGGGCTGGTGCATGTCACATCGCTGCCCTCGGACTATTACCACTACGAACCGGAAAAGCACCGCCTCAAGGGCGAGCGTACCGGCATGAGCTACCGTCTGGGCGACGGTGTCACCGTTCAGGTGGCGCGTGTCGACCTTGATGACCGCAAGATCGATTTTGCCCTGGAGGACGAGAAGCCGCGCCCCAAGCGACAGCCTCGCAAACGCCGAGGTGCCGGCGAGTCGAGCAACGCCACGCCGCCGGCGGCCGGCAGTGGTAAAGGTGATGCCAAGGTCGGCAAGGATGATGCCAAGGGCGGCAAGGGCAAGGGCGGCAAGCGTCGTCGCGGCCCGCGCAAGCCCAAGGCACGCAGCTGATGGGAGCCGGACGCAGGGAGCGCCCCGATACCCGGGAGCGGCAGCGGGGTGGCAAGCGCCACGCCCAGAGTGCGGGCGGAGTGCCGGGTGGCCTCGATGCCGTCTTTGGCGTACATGCCGTGCGCGCGCTGCTCGATCGCGGTGAGACGCCCAGAGAACTCTGGATTCAAGAGGGTGACGCCGAGCAGCGTCTGGCCGAGCTGATCGGAGTGGCTCGTCGCGGTGGTGTTCGTGTACTGGTGCGCCCTCGCGACGACCTCGAACGCCTGGCCTCGGGCGCCTCGCACCAAGGGGTCGTGGCGTTCTGTCCTCCGCTGAGCGCCGAGAGCGAGGCTTCGCTCTGGTTCAAGCTGGAAGCCTGGCCACTCGATGTGCCGCCGCTACTGTTGGTGCTGGATGGGGTAACCGATGTACACAACTTCGGCGCCTGTCTGCGCAGCGCCGATGCCGCCGGCGCCCATGGCGTGATCGTGCCCAAGGACAAGTCGGCGCCGCTCAATGCCATGGTGCGCAAGGTGGCCAGCGGGGCGGCGGAGAACGTTCCGGTCTACCAGGTCACCAACCTGGCCCGCGCCCTGGCTCGGCTCAAGACGCTTGGCGTCTGGGTGCTGGGCACGGCCGGAGAGGCCGATACGGCGCTGTTCGATGCCGATTTCACCGGCCCGGTCGCGCTGGTCATGGGCGCTGAGGGCAAGGGCATGCGCCGGCTGACCCGTGAGGCCTGCGACACCTTGATCAAGCTGCCCATGGCCGGCAGCGTTTCGAGCCTGAATGTCTCCGTGGCGGCGGGTATCGGCCTGTTCGAAGCTGTGCGCCAGCGGCGTGGCGTCCAGCACTGAGCGCATACCGCGAGCACTGTCCTTGCAAGTGGCGCTCCAGCTCTCTAGAATGCATGCGCCCGTTCCTGTGTGAGCGGGCGCTTCCATTTGACTATCACTCCTTGCTTCCCCTGATGGCCCGAGCGGCCTCACGCGGAAGCTGACAACCCGCAAGGAGACCCCATGCGTCATTACGAAATCGTATTTATGGTCCATCCGGACCAGAGCGAGCAAGTACCGTCCATGGTCGAGCGTTACTCCAGCATCGTCACCGAAAGTGGTGGCACCGTGCATCGTCTGGAGGACTGGGGCCGTCGTCACCTGGCCTACCCGATCAACAAGATTCACAAGGCTCACTACGTGCTGATGAACGTCGAGTGCAGCGGCGAGACTCTCGATGAGATCGAGAACATCTTCCGTTTCAACGACGCCATCATTCGCAGCCTGGTGGTGCGCTGCAAGGAAGCCATCACTGAAGCTTCGCCAATGATGAAGCCGGCAGACGAAAAGCGTGTGCGTCGTGACGACAGGTCACGTGACACCGAAGAAACTGCCGAAGCCAACTGATCCGCACCGCCTGAAGGAGTCTTTCCATGGCACGTTTTTTCCGCCGTCGCAAGTTTTGCCGTTTCACCGCCGAAGGTGTGAAGCAGATCGATTACAAGGATCTGGACACGCTCAAGGCCTATGTCACCGAGACCGGCAAGATCGTTCCCAGCCGGATCACGGGAACCAAGGCCCGCTATCAGCGCCAGTTGGCGACTGCCATCAAGCGCTCGCGCTTCCTGGCACTGCTGCCCTACACCGATAGCCACCAGTAAGCCACGTAACCGATGTTACCCATTGCCCGCTGGTTGATGCGCGGCACGCCCTATGCCGCTGGCGGGGCTGCCTTGGCCGCCATCATTCCCTGGCTGTTCTGGTTCAGTGCTGCCATCGTGGCGCTGGCGACCCTGCGGCGGGGGCTCGCTCCGGCGCTGCCCGTGCTCGTGGCGGCTGCCGTCCCTGCCGGTTGGTGGTGGACTCAGGGTGATGCCATACCGCTTGCCAGCGTATTGCTGGTTACGCTGATGGCGGTGGTGCTGCGAGAGCGCATGCGATGGGGCGAGGCGCTGATCGTCGGAACCCTTGCCGGGGCGATGATGATCCAGTTGGGAATCTTCGTTCCACCGGGTGGCACCGAGCAACTGCTTGAGCAGCTACGGCAGGGTTCTGCCGAGATCGACCGTATGCTCACCGAGCTGGCCCGCCATGGGTACGACACCCAGCAGCTGGCTACCTTGCTGATCGGTGGTATCACCGGTCTGGTGGTGCTGGTGGCCGCTATCGGCTGTTTGGCACTGGCGCGGGCCTGGCAGGCAGGACTCTACAACCCCGGTGGTTTCCGGGAGGAGTTCCACTCCCTGCGGCTCACGCTGCGAGAGCTGGTCGTACTGGTCGTGCTGGGCGTGGTGGGCATGGTGCTGGGCATTCCATCACTGAGCATGCTGGCCTGGGTGCCACTGCTTGTGGCCGGTATTGCGCTGGTACATGGTTTCATCGGTATTAAAGGCATGAACGGGCTGTGGTTGATCGCATTCTATCTGCTGCTGATCACCACCTGGCCCATGATTCTGATCGTGCTGCTGGCGGCCTTTATCGATGTGCTCGCGGATTTCCGCGGCCGTCTGGCCCCACGTAGCGACTGACAAGAGGTTGACGAGATGGAAGTCATTCTGCTCGATAATATTGGCAAGCTGGGTGGCCTGGGCGACAAGGTCGCCGTCAAGCCTGGCTATGGCCGCAACTACCTGGTTCCCTATGGACTGGCCGTGCCGGCTACCAAGGACAATGTGGAAGCCTTCAATGCGCAGCGCGCCGAGCTCGAGGCCCAGGCCGCCGAGCGCAAGGCCGAAGCCGAAGCCCGTGCCGCCCAGCTCAACGAGATCGAGCTGTCGCTGGTGTCCAAGGCCGGTGACGAGGGCAAGCTGTTCGGTTCCATCGGGCCGCGTGACCTGGCTGAAGCGCTGGGTCAGGCTGGCATCGACGTCGCCAAGAGCGAAGTTCGCATGCCGCAGGGTCCGATCCGCCAGACCGGCGAGTACGACATCGAGCTGCACCTGCACGCCGAGGTCGATGCGACCGTGCGTGTCGTGGTGGTAGCCGAGTAAGGCCCACTTCGTCACGTCGTACGCCAAGGGGCGCGGGGAAAATATCCCCGCGCCCCTTGTTTTTGGTGACATCGAAGGGGCGCCCTTTTCGACTTTGGTAGCAAGTTGGCTTTTTTTCTTTGCGTCGGCGGGCTTAAACGATTAAGTTTTTCGCGACATATCCGACGTCATGCGACACGTCGGGCCTGTATGGCGAGGTTGGTCGGTGTTTTATTGCCCAAAGACTTAAACGATTAAGATGCTTGGACATGGCCTTGCCTGCTTTCTTGTAAAACAACCATAAAAGGACTCATTGCATGAAGACTGCCATGCTCAGAACGCCTCTCGCTGCCGCCGTGGCTGTGGCCAGTATCGGTATCAGTGGCCTTGCCAGCGCCGATAGCCTGGAGCAGCGCCTGCTCGATCTGGAGAATCGTATCGCAGCGGCGGAGCAGCGTGCCTCAGCCGCCGAGCAGCGAGCCGAGCTTACCGAAGCCCAGGCCGAGGGTCGGCTCTCCACGGCAGAGGTCGAGGAGCGGCTCGCCAAGGTAGAGCGGCAGGCCAGCGGCGAGGAGGGTTTTTCTTTCAACGTCTACGCCCGCTCGGGTCTGCTGCTGGGCGAGGATCGCAAGAGCATCGAGGGTGGCCCCTACGTGACCCCGGCCGGCGGGTTGGGCGGCGCCGTAGGGCGGCTAGGCAACGAGCCGGATACCTACGCCGAGGCCATTCTCAATTACCGCATGCAGTTCGACAACGGTGCCCGGGCGCACTACCGCACCATGCTGGCCAGCGGTACAACCACCAGCAATGACTGGGACGGCGATTCCAACCTCAACGTGCGCCAGGTCTACGCCGAGTTCAGCGACCTGCCGAGCTTCACCGGGGCCTTCGAAAACGCCTCGATCTGGGCCGGCAAGCGCTTCGACCGCGACAACTTCGATATCCACTGGCTCGACAGCGACTTCGTGTTCCTGGCCGGTACCGGTGCCGGTATCTACGACATGCAGCTGGCCGACAACTGGCGCTCCAACTTCTCGCTCTATGGGCGCAGCTTCAGCGACTACCCGGTGCGTCCCGAGTTCCCGGGGAACGATGGCAGCACGGACAGCCTGATCCTGACCGCGAACAACTACTTCGGCAACTGGCAGTGGATGGTCAATGCCCTGTCGGCGGCCGATAACGACGAGCGGGATATCGGCCAAGGCCAGACCGCCGCCGACAGCGGTTTCCATACCATGGTGGCCTACCACGGAGACAGCTTCTTCGGCCTGGGTGATGGCAACATCAAGGTTGCCTTGCTGCATGGCCAGGGCCTGGGGGCCGAGGTCAAGGGGCTCGGCAGCGACGGTGACCTGACCGATGATGCCCAGGCCACCCGCCTCGGCATCTACGGCACCACCTATGTGGCGCCCAACTGGCGCTTTGCACCGGTGCTGTTCGGCGAGATGAGCAAGGACCGCTACGCCGATGGCGACGACTACAAGTGGCTGACCCTCAATGCGCGCCTGGTCAACGAGATCACCCAGAACTTCGAGATGCAGTACGAGGCCAGCTACCAGTACATGGACCTCGACCCCAATGGTCGCGGTGACCTCAATTCGGTGAGCGGCGACTTCGGCAAGTTCACCATCGCACCGACCTTCAAGCCCCAGGTGGGCGGCTTCTGGCAGCGGCCCGAAATTCGCCTGTTCGCTTCCTACACCGACTGGGATAGTGAGCTCAACGATTACGATACGACGTCCGCCTTCGGCAGTGACGATTTCAGCGGCGGGCAGTGGAGCTTCGGCGTGCAGACCGAAGTGTGGTTCTGAGCGAGGCTCGGCAAAGCCGGGCGATAGGCTAGCGTGCTGTTTCGATCCTTGCCGCGCCCGGAAACGGTCGCGGTTTTTGTCGTTTCGAGAGGTAGGGCGGGCCACGCCCATCGGGTAGAATGGCAGGGTCCGTTTCCCTGCAGGTTGCCATGCCATGAATGAAACCCTCGAGTTGGATCAGGAAACCGCTGCCCTGAAGATGCCGCCTCACTCGCTTGAGGCGGAACAGTCGGTGCTGGGCGGACTGATGCTCGATAATCAGGCATGGGATACCGTGGCCGAGCGGCTGGTGGCGGACGATTTCTATCGCTACGAGCATCGCCTGATTTTCAATGCGATGACCGGTCTGGCAGAAGCCAGCCAGCCGCTGGATGTGGTGACGCTCTCCGAGGCGTTGGAAGGGCGTGACCAGCTCGGTACCATCGGTGGTCTCGCCTACCTGGCCGAACTGGCGCGCAATACGCCGTCGGCCAGCAATATTCGCGCCTATGCCGATATCGTTCGCGAGCGAGCCACCTTGCGCAAGCTTATCCGGGCGGCCAGCCAGATCGCCGATGGCGCTTTCAGCCCGCAGGGCCGGCCGGCCGATGAGCTGCTCGACGAGGCCGAACGATTGGTTTTCCAGATCAGCGAAGAACGTCCCAAGTCGGGCGGCCCCATCGGCATGAGCGAGCTGTTGGCCAAGGCGGTGGATCGCATCGACGAGCTGTTCAACATGCAGGGTGAGATGACGGGCCTGTCCACCGGCTTTCGTGATCTCGACGAAATGACAACTGGCTTGCAGCCATCCGACCTGGTGATCATTGCCGGACGCCCCTCCATGGGCAAGACCACCTTCGCCATGAATCTGGTCGAGCATGCGGTGATCGCCAGTGACAAGCCGGTCATGGTCTTCTCCATGGAGATGCCTGCCGAATCGTTGATGCTGCGCATGCTGTCGTCGCTGGGTCGCATTGACCAGACGCGCGTGCGTACCGGACAGTTGGAGGACGAGGATTGGCCACGGCTGACCTCGGCGGTGAACTTGCTCAAGGACAAGCAGCTGTTCATCGACGACACGGCAGCGCTGTCACCCAACGAGATGCGCTCGCGTATTCGCCGGTTGGTCCGTGAGCACGGCAATATGGCGCTGGTCATGATCGACTACCTTCAGTTGATGCAGATCCCGGGCTTTTCTGAAAACCGGACCGGCGAGATATCGGAAATCTCCCGCTCCCTGAAAGGCCTGGCGAAAGAGTTCGGCTGCCCGGTAGTGGCTTTGTCGCAGCTCAACCGCTCGCTTGAACAGCGCCCCAACAAGCGGCCGGTGATGTCGGATCTGCGTGAATCCGGCGCCATCGAGCAGGATGCGGATGTCATTGCCTTCGTCTACCGCGACGAAGTCTATAATCCGGATAACCCCGATAATCAGGGGCTAGCAGAGCTGATCATCGGCAAGCAGCGTAACGGCCCCATCGGTACGGTGCATATGGCCTTTATCGGGCGCTATACCCGCTTCGAGGATCTAGCACCTGACACCTATGGCGAGTCGTTTGGAAGTTGATCCTCTTCCGGGGCCTTGAGCCTGCGAGTGGGCACCGTATAATGCCGACCCCCGACAGATCACCAGGAGGTAGCATGGCAAGCGGATTCAGACGCGGCAAACAGCAGCGCGCTCCGAAGCTGGAGGCGCGTGGCGAACTGCAATCGCTGGAGCGGGAAGGCCCTTTCAAGGAGTGGCTGGGGATGCCTGACCTCTACCGCTTCCAGCTGGTTGTGGAGGGCGAGGCATACAGCTATCAGACCGAAGATGCCGAACTCGCGGTGTCCGTTGGTGACCGCGTGGTGTTTCGCTACAAGGAGACCAAGGCGGGTAAGTGGGTGGATCGCCGTTCGCTGGCCAAGGCTATCGATCCCTCAGATTATCAGTAGCCCTTCCGCTGTCGGTCTGACGCAAGATTAACTGCCTCTTGGCGATTCTAGCGTAATACCGGCTGCCTGAGTCCCATATCACGGAACCCTTCCGCTGTCCGGTAGTCTCACTTTCAATATGCTACTGTCATGCTAATGCCATCGGGCGCAGTCATGCTGTGCCCGAGCTGCATCTGATATTGCGCCATTCAATGTCCGTTACATGGAGGGAACCATGGACTTCAATGATCTCAAGGCCTTTGCGGCCAATCACGATAACTACGAAATTCGCGTCATTACTCACGCGGGCAGTCACTGCTATCAGGTTGAACTGGAGGATATGGAAGGCGCCCGGCACCTGCTGACAAGGCGCACCAAGCCAGTCGTGTTTCGCTCGTTGGAGGATGTGTATCTGGAACTCCAGCGGGCCGGAATCCACCGTGCCTTCCTGGTACAGCATGTGCCTCATGACGAAGTCGTCGGTCGTGAGGCTCATTATCAGGATCCCTTGACCTCACGCATGCCTCTGGTTTTCTGATTGATCCGGTTGCCAGCCTGGCAACAGCGCTCTTCGCAAGCTGTACAGTTTTTTGATCGAGTACAGCTTTTTACCCCTTCCGGGCGCCTGGCCTGATAAACTGTCCGCTGTCGTGAGTCACCGACCATTATCCGTCATTGACCAGAAGGAGCAGCGTGCATGACCTCAGCGGGAGTGGAACAGGATCAGCCCGGCAAGGGGCGGCTGGCCCATGCGGCAGAGGACCATCCGCCCGTGGCGAAGCGGAAGGTCGGGGTTCTTGTGGCGAACCTGGGCACGCCGGATGCCACCGACTACTGGTCGATGCGTCGCTACCTCAATGAGTTCCTCTCCGACAAGCGGGTGGTGGACTATCCGGACTGGAAGTGGCAGCCACTGCTGCAACTGATTATCCTCTCCAAGCGACCTTTCAGCTCCGGCCGGGCCTATCGCGGTATCTGGAACACCGAGAGGGATGAAAGTCCGTTACTTTCCATCACCAGGGAACAGACCCGCAAGGTCGCCGAAGAGCTCGAGGCACTGTATGGCGATCAGGTAGTGGTCGATTTCTGCATGCGCTACGGCAACCCCTCCACCGACAGCGTGCTGCGTCGGATGCAGGCGCAGGGCTGCGATCGTATCCTGTTCTTTCCGCTCTATCCCCAGTACGCCTCGCCGACCACCGCCACGGCCAACGACCAGGCATTTCGTACGCTAATGAAGCTCAAATGGCAGCCGGCGTTTCGTACCGTGCCGGCCTATTTCGATGAGCCGGCTTATCTCGATGCGCTGGCAGCCTCGGTGGAGGAGGGCTACGCTGCCGCCGAAACGCCGCCGGAGGTACTGGTGGCATCCTATCATGGTGTTCCGAAACGCTATCTGATGGAAGGTGACCCCTACCATTGCCAGTGCCAGAAGACGACGCGACTGCTCAAGGAGCGCCTGGGCTGGCCCGACGATGCCATCGTCACCGCATTCCAGTCGAAGTTCGGTCCGGAGGAGTGGGTGGGGCCGGCCACGGTAGAGCATGTGGCCGAACTGGCCCGCCGCGGCCACAAGCATATCGCGGTGGTATCGCCTGCCTTTTCAGCCGACTGCGTCGAGACCCTCGAGGAGATCGAAGAGGAGATCAAGGAGAGCTTCCTTGCCGCCGGTGGCGAACGCTTCACCTATATTCCTTGCCTTAACGACCGCGATGATCATATCGCCGCACTGGTCGCTGTCATACAGCGCGAACTGTCTGGATGGTGCTGAGGGCGGCTATCGCCTGTCCCGTCATCGGATAGCGAAACGGGCTGCCTGTTGGCAGCCCGTTTCGTGGAGACTAACGCGGTTGTTTTGGGTAGCAAAGGCTCAGCGACGCATGCGCGTTCGTTTGGCCTTGCGATATTTCCACGGGTGCTTGGCTCGTGCGGGGCGTGCCACTCGGCTCTGGCCAACGTCCTCGTCGCGGAATTCGGGCACCGAGCCGCGGGTGCCGGTGATGAACCGAAGGTGCATATGCAGGCCGGTCTTGGCCAGCATGTGACCGGTCACCGGGGCGGTGATAAAGAGGAACAGGGTGATCAGCAGTTCCTGTACGTGAAGCTCGCGCTGGGTGATGGTGAAGTAGAGCATCGAAGCGATCAGGATGCAGCCGATCCCCAGGGTCGTACCCTTGGTGGGGCCATGCAGGCGCATGAAGAAGTCCTTGAACTGCAGCATGCCCAGCGAGCCGGTAAAGGCGAAGACACCACCTGCAACCAGCAGGAAGGCGATCACGCCTTCGGCGATGACGTAGAAGGTCATGGCATCTTCCTCATTCGATGATATCGCCGCGCAGCAAGTAGCGACAGATAGCCATGGTGCTGACGAAGCCGAGCATGGCGATCAGTATCGCCGCCTCGAAGTAGGTCTTGGTATTGAGCCAAAGCCCCAGCATGACGATCAGTGCGATGGAATTCACATAAAGGGTATCCAGCGCCAGCAGGCGATCCGGGATGTCCGGGCCGATGGCCAGCCGGTAGACATTCATTCCCATGGCCAGCACGATCAGTGCCAGGCCTATCATCAGGGCAGTATCTAGCATTCGAAGATCTCCTTGAGCGGCCGCTCATAGCGTTCGCGGATCTCGCGTACCAGCTCCTGCTCCTCATCCATGTCGAGTACATGAATCAGCAGGGACGAGCCATCCAGGCGGATATTGGTGGATACGGTGCCTGGCGTCATGGTGATGGTATTGGCCAGTAGCATGATGACCAGCCGGTCCTTGACCTCGAGCGGGTATTCGACGAAGCCTGGGTGTGGCTCCCGCCGGGGCAGGAGTATCAGCAGGCTGACGTGGACGTTCGCCTTGACGATATCCCACATGACGACGATGACAAACCAGGCCAGCTTGATCGGGTGCTTCACCCGGGGCAGGGGCTCCCAGAAGCCCTTTGTCAGCAATGGAATTCCCACGGCCAGGAAGGTGCCCAGCAGAAGCTGGCCTGGCTGGATGCTGCGTACCATCAGCAGCCATACCACCAGCAAAACCAGTGAGAGGGTGGGGGTGGGCAGGAAGCGTCCCATTGCTCTCATGGCGATTCTCCGGTGTCTTGAATCAGCACGATCTGTTGTGTGGGGTCGTCTCCCAGCAACTGGCGAATCGGCTCCTGGGGATTGGCCAACTGTTCGGCCGTCGCCTGCGTGTAAGCGCTCACTGGCCCGCCGAAGATGACCAGCAGCGGGGCACTGGCCAGTAGCCACAGCACTCCGATCAGCTGGGGCCGGCTGATCTTGCCAGCGGTGACCTCGCCCTTGTAGCTGGCCCAGAAGAAGACCGACCCCGCTCGGGACATGGCGATAAGCGCGCACAGGCCGGCGAGCAGCAGCAGCGGCCAGAGCCAGAGTCGCTCACTGCCTTCCGCGGCCTGCATCAGTAGCAGCTTGCCCAGTGCGCCGGCAAGAGGCGGTAGGCCGGCAACCGCCACGGCCGCCACCAGGAACAGGCCGCCAAGCAGGTGGCGCTGATGCAGGCGACGGGCACGAACCAGGCGCGTACCTGCCTTACCGCGCTGCTGCCCGATCATTTCGGCGATCAGGAACAGGGCACCGCAGATCAGAGTAGTGTGGGGCAGGTAGTAGAGCAGGGCGGTGGTCGCCGCTGTCGTGCCAAGCGCAGCCCCGGCCAGCAGTGTGCCCACCGAGACGAGTACCAGATAGGCGATCAGGGGGCGCATGTCGCGAGCCGCCAGCACGCCGACCGCCGCCAGCACGATGGTGGCCAGGCCCGACCACCACAGCCAGGCGGTGATGCCGCCAGCTGCCGGGCTGTCGACGAAAATCATCGTCTGGACGCGGAGGATTGCGTATAGCCCTACCTTGGTCATGATGGCAAACAGTGCGGCAACCGGGGCTGGCGCCGCCGAGTAGGTGCGCGGCAACCAGAAGTAGAGCGGCAGCAGCGCCGCCTTGAGGCTGAACACAACCACCAGCATCAGGGCACCGGCAGTGACCAGGGCTGCCTGGTCGCCTGACATGGTGGCTACGCGGCGCGCCATGTCAGCCATGTTCAAAGTCCCCGTGGCACCGTAGAGCACTCCCAGCGCAATGAGGAACAGCGCCGAGCCGGCCACATTGAGAATGACATAGTGAAGGCCGGCACCGACGCGGGCCTTGCCACCGCCATGCATCAGCAGCGCGTAGGAGGCCAGCAGCAAGATCTCGAAGAAGACGAAGAGGTTGAATAGATCGCCGGTGAGAAAGGCGCCGTTCAGGCCCACCAACTGGAGCTGGAAGAGTCCGTGAAAGTTGCTGCCCTTGGTATCGTCACCGGCGCTGGCGAAGAGAATGCAGCCCAGGGCCAGCACGGCGGTGAGCATCAACATCAGGGCCGAGAGCCGGTCGAGCATCAGCACGATGCCGAAGGGCGCCTGCCAGTTGCCCAGGCTGTAGAAGGTCAACTCGCCGCTGGCGGCGTGGCTGAGCAGAAGCAAACTGACCGCGACCAGGGCTGCGGTGAGCGATACGCTGATGCGGCGATGGGTGGCAAAGCTCGCCTTGCCCATCAGCAGGAGAGCCAGGGCGCCCACCATCGGCAGCAGAATGGGCAGAATGATGAGGTGCTGATTCATCGGCCCACATCTCCCTCTTCACCCTGCTGGCCATCCACATGGTCACTGCCCAGCTCACTGCGGGCGCGAATGGCCAGGATCACCACGAAGGCGGTCATGGCAAAGCCGATGACGATGGCGGTCAGTACCAGGGCCTGGGGCAGGGGATCGGTAGGTGAGATCGACTCGCCGATGACGGCTGCTGCATGGGTGTTGAGTCCGCCCATCGAGAACAGGAAGAGGTTGACGGCGTAGCCGAGTAGGGCCAGGCCGACGATGACCGGGAAGGTCCGGCCGCGAAGTAGCAGGTAGAGGCCGCTGGCAGAGAGCACGCCGACTACCAGCGAGAACAGGGCTTCCATCAGCGTTCCTCCAGCGTCGGGCGGTGCATGGTGGTCACTCGGCCCAGGTTGATCAGGATCATCAGGGTGGCGCCGACCACCGCCAGATAGACCCCGAGATCGAAGAGCATGGCCGAGGCCAGCTCGATCTCGCCGATCAGCGGAATATGGAAATGGCCGAACGCCGAGGTCAGGAACGGGTAGCCGAATAGCCAGCTGGCAAGGCCTGTGGCCACGGCGATGGCCAGGCCGGATACCGCCACCACCGGATAGGAGATCGGCAGGCGCTGCCGTGTCCAGTCATGTCCGCGGGCCATGTACTGCAGGATCAGGGCCACGGAAGTGATCAGCCCAGCAATGAAGCCGCCGCCGGGCTGGTTGTGGCCGCGCAGGAAGATGTACACCGACACCAGCAGCGCCAGTGGCAGCAGTATCTGCGCCACTACCGCAAGGATCATGGGATGGCGATGCCTCGACCAGCGGATACCCTCCAGGTTGCCCGAGGGCATGAACAGCCGCATGCGGTTGAGCAGCTTGAAGGTTGCAAGGCCAGCCAGGGTCAGCACGGTGATCTCGCCCAGGGTATCGAAGCCCCGGAAATCCACCAGGATGACGTTGACCACATTGGTACCGCCACCGCCAGGCAGGCTCTCGCGCAGGAAGTAGTCGGCGATGGTCAGCGTCTCGCGGGTGAGAAGGGCATAGTTGAGCATTGCCACGACCACGCCCAGGGAGGCGGCCAGGATCAGGTCACGCAGGATCCGTCTTCCCGAGACGAGCAGGGGTGGGCGCTGGGGCAGGAAGAACAGTGCCAGAATCATCAGGATCATCGAGGCAACTTCCACCGACAGCTGGGTCAGCGCCAGGTCCGGGGCGGAGAAGCGCACGAAGGTGAGCGAGACGGCGAGGCCCACCACCGAAAGCATGAGCAGTGAGACCAGCCGCCAGCGATGGCTCAGGGCACTGCCGATGGCGCCAAAGATCATCAGGCTGGCTCCCACGATCATCATGCCATCCAGCGGCTGCAGCCCCAGTTCGCCGGTGAGGGTCTCTAGCCGGGTCAGGCCGATCGCGGTCATGACCAGGGCGCAGAGAATCAGAAGAGCCTGGTAGCGTTGCAGCGAGCCGTTCTCCAGCCTCAGGGTCAGCCAAAGGGTGATCTTGATGATGCGTTGTATGGCGGCCTCGAAAATGAGCCCGGCATTACGGGAGGGAAAGAGTGCTGCAAGGCTGGCAAAGTAGCGCTGGTGGCGCAGTACCAGGATACCGCCCGCCACTGCGGCAAGACTCATCAGCAGGGGAGCGTTGATGCCATGCCACAGCGCCAGGGTGAACAGCGGTGTGGTCTCGCCCTGGACCGCCAGGCTTGCTGCATTGACCAGCGGGGCGGCCAGCGTCATGGGGAACAGGCCTACCAGCAGGCTCATGGCGGCCAGGAAAAGTCCTGGGGCCAGCATGCCGCGCGACGGGTCGTGGGCCTGAATCGGCGGCTGGGCTTTCTGCTCTCGAGTCAGCTTGGGCTCGGCGAAGAAGAGGCTATAAATCAGTCGTACTGAATAGGCGACCGAGAGCATGGCAGCAACCACCACCAATAGCGGGATAACCACGCTGAGTGCGCCGAGCAGGCTATTTATCAGGCTCTGTTCGAACAGCATCTCCTTGGAGAGGAAGCCGTTGAACGGGGGGAAGCCGGCCATGGCGGAGCCCGCGAGGATCGTCATGGTGCCGGTCAGCGGCATCATCGACCACAATGCGCCCAGGCGATCGATATCCCGGGTGCCGGTTTCATGATCGATGATGCCCACCATCATGAACAGCGCCGCCTTGAAGGTGGCATGATTGAGGATATGGAACACGGCGGCCACGATGGCCAGCGGGCTGCCCAGTCCCAGCAGCAGGGTGATCAGGCCCAGGTGACTGACCGTGGAGAAGGCCAGGATGCCCTTGAGGTCGCGCTCAAGCAGGGCGAACCAGGCGGCATAGAGCATGGTGGCGAGGCCGACCAGGGATAGTGCAATGGCCCAGAGCGCCGTATCACCCAGCGCCGGGTTTAGTCGCGCCAACAGGAATACGCCGGCCTTGACCATGGTGGCCGAATGCAGGAAGGCCGATACCGGAGTCGGTGCCGCCATGGCGTGGGGCAGCCAGAAATGGAACGGGAACTGAGCCGACTTGGTGAAGGCGCCGAAGAGCACCAGCACCAGAATCAGCGGGTAGTGGGCCGATGCGCGTATCGCATCGCCAGCGGCCAGGACGTCACTTAGGGCAAAGCTGCCAACGATCTGGCCGATCAGCAGGATGCCCGCCAGCAGCGCCAGCCCCCCGGCGCCAGTCACGGTGAGCGCCATCCGCGCACCACGCCGGGCGTCGCTGCGATGGCCCCAGAAGCCGATCAAAAGGAACGACGAGATACTGGTCAGCTCCCAGAACAGCCACAGCAGCAGCAGGTTGTCGGCCATGGCAATACCCAGCATGGCGGTCATGAACAGCATCATGTAGGCGAGAAAGCGACCGTCATCCTCTGCAGCGCTCAGGTAATATCCGGCATAGAGCAGGATCAGGCTGCCGATGCCCAGGATCAGCATGGCAAACAGCAGCGTCAGGCCGTCGATTCGCAGCGCCAGGTCGAGCCCCAGCAGGGGCATCCAGGATATCTGTAGACTGACTACCTCACCGGCGAAGACAGCCGGGGCATGCATCAGCACCAGGCCCAGCGCCAGCAAGGGGGCGATCAGGGTGGCGGCGACGCAGGCCTTGCGCCCATGACGGGAGGTCATTACCGGCACCAGGGTGCCAATAATGGTGAGAAGAGGAATCCACAGCAATGACATTGGTGGTTCATCCATTCTGGCGGTGGATCGGGTGAGACTGCGCCACGTTCGGGAGAGCGGGCGTGGCGTGGAATGCGCCTGCTCACCACGAGGCTCATCGGAGCGATCGAGGATCGCCTGACTGGCGCGTTGGGAGTCACGAATGAAGAAACGGAGGGAAATCGCTATACTACCAAGCCGTTTCGCCGAGCGGTCTGTACCAGTTGCTGCCAGCTGCGGCGCTGAGTTTAAAGCTTTTGCGGTGCAATATACAGTCTGTAGAGGTCGTAGGGAGCTTATCAATTGGGCGTAAAACCGCACTCGGAGATGGCGACGGAAAACCTTTTCAGACGGTGTTCATTTGCACGTTCGAAGCGCGCTTGTCAAAGTGGCAGCGGCGCGCCACACACCTGTCGTGCGTGGCACGCCAGCGAGTTCGCCTGCCGTCTATCGAGATAGGCGCCAACAAGGTCTCAAAGACGCCGGTACCCCCTGATGGAAGATCGACCATGAAGAGAGCTGCATGATGCAACTAGCCGTGCTTTCGGGTTTCGTGCTCGCCGCCTTTTCCCCGCTGCTGCATCGCTGGTTCGGGGAGCGTACGAGCTTCGTGCTGGCCGCATTCCCGGCTGCCCTGTCCCTGGGGTTCCTGTCCCTCATGCCTGCGGTGATGAGTGGGGAGACGCTGACTTTCGGCGTAGAGTGGGTGCCTTCATTGGGCATGAGCCTGACTTTCGTTGTCGATGGGCTTTCGCTGCTGTTTTCCCTGTTGATCACGGTGATCGGTACTTTCGTGCTGATCTATGCCGGCGGCTATCTCAAGGGCCATCCCGATCTGGTGCGTTTCCATATCGCCCTTGTGGCTTTCATGGTGTCGATGCTTGGCCTGGTCCTGGCCGATGGCCTGATCACGCTGTTCGTCTTCTGGGAGCTGACCAGTATCACCTCCTACCTGCTGATCGGCTTCAATCATGCTGACCTGGAGGCGCGCAAGTCGGCCCGTCAGGGGTTGTTCGTCACCTTCGGCGGTGGGCTGGCGCTGATGGCGGGGCTGGTGATGCTGGGTATTGCCGGCGGCAGCTGGTCGTTCGCCGAGCTGGGCACCATGGGTGACGTGCTGCGTGAGCATGACCTCTATGCACCGCTGCTGATCTGTCTGCTGCTGGGCGCCTTCACCAAATCGGCCCAGTTTCCGTTTCACTTTTGGTTGCCCAATGCCATGGCGGCACCCACACCGGTGTCGGCCTACCTCCACTCGGCGACCATGGTCAAGGCTGGGATCTACCTCATGGCGCGACTGCAGCCGAGCCTGGGCGGCACCGAGATGTGGGTCGGCATCCTCTCGGTGGTGGGAGCCATCACCATGTTCACCGGCGCCTTCCTGGCCATTCGCCATACCAATATCAAGAAGTTGCTGGCCTACTCAACGATCATGGCACTGGGAACCCTGACCATGCTGCTGGGTATCGGCACAGAGGGTGCGCTCATCGCCTTCGTCACCTTCCTGCTGGCCCACTCCCTCTACAAGGGCGCTTTGTTCATGGTGGCTGGCATTCTCGACCATGAGACCGGTACCAAGGACGTAAGCGCCATGGGAGGGCTGCGTTCGCTGATGCCGGTCACGGCGCTGGTAGCCATGATTGCCGCCCTGTCGCTGGCTGGTGCGCCACCGCTGTTTGGCTTCATTGCCAAGGAACTGATGTTCGAGTCGGTTCTCGAAGCCGGTGCCTTTCGCTGGTTGATCCTGCTGCTGGCCTTCTCGGCGGCGTTCCTGACCATTGCCGTGGCCGCCATCGTGGCATTACGGCCCTTCTTCGGCGAGCGTCGCTCAACCCCGCGGGTGGCTCACGAGGCGCCGGTCTCTATGCTGCTTGGTCCTGCCGTGCTGGCGGTGCTCTCGCTGCTGCTCGGCCTGGTCCCGGTGCTGGCCGGCATGGGGCTGCTCACTGCTGCCGCCTCGGCGGTGATGGGCGAGCCGGTCACCGTCTCGCTGGCGCTGTGGCACGGCATCAACCTGCCCCTGATCATGTCGTTGGTCAGCCTGGTCCTGGGCTACGTGGTGTTTCGCCACTGGGATCGGGTGCGTGCGCGCCTGGCAAGGCTCGACCCGCTTATCGCGCGGGGGCCCGAGGCTGGCTATGAGGCCTTCATGCACTGGATCACCGTGGTCTCCGACTGGCAGACCCGAATCCTGCAAAACGGCTATATGCGCAACTACCTCATGGTGATGGTGCTGACGCTGATCGCGCTGATCGGTAACTCCTTGCTGCTGCGTCACTCCCCGGAGATTGCCTTCCACCTCGACGTCCGTTTCCACGAAGTGGTCGTGGCGGCGATGATGGTGATGGGGGCGCTGTTTGCCGCCATCACCCGATCGCGGCTAAGCGCGGTGGTATCGGTGGGCATCATGGGCTTCTCAATCGCCCTGATCTTCATCCTGTTCAGTGCGCCCGACCTGGGCATTACCCAACTGCTGGTGGAAACCCTGACCGTGATCCTGCTGGTGCTGGTGCTCTTCCGCCTGCCACGCTTCGCCAGCCTGTCGACTCCCCTGGAGCGGGTGCGCGATCTTCTGGTGGCGGGCACTGTCGGTGTGCTGATCACCCTGCTGGTGTTGACGGCCTGGGGAATCGATCAGTTCGTGCCCATCTCGGGCTACATGATCGAAAACAGCGTACCGCTGGCCCATGGGCGCAATATCGTCAACGTGATCCTGGTGGACTACCGGGCGCTGGATACTCTGGGTGAGATCTTCGTGCTGGCTCTGGCGGCGATCGGTGTCATTGCCATGCTCAAGCTGCGTGCGGCAGAGAAACCCAAGCCCGCGACGAAGGAGAAGGAGTCCGCCGATGGTTAAGTCAGGCACCTTGATACTGCACACCGCCGCTCGGATACTGATGCCGCTGCAGCTGCTGTTCTCGGTGTTCCTGCTGTTGCGGGGACACGATGAGCCGGGCGGGGGGTTCATTGCCGGGCTGGTGGCTGCCGGCGCTTTCACCCTCTACTTGTTCGCCTTCGGCGTGAGTGCCACCCGGGAGGTGCTTCGCATGGTCGATGCCCGTGACCTGATCGGCATGGGCCTGTTGTTGGGCATGATCTCGGTTTTTCCAGCCTGGTTCATGGATCAACCCTTCTTGACCGCCCAGTGGTGGGAGATTCCCGGCATCGACTTCAAGGCATCGAGTCCATTGATTTTCGATGTGGGGGTCTACCTGGCGGTGCTGGGGTCGGTGCTGGCCATGGTCATGACACTGATGGAGGTGGACAAGGATGAACCTTGATCGTAACGGCGTTGCCGACGTCGCCCCGTCAATTCGAGCTGGAGGTGCGTTATGGAGCCGGTGATGGCCGTGGCCATTGGCCTGCTGTATGCGTCAGCGATCTTCTTGATGCTGCGTCGCTCGATCGTCAAGCTGGTGATCGGACTGATGCTGCTCTCCAATGCCGCCAACCTGTTGATCTTCACTTCGGCGGGCATGACCCGTGGGGCGCCACCCCTGATCCCCGAGGGGCTGACAGCGCCCCTCGGCCCGGTGGCAGATCCCTTGCCCCAAGCGGTGGTGCTCACCGCTATCGTAATCGCCTTCGGCGTGCTGGCCTTTGCCGTGGTATTGATCCGTCGTGCCTACGAGATCGTCAAAGCCGATGACCTGGACAAGATGAAGGAAACCGATACGTGAGGCCTGAAGTTGCACTGCCCGTTCTCCTGCCCTTGCTGTCGGGTGCCCTGTCGCTGCTGTTCTGGCGCTCGCGACCCACGCAGCGCTTCATCGCCGTGGCCGGCAATGTCGCGCTGCTGGGCGTGTCGCTCTGGCTGCTGGTTTCAGTAAGCCTTGATGACTATGTGGTGATCCAGATGGGCGGCTGGGAGGCCCCCATCGGCATCACCCTGGTCGCGGATATGCTCAGCGCGGTGATGATCGTGCTGACCGGTATCATTGGCCTGGCGCTGGCGGTCTATTCGCTGGCCTCCACTGGCCCCGGCCACGAGAAGTTCGGCTACTATCCCCTGATGCATCTGCTGCTGGCCGGCGTCGCCGGTGCCTTTCTCACCGGTGATATCTTCAACCTCTATGTCTGGTTCGAGGTAATGCTGGTGGCCTCCTTTGCGCTGCTGATTCTTGGCGGCGAAAAGGCGCAGATGGAAGGGGCGATCAAGTACGTGACCCTCAACCTGCTGGCGTCGGTGATCTTTCTTACCGCCATCGGTCTGACCTACGGGATGGTCGGTACGCTCAACATGGCCGATATCGCCCAGCGCCTGGCGGCGGCCGAGAACCAGGGCATGGTCGAGGTGCTGGCGGTCATGTTCATGATCGCCTTCGGCATCAAGGCGGCGGCCTTCCCGCTGTTCTTCTGGCTGCCGGCCTCCTATCACACGCCTCCGGTGGCGGTCTCGGCCCTGTTTGCAGGCTTGCTCACCAAGGTGGGCGTCTACTCCTTGTATCGCGTCTTCACGCTGATGTTCGACCAAACCCTGGGCTACACCCAGGATCTGCTGCTGTGGGGTGCGGCGCTAACCATGGTGACCGGCGTGCTCGGGGCCGCGGCGCAGTTCGAGTTCCGGCGCATTCTCTCTTTCCATATCGTCAGCCAGATCGGCTACATGATTCTCGGGCTTGCGCTGTTCACGCCACTCGCCATTGCCGGCGGGATCTTCGCGGTGATGCACAACATCGTGGTCAAGACCAACCTGTTCCTGATCAGCGGCATCACCCGTCGACTCCAGGGAACCTATGAGCTGAAGAAGATGGGCGGGCTCTATCGTGAGCGCCCCTGGCTGGCCGTGGCCTTCTTCCTGTCGGCCTTTTCCCTGGCCGGCATCCCGCCGCTTTCCGGCTTCTTCGCCAAGTTCGTCCTCATACGCGCCGGTATCGAGGCTGGCGCCTACGTGGTCACCGGTGTTGCCCTGGCGGTCGGTCTGATGACGCTTTACTCCATGGTCAAGATATGGAACGAGGTGTTCTGGAAGACCCTGCCCGAGGATAACCTGGTGCCGGTGGAGCAGGTCGTGGTGGGGGACGATAGCCGCATGGTGCCGGCAAGCCTCTGGCTCATGTACCTTCCGGTGGCGGTGCTGGCGCTCTTTGCCCTGTTGATTGGTCTGTTCGCTGAACCGCTGATGGTTGCCATGAACCAGATCGGCGATCAGTTGATGAACCCTCAGGGCTATATCGAGGCAGTGCTGGGGGGGGATGCCGGAATCGACGATGTGCTTGTCGAGACGCCTGACGAGGAGATGACGCCATGACGGGGGCGATATGGAATCTGCTGCTGGCCCTGGCCTGGGTCATTCTCAGCGGTGACTTCTCGGGCACGAACCTGGTCATCGGTCTGGTGTTCGGCTATGTCACGCTGGTGCTCATCGAGCCCCAGGTGCCGGCTCTCAAGGGCTATCCGGTCCGCATTCCACGTATCCTGCGTTTCCTTGGCTTCTTCATCAAAGAGCTGGTCCAGGCCAACCTGCGTGTCGGTTTCGACATACTGACGCCACCCTGGCACATGAAGCCGGGGGTGATTGCCATGCCGCTGGAGGCGCGTACCGAGCTCGAGATCACCATGGTCGCCAACCTGATATCCCTGACGCCGGGTACCCTGAGCCTGGATGTCTCCGACGATCGCAAGGTGCTCTACATTCATGCCATGTTCCTCGACGATGAGGAGGAGCTGCGCCGTAACCTCAAGGAAATGGAATGTCGTGCCCTGGAGCTGTTCCGCTAAGTTCGATGATGGTGAGGTGGTGATGTGGATACCGTAATCCTGATCAGCCAAGTGCTCATGAGCCTTGCCCTGATCCTGGCCTTCGTGAGGGTGGTTCGCGGCCCCAGCCTGCCCGACCGGGTGGTGGCGCTGGAGCTGTTCGCCAGCATCGTGGTGGGCCTCGTGGGTGTCTATGCCATAAAGGTGGACGTATCAAGCTTTCTGGATGCCGCCATCGTGATCGCGCTGATGGGCTTTCTGGCTGCCATCGGCTTCGCCCGTTTCCTGGAGCGAGGAGGGCCGAGGGATGATTGAGATGATCAAGGGTTTCCTGATTCTCACCGGGGCGGTGTTCATGCTGCTGGCAGCGCTGGGCATTCTGCGTCTGCCCGACCTGCTGACTCGCATGCATGCCACGACCAAGGCGGCCGCCCTGGGAGTGATCCTGATCATGCTCGCCGTTGCCTTGCATTTCGGCGAGGTGGCGGTAGTGGCCCGTGCCTTCGCCATTATCGTCTTCGTGATCATGACAGCGCCGGTGGCGGCACACGTTATCGGCCGGGCCGGCTATTTCGTGGGCTCGAAGCTCTGGTCCGGTACCGTGAAGGATGAGCTGCGGCCCAACTACGACCCGCTGACCCACGAGTTGAAGAGTGGTCTCGAGACAGAGGCCAATGCGGTGCATCAGCCCCGGGACAGAGACCCCACGTGAGCGTGCAGTGATCAGTGGCAGGGGCCAGAAATCGACGATCCAATGGCTGATGAGGCTGGTTTCGCCAGCGCTTCTGAGCCATCATCATGGTCGTTCAATGCCAAGGAATGCCGACATCATGATGCGCCAGATATTACCCGCAACCTTCCTGGTTGCGCTTCTCGCAGGATGCCAGAGCGGCCCGGTTCAGGAGGCGTCAGCCGCCGACCGCTCACCTGAGGTTGCCAGCGGACAGGCTGCCAGCGAGCAGGACGTCGAGACCTCACCGGAGTCGTCGGCCGACGACCGCTCCAATTCCGAAGCGGCGCCTGCCGACTTCAATGCTTGGCTGGCAAACTTTCGCCGCGAGGCCCGCTCTGAAGGCATCAGCGAGAGAACCCTGGCTCGGGCGCTGGATGGAGTCCGTTACCGGCCAAGGGTGATTGAGCTGGATCGTTCCCAGCCAGAGTTCGTGCGCCCCATTTGGCAGTATCTGGATAGCGCCGTCTCTTCAGCTCGTATCCAGCAGGGGCGTGCCAAGCTTGCCGAGCATCGCGATACCGCCCGTCGCATGGAGGAGCGCTATGGCGTGCCGGCGGAGATCATCGTCGCGATCTGGGGTATCGAGAGCAACTACGGCGGTAACTTCGGTGACTTCTCGACCCTGGAGGCGCTGGCGACGCTAGCTTTCGATGGACGTCGGAGCGATTTTGCCCGCGGTGAGCTGATGGCGGCACTGCGTATCATAGAGACCGGGGATATCCCCCCTGAGCGCATGGTCGGTTCCTGGGCCGGGGCCATGGGCCACACCCAGTTCATTCCCTCCAGCTTCGAAGCCTATGCGGTGGATGGCGATGGTGACGGCCGTCGTGACATCTGGGGCAGCATTCCCGATGTCATGGCATCGACTGCCAACTATCTCGCCCGCGCCGGCTGGCAGACGGGTCAGCCCTGGGGTGTGGAGGTCCGGCTGCCGGATGACTTCGACTATGCCCAGACCGAGCTGACCACCCGGCGTGCCAGTCGTGAATGGGCTGCCCAGGGGGTGCGTGGCGTCTCTGACGGTGCGCTTCCCGAGTTCGCCGAGGCCTCGGTCATTGCACCGGCTGGTGCCGACGGGCCTGCCTTCCTGGTGGGTCCCAACTTCCGGGCCATCCTGCGCTATAACAATGCGACCAGCTATGCCTTGGCGGTGGGCACCCTGGCCAACGAGATCGCCGGCCGGAACGGTATCCACGGGAGCTGGCCGCGGGGGGAGGAGCCACTGTCGCGCAGCCAGGTGCGCGAGATGCAGCAGGCGCTCAATGCTCGTGGCTTCGATGTCGGGACGCCGGATGGCATCATGGGGCCCAACACTCGGCGTGGCCTGCGCAGCTACCAGCGATCGATCGGTGTCACTCCCGATGGCTTCGCCACGGTCAGCCTGTTGCAACGCCTACAGCGCTGATTCGGCCGACAATGAAAGCGCAAAGCCCCACCCGAGAGGGGTGGGGCCCAGCAATCAGCTTTCCTGTTGCGCTTTGCATGTGTGGCATTTCATTGTGGTACCCGAGAACAGGCCGCAGCGGCCCTGGCGTCCGGTGGGAGCAGGTCAGTCGTTGTTGGTCCAGTTGTTGAGCAGGTCGCTGACGGCGCGGCCGGCTCTCTCGGCCCCCTCCTGGGTGCGTTCCCAGGCGCTTTCGGCTCCCTCGCCGATGCGGTCGGCGCCTTCACGTGTCTGGTGCCAGGCGCTTTCGGCACCTTCGCCGGCAGTGTGCCAGGCATCTCGCGCACGTTGGCGAGCCATATCCCACCAGTCCTGATCGTAGCGTGGCATCGCACCCAAGGCGTCTTCGTTGGCATCGACCAGCACGTCATGGGTGGTGTCACCATCTTCTTCATGGTTTACCAGCCGGTAGTGGTCATTGGTGATCACAAGGTAGTCGCCATCCTGCCCCACATCCTCATGGGTGCGTATGATCAGAGCATGGACCTGCATGTCGTCACCGAGGAGAATATCGACGATCTCACTTGGCTGGCTGTCCGGGGCGGCTTCGAAGTATACCTCGGCATCGAGAATCGCCCTGTTGGAATACAGCCCCTGAGGATCGAACTGGGCGTGAGCCCCGGCAACGGTCAGCCCGCCGACCAGCAGACCAATCGAGGTGGCAAGTACCGTCCTTGCAAAGCTGCGGTGTGTCATACAGTGTCCTCCTTTTCCATGATGACGCCTTCAGTGTAGTAGATGTCCCTAAAGTGTGTTGTACGGTAACGGCATGCAGGGAAATGAAGCAGCTTGTTCTTATGCTGGCATTCCGGGGAAGCAGCGCTATTCTTGTGGGTTTCGACAGGGAGATGTCATGAAAGGATATGTATTGTCGTACCGGACGGCGTGGCTCCGGAGGCGATTCGTGCAGGCGCTTGGGGGTTGGCTGCTGTTTGTCCTTGCCCCCGCCGCAATGGGGGAGGAGGTCTTCGGCTGGGTCGAGAAGGCGACCCTGGAACCTTGGGGGGTCGAGGTGAAGGCCAAGCTCGACAGCGGCGCGCTTACCTCGTCGCTCGATGCCCGTGATATCGAACGCTTCGAAAAGGAGGGCGAGGAGTGGGTGCGTTTTCGCCTGGAGCTCGTGGACGAGGCCAGCGGGGAGACGTTCTCCGAAACGCTGGAGCGGCCGCTTTACCGCGACATTCGCGTGCGTGGTGCGGGCGGCCGCGACGAACGGCTGGTGGTACTGATGAAAATCTGCCTGGGGCGAGCCGTCTATGAGGAGCAGGTCGGGCTGCGCAACCGGGAGGAGATGCACTATCCGCTGCTGCTGGGGCGGCGCACCATTGGTCATCTGGGGCTGCTCGACGTGACCCGTACCTTCCTCAATGCGGCCGAGTGTGACGAAGATACCGAGGTGAAGCGCTACGACAGCAATGGTGAAGAGAGAGAAGGGGGCGGCGACGAGACGGAATGACGCGCTAGAAAAGCCGGGCCAGCAGCGCGGTCACTGCGGTCTCAACCCGCAGGATCCGCGGCCCCAGGTGTATGCCCTCGCAGCCGGCCTCGAGGAGTCGCTCCACCTCGAAGGGAATGAACCCTCCTTCGGGGCCGACCACTAGCACGACCGGTTCGTCTATGCCCCGAGGGCAGGCCTGCGGCATCCCCGGGTGTGCCAGCAGGCCACGCCGGGTCTCGAGAAGCCCCGGCAGCACATCCTCGACGAAGGGTCGAAACCCCTTGGCGAGATTCACCTTGGGCATTACTGTGTCCCGGGCCTGCTCCAGTCCCAGCACGAGATGGCCGTTTATCTTGTCAGGGGCGAGTTCCGGCGACTGCCAGTAGCTCTTTTCCACTCTTCTCGAGTGCAGCAGCGTGATCGTCTTCACCCCAAGCGCCGTGACGTGCTCGAGGCTCCTGGCCAGCATCCGTGGACGCGGCAGTGCTAGAACGAGGTGTACCGGCAGCGGCGGCGGAGGTGGCGTGTTCAGGGTGGAGAGGGCAAAGCGTGCTTCCTCTTCATCAAGTGCCAGCAGTTCACCACGGCCGATTCCCCCGCCTGCCACACCCAGGGTCATGGAATCTCCGATTCGGGCGCGATGCACTTCCTTGAGATGGCGCAGGCGGCGAGGGTCTCGAATGCACGCCTGTTGGCCATGTTCAATGTCACCGGGGGCTAGCAGGATCAGATTCATCGGGTCTCGTTAATTCGGTTCGATTTGCAAGGACGGTGGCGCGATGCACAATAGCAGCAAAGGGCAAGCCTGCCTTTCAAGAACAAGGAGTGCCATCGTGCGCGTGATTCGCAAGTATGCCAACCGTAGGCTCTATGATACGCAACAGAGTCGCTATGTGACGCTTGAAGATCTGCGTCGTCTGATCCTCGACGAAGAGCCATTCCGAGTCGAGGACGCAAAAAGCGGCGAGGACCTTACCCGCACCATCCTGCTGTCGATCATCATCGAGCAGGAGCAGGCGGATGGGGATTCCGAAGTCTTCTCCAACGACTTGCTGGCCCAGTTCATCCGTGTCTACGACATGGCTCAACCGCTTCCCCTGGCGCGTTATCTTGAGCAGGGGACACAGTTGATGCTCGAGCAGCAGCAGCGCATGCAGGATCAATGGCAGCAGGCCATGCGGCATTCGCCCATGGACCTGATGCGCGAGATGGCAGAGGAGAATATGCGTTTCTGGCAGAAGACCATCGGCCAAGGGCAGGCCAACCATGATGACAAGCCCGATCAGAAGGACGAGGATCCCAAGAAGTCCTGAGCGGCGCGCGTCGACGGTGGCTTTCTGACATAATGCCGCTTTGTTTTCCACGCCCGTTTTTTCACGAGGTCCGGCCTGCCCCCCCGGCCAGGTCTCGTCTGAGCCCGGTTTCACCCAGTCAGCGATAGGTAGTGTAGCGGATGAAGGTATTGATCATCGGCGGCGGTGGCCGCGAACATGCCCTGGCCTGGAAGGTCGCCCAGTCGCCTCGCGTCGAAGATGTTTTCGTGGCCCCCGGCAATGCCGGTACCGCCGGAGAAGCGGGCGTGGCCAATATCGCCATCGATGCGGTCGACCTGGATGGCTTGGTGACGTTCGCTAGGGAAGAAGCCATCGACCTGACCATCGTTGGCCCGGAGGCGCCGCTGGTCGCGGGCATCGTGGATCGCTTTCGCGAGGCGGGCCTGGTCATTTTCGGTCCCACCGCCGGGGCGGCCCAGCTCGAAGGATCGAAGTCCTTCACCAAGGACTTCCTGGCGCGCCATGCCATTCCTACCGCTGCCTACCGCACCTTTACCGAGGTCGAGCCGGCACTGGCCTATCTGGCTGAGCAGGGCGCACCCATCGTGATCAAGGCAGATGGCCTGGCGGCGGGCAAGGGTGTCATCGTTGCCATGTCCCTGGGCGAGGCGGAGGCAGCCGTACGTGACATGCTGGAGGCCAATGCCTTTGGCGACGCCGGGGCCCGGGTGGTGATCGAGGAGTTCCTCGAGGGTGAGGAGGCAAGCTTCATCGTCATGGTCGATGGCAAGAGCGTGCTCCCCATGGCGACCAGCCAGGACCACAAGCGGGCGCTTGATGGCGACGAAGGGCCCAATACCGGTGGCATGGGCGCCTACTCGCCGGCACCGGTGGTGACCGAAGCGGTCCACGAGCGGATCATGCAGGATGTGATCATGCCCACGGTTCACGGCATGGCGGCGGAGGGGCATCCGTACAGCGGTTTTCTCTATGCGGGTTTGATGATCGACGTCGAGGGCAACCCCAGGGTCATCGAATACAACTGTCGCTTTGGCGACCCGGAAACCCAGCCGATCATGCTGCGCCTGCGGTCAGACCTGGCCGAGCTCTGCCTGGCCGGGGCGAACGGGGAGCTGGCGGGACAGACCTGCGACTGGGACAGTCGAGTCGCGGTGGGGGTGGTGCTGGCGGCCGGAGGCTATCCGAGTGAGTACCACAAGGGTGACATCATCGAGGGGCTCGAGGCGGCGGAAAACACGGGTTGCAAGGT
This sequence comes from Halomonas chromatireducens, assembly GCF_001545155.1. Classification (NCBI taxonomy): domain Bacteria; kingdom Pseudomonadati; phylum Pseudomonadota; class Gammaproteobacteria; order Oceanospirillales; family Halomonadaceae; genus Halomonas; species Halomonas chromatireducens. The sequence goes on along the minus strand of NZ_CP014226.1, from coordinate 2,336,433 downwards.
ATTCCATGCCGGTACGGCCGAAGACGACGGGGGCAATGTGGTCACCGCGGGCGGGCGAGTGCTCTGTGTCACGGCCCTGGGTGATGGCGTATCCCGGGCGCGCGACCTGGCCTATGAAGGGGTTGACGCCATTCGCTGGCCGGATATCCACTATCGCCGCGATATCGCACATCGGGCAATTTCCCGTGAAAAGCAGGCAGGCTGATCATCGCCTGCCTGTACTGACCGACAACAAGAAAACAGGGAGTGAGGATGGACCGCATCAAGCTGGTATTTCCCGAAGCGGCTATCGTACACCGTCAACCATTGTCGGTGCGCATTACCGACATGAACTACGGCCGCCACCTTGGACACGACACCCTGGTTTCGCTGCTCCACGAAGCGCGCATTCAAGCATTTGGTGCTCTCGGGCTCACCGAATGGGACATGGGCGGCTATTCCAGCGTGGTGGCAGACCTTGCCGTGCAATATCAGTCCGAGGCGCGCTGGCCCGATGCCCTGGTGGTAGAGACGGCGATCCCGGCACCGACCGGCAAGGCAATTGTCGTCTATCATCGCGTGTGTCATGCCGAAGGCGGTCGGCCGGTGGCTACCGCGCGTCTTAACGTCGTGCTGGTCGATCCTGCCCAGGGGCGCAGCGTCGCGATACCCGATGCCGTGTACCAGGCCATTACCGGGGCGGAGAGCGCCTGATGTCGCGCGAGTATCCAATCATTGCCGTGACGGGCTCCTCCGGGGCCGGCACCACGACGGTGAAGCGAACCTTCGAGCGGATGTTTGCCAGGGAGGACGTGCATGCCGCCATCGTCGATGGCGATGCCTTCCATCGTTACACGCGGGATGAGCTGGCGCGCATCTTCCGCGAAGAGCCCGAGCGCAAGGACGAGCTGTCCCACTTCGCCGTGGAGGCCAACCTGCTGGACCGGCTCGAGACACTGTTCCTGGAGTATGGCGAGCACGGCACCGGTACCTTTCGTCACTACATCCACGCCGAAGACAAGCAGATGATCGAGGCCGGCTACCGGGTCGGCACCTTCACCGAGTGGCAGCCGCTGCCCTGTGGTACCGATCTGCTCTTCTACGAAGGGCTGCATGGCGGTCTGGTCACCGCCGAGCACGATATTGCCCGGCACGTGGACCTGTTGGTGGGTGTGGCGCCGACCATGAACCTGGAGTGGATCCAGAAGATCGATCGCGACATCAAGATGCGCGGCTACTCCCAGGAAGCGGTCATCGATACGATCCTGGGGCGCATGGGTGACTACGTGCGCTACATCCAGCCGCAGTTCTCCCGCACCCATATCAACTTCCAGCGCGTGCCTACGGTGGACACATCCAATCCCTTCGAGGTGCAGGACATCCCCAATGACGCCGAGTCCTTCGTGGTGATCCGCTTTCGTGACCCCTCCACCGTGGATTTTCCGTGGCTGCTGGCGATGATCCAGGACTCTTTCATGAGTCGCCCGCACACATTGGTCGTACCTGGTGCAAGGATGTCATTGGCCATCGAGCTGATACTGGCGCCGCTGGTGCGTCATCTGCTGGCACAGCGGCGCTTTCGCTGAGCGCCGTTTGGCTCTTATCTTCACGACAACAGGAGCATGAGATCGATGGATTGCCTGTTCTGCAAGATCATCAAACGAGAGATTCCCGCTGATATCGTTTACGAGGACGAGCATGTCCTCGCGTTCAACGACATCAATCCCCAGGCGCCCACCCACATCCTGATCATACCCAAGCAGCACATCGCTACCTTGAACGACATCGAAGAGGCTGACCTTGCCCTGATCGGCCGGCTCCAGTACACCGCGGCCCGGTTGGCGAAGGAGCGTGGCTTCGCGGAAGAAGGGTATCGCGTGGTAATGAACTGCAATGACCAGGGTGGACAAACGGTCTATCATATTCATATGCACCTGATGGGCGGTCGACGCTTTACTTGGCCGGCTGGCTAGCCGGCGCTTTGCGATGAGAGTCGCGCGCGTCGAGGCGTGCGACGCATCAGGTGCATACCGCAAACGCCACCCGTCAGGGTGGCGTTTGCGTAGCCGACAGCCGGCGCTACCGGGATGAGAGTCTCGGCCGGGCCAACTTTGTGATTCGTCTGTGCTGAAACGAGGGTGTCATGAGCCGCAAGCTGACCCATGCCGATACGCTGATTCATCAGTTCGATACCGTACTGCGCACCCTGGTGCCCCACGCTGCTCGCTCGTCGCGACCGTCACCGGTCACAGCGGACATCGACGATGACCCCATGACCTTGGACGAGCGCCGCCACGCCGCTGGGCTGATGCGCGTCAACCATACCGGCGAGGTGTGTGCCCAGGCGCTCTACCAGGGGCAGGGATGCACCGCCAAGCTACCCGAGGTGCGGGAGCAGATGGAGCACTCGGCCCAGGAGGAGATCGATCACCTGGCCTGGTGCGATGAGCGACTGCAGGAGCTGGGTGGCCGTACCAGCCTGCTCAATCCGCTGTTCTATGCGGCTTCCTTCGGGCTAGGCGCCGTGGCCGGCGCGGTGGGCGATCGTGTCAGTCTCGGTTTTGTCGCGGCGACCGAAGAGCAGGTGGGCAAGCATCTGAACGAGCATCTGGAGACTCTGCCGCCGGGCGACCACCGCTCCCGGGCCGTGCTGCGCCAGATGGCCATCGACGAGGCACACCATGCCCAGCTCGCGCTGGAAGCCGGCGGTGCCCGTTTTCCTGCGCCGGTCAAGTTCGGCATGTCATTGATGTCCAAGGTGATGACCAAGAGCGTCTACCGGATCTGAACGTCATCCTTCGACTGGCCCAGAGGCCAGCCTAGGCCAGTCGGCGCCTTCAGGCATCCACGATGGTATAGGAGTGGCTGATGTCAACGCCGCCCTTGGCCAGCATGATGGAGGCGCTGCAGTATTTCTCGGCGGAGAGTTCCACGGCGCGCTTCACCTGGCTCTCCTTCAGGCTGTGGCCTGCCACGGTGAAGTGAATGTGGATCTTGGTGAAGACCGCCGGCACGGCATCGGCGCGCTCGGCCTCCACCTGTGCCACGCAGTCGGTCACCGCGGCACGCGACTTGTCGAGTATCTCCAGTACGTCGAAGGAGGCGCAGGCACCCATCCCCATCAGCAGCATCTCCATGGGGCGAGGGCCGGTGTTGCGGCCGCCATGGTCGGGGGGGCCATCGATGACCACGCTGTGGCCGCTGCCGGATTCGGTCACGAACTGACGACCATCGGTCCATTTGACGCTGGCTTTCATGATGCGGGATTCCTTCTCGGATGTTGGGAAATGGCGGCAGCATAGCAGCCGGCGTCAAGCCCTGCAGCTTCGCTCGAGGCTTCTCCGGCGACAGGCCTGCGAGGGGGCGCTGTAAACCCTTCCCTGGGCGCTACCGACGCCATCCATGGCGTAGGACCCCCTCTCCGACCTATCCCCGGGGCTACTCGCTCTGGATGACCTATCTTGAGCGGAGTTGTTGGTCTAGCCAGGCGAGCCGCTCCGGGGTGCCTACATCGACCCAGGCGCCGCAATGATGGCTGCCTCCTACGCGATTGTTGGCCTTCGCCTGGCGCAGCAGCGGGGCCAGGGCAAAGGCGCCGGGCCCATGGTCGGCCACAAGGGCCGGGTCGAGCAGACTGATCCCGGCGAAGGTCAGCCGGGGTTCACCCTGGTCGTGGACGCGCCCTTGGGGCGTCAGGTGAAAATCGCCTCGCGGATGATGATCCGGATTGTCGACCAACACCAGGTGTGCGAGGTCGTCATTCAGGGCGGGCAGGCTGGCCGGGTCCAGGTCGCACCAGATGTCGCCGTTGACCAGCAGGAAGGGCGAGTCGCCCAGCAGTGGCAGCGCGCGCTGAATGCCGCCGCCGGTCTCGAGCGGGGTCTCCTCCCGGCTCCAGGAGATGGCGACGCCGAAGGCCGAGCCATCGCCCAGGGCCTCGATGATCTGCCCGGCCCGGTAGCTGACGTTGATCACCACCTCGCGGATGCCGGCCGCCGCCAGGCGTTCCAGATGGTGAACGATGAGCGGCTTGCCTGCCACCGGTAGCAGCGGCTTGGGGCAGCGGTCGGTGAGGGGGCGCATGCGCGTACCGAGCCCGGCAGCGAGTATCATCGCCTTCATGGGCGGGCTCCGGGGTCGACGCCATCGGCCATGAGCCGCGCTTCCAGCGCGGGGCGGAAATGGGTAGTGAGCCAATCGCGAAACGCCTGGTGTTCGGGCAGGCCGGCCAGGCTCTCCTCCAGGTGGCCGAGGAAGTGGGGCAGGCGTTGCAGGTAGCCTTCACGCCCGTCGCGCCGCGTCAGGCGGCAGAAGATGCCCAACACCTTGAGCGCCCGCTGGGCCGCCATGGCCTGTGCCTGGTGCAGGAATGTCTCGGTCGTGGTGGCGCTGGAAAGGCGTCCGTCGGCGATGGCCCGTCGGCGGAAGGCCTCGATCCAGGCCTCGAAGCGCTCCGGCGGGAAACGGCAGTAGCGGCCGCGCAGCAGCGAGATCGGGTCATAGCTGATGGGGCCGGCCACTGCGTCCTGGAAGTCGATCAGATAGAGCCGCTCGTCTTGCACCATCAAGTTCATGGCGTCGAAATCCCGATGCACCGTGACCACCGGCTGGGCCAACGCCGAGTCGATCAGCGACTCGCGCAGCGTGTCCCAGCCCGGCGGAAACTCCGGTATGCCGAGCCATTCTCTCAGGCACCACTCAGGGAAAAGCGCCAGCTCCCGCCCCAGCAGGGCGGCATCATAGGGCGGAAGGTCATGGGGTCCGGCGCGGTTCTGCAGCTCGTGGATCAGGTCGAGGGCGTGGTCATGCCAGGCCAGGGTGTCGGGGGCATCGTCGCCATGGAAACGAACCTGAAGCGGCTCATCTCCCAGGTCATCAAGTTCGATGAACCCCTCGTCCAGGTCTAGCGCATGCAGGTTCGGTACCGGCAGGCCAGCGGCTTGCCAGCGTCGGGCGATGGCGGCGAAGGGGCGGCCGTCCTCCTGCGGCGTGGGGGCATCCATCAGCATCCGCGTGGTACCGTCGGGCAGGCGCAGCCGGAAGTAGCGTCGAAAACTGGCGTCGCCTGCGGCCAGCTGCAAATCGCAGGCATCGATGGGAAGATTGTGTTGCTTTGCCGCCCAGCGGCGCAGGGCATCGAATCGCTTCGCGGTGTCGGCCTGGGGCATGCGGGCTCCTTGCTGATGTCGGGCGGTGCCGGTTGACGCCCGTTGGGCACCGCCGCATGCTCGCTCAATCACATACGACAGGCCGGGTAGGGTCTGTATAATACCGATTCTCTCCCGCAAGGACATCGTGGAACATGGGCAAGGGACAAGCAGGGGCAGCGCTCGCTGGCCTGATCACATACGGCCTGACCTATGGCGCGCTGTCGGCGGTGGCACTGGAACCCCTGCCGGGCGTTCAGCTTGACTGGCACCCATGGGGCGAGGCTCGCCCGGCGGGGGCGCTCTGTCGTGGCACCTATGTGATGCCCGAGTACCGCCTGCCGGCAACAGATGATCCCCAACAGGTGCGTACCGAATCCGATAGCGCCTTCTATGGCGAGGAAGGCGAGACGATTCTGGGCGGTGAAGTCATCCTGCGGCGAGGCGACAGTCAGCTGGAATCGCCCCAGGTCAGTGTGCCGGCTTCGCGGGAGCAGGCGTTTGCCGAGGGGCCGCTGGCGTTACGCGACCAGAATCTGCTGGTACGTGGGCAGTCCGCCGAGGTTTCTCTGGTCAGCGATGCCGCCCATATCGACTCGGCGCACTACGTCATCCACGACCAGCGCCTGAGGGGCAATGCGTTGCAGCTTGCGCGCCAGGAGGATGGCCGCTATCGGTTGACCGCGGCGAACTTCACCACCTGCGACCCGGGCGACGAGATGTGGCGCCTGGTGACCGGCGACCTGGTGCTCGACCGCGAGACGGGCTTCGGCACTGCTCGGCATGCCCGCCTGGAGATGGGGCAGGTGCCGGTCTTCTACTGGCCCTGGGTCCGTTTCCCCATCGATGATCGTCGCCATACCGGCTTCCTGTGGCCGGAGATTGGCGCCTCGGGCGGTGCCCTGGACTATGCCCAGCCGTTCTACTGGAATATCGCGCCCAATCACGATGCCACCTTGACCCCGCGTCTGATCACCGACCGGGGCCTGCTCTTGGGGGGCGAGTATCGCTACCTCTTCCCCACCGATGCCGGCCAGGTCGAAGGTGCCTTTCTTTCCAGCGATGGCGGCGGCTCCAGCGACGACCCCAATGCCGCCTCGCGCCGCTTCGAGGGCGAGGATCGCTGGTATATCGACTATCGGCACTCCGGATACTTCGACCGGCGCAATCGCTATGACCTGCGCTACGGTGGTGCCAGCGACGGCCGCTACTTCGACGACTATGGCAGCATCTTCGGCGATGACCCCTCCAACATGCACCGCCTGGCCCGTTTGCAGCACCTTGGCGATGTCTGGCAATTCGATGCCCGGGCCGAAGGGTTTCAGCGGCTGGACGATCCGCTGCGGGAACGAGACAAGCCGTTCTATCGGCTTCCCAGCCTGACGGCGAACGCGCGCTTTACCCAGGAGGGAGGGTTCTATCAGCAGTGGCGCTCCAACCTCACCTATTTCTGGCGTGATGTGGACGAAGTGGCCATTCCGCGGGAGCGGGAGGCAGCAGTGGGCAGCCGACTTCATCTATCTCCGGCAACGGGCTGGCGCTTCGATGAGAGCTGGGGCTATCTCGAGCCCAGGGTCGAGTGGCTCTATACCGCCTATGCCCTCGACTATGGACAGCGCGATATCGATCGGGATACCTCGCTGCAGCGGGCTGTGCCGGTATCGTCAATCGACGGCGGGCTGGTCTTCGAGCGGGAACTGGATCTCGGCGGTCGCGACTACCGTCATACCCTGGAGCCACGGCTCAACTATGCCTACGTACCCGTTCAGGACCAGCGTGACTTCCCCGTCTTCGATACCAGCGAGCGCGCTTTCTCCTGGAATCAGCTCTGGTCGCCTCATCGTTTCTCCGGCTCGGACCGGGTGGGGGACCTCAATCGGCTGTCCGTTGGCCTCGAGTCACGCCTGCTGGAGGACGCAGGAGGGCGTGAACGTCTTTCGTTCGGGGTGGGCCAGGCGTTCTACTTCGATGACCGCAACATCGATCTCGATGGCGACCCCGATACATTGCCACCGGAGTCGGATTTCGAGCGTTACTATAATGCCACGCGGGATCGTTCATCGCTGATCTCGCGGCTCGACTGGCAGATCGACGATCATTGGCGAAGCCGCCTGGAGTGGATCTACGATGACCGGCAGCAGCGCACCGAACGCAGCTCGGCCTATCTACAGTATCGTGCCGATGCCGGACACGTATTGAACCTTGGCTATCGCTGGGAACTCCAAGGGTTCGATCCTTCAGTGGAGCCCGACGATGACGAGTTTCGTGACTTCGATCGTGAAGAGTTCGACCTGTCGTTTGCCTGGAACGCATCGCCGCGGGTGGACCTGATCGGTCGGGCGCTGTACGACTACACCAATGACCGCTTTCTGGACCAGTTGGCGGGTGTGCAGTGGAACGACTGCTGCTATGGTCTGCAGCTCGTCTGGCGCCGCTGGATCGATGACAGTGGTACCGCACGGATCGATAATGACGTCACCGAGCACGGCATTTTCCTGCGCTTCGTGCTGAAGGGGCTGGGTGGCGTCGGCGGCGACGCCGGCGACTATTTCGAACAGGCCGTTCCGGGTTACCGTGCCACCGCGTTTTGAGGTGGCCCAAGCAGGTTTTCTATCAGAGACACCATGAGAGGAAAGAACGTTATGCGCATCCCGCGAATTGCCACCCTGGGCGTGACCCTGGCGCTGGCCCTATGCCTCGGTGCCGTGTCGCTTACCGCCCAGGCACAGAGTTTCCAGCCGGTGGAGCGTCAGTCGCTGGACCGCATCGTGGCAGTGGTCAATCAACACGCCATCATGGAGAGCGAGCTTGCCGAGCGCGTGGAGCTGGTGCGCAGCCAGGTGGCGGGCCAGGATCAGGGGCTGCCCTCTGAATCGATGCTGCGCGAGCAGGTGCTGGAGAACATCATCGTCGAGGAGATCCAGCTGCAGATGGCGCGCCGCGCCGGGCTTAGCGTCGACGACACCGAACTCAACCGCCAGATGCGGGCGATCGCCGAAAGCAATGGCATGACGTTGGAGCAGTTCGCCGATGCCCTGGAAGCCGACGGCCTGACGATGGCTGCAGTGCGGGAGGAGATCCGCCGTGAGATGCTGATGCGCGAACTTCACCAGCGCCAGGTGGGTTCGCGCGTCAATGTCAGCGAGCGTGAAGTGGAGCGTTTTATCGAGCAGCGGGGCGGTGGTGTAGGCCGTGACCAGGCGCGCCAGATGGTATTCCAGCAGAAGGCTGAAGAGACTCTGGATGCCTGGATCCAGGAGATTCGCGCCGAGGCGTTCGTCGACAATCGCCTCTCCAACTCCCGCTGATGGCAGTGGTGGTTCAGGCGCCTGTCCTGGCACTGACTACCGGCGAGCCCGCCGGAATCGGGCCCGAACTGGCTCTGCAACTGGCGGCCGGTCCGGGGTTGCCGGCGCGGGTTGTGGCGGTGGGCGATCCGCAGCTGCTGGCCGAGCGTGCCGCCATGGTAGACGCGCGGGTCGAGCTGGTGACGCTGGCACCAGATGAGCCGGTGCCGGCGCCGAAGGCCGGTGTACTGCCGGTCTGGCCGGTGGCGCTGCGGGAGCCGAGCCTGCCGGGTCGGCTGGCGGTCGCCAATTCCGACTATGTGCTGGAAACCCTGGACCTGGCGGTACGGGCGTGTCTTGCCGGTGACGCTGCCGGCATGGTCACCGCCCCCCTGCACAAGGGGGTGATACTCGATGCCGGCCATGCGGGGTTCAGCGGCCATACCGAATACCTTCGCGATGCCTGCGGCGTCGATGAGGTGGTGATGCTGCTGGCCACTGATCAGGCGCTGCATGCCAGCGAAGCGAGCTGGCAGGGTGGGGCTGCCCTGAGGGTGGCGCTGGCCACCACTCATCTGCCGCTGAAGGACGTGGCTGGGGCCATTACCGACGCGCGCCTGGCGCGAATCCTGCGTATCCTGCAGGCCGACCTCAAGCGCTGGTTCGGCGTTGAGAACCCGCGCATCGCCGTCTGTGGCCTCAACCCCCATGCCGGAGAAGGGGGGCACCTGGGTCGCGAGGAGATCGAGGTCATCGTGCCCTGCCTCGAGCGGCTGCGTGGCGAGGGCCTATGCCTCGATGGGCCGCTGCCGGCCGACACCCTGTTCACGCCGCGACATCTGGCAGGCGTGGATGCCGTATTGGCGATGTATCATGACCAGGGCCTGCCGGTGCTCAAGTATGCCGGCTTCGGCCGTGCCGCCAATATCACCCTGGGGCTGCCGCTGGTACGGACCTCGGTGGACCATGGCACGGCGCTGGACCTGGCAGGCCGCGGCGTTGCCGACCCGGGCAGCCTGCGCGTGGCCATCGCGCTAGCCGCCGACATGGCCCGCCGAGGCGCGGCCGCTTCACTATCCTGACGAACGACAAGACAAGGACTTTTTCATGGCATCGCGCCCGCCGGTCCACCGCGCTCGCAAGCGCTTCGGCCAGAATTTCCTGCGTGACCCCGGCATCATCTCGCGCATCGTGCGGGCCATAGCCCCTCGCCCCGGTGATCGCCTGGTGGAGATCGGCCCCGGTCAGGGCGCCCTGACCGAACCACTGGTAGAGGCAGCCGATGGACGGCTCGAGGTGATCGAGCTGGACCGTGACCTGATACCCGGGCTGCGGGTGCAGTTCTTCAACGTTCCCGATTTCATCATCCATGAGGGCGATGCGCTCAAGTTCGACTTTCGCGCCCTGCGTGGCGAGGGCGAGCCGCTGCGGGTGGTCGGTAACCTGCCCTATAACATCTCCACGCCTCTCATCAGTCACCTGCTCGAGGCGGGAGACGCGATAGCCGACATGCACTTCATGCTGCAGAAGGAAGTGGTCGAACGCCTGGCCGCCGAACCGGGCGGCCCCGACTGGGGGCGGCTGTCGGTCATGGCGCAATACCGCTGTCGGGTCGATGCGCTGTTCACCGTGCCACCGGAAGCCTTCGTCCCACGCCCAAAGGTCGAGTCGGCCATTGTCAGGCTGACGCCCCACTCGCGACTGCCGCATCCGGCAAATGACGAGACGCTGCTATTCCATGTGGTGCGTCAGGCCTTCGGCCAGCGGCGCAAGACGCTGCGCAACAATCTCAAGGGTCGCATCGAAGCCGATGCCCTCGCGGCCTTGGGCATCGAGCCGTCTCGCCGGCCTCAGACACTGACGATCGAAGAGTTCGTCCGCATCGCCAACCATCTGTCCGCTTTGGAGGCGACGTCATGAATCGGGGAACGAATACGCCACAGACAAGTGAAGTGCTGGTTGACGTCGAGCCCGCCTTCCGCGGAGATGAATCCTCCAGCGATGAAGCACGCTATGTCTTCAGCTATACGGTGACTATCCACAATCATTCAGCACGCAGCATGCAGCTGCTGGCTCGTCACTGGAAGATCACCCAGGGCAGTGGCAAGGTGCAGGAGGTGCGTGGCAAGGGAGTGGTCGGTCAACAGCCGATGATTGGCCCAGGGCAGACCTTTCGCTATACCAGTCGCGCTATCCTGGATGGGCCGGTAGGCGTCATGGAGGGGGCCTATACCTGTGTCGATACTGCCAGCCAGCGGCCCTTCGAGGTGGAAATCCCCCCCTTCCGACTGGCCACTCCCAACCAGATACACTGAAGCGACGAGAACGGCAGGGGGGAGCATATGACGACCTACGCCATCGGAGACTTGCAGGGCTGTCACGCCGAATTCGTCGAACTGCTCGAACGGCTCGCTTTCGATCCCAGGCATGATCGCCTTTGGCTTGCCGGTGACCTGGTCAATCGTGGGCCGGGATCGCTGGATTGCCTGCGCGAAGTGCGGGCACTCGGCGAGGCTGCCGTGACGGTACTGGGCAACCACGACCTCCATTTGTTGGCGGTGGCGCGTGGCGGGGCATCGCTTAACCGCAAGGATACCCTCGAGAGCATTCTTGAGGCACCGGATCGTGAGGCGCTGCTCGACTGGCTGCAGTCTCGCCCGTTGCTGGTGCGACAGGCGGTGGCAGGGCAGGGCGATACGGTGATGAGTCATGCGGGAGTGCTGCCGCAGTGGTCACCGGCGCTGGCCGAGGTGCTGGCCGGTGAAGTGGTCGGCGAGCTGCGCAGCGAGCGCAGCGGTGCCTTTCTCGAGCAGATGTACGGCAATGAGCCCGCCTGCTGGCATGATTCGCTCGAAGGAGTCGACCGGCTGCGCGCCATCGTCAATGTGCTGACCCGGATGCGCTTCATCGACGCCGAGGGCTGTCTCGATTTCTCTGCCAAGGAGGGCCTGGACAGCGCGCCAGCCGGCTTTGCCCCCTGGTTCTGCTATCCTCGCCAGGATGAGGCCCGGCTGGTGTTCGGTCACTGGGCGGCCCTGGAGGGGAAGGCCCCCGGTGCGCGCGCCCGGGTCGAGGCGCTTGATACCGGCTGTGTCTGGGGCGGCAGGCTGACGGCATTGAATCTCTCCACCGGCGAGCGTACTGGCGTGCCCAGTCATCAGCGCCGCTGATCTTTTCCTCCGACCCGGGAGCCAGCCATGACGCCCCCTTCGTACCAGCACCTGACGCCCGAGACCCTCGATGCATGGCTGACTGCGGATGATCCCCTTACGCTGGTGGATATTCGTGACCCGGCGAGCTTCGCCAATGGCCGCATACCCGGCAGCCTGCATCTGGACAACGACAGCTTGCCGGCGTTGCTCGAGGCCGCGCCCCGTGGGCAGCCAATGGTGGTCATCTGCTATCACGGTCACTCCAGTCAGCAGGCGGCAGACTGGCTGGCGGGCGTGGGTTTTGCCGAGGTCTATAGCCTCGATGGCGGGTTCACCGAATGGCAGCATCGGCATCCGGGCAGGGTGGAGCGCTGAGGTATGAGAAGAGGGCGAGACCGTTACCTTGAGGGACTCGAGGCCTATCGGGTGGGCGGGGCGGTCCGTGACTCTCGGCTGGGCTGGCCGGTCAAGGACACCGACTGGGTGGTAGTGGGGGCCACGCCGGAGGAGATGCAGCGGCGGGGCTTTCGTCCGGTAGGTCGGGATTTCCCGGTTTTCCTGCACCCCGAAACCCACGAGGAGTATGCCCTGGCCCGTACCGAGCGAAAGTCCGGCCATGGCTATACCGGTTTCGTCGTGCATGCCAGCCCCGAGGTGACGCTGGAGGAGGACCTGGCTCGTCGCGATCTGACAATCAATGCCATGGCCGAGACGCCGGACGGGAGGCTCGTCGACCCCTACGGCGGTCTTGAGGACCTCGAGGCCCGAGTGCTGCGCCACGTGTCGCCGGCCTTCGTCGAGGATCCGCTGCGGGTGCTGCGTACCGCCCGGTTTCTGGCCCGCTATGCCGGGCTTGGCTTCACCATCGCCGATGAAACCCTGGCACTGATGCGGGAACTGGCCGAGAGCGGAGAGTTGACCCACCTGGTGGCCGAGCGGGTCTGGACCGAGACCGAGAAGGCGCTGGGCGAACCTGGCCCGGCGGTCTACTTTCGGGCATTGGATGACTGCGGCGCCCTTGCCGTGTTGCTGCCCGAGCTGGCGCGGGATGCCAAAATGCTGGAAGCGGCGCTGGCGCGACTGGACTGCCTGCCGGAGGGGCTGGCAGGCGATGAATGCTGGCGCTGGGCACGGCTGGTCGAGCATCTGGATCACGAAGCCCGTGATGCCATGGCAGATCGTTTGCGTTTGCCTCGCGCCTATCGCGACCTGGCGCGACAAGCGGCGCTGACGCGATGGCTTCGTGATCAGCCTGGGCCTGGTCCGGCGGCGGTGCATGAGTGGCTGGATGGCATCGATGCCTGGCGACGTGGCGAGCGGGTCGCACCGCTACTGGCGCTGGTCGAACTCGAAGTGCCTAGGCTCGCCGAAACGCTCGGGCGCGCCTGGCGAGCCGTCGCTCAGCTGTCGCCCAGAATCCTGGTCGAAGAGGGCTTCAAGGGGGGCGCGCTGGGCACAGAGCTGGCCCGACGCCGCCGGGCCATTATCGTGCAGGTGCTGGATCAGGATGCCCGCTCGGATGCCTGATGGTTCGCTCGTCTCAGCCGTCGGAACGGATGCGGGCGATGATCTCGTGCAACCGTTCCTCTGCCTCGTCATTGGCGACCTGGCAGGTGCCGGCATTGAAGTGGCCGCCACCACCGTAGGCCAGGCAGAGTTCGCCAACGTTTGTGCGGCTGGAGCGGTCGAGGATTGACTTGCCGATGGCAAACACGGTGTTTTGCTTTCTCAGCCCCCACATCACGTGAATGGAGATATTGCAGTCCGGGTAGAGGGCATAGATGACGAAGCGGTTGGTGGCATAGATGGTCTCTTCGTCGCGCAGGTCGAGAACCACCAGATTGCCGTGAACCGCTGCGCAGCGCTGGATCTGATCCCGGGCCTTGTCGCTGTGTTCCCGATACAGCTCGATGCGCTCCTGCACGTCAGGCAGGTCGAGGATCTCCTCGATACTGTGCTCCCGGCAGTAGTCGATGAGCTTCATCATCAACTGGTAGTTCGAGATGCGGAAGTCGCGGAAGCGCCCGAGCCCGGTGCGCGCATCCATGATGAAGTTGAGCAGCACCCAGCCTTGCGGATTCAGCACCTCTTCGCGGTCGAACTGGGCCGAATCACCCTTGTCCACGGCGTCCATCATGTCGTCCCAGCGAGCGGGGAAGGCGTCATGACCGCCATAGTGGCGCCACACTACTCTCGCTGCCGAAGGGGCGTCGGGATCGATGACATGATTGTCCGCCCGCTGCTCGTTGCGCAGCGTTTCGCTGAGGTGGTGGTCGAAGGCGAGGTGGCAGCCGGGCACATAGGGCAGGTTGGTGGTAATGTCCCGATCGCTAATCTCGATCTTGCCATCCTGCATATCCTTGGGATGCACGAAGAGGATGTCCTCGATCAGGTCGAGGTGCTTGAGCAGGGCACCACATACCAGACCATCGAAGTCGCTGCGCGTCACAAGGCGGAATTTGGCAGGCATCATGATTCCTTTTCTTGTTCATTTTGGGGCTCCTTTACGAAGCATTACCCAAGTTTACCTAACTGCGTGCGGTTGCCAACTAAATCCGACGGGCCACAGTCGCTGGTCGGGGGCATTGAAATTTTCCCAGAGCTCGCCATAGGTGCGTCCATCGCGAGGATGGCGCGCTTCGGGCAACAGTTCGGCCAAGGGCTGTAGCACGAAGGCGTGCTGAAGAATCTCTCCCCGCGGCAGTTCGACCCCATCATGTTCTCCGATCAGGTCGCCCACCGTCAGCAGGTCGATGTCCAGGGTGCGCGGGCTGAACTTGGGACTCTCCTTGCGCCGGCCATTGGCGAACTCCAGGCGCTTGCACCAGGCCTGAAGCTCGCCAACCATCCAGTCGCTCTCGAAGGCGACGACGAGATTGAAGAAGTTGCGACCATCCTCGAACCCTACCGGCTCGCTTTCGAATACACGCGAGACAGCCAGGCTACCGAAGGTGCTCGCCAAGGCATCCAGGCAGGTGCGAACGTGATGCTCTCGGTCGATGTTGCTGCCAATGCTGGCGCTGATCAGGGCCATCACGTCTCCTCTGGCCGGGTGCCCCGCTCGATGCGAACGCCGACTGCGGCGGCGGCGGGCACGGCACCGGGTTTACGCACGGTGAGGCGCAGCCATGGAATGGCGAACTCATCACGCAGTGTCTCCGCGAGTCGCTCACTGAAGGTTTCCACCAGGGCAAAATCGTGATCGCTTGCAAAGCGGGTGACCCGCTCGCTAATGGCGGCATAGTCGAGGGTGAGGGAAATATCATCGCCGGTTGCAGCGGGGCGAATGTCGGTGGCCAGCTCCAGGTCGAGCAGCAATCGCTGGGTGATGGTTCGCTCCCAGTCATAGACGCCGATCACGGTCTCCACTGCGAGCGACTCGATCAGTACACGATCCATGGTGCCTCCCCGTAGGCGGAGGATGCGTTGGCATCCAATTTGGCGCCCGATTGTACGTGAGCCGCCGGGGGGATGACAGGACAATGCCCTGTCTTAACGCCGTCCGGGGTGGCAGAATCCGGAGCAAGGGTGTGGCAGGAGACAAGAACAGGTGACATCGGTCGAGTGGCTGCCACTGCTGCTGGGGGTGGGCTATCTCAGCGGTTCCTGGCTGGGTGCGCTGAGCGTGTGCCGAATGGCAGGCGTGGAGGACCCGCGGCTGGGCGGGTCCCATAACCCGGGGTTCTCCAATGTGCTGCGGCTGCATGGCCGCCGGCTGGCACTGGCGACCCTGCTGCTGGATGCCTTCAAGGGCATGCCTGTGCTCTGGTTGTCCCTGTGGCTTGGGCTGCCGCCCTGGGCCCAGGGGATGGTCGGCCTGGCGGTGCTGCTGGGCCACAGCTACCCTATCTGGCACCGCTTTCGCGGTGGCAAGGCCGTCGCCAGCGCCTTCGGCGTGATGCTTGTCCTGACGCCCTGGGTGGCGTTGTGTTGTGCCCTGCTCTGGGCAATCCTGGCCTGGCGCGTGCGCACTGCCGCGGTGGCCTCCCTGGCCAGTGGCGGGCTGGCGCCGCTGGTCAGCGTCTGGCTGGCGCCGGACTATGTCATCGTGGTGATGGCCTTTACCGCGCTGGTGCTGGCACGGCATATGCTGAATATCCGGCGCCTCAGGCGCGGCGACGAGCAGGGATTCTAGCAGGCTGGTGCCGGGGCAAGCGGCGCGGAGGTGGGCGTCGCCGGCCATCAGTTGCGAGTTGGTGCTCGCAGGGTATCCATCGGCCAGCGTGGTACGGCCTTCATGATGCCGATCTCGTCGCGCTCACCCGCCGACAGCCGCTGAGCGCCCACATAGGCGATCATCGCGCCGTTATCGGTGCAGAAGCGACCACGGGGATAATAGGTGCGGGCGCTGCGCTTGTCGGTCTCCCGTTCCAGCCGTTCCCGCAGGCGCGCATTGGCACTGACGCCGCCCGCCATCACCAGCCGCTTGAGCCCGGTGGCGTCCAGCGCACGGCGACACTTGATCACCAGCGTATCTACCACCGCCTCCTCGAAGGCCCGGGCCACGTCGGCCCGAGCCTGGTCGTCGAGCGCGCCATCCTGCTCCAGCCGTTTCAGGGTGGTCAGGGTATGGGTCTTGAGCCCCGAGAAGCTGAAGTCGAGCCCCGGGCGGTCGGTCATGGGGCGTGGAAAGCGAAAGCGACCGGGGTCGCCCAGTTCGGCGAGTTTCGCTACCTGTGGGCCGCCGGGGTAGGAGAGCCCCAGCATCTTGGCCGCCTTGTCGAAGGCCTCTCCGGCGGCGTCATCCACCGACTCGCCCAGCAGCCGATAGTCGCCCAGTCCCTGGACCTCGACCAGCTGGGTGTGACCACCCGACACCAGCAGCGCCACGAAGGGAAAGGCCGGCGGTGACGTCTCCAGCATCGGTGCCAGCAGGTGCCCCTCCATGTGATGCACCCCCAGCACCGGAATGGCCAGTGCTCGCGCCATGCCATGAGCGGTACTGGCTCCCACCATCAAGGCACCGACCAGCCCCGGCCCAGCGGTATAGGCGATGGCATCCAGCTCGGTGCGGGAGGCACCGGCCTGGTCGAGCACCTGCTGGATCAGTGGCAACAGTCGACGGGTGTGGTCCCGCGAGGCAAGCTCTGGTACCACGCCACCGTATTCGGCGTGCATGGCGACCTGGCTGTAGAGCGCGTCGGCCACCAGGCCGCGTTCGGTGTCATAGAGCGCGACGCCGGTTTCATCGCAGGAGGTTTCGATGCCGAGTACTAGCATGGGGTGGGCTCGTGAGAAGTGATAACCGGGATTCTACCAAACTGACCCCAGCTGGACTGCGGTTTAATGGTCGCTCGAAGGCAAGGACGACATCTTGGGTGGCAAAAGCCCCGAATCAGCCCCGCAGGTCGATGTGTTGGCCTTGACCTCCACGGCCGATGCGGCGCGCGGTGCGACTTTTCGGTGGCATTGTTTCAGGGGTTGATATCGAGAGCAGCGTCTTGGCTCGCTGCGGGGAGGGCGGCGAGTGAGAAGGCCTCCTGTACCTGGGCGAGCAGTGCCTTGCCCTGGCAGTCGCTTGCCAGCCAGCCTTGGACCAGGCCGCTCTTGACGAGCTCGGTGACCCGGGTGGTGTCCTCCGTAGCGGCAAGGGCGAGACAGGTGACTTCGGGATAGAGGGCCCGAATGCGCTTGAAGAACTCCAGGCCCGGCATCTCCGGAAGGTGCAGGCCGCCGACCACCACGCGAATGCCGTTCAGGGCGAGCAGGTCGAAGGCTTCATTGATGTGCGTGGTGGCCAATGGACGGTAGCCGGCCTTCTGCAACGGAGTACACAGCGCGGCAAGTGCATTTGCATCGGTATCCATCAGCAGCAGCGAGCGGCCGTCGTCGGCCGAATTGCTGTCGGGCAACGTCATGCGTCGCCGTTCCCTCAACAGAGCCTCCAGCTCCCTCGCCGGCAGTGGGCGACTGAACAGATAGCCCTGCAGTTGGTCGCAGCAATGGCGGCGCAGGGTGGCGGCCTGGGCTTGGGTTTCCACTCCTTCGGCCACGACCTGAAGGCGAAGCCCGCGCCCCATCGCGATGATGGTCTGGGCGATAGAGGCCTCATCCGGTGAGGTGGTGATGTTGGTAATGAAGCTGCGGTCGATCTTCAGCGTATCGAAGGGGAAGCGGCGCAGGTAGGCCAGGCTGGAATAGCCGGTGCCGAAATCGTCCACGGCCAGGCGCACGCCGAGGGACTTGAGTTCGTTCAGGACTCTGATGGTCTCCTCGGGGCGCTCCATGACCGCACTTTCGGTCAGCTCCAGCTCCAGCAGTGCGGGGGGGAAGCCTGTTTCGGCCAGGATCCTGCCGACCGAGGCGGCCAGGTCTACCTGCTGTAGCTGGCGGGTCGAAAGGTTGACCGCCATATTCAGTGGGCCAAGCCCCTGGAGCTGCCAGGCCTGGCCCTGCAGGCAGGCCTGGCGCAGGGCCCACTCGCCCAAGGGTTGGATCAGACCGGTATCCTCAGCGATCGGGATGAAGGTCATGGGCGAAACGTTGCCTTCGCTGGGGTGGTGCCAGCGGGCCAGTGCCTCCATGCCGACTACCTCGCCAGTGGCCAGCTCCACCTTGGGCTGGTAGTGCAGCTCGAGGGCATTGTCCTCGAGCGCGCGGCGCAAGTCCTGCTCGAGTGCCAGGCGCTGCTGGGCCGCTGCATTAAGGTCTTCGGTGAAGAAGCGATAGGTGTTCTTCCCTTCCCGCGCTGCCAAACGCTGGGCCGTGGTGGCGTTGCCAAGCAGTGATTCGAGATCCTGGCCGTCCTGCGGTAGCACGCTGATGCCGGCATGCATGCTGATGCGCAGATCATGGCCTTCGATGGTCAGCGGGCGAAAGACCGTGTCGATCATTCGCTGGGCAACGGCGGCGATGCCCTGGGCATCGGGCGCGTCGGAGAGGATGACGACGAATTCGTCTCCCGCATAGCGAGCCACCATATCCTGCTGGCGAGCGCACTCTGACAACCGCTGCCCGACAGACTGCAGCACCTTGTCGCCAACGCGATGGCCCAGGCTATCGTTAAGCAGGTGGAAGCGGCTGATATCGAGCGACAGCAGGGCGACCTGCTTGCCTCGCTGTAGGGCTTGGCTTGCCAGCTTGTCGAAGCGCTGGGCCAGCAGAGTGCGATTGGGCAGGTTCGTCAGACTGTCATAAAAGGCCAGATGGTTTATCTGCTCCTCCATCCGCTTGCGTTCGCTGATGTCGTACTGGATGCCGACGAAGTGGGTGATAATGCCGTGCCGGTTGCGAACCGGACTGATGGAGGTCAACTCCCAATAGGGTTCTCCATCCTTGCGCCGGTTCAGCACCTCCCCTTCCCACACCTTGCCTTGCTGAAGCGTCCTGCGCAGGTTGCGGTACTGGCTGCGTGGCAGCCGCCCGGGTTCAAGCAGGGGGATGCGCCTGCCTTTGATCTCTTCGGGTGCGTAGCCGGTGGTGCGTGTGAACTGGGGGTTTACATATTCGGTGATACCATTGGCATCGGTGATGACGATGGAGCTGACGCTTTGATCGATGGCCTGGTTGAGCTTCAGGAGTTCCTGCTCCGCATGAATGCGCTCGGTCACGTCTCGGCCATTGGCAACATAGTGGGTAATTTCGCCAGACGGGTCGAACAGCGGTGAAACGGCAAGCTCCTCATAGTACGAGTCGCCGCTGGCACCCAGGTTGATCAGTGTGGCACGGAAGGTGTCGCCATTTTTCAGGGCGCTGCGGAAATCCTGGTACAGCTCGGGCGGGTTGCGTTCATGACTTTTGAAGATGCGTACATTCATGCCGAGAATGTCTTCTCGCTGGTATCCGCGCATCTGCTCGAACGCCCTGTTGACGTATTCGATTTCCCGGCGGCGATTGGTGATGATGACTGAATCGGCGCTTTGCTCGACGGCGTGAGAGAATTTTCGCAGCTCTGCCTCGGTCGCTTCTCGTTGTTCGATATCTTTGACAAGACTGCTGCGCAGGGACTCGAAGGCCTGCGCGAGACTGCCGATCTCGTCACTGGAAAACGCCGGTAACGGTTGTTTCAAGTCATTGGCGACATGATTCACCGCTGTTTCGAGGCGCAACAGGGGATGAAGAATGCGCCGCCTGATAGACCAGACGGCAAAAACGAAGATGCTCACGGCAGTGAGAATGGAGAAGGCCACCATGGCCACGGAGAGCATGACGCCGTCACGCAGCCTGTCGAGGCTGGTTTCGAAATGATCACTTACGGCTTCCGAAAGAGTCAGCACGGAGCCGATGCCTGCCGTGGCTTGCTGGTACCACTCGGCAGCACTGACCGGGTAGGCGGCTCGATCACTGTCGGCTTCATAGACTGCGAGTCGAAGAGCCTGGTACTCATCGAGAAAGTGGGCGTCCAGCTCGGCTCTCGCCCTTGTCAGGGCAGGGATGTCAGGCAGTTGCTGGATCAGGGTCTCGACTCGGGCAAGCGAGGCTTCGACGATGTCGCGATAGCGCTGTAGTCTTGCTCGTTCATTTTCGCTCAGGGTGCGCTGCTGGGCGATGGCCGAGCCGATGATGGCCCGTTCCCGCCCGGCATACTCGCTGACATTGAACAGGGCATCCTTGATCAGCGGATTGGTGGTGTAAGAGTAGATATTGTCCGGCATGGGGTGAGCGGTGGCATCGCGTAGCTCCGACAGGGCATAGATATAGCGTGTTGCCAGGCCGATCCATTGGCTTTCATCGATCTCTGCGGCCTCGCTGGCGATACGCTGGTCTACCTTCTGGCGCGCGGTTGCCATTGTGTCGTGGTGCTGGGTGAGTTGCTGCAGGCCGCGGCGAAGGGGGTGAGTGTCGTCGATTCGAGCAAGGCTCGGCAGCTCTGAGGCAGAGGCCTGGATGGCATGATAGAGTGCGTTGCCATCGTGTCGTTGGCGGGCCATCTCGTACATCATGTCCGGGCTGGCCTCGGCCGGGTGAGACAGGATGGCAGCGGTGATTCCGCGCTCCATGGCCATGACACCGCTCGCGCGAAGGGACAGGTCTGCCACCCGATTGCTCTGGTGGACCCACTGCGCGGCGTTCAGCTTGGCCCGGATCTCACGAATTTCCCAACTCGAACCCAGCAGAATCAGTAGCCCCATCAGCGTCAGCAGAAAAATCAAGAGATTGCGAATGGTCATCTGTGGCACCACGCAATGGCCCTGCCCCGCGCTCTGTTACACGCCATTGGCCAGCACTCGCGTCAAAAGTGTTAAAATACTTTACGCATCCGTAATGGAACGCTAACCCGGCGGATGGTAGAGGGCAAGCCAAAAAGCCAGCGCAATGGGTGGGGTCAATCTTTCCTTGCCTTTCGCCGCCACGCGTTTGCAAAGACTCGTTCCGGCGACTAGAATACTGTGCGCTGTAGGACTGGGTCGTGCATCCAGCAGGAGATCTTCCGCTTCTTCATGCAGTCCGGGCTTTGGTGGCTTGCTACCGGCCTGGGTTGGTGATGGCGGGAGTCATCCAGAGAGGGTGTGCGTACAAACCGAACTCTAGAAATTTTAAGGTAGGTGAGTGCTTAATGCCTTCTGTAAAAGTACGTGATAATGAGCCGTTTGACGTAGCGCTGCGTCGTTTCAAGCGTTCCTGCGAAAAAGCCGGCATTCTGTCCGAGGTTCGCCGTCGCGAGCACTACGAGAAGCCGACTGCAGAGCGCAAGCGCAAGGCAGCCGCTGCGGTGAAGCGTCACGCCAAGAAGCTCCAGCGTGAGCGGAAGCGTTTCGAAAGGCTCTATTGATCCGTACGATGGGGTAGTCGACGCGCTCTGCATCGGCTGTCCGGAAGGATGACCAAGCGGCCGCCGGCGGGTGGCCGTTTGTTTTTCCGCTGAGCCTGCCAAGCCCCTCATCCGCCTGTCCAGTCTGGAGGAGGCGATACCTGCATGGCCGGTCAGATACCGCAGCGTTTCATTGATGACCTGTTGGCTCGCGTCGACGTTGTCGAGCTGGTGGGCGAGCGGGTGCAGTTGAAGAAGGCCGGGCGCAATCATGCCGGGCTCTGCCCGTTTCATCAGGAAAAGACACCGTCGTTTACCGTCAGTGCCGACAAGCAGTTCTACCACTGCTTCGGCTGTGGCGCGCACGGCAACGCCCTGCGTTTTCTGATGGAGTATGACAACCTGCCCTTCCCCGAGGCGGTCGAGCAGTTGGCTTCGCGGCTTGGCCTGGAAGTCCCGCGTGAAGGGGCTGACGACCCTCGTGCCCAGGCGCGTGAGCGCAAGCGCAAGGAAGGGGTCAACCTGCTTGAGCTTTCGGCAAGCTTTTTTCGGGAGCGCTTGAAGATGCCGGAGGGGCAGGCGGCTCGCCATTATCTGGCCGAGCGCGGCCTTTCGCCCGAGATCCAGGCGGCGTTCGGAATCGGCTATGCGCCGGACGAGTGGGAGTCGCTCAAGCGACACTTGTCGGTGCGGGAGATTCCCGAGGCCCTTCAGATCGAGTATGGACTGCTGGTTCACCGCGAGGAGAGTGGACGTACCTACGACCGCTTCCGTGATCGGGTGATGTTCCCGATTCGCGACGTTCGGGGGAGAACCATCGCCTTTGGCGGGCGTGTGCTGGGCGATGCCAAGCCCAAGTATCTCAACTCGCCCGAAACGCCGGTTTTTCACAAGGGGCGGGAGCTCTACGGGCTATTCGAGGCGCGTCAGGCCAATACGCGCCTAGAGCGGTTGGTGATCGTCGAAGGCTACATGGATGTGGTGGCCCTGGCACAGTTCGGGATTCGCAATGCCGTGGCCACGCTGGGTACTTCCACTAGCGAGGATCACCTGTCGCGGCTGTTTCGCATGGTCGACGAGGTGGTGTTCTGCTTCGACGGCGACCGGGCTGGCCGGCAGGCGGCCAGCAGGGCGCTGGAAGTCGTTCTGCCGCTGATGATCGACGGTCGGCAGGCCCGGTTTCTGTTCCTGCCCGAAGGGGACGATCCGGATACCCTGGTGCGACGAGAAGGTGCCGAGGCCTTCGTTGATCGAATCACCTGCGCCAGCCCGCTGTCGGAATTTCTCTTCGATCTGGCGGCCAGGGGGCGTGACCTGGCGCGTATCGAAGACCGCGAGCGCTATGCCAGTCAGGTACTGGCGGCCACGGGAAAACTGCCCGATGGGTTGTTGAAATCTATGATGCTCAATGAGCTTTCGCGACGCACCGGTGTCGAACGATCACGCTTCGAAGCACTTATGTCGCGATCCGACATTGGTGTGGGGGCGCCCGTTGAGGTCGAAGCGACTTCTGCGCCGCTCAAGCCTTCGTCAGTCACGGGAGCCGGGGCCGGGCCACAGCACGACCGCATGCCCCTGGGACTGGTGGCGCGAATACTTCAGTTGTTGCTGCATGAGCCGATATTGGTAGAGCGGCTGCCCGAGACGGAGGACTGGTATCCCGAGGGGGATCCGGATGTCCCGCTCTGCCGGGAGGTGGTGCGCCTCTTGCGGGCCGGGCGCTATCGCAGCGGACAGGTGCTGCTCGCGCATTTTCATGGCAGCGATCAGGGCCAGCGTCTCGCGGTGCTGGTGAGGCGTGAAATGCTTATCCCGCGTGCCGCCAGGGCGCAGGAACTCGATGGCCTGGTCGAGCATTTTCGTCGGCATCAGAGGCGCCCTTCGTGCCAGGAGCGAGTCGATGCACTGCTGGCAAAGCAGCGCTCGGGCGAACGGCTTTCGCCCGAGGAGCGACAGCGACTCATGACGCTGCTAGCCGAGCTGGGAAGCTGACAGCCAGCCTGGGGGGTCGAGCAGTGGCCCGCGGTGATGAAAAGCATGGGAAGAGGCAGGGGTAAGCGTCACGGATGACGAATGATATTGGCGGTGGGGTTGAATTCTTTTCTACCATCACCACATAGGGTGCATGGATTCGCCCCCGCCACAGCACAACCGGACAAATTAACACACCTGAGTGAACGAGCAAATGGGTCGAACTGGCGGTAAGGGGTGATTAGCCGCTATACTGTTCGGCTTCATGAGTTTTCTCCACCCAGCGCTTCAGGTGCTTCATTCTTCTTCGTCGAGATAGGGTTTCTATGGCTGGAAATGCGCAGCAGCAGTCACGTCTGAAGGAGTTGATCGCGCGCGGCAAGGAACAGGGCTACCTGACCTATGCCGAGGTCAACGACCACCTTCCCGAAGATATCGCCGACCCGGATCAGGTGGAAGATATCATCGGTATGATCAATGACATGGGCATCAGTGTCGTCGAGGAAGCCCCCGATGAAGATACCCTGATGATGTCTGATCACTCCACCGACGAGTCGGCCGCCGAAGAGGCAGTGGCAGCGCTGGCCGCGGTGGAAAGCGACGTAGGGCGGACCACCGACCCGGTGCGCATGTACATGCGCGAAATGGGGACCGTGGAACTGCTGACCCGTGAAGGCGAGATCGAGATCGCCAAGCGCATCGAGGAGGGCACTCGGGAGGTCATGTCGGCCCTGGCATGGTTGCCCGGTGCCGTGGAGTCGATTCTCGACGCCTACGATGCGACCCAGGACGAAGAGGCGCCCGGTCGGCTTTCGGATCTGTTCTCCGGCTTCATTGACCCCGACGAGGGTATCCCAGGCGTTGCCGAGGCCGAGGTGCCCGAGGAGGAGCCGCGGGACGAAGAGGCGAGTGAGGACGACGACGAGGATGAGGAGGCCGAGGAAGAGACCACCGGTGGCCCCGATCCCGAGGAAGCCAAGGCGCGTTTCGAGCAGATTCGCCAGCAGAACGAGCTGGTGCGTGCCGCCATCGAGGCGCACGGCCGCCACTCTCCTGAAGCCCGGGTCGAAATGAATCGGCTGGCCGAGCTGTTTTCGCCGATCAAGCTGGTGCCGAAGCACTTCGAGCGCCTGGTCAATCAGGTGCGGATCAGCGTCGAGCAGGTGAGGGCCCAGGAAAAGGCGGTCATGCAGCTGTTCGTCAAGAAGGCGAGGGTACCACGCAAGACGTTCATCAAGGCCTTTCCGGGCAACGAGTCGCGCCAGAGCTGGCTCGATGACTTCATCGGTAACCATGGCAAGTATGCCGACCGCCTCGAGGCCATGCGCGGTGACATTCAGCGCTCGCAGCGCCGAATCGCCTTCGAGGAGGACATGGTCCAGCTTGCGGTGCCCGAGCTAAAGGAGATCAATCGCCGGCTCTCCATCGGCGAGGCCAAGGCGCGCCGGGCGAAGAAGGAGATGGTCGAGGCCAACCTGCGCCTGGTCATCTCGATCGCCAAGAAGTACACCAACCGCGGGCTGCAGTTCCTGGACCTGATCCAGGAGGGCAACATCGGCCTGATGAAGGCGGTGGACAAGTTCGAATACCGTCGCGGCTACAAGTTTTCCACCTACGCCACCTGGTGGATTCGCCAGGCGATCACTCGCTCCATCGCCGATCAGGCGCGCACCATCCGTATCCCGGTGCACATGATCGAGACCATCAACAAGCTCAACCGTGTGTCGCGGCAGATGCTTCAGGAGATGGGTCGCGAGCCCACCCCCGAGGAGCTCGGCGAGCGTCTCGAGATGCCCGAGGACAAGGTGCGCAAGGTGCTCAAGATCGCCAAGGAGCCTATCTCCATGGAGACGCCCATCGGTGACGACGACGACTCGCACCTCGGCGACTTCATCGAGGACGGCACCATGCTGCTGCCGGTCGACCTGGCCACCGGCGAGGGGTTGATCGAAGCCACTCGCAACGTCCTGGGTGGTCTCACCGCCCGCGAGGCCAAGGTGCTGCGCATGCGTTTCGGTATCGACATGAACACCGACCATACCCTCGAGGAAGTCGGCAAACAGTTCGATGTCACCCGTGAGCGGATCCGCCAGATCGAGGCCAAGGCATTGCGCAAGCTGCGTCACCCGAGCCGCTCGGAGCCCCTGCGTTCGTTCCTCGACGAGTAGCGCTACCGCGGTTCATTAAGGAAAACGCCTGCAGGCTGATCAAGCTGCAGGCGTTTTTTGTTGGTGTATGCTCGCCCTGATCGGGTGCAGTCGCTCATGCCGGCGGCTTGTCGCGCCCCGCTTCCTCGACGATCCAGTCGTGTACCGCCGCCACGCGGCGGTCGTCCAGCGCGCCGCTGGTATGCACGATGCCGTAGCGCTTGCCGGTGGGAACCCTCTGGGGGAAAGGTGCGATAAGTGTGCCTGTGCTGAGTTCGTTGGTGAGCAGCGCCTGGCGGGCGATGGCGACACCCATGCCGGCAACCGCCGCCTCCATGGTCAGGCGATGTCGATTGAAGGTATACCCGCGGCGGGCATTGAGCGGTGGCGCTTCCACTGCCTCGAGATAGTGTTCCCATTCGGCGTAGGGGTGCCCGCCACGCCAGGCTGTGACATCGTGCAGCAGGGGGTACCAGGCCAGTTCCTCGGGGCGAGACAGGGAGGGGCGGTGGCGCAACAGGGCCGGCGCGCAGACCGGGAAGATTACCTCTTCCATCAGTGGTGAGATGGCCAGGCCTGGGTAGTGGCCGTCGTTGAGGTCGATGGCCAGGTCGAACTCGCCCTCGCGCAGCGACAGGCTGCTGTCCTCGGCAATGATCTGCAGCTCGATATCGGGAAAGCGTGCCTGGAGTCGGGGTAGGCGTGGCATGAGCCACTTGCTCAGGAAGGCGGGTACGCTGCGTACCCGGATGATGCCGCTCATCACGCCGCTACGCAGGCGTTTCACTTCCAGGCCAACCGACTGGTAGGCCTCCTCCACCACATCGGCGAGGCGGCGTCCCTCCTCGGTCAGCTCCAGGCGACGCGGCAGGCGGCGGAACAGCTTGAAGCCCAGGCGCTCTTCCAACTGCTTGATCTGCTGGCTGACGGCCCCGGTGGTCACGTGCAGCTCTTCTGCCGCACGGGTGAAGGAGAGGTGGCGCGCGCTGATGGCAAACACCTTGAGCCAGGCGTGAGTCTGGGCGTGGAGTAGGCGGCTCATGCTTTAGTCATTCTATACTCAGTAGGGAGATATTCTCGTTTGCCCGAGGGCGTTTTCAGCACCACCATAGAATTCAACACGGGTGGATAGCAATAGTGTTTAGTCAGGCTTATCCATACTTGGCCACACGGCAACAGATACGATCGGCCACCGCCGACCAGAAAAGGTGATCACATGGCAATCAGCGTCTTCGACCTGTTCAAGATCGGTATCGGTCCCTCCAGCTCCCATACCGTTGGTCCGATGCGCGCTGCCTACGACTTCGTTCAGGCGCTGCGCGAGCAGGATATGCTGGAGCGTGTCGCTCGCATCGAGGTGCGGCTGTTCGGTTCGCTATGCGCCACCGGCAAGGGGCATGGCACCGACAGGGCGATCATTATGGGCCTGATGGGAGAGCGGCCCGACAGGATCGATCCCGCCATCGTTGCCCCCTGTCTCGAGGAGCTCTTCGAATCCAGCACGCTACATCTCGATGGTCGCTTGTCGATTCCCTTCCTCTGGGCTCGCGACATGCAGTGGCATGAGGAGTGCTTGCGCTACCACCCTAATGCCATGACCCTGATCGCCCACGGTCATAGCGATGAGCTGTGGCGCAACACCTACTACTCGGTGGGCGGTGGCTTCGTAGTCGATGAGGCCCAGGCTGCCCAGGGTGAACTGGATACCGACAACACGACGCTCCCCTACGACTTCAATTCCGCCGCCGAGCTCATGGCGCTGTGTCGCATGCATGACCTGCGCATCAGTGAGCTGATGTTGGAAAACGAAAAGGCCTGGCGCAGCGAGGCGGAAGTGCGCGCCGAACTCTGGAGCGTGTGGGAGGCGATGCAGGCCTGCGTCGAGACCGGCCTGCAGAACGAGGGGGTGCTGCCAGGCGGGCTGAACGTTCGCCGTCGCGCAGCGACGCTGCATCGCCACCTGCTGGCGGCGGAAGATGACGACTGCGTAATCGCCTCGACATTCTCGGCCATGGACTGGGTCAATGTCTTTGCCCTGGCGGTCAACGAGGAGAATGCCGCCGGTGGGCGCATGGTGACCGCTCCCACCAACGGTGCGGCGGGCATCATTCCCGCGGTGCTTCACTACTATATGAAGTTCAAGGCCGGTGCCAGCGAGCGGGACGTGGTGGATTTTCTGCTCGCCGCCGGCGCCGTGGGCATGCTGTGCAAGAAGAACGCTTCAATCTCCGGTGCCGAGGTCGGCTGTCAGGGCGAGGTGGGTTCGGCCTGTGCCATGGCCGCTGCCGGTCTTGCCGAGGTCATGGGGGGGAGCGTGGCGCAGGTGGAAAACGCCGCCGAGATCGGTCTGGAGCACAACCTGGGGCTGACCTGCGATCCTGTCGGCGGCCTGGTGCAGGTACCCTGTATCGAGCGCAACGCCATCGCCTCGGTCAAGGCAATCAATGCTGCCCAGATGGCGCTGCGGGGGGATGGGGAGCACTTCATCTCGCTGGACAAGGTGATTCGAACCATGCGCGATACTGGCCGGGACATGCAGGAAAAGTACAAGGAGACGTCCCGCGGTGGGCTGGCAGTCAACGCCATTGAGTGCTGAACGGCAAAGACGCTTTTGTATCAACCGACTATGCTGAATCCACGCGATGCCCTTGCCGGCCTCGCGTTTTTGTTCGCAAGCTATTGNGGCGCAGTTCGGTGGCCAGCGCTTCGGGGAGATGGAGGTCTGGGCGCTGGAAGCCTACGGTGCCGCCTACACCCTGCAGGAGATGCTGACGGGGAAATCCGACGACGTGGAAGGTCGCACCAAGATGTACAAGAGCATTGTGGACGGCGACCACACCATGCATGCCGGCGCGAGCGGAATCCGTTCGGCGCAGGTTGATCGAAAAAGTCATGCTCGCAGCCGGCGACCACACGGTCGATGGCCAGATAGCCTTTCGAATAAGTCTCCCGGTAGTGGCGCATGCCGTGGTCGTCCAGGCAAGTGATGTGCTGAGCCTTCAGGCAAGCAATTGCCTCGTCATCCCAGCTGCCATGTACCACTCGAAGCCCCGGCTCATCGATGAAGAGCGGCTGCAGGCGCAACCACGCAAAGTGCTCCATCAGGCCGGCAAGTCCTGTGCCTACATCGATAAACCCTTCCATCAGTCGCATCCGGTCATGATGGAGCCGCGTGGCCGCCACAAACGCTTGCGGGTCATTCTGCTCAAGGAAGGCATCATTGACCCAGTTGAGCTCATGGTTGCCTACGACCATACGGGCGCTGCCATTCTCTACCATCGCTCTCACTAGCATCAGCGCACGGGCTGGGTCTGGCCCCTTGTCGATGAGGTCGCCAACAAAAATTGCCTCGCGGCTTGGGTGTCGCCATGCACCGCGCTGCTGCTGATAGCCCAGCTTCGCTAAAAGGGCTTCCAAAAGGCTGGCGTGTCCATGAACATCGCCGATGATGTCAAACTGCTGGCAGGCTCGGGCAGGCTGAGGGGGCATGGCAATCTCCTGTGGTGTGCTGGAGAACAGTATCTCTTGTTCATGCGACTGTACGTGTCGCATGGCTAGCCGGCGCAGCGAGCCAGCCAGGCCTGGATCTTCTGCCGTGAGGAGGCAGAGGGCATGAAATTGCATTTCACTCTGGCCTCGCTGAGTACCCAGCCATTTCCCTGGGGGCGGATCGCCACCGTTACGGGCTCAGGTGAACGCAGGTGATAAATCGCGACTCTGCCCGTAGCAACGGCGTGGTGATAGGACCCCACACAGTGCCGCATTCGCTGGCCTTCCAGCAGCAGGTCTTCCCATGAAGTCACTGGGGTCAGGTCGCCATATGCCGGTAAGGGTGGGGGAGGGTAGGCGCCATACTCATTTCGGAGTGCTGTTGCGGTTGTGGCTCGCCCTGCTTGGTTGATCTGCTCGTTGAATCTGTCCACCAGTCGGTCATGGAGGCATTGCAATTCAGCCATGTTCGTTACCTGCGGCAGCGCTTGCCGGTTGTCGCCGAGTATCCGCTCGACATCTGCCAACAGTTGGCGAAGCCAGGCTACCTGCCCAGGCCGTGGGGGCTGGGTGTCGAGAATGCCGTCAACGACACGCAGCAACCCGGGCCAGCAGAAGCCCTCGTGGCGAGCCATAAACACCACATGATCCAGGCACAGAGGCTGATGATGACGCAACAGCGCAGTAGTCCGGGGGCGATTCAAGGTTCGCTTGAGCTCGAACAGCTCGCGGCGGATCATCGGTCGCAAACCACAGCACTTCAGTAGCTTCGCGGTGGCCGGGCCGCCCGGTAGCCCTACTGCATCACAGAGCACTGCCTGCTTCTGAGTCAGGCAATCAGCGAATTCGGCCCGCGTTAGGCGGGTCTCGATGGCCCAGTCAACCAGCATAATCAGCAGCAGTGGAGACGCCTCGGCCAGTTCGCGCGCGGCCGGCAGCTGTCCGCAGGCCTGAGCAAGCTCGACACCCAGGAACGGTGCGTTGGCAATCGCACGTCGAACTGGCTTCGGCATTCCGTGCGTCAGCATTTCTCCCTGCGTGGCATTCAGCATCTCCCAGCCGATACCCGGTGGCTCCAGAAAGTTGCCGCTGGCGATGCGCTCTTGCTCCACGTAGCTTGCCCAGCTGAATGGCGTTTCTGACCGCCATGGCGCCAGGTACAGCTTCAATGGATAGCCCAATGCCGGTGCCAAATCGAATGCCACTGGTGCTGCACCTCTAGGCTGGCATTCCACCTGACAAGGCGATGTGAAGCGTCGAAGAAGCCCAAGAAGCGGCATGAGAATCATCCTTGCAAAGCCCGGCGGCGATTGGCTGCGCTCAGAAAAAAGAGAAGTTTCATCGCCCTGTGCGACATTGGGCGTCGTAGCAAGCGCATAAGCTGTTTCATCCCAGAGCTTGAGGAGCCTGCTATGCCATCCATAACGCCACGATCATCCATGTCCATTCCCGTTAGCGACTTTCAAGAGCGTTATCGCGGGGCGCTGCTGGGGCTGGCGGTAGGCGATGCCTTCGGCACCACCCTGGAATTCTGCACACGCGACCAGCCGCCGCTGCACACGGAAATGCTGGGCGGCGGCGCCTTCGGTGTCGCGCCGGGGGAGTGGACCGATGATACCGCCATGGCGCTATGTCTAGCCGAGAGCCTGATTGCCTGCCAAGGCTTTGAACCTCATGACCAGATGAAACGCTATGTCCGCTGGTGGCAGCAGGGCGAGATGAGCTGCCAGGGTCGCTGCATCGATATCGGTAATGCCACCCTGGCGTCACTGATGCGCTACCAGGCGCGGCCCGAGACACCCTACGCCGGCAGTGAGCATGCTTATCACAGCGGCAACGGCGGCATCATGCGGCTGGCGCCTGCGGTGATGGTGGCAGGCTCGCTGGAGCAGGCTGTGTCGCTGGCCGTTCACAGCAGCTGCACGACCCATGCCAGCCCTGATTGCCTGGATGCGGCCGCCTTGATGGGGAGTGTGCTGTGGCGACTGCTACAAGGCGAACGATTACACGATGTGCTTGCAGAGCCCCTGCGACAGAACTACCAGGGCGCTGCCATCCACCGAATTGTTGAGGGGTGCTTCAAGGAGATGCCCCGTCTTGCGGTATCGTCGAGTGGCTATGTGATCAATACGCTGGAGGCCGCCTTCTGGTGTTGCTGGCAGGCCGGCTCCCTTGAAGAGGCGCTGATTTTGGCGGCGAACCTGGGAGATGATGCCGATACCGTAGCGGCGGTGACAGGACAGTTGGCGGGCGCAGCGTTCGGTGCATCAGGTATTCCGGATCGCTGGCTAGAGTGCTTGGCCTGGCGTGCAGACATACAGACGAAAGCTGACCAGCTTTTGGAATTGTCGGGCTACGTAGAAGTAACGTTAACTCTTTAGCACTTTGGCCTTCTGAACTCATGCGAAATGACCGAACTTTTAGCTGGCATAGGCTCCACCGGATTCGTTACGCTTAGCCCATTACACGCCATTTACATAAGGAATTTGCGTGGCGACCCTGTTCCCCCGCCTGAGCGAAAGAGAGCTCGATGCGCTGCCTTCCCGCGCCGAGGCCAAGGTCTACCGCTGGCTGCGGTCCTTGGAGTATCCGGGGCTTCAGATCATGCACGGACTTGCCACCCAGACCCGCAACGACAAGGGCACCTGGGTGGGAGAGATCGACTTCCTGCTCTTTCATCCGCAGCACGGCATCCAGGTCTGGGAAGTGAAGGGCGGGGGCATCTGGCTGGATGGGGAGGGAAATTGGTGGTCGCAAGGCAACCACGGCACCTTCAAGCTCTCCACCACGCCGCTGGATCAGCTGAAAAAGCAGTCCAACAGCCTACTGCAGGCCATGCAGAAGGTCGTACCCGGTATCCGTCTGCCTATCGCCCCGGTGCTGGTCTTCCCGGATACGCGCAGCTGGGAGGGCCAGTTCCCCGAGCTGACTCTCAACCGCGACCACCTGCTACTCAAGGGAGAACTGGAGCAGCTGGACGCCGATGCCATCACCCGGCGCTTTGGCAATGCGGCCTGGACTGGCCCCAGGGCCGATAACTCGCTGCCGTTGGATAAGCAACAGGCCAACCTGATTCAGCATCATCTGCTGCGTCCAGCCTGCTCGCTGGTGGGTAGCGTGGCCGAGCGCGCGCAGGATATCGACGCCGAGCTGTTTCGATTGAGCGAAGAGCAGCAGTGGGTCCTGCGCCTGCTGGAGCATATCCCGCGCATGGCGATCCATGGCGGTGCCGGCACCGGCAAGAGCGTGCTGGCTCGTGCCCAGGCGGAGCAGCTGGCCCGTGAAGGCCAGAAGGTGCTCATGCTCTGCTACAACATCGCCCTGGCGGAGGCCCACCGGCAGGCTCTGGCCGACAGCGAACTGCCGATTGAAGTGTTCACCTTTCATGAGCTCTGTGAGTCACGCGCGAGCGCCGCTGGGCTCGGCTGGGAACCGCCGAGCGACCCGAAGCAAATGGGGGAGTTCTTCAACGAGACCGCCCCGAACCTGCTGGCCGAGGCGCTGCAGCGTACTCCAGAGCAGTGGGGCGTCATGGTCGTGGACGAGGCCCAGGATTACGAACCCTATTGGTGGTTGGTGCTTCAGGAGATGTTGGAAGAGGGTGCCCGCGTCACGCTGTTTGCCGACCCGGCACAGAACCTCTACGGACGCGACTACCAAATCCCCAGTGAAGTGTTCAGGGGAATGGTTCCTCATCCCTTTTCCCTGCACCGCAACTACCGTAACGCCTACGAGATCGCCGTGTGGCTGAAAGAGCGCCATAGCGCCGCCGCTGAACCATGGGAGCATCTGCCCAGCAGCGAAAATGCCGTGCAGATCCACCAGTGGAAGACCCAAGAAGAGCAGCAGCAAAAGCTTATGAAGGCGATTGATCAGCTGGAGGCTGATGGCTTCAAGCCGGAGGACATCCTGTTGCTAACACCTTTCAAGGTGGCTAAAAGTGCAGCACTTCAGGCTTTGGTAACCGATAGACCAAATTATGCTGGGCGTATGTTTAATGTCTCTGCGGTCAAGGGGTTGGAAGCCCCGGTTGTTATCCTCCTAGATTTAGGGGTTAATAAATGGGCGGAAAGTCCGAAGGTGGGCTGGCAGTCAACGCCATTGAGTGCTGAACGGCAAAGACGCTTTTGTATCAACCGACTATGCTGAATCCACGCGATGCCCTTGCCGGCATCGCGTTTTTGTTCGCAAGCTATTGAAGTCTTGGATCTCTACGCCATTGGTCGAGTTCGACGTTTCAGGAGTTGCCCTGCGGGAGTCTCTCCTCTAGCTTACGTTAACGTAAAGGTTAGAAAGTCCCCGGCTGATACATCGCAGCCACTGCTTTCATGACAAAGACAACAAATCAGCACGTATCGCCAGCGGCGATCCAGAGAGGACGTCACATGACCCAGGAGTTCATACTTGAGACTCGCGGGTTGACCAAGCAGTTTCGCGGTTTCACCGCCGTGGACGATGTCAACCTGCAGGTCCGGGAAGGACACATCCATGCCTTGATCGGGCCCAATGGCGCCGGCAAGACGACCGTCTTCAACCTCCTCACCAAATTCCTGCCGCCAACCCACGGTGAGATTCTCTATCGCGACAAGTCGATCACGAAGATGAAGGCCAACGAGATTGCCCGGTTGGGCCTCGTGCGCTCCTTCCAGATATCGGCCGTATTCGCGCATATGACCGCGCTGGAGAACGTTCGAGTTGCCCTGCAGCGGCCGATCGGTACCTCCTTCCACTTCTGGAAGTCCGAACGCACCCTCGACCATCTCAATGATCGTGCCATGGACTTGCTTGACCAGGTGGGCCTTGCTGAATATGCCGATGTGCTCACTGTGGAGATGCCCTATGGGCGCAAGCGGGCGCTTGAAGTGGCGACCACGCTGGCCATGGAGCCGACTCTGATGCTGCTCGACGAGCCCACCCAGGGCATGGGGGCAGAGGATGTCGACCGCATTGTCGAACTGATTCGACAGGTGGCGAAGGGGCGAACCGTTCTGATGGTGGAACACAATCTCAGTGTGGTGAGCCGGCTCTGTGATCGGATCACCGTTCTGGCCCGCGGGGCGGTCCTGGCCGAAGGTGACTATAAGACGGTCTCAGCCAATCCGCTGGTCAAGGAAGCCTATATGGGCACCGAAGTAGAGGAAGAGGAGGCCAGCGCATGAACCAGCTAGCCGAGCAGCCCGCCGCCACCAAACACCGGGAACATGCCGATGCAGAGATGCTGCGGGTCAGTGACCTGCATGCCTTCTACGGTGAATCTCACATTCTTCATGGCGTCAATTTCGACGTGAAGCGCGGTGAGCTGGTGACCCTTCTCGGGCGCAACGGTGCCGGGCGCAGTACCACGCTCAAGGCCATCATGAACATGGTCGGTCGGCGCACTGGCTCGATCATGATCAACGGTAACGAGACCCTCGACATGAAGCCGCACCGCATTCCTCGGCTGGGGGTGGGCTACTGTCCGGAAGAGCGTGGCATCTTTGCCAGTCTCGACGTCGAGGAGAACCTGCTGTTGCCGCCCACGGTTCGCTCCGGAGGCATGAGTCTCGATGAGATCTACGAGATGTTTCCCAACCTCTACGAGCGCCGCCGCAGCCAGGGCACCCGCCTTTCCGGCGGTGAGCAGCAGATGCTGGCCATGGCGCGTATTTTGCGCACCGGCGCCCGCATGCTGCTTCTCGATGAAATCACTGAAGGCCTGGCGCCAGTCATCGTACAGACGCTGGGTGAGGTGTTGGTCAAGCTCAGGGACAGGGGCATGACCATCGTGCTGGTGGAGCAGAATTTCCGCTTCGCTGCACCGCTTGCCGATCGCCACTACGTGATGGAGCACGGGCGCATCATCGAGGAGATCTCGGCGGCCGAGCTGCCTTCGAAGCGTGATCACCTCCACTCCCTGCTGGGGGTCTGAGCTCCGCGCTCAACCAACAGCTGGCTAAAACTATAATTTGCAACTTGCGTAACCTAAAACCGAAGAAGCGACGCCTGCATCTGCAACGTTCGCTACAACAACAAGCAGTCCCCATGGGACTACGGAGACGTAAATGACCTTCATCAAGAAGACCCTCGCCAGCAGCATCGCCATTGCCGCCGCCGCCGCACTTGCAGCAACCACCGCCCAGGCGGAAATCAGCGATGGTGAAGTCCGCATTGGTTACCTGGCCGACATGTCCGGCACCTATCGCGACCTGGCCGGGCCGGGCGGCCTGGAAGCCCTGCGCATGGCTATTGAGGATTTCGGTGGCAGCGTCAACGGCGCCCCGATTCAGGTCTACAGCGCCGATGACCGCAACAGTGCCGACGTCGGTGCCAACACCGTTCGCGAATGGGTCGATACCCGTAACGTCGACATGGTAGCCGGGATGGTCGCCTCATCGGTCACCATTGCGGTAACCAATGTGCTCAAGGAGAACGACAAGCTCGGCATCATTTCGGGATCGGCAGCGTCCAGCATCACTAACGAGCACTGTTCTCCCAACCATATCCACTGGGTCTATGACACCTATCCGCTGGCCAACGGTACTGCCAAGGCCATCGTCGATCAGGGTGGCGACACCTGGTTCATGCTGACCGCCGACTATGCCTTCGGTCACGCCCTGGAAGGCGATGTGACCCGCGTCGTCGAAGAGAGCGGCGGTGAAGTGGTTGGTGGCGTGCGTCATCCCTTCCCGACCGATGACTTCTCCTCCTATATCCTCCAGGCCCAGGGTTCCGGCGCCAAGATCATCGGCCTGGCCAACGCCGGGGCAGACACCGTCAACGCTATCAGTACTGCCGCTCAGTTCGGTGTCGTGGAAGCAGGCCAACAGCTCGCCGGCCTGCTGGTCTTCCTGAATGACGTCCATGCCATGGGCCTCGAGACCACCCAGGGACTGCTGCTGACCACCGGCTGGTACTGGGACATGGATGAGGAGGCGCGTGAGTGGTCCGAGCGCTACTACGAGCGCATGAACCGCATGCCGACCATGGTCCAGGCGGGCATCTACTCCAGCACCATGCACTACCTGCAGGCGGTTGAGGCAACCGGAACCGACGATACCGCTACCGTACGCGAGTACATGATGGAGCAGCCGATCAACGACTTCTTCGCCCGCAACGGCCGGCTGCGTGAGGATGGCCGTATGATCCACGACATGTACCTGGCAGAGGTGAAGTCGCCGGAGGCCTCTACTGGTGAGTGGGACCTCTACGAGATCCTTGCCACCATTCCTGCCGAAGAAGCCTACCGTCCGCTGTCCGAAAGCCAGTGTGATCTGGTCCAGAACTGAACGTTGCAAGACATGGCGGCGGCCCCAGGCCGCCGCCCCTCTGACGGCGAGGAGAACCTAACATGACGATGATATTCGGGGTGCCGTTGGCGGTGTTCATGGGCCAGCTGCTGCTGGGCCTGATCAACGGTGCCTTCTATGCCCTTCTGAGCCTGGGCCTGGCGGTGATCTTCGGCCTGCTGAAGATCGTCAATTTCGCCCACGGGGCGATGTACATGCTGGGTGCCTTCGCCACCCTGCTGGGCATGCGCTACCTGGGCATCAATTACTGGGCGGCGCTGCTGCTGGCACCGCTGTTGGTAGGGCTGCTCGGGATGGTGATCGAGCGACTGCTGCTGCGGCGAATCGGCCATCTGGACCATCTCTATGGCCTGCTGCTCACCTTCGGCCTGGCACTGATCTTCGAAGGTACGCTGGTCAATTTCTTCGGCGTATCGGGCGCGCGCTATCCCACCCCGGAAGCCTTGCAGGGTGGCTATCAGTTGGGCTTCATGTTCCTGCCCGTCTACCGTGCCTGGGTGCTGCTGGCGGCACTGGTCGTCTGCCTGGGTACCTGGTTCATCATCGAACGCACGCGGCTCGGTGCCTACCTGCGGGCCGGGACCGAAAATCCGGCGCTGATGCAGTCGTTTGGCGTCAACGTACCGCTGCTGATCACTCTCACCTATGGTTTCGGCGTGGCACTGGCCGCCTTTGCCGGCGTGCTGGCGGCACCGCTCTATCCGGTGTCTCCCACCATGGGCTCCAATTTGCTGATCGTGGTCTTTGCCGTGGTGGTCATCGGCGGTATGGGCTCGATACTGGGTGCCATACTGACGGGCCTGGGCATGGGCCTGATCGAGGGCCTGACCAAGGTGTACTATCCCGAGGCAGCCAACACCGTGATCTTCCTGGTCATGATCCTGGTGTTGATGCTCAGACCCGCCGGACTCTTCGGCAAGGAGGCATGACATCATGGCCACGACTCAAACCCTGACTCCCGTCATGGAGCGTCAGCGTCGAGCCAACATGCGACGCAATGCCTTCTACCTGTTGTTGATCGTGGTGGGGCTGCTGGCACCCTTCGTTGCCTATCCGGTCTTCCTCATGAAGGTGCTGACCTTCGCGCTGTTCGCCTGCGCCTTCAACCTGCTGCTCGGCTACGCCGGCCTGCTTTCCTTCGGCCATGCCGCTTTCCTGGCTACCGGCGGGTATGTCACCGGCTACCTGCTCTCGAGCTATCCCGGGCTGACACCGGAGCTGGGCATCCTCGTCGGCACCGGGGCTGCGGTACTGCTGGGCATCGCCTTTGGTGCGCTGGCTATCCGTCGCCAGGGCATCTACTTCGCCATGGTGACACTGGCGCTGGCGCAGCTGATGTTCTTCTTCTACATCCAGGCGCCGTTCACCGGCGGCGAGGATGGCCTGCACGGCGTGCCGCGGGGTAACCTTTTCGGCTTGATCAGCCTGCGCAGCAACCTGGCGATGTACTATTTCGTCTTCGCGATCTTCCTGATTGGCTTCGCCATCGTGCAACGTGCCGTGCATTCGCCCTTCGGGCAGGTGCTCAAGGCGATTCGCGAGAACGAGCCGCGTGCGGTGTCGCTGGGTTACAACGTCGATGCTTACAAGCTGCTGGCGTTCGTCATCTCCGCAGGCCTTGCCGGTCTGGCCGGTTCCACCAAGACCATCGTCTTTCAGCTGGCCTCGCTGACCGATGCCCATTGGCATATGTCGGGAGAAGTCATCCTGATGACGCTGCTCGGCGGCGTGGGCACACTGTTCGGGCCGGTGGTCGGTGCCGGCCTGGTGGTAAGCCTGCAGCACATGCTGGCGCAATCGCCGCTGGGCAACTGGATCAACGTCATCCTGGGTCTGATCTTCGTCATCTGTGTGCTCAGCTTCCGTAGCGGTATCGTCGGTGAGATTACCAAGCTGTATCGCAAGAACTTCAAGTGAAGGCCGTCGGTA
The DNA here is from genome assembly GCF_001545155.1 of Halomonas chromatireducens. Taxonomy (NCBI): domain Bacteria; kingdom Pseudomonadati; phylum Pseudomonadota; class Gammaproteobacteria; order Oceanospirillales; family Halomonadaceae; genus Halomonas; species Halomonas chromatireducens. Next base: position 2,298,355 of record NZ_CP014226.1, on the reverse strand, counting down.
TGGCCACTTTGGGCGCCCCATGTGGGGCGCCTTTTTTGTGGGTAACCTTGCTTGACGCCCATGGCATTGACAAGGACGCTATCGGGGAGGCGAATGCCCCGCAGGTTGGTATGCTGAGGGAGCTCGGTGCAAGGGGCGGAAATGGTCTTGCATCGAGACAGTGTGCATCGGCGTCAGCCGTCGATTAAGGGAACCGAAGCAAGGAGATCATCATGAAATCACGCGCTGCCATCGCCCTGGCCGCCGGCAAGCCGCTGGAGCTGGTCGAGATCGACGTCGAGGGGCCCAAGGCCGGCGAGGTACTGGTGCGTATCGCTGCCACCAGCGTCTGCCATACCGACGCCTTCACCCTCTCCGGCGCCGACCCCGAAGGCCTCTTCCCCTCGGTGCTGGGCCATGAGGGTGCCGGGGTCGTCGAGGAAGTCGGCCCCGGCGTCACCAGCCTCAAGCCCGGCGATCATGTCATTCCCCTCTATACCGCCGAGTGCGGCAAGTGCAAGTTCTGCCTTTCCGGCAAGACCAACCTGTGCCAGGCGGTGCGCGCCACCCAGGGCCAGGGGCTGATGCCCGACGGCACCTCGCGCTTCTCGCTGGATGGCAAGATGCTGCACCACTACATGGGCTGCTCCACCTTCAGCGAGTACACCGTTCTGCCCGAGGTGTCGCTGGCCAAGGTCTCCCAGGAGGCGCCGCTGGACAAGATCTGCCTGCTCGGCTGCGGCGTGACCACCGGCATCGGCGCGGTGCTCAACACCGCCAAGGTGGAGCCGGGCTCCACCGTTGCCGTGTTCGGCCTCGGTGCCATCGGCCTGGCGGTGATCCAAGGGGCGCAGATGGCCAAGGCCAGCCGCATCATCGCCATCGACGTCAACCCGGACAAGTTCGAGCTGGCGCGCCAGTTCGGTGCCACCGACTTCGTCAATCCCAAGGAACACTCGGACCCCATCCAGCAGGTGATCGTCGACCTGACCGACGGCGGAGTCGACTACTCCTTCGAGTGCATCGGCAACGTCAACGTGATGCGCCAGGCGCTGGAGTGCTGTCACAAGGGCTGGGGCGAGTCGGTGATCATCGGCGTGGCCGGGGCCGGCGAGGAGATCTCGACGCGGCCGTTCCAGCTGGTGACGGGACGGGTATGGCGCGGTTCGGCCTTCGGTGGGGTGAAGGGGCGCAGCGAACTGCCGGGCTACGTGCAGCGCTACATGGACGGCGAGATCAAGATCGACGAGTTCATCACCCACGACTTGCCGTTCGAGCAGATCAACGAGGCCTTCGATCTGCTGCATGCGGGCAAGAGCATCCGTACGGTGCTTCGCTTTTGATAGACGCCCGGAGGCGCGAGGCTGTTACGATATCTCAGAAGACGCATGAGAGATTCGCGCCCGACTGTTATGCCGTTCCAGGCGCTGTCTATTGAGAAGCAAGGTAAGGAGACCGAACGATGACCATGACCGAACAGATCGAGCTGGTATCGGCCAACAAGAGCTTCGGCGGCTGGCACAAGCGCTATCGGCACCGCTCGCGGGCGCTGGACTGCGAGATGGTATTCNCGGGGCGGCGATTCCAGACGTAGGGTGGCGTTTGCGGCCAGCCCGCCGGTGAGTCCTCCCAGTTTTCCTGGCGACCGTAGGGTGTCAGGTCCAGATAGGTCCACAGGCTGCCGAGGTATTCCACGCCGCGTTTGCCGCTGAAGTAGGTCCGATAGATACGCTCGTCGTCGGACAGAAAGACGCTGATGCCATGTCGCTCGCCGCGATCGGTGTCGGGAGCATGACAGTTGCAGCTCGTCACGCCCATGTCCTGATTAAAGTCGCTGCCGAGTGACGAGTACCACGTCGGGTGTTGCCAATCCATGCGTGCCTGATAGCGCAGAAGCTTTTCCCTCGATGCACGGGAGACCAATGCCAGGGTGGTGTCGCGGGCGTGCAGGTGGGCGGGGTGGGTCATGGCGTCCACCACCCAGGAACAGCCGTCGCAGCCGGCCTCCCAGTCGGGGCCGAACATGAAATGGTAGACGATCAGCTGGCGGCGCCCCTCGAACAGGTCGAGCAGGGTAGTTTTACCCTGTGGCCCGTCGAACACGTAGTCAGCGCTCACCTCGACCATTGGCAGGCGGCGGCGGGCGGCATTGAGCCTGTCGCGTTCCCTTGTGTGAGCCTTCTCGCGGGCGATTTGCGCTTCCAGGGCGGCGCGCCATTCGCTTTCGGAGACGATCGGAGGCAGGGGCGAGGTCATGTGGTGCGACTCCTTCCGTTGCATAGCGGGAGGTGTGGCCAAGAACGTTGTCAGCCATATGGTTGAATATTCTAGAAGTGCGTATCGCTTATGGCAGGCATTACTACTTCCTTGACGTAGGAGCTCGGCGACAACGTCAGCAGCGTGCGAACCAAATGCACCACGTCGTGCATGGGAATTAGCTCGCCGTCGCCGCGCAGTGCCGCGCGCTCGAGAGGTACGGCCAGGTCATCTTCGGTATTGAGATGACCGAGCTGCAGGCAAGTGACCGCCAGGCCCGGGTCACGAAAGCCCTCGCCCAGCCCCTCGGCGAAGGCCCGGCCCAGGCCCTGGCTCGCTCCCACGATCATGATGCGCATGCTTCTTTCCTCGCTGTAGTGACGTTGCCAGCACCGTAAGACCTCAAGTGCAGCTTAGGTCAAGTCGCAAGCGTCCAAGCATCGCTGTCAGTGCTACCTCCGTTGTGCGGCCTTGCGACTTGCCCGACGATTCTCCAGCGTCTGCTCGGCGTCTTCCTTCAGCGGCAGGCGCGAGGCCCACAGGATGTCGTCGCGGCGGTGGTTCATGTCTTCGAGCATGTGATCGTCCTTGGCCAGCAGCGGCATGAAACGCTGGCGGAACTGCCTGCGGCGCCGGTATTCCCACCACTTGGTTTCGAGCTTGTGGATCAACCCCAGCGGAGGCATGGCCGGCATGAAGAAATCCGGCTTGGGCGGTGGGATGGGGCGCTTCTCGGCCACCGAGTTGGGCTGGCGAAGTGGTTCGTACTGGCTCATGTCGCACCTCCTGGCAGGCAGCCGCCATAGGGGACGGTTGCCATGCACTCTTTGGATTAAGGGAGGGTCGCGACCTCTGGGGATAGCTTGGCTTGACGGGTTTGATCAGGCAAACGAAAAGGTCTACATTGTGCTATAAGAAAAATTGAAAGGCTTCCTCATGACAGCTGCCACCCTGCCGAACGGTAATAGCGCCCTGCCGCTGCTCGACTCGGATGTACTGCGCACCTTCGTCGCCATTGCCGAATGCGGCAGCTTCACCCGAGCCGCCCGCCAGGTGTTTCGTACGCCCTCGGCGCTCAGCATGCAGATCAAGCGCCTGGAAGAGACGCTGGGCCAGGCGCTATTCGTACGCGAGGCCCGTCAGGTCAGGCTCACGCCGGAAGGGGAGATACTGCTCGGCTACGGGCGGCGTCTGCTCAGGCTCAATGAGGAAGCGGTGACCCAGTTTCTGTCCCCTTCCTTGGAAGGGCGCATCGGTTTCGGCACGACCGATGATGTGGGCACACGAATCCTGCCAGGTGTGCTGGGTCAGTTCGCCCGCTCGCACCCGGCTGTGCAGGTCGATGTGGTCGTGGGCAGCAGTCGGGAGATGCTCGCCCGCCTGGACGCTGGCGACCTTGACCTGGTGTTGGTTACCGCCGGCAATCCGGGGCAGGAAGTGCGCGGTGAGATCGTGCATAGCGAGGCGCTGGTATGGGCGGGGCGGGAAGGCGGTATCGCTGCACAGCGCTCGCCGCTACCGGTAGCCCTGGCCCATCATGGCTGTGCCTGGCGGGGGATGGCTCTCGACGCGCTGGACCATGCCGGTATGAGCTATCGGATCGCTTATACCTGCGAGCATTGTGCCGGCCATGAGGCAGCCATGCTCGCCGACCTGGCCGTGTCGCCTTTTCCACTCAGCTTGATCCGCCCACCGCTGCGACGGATCGATGCAAGTCTGCTTCCGCCGCTGGGAGACTACCAATTGGAACTGGTCAAACGACCCGGTGCCGGCCAGGCCAGTGAGGCTCTGGTGGGGTATGTGATGGACGCCTTCCGCAAGACCTGAGCGTTCTCCCGTGGGTTGCCCTCAGTCGGCGGAGGCGACGTCAGGTCGGTAGAAGAGGAACGCGTCGGTTTCGGCGGTCAGCAGGAACTCGTTGGCCCAATGTGGTTGTACCGTGCGGTCATGGAAATAGAGCGCTCCGTCCGTGTGGTCGGGTAGCTCCTGATTGAGAGCCAGGCGCGCCACTTCCTTGGCCACTTCGTAGGCGTCGTCCTNTTTCGCCTTTTTCGGTGATGTTGGGGTTGATGGTCTTCTTGATCAGGTCGTGGCTGATGGCAGAGGAGATTGCCAGCAACAGACCCGCCGCGGTGGAGAGTGCCGCCGCGATGCCGCCGTCGAGTATGCGCTCTGGCAACGATTCCATGCCCCCGATGACATCCAGCGGCAGGCTGAAGGCGAAGATCGAGCCCTTCGTCGGCTCGCTTTCGACCGTGATTCGCCCCCCCATCTGCTCCACCAACTGCCGGCTGATGGCGAGTCCCAGCCCCGAGCCTCCATACTGCCGGGAGTGGCCTGCCGTCGCCTGGCGAAACGCCTGGAACAGGTCCTGTTGCTCCTGAGGAGTCAGCCCGATACCGGTATCGCTGATGCTGACGCGTAGAAGGACCTGATTCTGGTGGGAGTGATCCTCCACCATGACCCGTACGATGACTTCTCCCTGCTCGGTGAATTTCAGGGCGTTGTGTACCAGGTTGATCAGAACCTGGCGGATGCGTAGCGGGTCGCCGCGAAGCGGTGAGGGGACGTCGTCATAGACCAGGCCCAGCAGGTGGAGCCCCTTCTGGTGGGCCAGCGGCGCCTGAAGCCCCAGGGCCTCGTCCACCAGAGACACCATATCCACCTCTGCGCGGTCGAGCTCGAGGCGTCCTGCCTCGATGCGCGAGAAATCCAGCACGTCATTGACCAGGGCCAGCAGGTTGTCGCAAGCCACCTGGACCTGATCGAGCCATTCTCGTTGTCGCGCCTCGAGGCGCGAGCGCCCCAGCAGGCGACAGAAGCCGACGATACCGTTGAGCGGGGTGCGAATCTCGTGACTCATGCTGGCCAGGAATTCCGACTTGACTCGGTTGGCCTCCAGGGCGCGGCGATGGGCCAGGTCGAGCTCGATGTTCTTGATCTCGATGGTTTCCATCGACTCCTGCAGGTCGGCGGTGGTCTGCTCGATCTGGCGCTGCATATTGTCCCGAGAGTGTTCGAGACTGTCCCCGAGAGCATTGACCTGATGGGCCAGTTGGCGCAGTTCCGGGGGGCCCTCCTCAGCCAGCCGAGTGTGCAGATCGCCATTGCGCAGGCGTCGCAGTGCGTCGGTGGCACGGTTCAGGTTGCTATCCAGACGCCGTCCCAGCGAGGAGGCGAGCAGGAACAGCAGCAGCCCGAGTAAGAGTAGCCCAAGGCCGGCACTGGCCAGGCGGCGGTAGTGGTCCAGGGCCAGTGCCCGTGAATCGATGTCGATTTCTAACCAGGCGAGCCCTTGAACGATGCCATTCTGCTCGGGCAAGTCGAGGGGCACCATGAGTCGCCACATGTCACCCCGGGTGTCGAGCCGGGTTTCCTGAGGCGTTGCACTGGCAACCTGGGCACGGCTGCGTCCCAGCTCCAGTATCGTCATGCCGGCTTCGGTATAGACACCGACGCCACGGGCTTCTTCGATATCGAGCAGGCGATGAGCCAGTTTGTCCAGATGCGCCTCATCATTGGCTATCAGGGCCTGGGCGAGCGTCGGCGCCTGTAGCTCTGCGGCGGTAGTCAGGCGATCACGCAGTGCCGACTTGCGCCACTCGGATTCCTGATGCAGGCCCAGCGTCACGACGATCATCAATACCAGTAGCGGAAGGCAGAGCAACCATAGCGTCAAGCGGTTTCCGAGCGACATCGGTAATCCTTTATCACGGCACTTCTCAAGTCAGTATGCCACAGCTGCCCGGGATGCCTGTCCAGTGAGAGGCGTCACGGATATAATGCTGAAAAGACCTTTCCATAAGGACGGTTACATGCATTTTCCTACCATTGCGGACGTGGTTGGCAATACGCCCCTGGTGCGGCTCAAGCGTATCACGGCTGGCCGTAATAACACGCTGCTTGCCAAGCTCGAAGGTAACAATCCAGCCGGCTCGGTTAAGGACCGCCCTGCGTTGTCGATGCTCGAACAGGCCGAGCAGCGTGGTGAGATCCAGCCGGGGGACACCTTCGTGGAGGCCACTTCGGGCAACACAGGTATCGCACTGGCCATGGCGGCGGCGATCAAGGGCTACAAGATGGTTCTGATCATGCCGGAAAGCGCCTCCAGCGAGCGCAAGCAGGCCATGGCGGCCTTCGGTGCCAAGCTGATCACCGTCAGCAAGGAAGGCGGCATGGAAGAGGCGCGCGACCTGGCCGAGGCGATGATCGCCCGGGGCGAGGGCAAGCCGCTCAACCAGTTCGCCAACGCCGACAATCCGCTGGCACACTATCTCGGCACCGGTCCTGAACTGTGGGACCAGACCGACGGCACGATTACCCATTTTGTCAGCTCCATGGGGACGACGGGAACCATCATGGGGGTGTCGCGCTACCTCAAGGAGCGCAATCCCGCTATTCAGATCATAGGCCTGCAGCCGGAGGACGGTGCCAGTATCGCCGGTATTCGGCGCTGGCCAAAGGAGTACTTGCCGAGCATCTTTGACGCCTCCCGTGTGGATCGGGTGCTCGACATCGGTCAGCATGAGGCCGAGGAACACATGCGCCGGCTGGCCAGGGAGGAGGGCATCCTGGCAGGCGTCTCTTCCGGGGGGGCTCTGGCAGGGGCGCTGCGTATCGCCGCGGAGGTCGAGAATGCGGTGATCGCCTTCATCGTCTGTGATCGTGGCGATCGCTACCTCTCCACCGGCCTGTTTGCCCCGGAAGCCTGACGTGGCGATGCTTGGCAAGCGACGGCCGTCGCGTCAACGCTCGGGTGTCTCCGGCCTCCAGGGGCGGAGCGAGCCCCCCGTACGGACGACCGACCCCGAGGTGACGGCGGTCACGGTTCAGCGCCTGGCCCATGATGGCCGCGGCGTGGCGCGTTCTGCCAGCGGCAAGACACTGTTCATCGATGGTGCCTTGCCCGGAGAGCGTCTCGAGGTAGCGGTTCACCGTTCGCGCAAGCGGTTCGATGAAGCCCATGTTCGCGAACTCCTCGAAACCTCTCCGGAGCGGGTCGATCCTCCCTGTCCCCACTATGCTCAGTGTGGCGGCTGCGATCTCCAGCATCTGGCCGTGTCAGCCCAACGGCAGCACAAGCAGGCCGTGCTGGCCGACCTTCTGGCTCGAGAGGGCGTCACCCTGCCGACTTCACCCGCCCTGCTGGCAGGCACTGCGTCCGGCTATCGACGCCGTGCCCGGCTGGGCGTGAAGGTCGATGCACAGGAGCGGGTCCACCTGGGTTTTCGCGTCCACCATGCCAGTCGCCTCGTGGATGTGGAGCACTGCCTGGTGCTGGTGAGCGTTCTGGAGGCGCTATTGGTACCGTTGCGCGTACTGCTTGCCCAACTGGAGGCGCCGCGTCAGGTTGGACATCTGGAACTGATCGCCGCCGATGGCGTGACCGCAGTGGTGGTGCGTCAGCTGCGAGACAATCATGCCGACCGCCAGCGCTGGCAGGTGTTCGCCCGTGACCATGGGGTGGCAGTGGGGCGCCTGGTGGGGCGCGACGCGCCCGTGTTCGAGTGGTTGGGCAGTGCGCCCGATCTCGCCTATCGCCTGCCCGGCAGCGGTGGTGATCTCAAGCTGTGCTTCGGCCCCGGCGACTTTCTCCAGGTCAACGAGGCGGTCAATGCGCCATGTGATCGGTGAAGTAGCGACCGAAGCCGGGATTCTTGAGGATATCCTCACGGATCGGCGTCGCCGTGGGGGTGGCGTTGGGGTGTAGGTCAAAGCTTGCAGTGGGCACGGCAAAGAGTCTCCGCAGTCCCTGGAACGGCCACCGGCCGTTCTCAAGGGGGCGATACAGGAACATCGAGCCGGCGTGAGCCGACTCGATGCGTTGTCAATGGTTCACATGTAAAGGTTGCCGAGCACGATGGCAACCCTCTTGATGCAGATGGCGTGCCAGTGCGCCATCTGCTTGGCTCAATTGTCGCCGATCTCGACGCTGGTATCAGCCTCCCGGTCCAGCAGGTACTGGGTCAGCAGGCCTACCGGGCGACCGCTGGCCCCCTTCTGCTTGCCCGAAGTCCAGGCGGTGCCGGCGATGTCCAGGTGCGCCCAGGGGAACTTGTCGGCGAACCGCGAGAGGAAGCAGGCGGCAGTGATAGTGCCGGCCGGGCGGCCGCCGATATTGGCCAGGTCGGCGAAGTTGGAGTCGAGCTGCTCCAGGTACTCCTCCCACAGCGGCATGTGCCAGGCGCGGTCCCAGGCGGCTTCGCCGGCGTCCAGCAGGTCCAGCGCCAGGTCGTCGTCGTTGGAGAGCAGCCCCGTGGCGTGGTGGCCCAGGGCGATGATGGCCGCCCCGGTGAGGGTAANCTGCGGATCTGGCTGGAAAGCATGACTACACTGGCCCTCCCCGCCCGTGACCTGCCAGAAGCCATCGGTGTCCCGGCCTGGCTCACGACACTGGTGCTGGGCGGCATCCTGCTGGCCTGGGTGCTCTCCAGTGCAACGTTTCGCGCCTCACCCCGGGACTGGCTGGGCGGCAATCCTAACCCTCAGCTGGTTCTCGAGGCCTGGCTGGTACGCTGGTCGGCCCTGTTGCGTTCCTGATACAGGGGTAAAGGGAGGAGATCGCATGTCACCACAGAAAGCCCTGTCGCTGACCATTCAGGACACGCAGACCCTGCTTTCCGCCTACATGCCGCTGCTTGAGCGGGGCGGTATCTTCGTGCCCACTCGCGAGCGCTACGAGCTGGGCCAGGAGGTCTACCTGCTGTTGACCCTGCCCGGCGACAGTGAGCGTATGCCGGTGACCGGCCAGGTCGTCTGGGTCTCGCCGGATGGCGTGGCTGGACGTCGGGTGCCGGGTATCGGCATTCACTTCAGCCCCGAGGATCAGCCAGTACGGGATCGGATCGAAACCCTGCTGGCCGGCCAGTTGGACAAGGGCGCGCCGACCTATACCCTCTAAGCGCTAGCGCCTAACCATTGAGCGGTAGCGCCTGCCGCTATATCCCCGCCCCTCACCTGATGAGTCGTTCTTCGCATGTTCGTCGATTCCCATTGCCATCTCGACCGCCTAGACCCCCAGACACACAGCGGCGACCTCGCTGCAACCCTGGATGCCGCCCGCGCCCGTGACGTTCGCCAGTTCCTGGCCATTGCGGTGACGCTGGAAGCGGTGCCCGAGCTCGCCAGGATCAGCCGCGAGCACGCCGACGTGGTGATCTCCGCCGGCGTCCATCCGCTGCATCGGGTGGATGACGAGCCCGACGTCGAAGCGATCAAGGCCTGTGCCGACCGGTATGGCGCCGTGGCCATCGGTGAGTGCGGGCTCGATTATCACTATCTCGACAAGGCCCCCGACAGCGTGCCGCCGAGAGAGGTGCAACTGGAGCGCTTTCGTCGCCACCTGATCGCCGCCACCGAACTGGAGCTGCCGGTCATCGTGCATACCCGGGAAGCCCGGGAGGAGACCCTGTCGCTGATTCGCGAGCATACCGACCCGGCTGCCGGTGGCGTCCTGCACTGCTTTACCGAAGACCTGGACATGGCCCGGGAGGCCGTGCGTCACGGCTTTTCGATCTCGCTTTCGGGTATCGTCACCTTCCGCAACGCCGAGTCGATTCGCGACGTGGCTCGTCGGGTGCCGCTGGACCGGCTGCTGATCGAGACGGATAGCCCCTACCTGGCGCCGGTGCCTCACCGGGGCAGGCCCAACGAGCCGGCCTGGGTGGTCGAGGTGGCCGAGTGCATCGCGCGGGAGCGGGGCATCAGTATCGAGGAGGTCGCCATGCAGACCACCGCGAATTTCTACCGGCTGTTTCGAGCGGCCGCGCCGGAGGCGCCCGCAGAGATTCGCGACGCCCTGGCCAATGCCGGCTTGGTATAGACTGGTGTCAGTGACGGAGGTGAAAGATGAACCTGGAGCCGCTACTCGAGCATGTCGAGCCCGTCGGACAGATACCGCCCGTGGACCGTTGGCATCCGCAGCAAGTCGGCGAAATGGACCTGAGGATCGTTGCCGACGGACGCTGGATTCATGAAGGTACGGTGATTGGGCGTCCGCGCCTGGTCAGGCTGCTGTCGACCCTGCTGCGGCGTGAGCAGGATGGCCACCATTACCTGGTGACCCCGGTCGAGAAGCAGCGCATTCAGGTGGAGGACCGCCCCTTCGTGATCGTCGATGCCGAGCGGGAAGGGAAGGACTGGTGGCTGACCACCAACGTCGGCGACCGGCTGTGCCTGGATGAGGCGCACCGCCTGACGGTAAGCGATACCCCCGACGGGGTGGCGGTGCCCGAAGTCGCGGTGCGCTTCGGCCTCTCGGCCAGGCTGGGTCGCAACGTGTTCTATCGCCTGGTGGAGGACGCCGAGCAGCGCACCACCGATACTGGCCGGATCGAGCTGGGGCTTTCCAGCAGCGGTGTCTGGCAACCGCTGGGCGAACTGCCGGACGACCCTTCGTGAGACTCACCGCGGAGCAGCACGCCGTGGTCACCCATGGCGCCGGGCATGCCCGGGTCGCCGCCGTGGCCGGGGCCGGGAAGACCACCACGCTGGTGGCGCGGGTGCTGCATCTGCTGGCCAGTGGCGTGCCTGCCAACCGTATCCTGGTGCTGATGTTCAATCGCTCGGCCCGGGAGGACTTCCAGCAGCGTCTGGCGACCATGGCCCCCCGGGGCCAGCGGCTGCCCGATGTGCGCACCTTTCACGCCCTTGGCCACCGGCTGACCGGTAGTCTGGCTCGCTGGGGTGTGCTGCCTGAGCGTCGCCTGCTTTCCGCCGACTGGCAAGTGGAGCGCCTGCTGCGCCAGGCGACCCTGGAAGTGCTGGAGGACCCGACGCAGCGCGAGACGGCCCTGGAGGCGGATACCCTCGAGGCGCTTGCCCACTTCTGTGGCCTGGTGAAGGCCGAGATGTTGGCGCCGGCGGCCCTCTATGAGCGCCTCGACTTCGGTGACGAGACGCGACACTTCGTGGAAGCCTTCCAGCGCCTCGAGCAACTGCTGGCCGAACACGGATTGATGACCTTTTCCGACCTGCTCTACCGGCCGCTGCGCGCACTGGAGGCCGACCCGCAGCTGGCGAAGCGTGTCCAGGGCTACCTCGACCACGTCATCATCGATGAGTATCAGGACATCAACCAAGCGCAGCTGCGCCTGCTGGCCACCCTGGCCGGAGCTGAAGCCGACGTCATGGCCGTGGGCGATGCGAACCAGTGCATCTACGAGTGGCGTGGCGCCCATCCCGACGCCATGCGCGAACACTTCACCGCCACCTTCGGCGCGGCCATCGACTACCCCCTTTCCACCACCTTCCGCCACGGCCATGCGTTGGCGCTGACGGCCAACCACGCCATCGCCGCCAACCGTCGCAGGCCCGACCAGCTCTGCCTTGCCGCTCCGGAGAACCCACGCACTACCCTGGCCGTCGATCAGGGCAGGGAGGCATTGCCCCAGGCGCTCGCCGCCTGGCAGGGTGAGGGGCGTCGTCTCGACGAGGCTTGCCTGCTGGTGCGCAGCTGGGCGCTGTCGGTGCCTTTCCAGCTGCGGCTGCTCCAGGCGGGCATTCCCTTTCGGCTCTCCCGCGAGGATCGCTTCGTGTTCCGGCTGCCGCTGGTGCAGGCCCTGTCCGGCTACCTGCGGGTGGCGAGGAATGCCGCCTTGCTGCAGGACCCCGAACTGGTGCGCCGGCTATTGGAGCAGCCGACCCCTTTCGTGGCCCGGGAGCGCCTGTCGGCGTTGGCCAGCCGACTGGCGGAGACGCAGACCTTTCCCGACCGACACGATCCGCTGCTGGCCAGTCTCAAGCCGATACAGCGGCGTAACCTCAAGCGGCGCTGGGCCCTGCTCTGCGAACTGCCGCGCCTGGGCCTCTGGTCCCCCGCTCGCCTGCTGGCCCATGTGGTGGAGAGTCTCGACGCCGAGAAGGTGCTCAAGCGCGCCGCCGCACGCCGAGAGAAGGGCGAGGAGGACGTCCGGCTACTCGATGTGCTGGTGGAACAGGCCGGTGAGGTGAAAGAGATCGATGCCTTCATCGAATTGCTGGAGAGGCCGGTGGAGAACCACGCCGACGGCGTCTTGATCACTACGGTACACGGCGCCAAGGGGCTGGAGTGGCCGCTCGTGGTCCTGGCCGGGGCCAATGAGGAGGATTTTCCCCATTACAGCCGCGACAACCCGCTGACCCCGGAGCGGCTGGAAGAGGAGCGGCGGCTCTTCTATGTGGCCATTACCCGCGCCCGGGAGCGGCTGCTCATGCTGCATGATGGGGGAGCGCATCGCCCGAGTCGGTTCCTCGCCGAGATGGCCTGGCAGGATTGTACGCGGGTGGCTGCTCGCCTGGAGGGCGCCGACAGCGACGACGACTCTCCGCTGGCCGTCACCTCGCCAGCGCTGGTGGCCCGCTATCTCGAGACGCTGGGCCATGAGGTGCCGCTTCGGCCGCTGGCCGACTCGGTCCTGGCCGAAGCGCAGGCCGGCTATTGGGCAGGCGAGTTCCAGCCGGGGCAGTGGCTGCGGCATGCGGTCTTTGGTGAAGGCGAGATTGCCGTGGTGGAGGGCGACCCGGCCGACCCGGTCATCGAAGTGCGCTTTGCCCAGGCGGGGCGGCGCCGCTTGCTGGCGCGGCGTGCCCCCATCGAGATGCTGTCCGCGCATCTGGCGGCTTCGCCCCTCTGATATCGTCTCTCGAGATCGAACTACGTGAGATACCCTCAAGAGAGACCCTCAAGACAAGGAGCCGAACATGAGCCGTGTGCTGATATCCGCTGCGGAGCTTGCCGAATCACTTGAGGCGGGGAAGCCGCCACTCGTGCTCGACTGTCGTGCCCGCCTGGGAGAGCCGGGCGCTGGGCGGCGCCTATGGGAGGCCGGGCATATTCCCACTAGTCAACATCTCGATCTGGACCGCGATCTCGCCGGGCCGCCAGGGGAGGGTGGGCGCCACCCCTTGCCGGAGCGGAATGCCTTCACTGCCTTTGTTCAGCGCCTTGGCATCACGCCAGTCACGCCGGTGGTCGTGGTCGATGACATGGGCGGGCAGTTGGCGGCGGCACGGGCCTGGTGGATGCTGTTCTGCTGGGCCGGCCATCCCGATGTTCGGCTCCTGGATGGTGGCTTGAGGGCATGGCAGGAGGCGGGCGGGCCGCTGGTGCTTGGCCAGGAGCCTGCCCCTGAGCCTGCCACGTGGCAGCCTTGCTTCGATGATGAGGCCTGGGTCGATGCTGATGCGGTGCTGGCTGGGGGTGACTTGAAGGTCGATGCGCGCAGCCTGGAGCGCTTTCGCGGTGAGGCTGAGCCCATCGATCCGGTAGCGGGGCATATACCCGGTGCAGTTTGTCGGCCCAGTGCTGCCAATCTGACTGAAGCAGGCCGCTTCAAGGCAGCTGATACGCTCGATGCCGAACTTCCCCGTGCCGATGCCGTTGTCGCCTACTGTGGTTCTGGCGTGACCGCCTGCCACAATATCCTGGCCTATGCGATTGCCGGTCGCCCCTTGCCCCGGCTGTATGGGGGGTCATGGAGCGAGTGGATTCGTGATCCGTCCAGGCCGTTAGTGCGTGGCTAATTGATGCATCTTGTATTGCTCGCCATGCAGGCGGTAGCGTCGGTCGTTGGGCTTCAAGGAATCGACATGCATGGGAATCCGGGGGATATCACATGAATTTTACGCTTATTGGTGCGGCCGGTTATATCGCGCCTCGTCATATGCAGGCCATCAAGGAGACGGGCCATGACCTTGTGGCAGCCTACGACATCAATGACTCGGTGGGCATCATCGATTCTATATCGACAAACTGCTCGTTCTTTACCCAGTTCGAATATTTCCTCGAACATGCCTGGCGGCTGAAGCGGCAAGGTAACAAAGCTATCGATTACTGGGTGGTCTGCTCCCCCAACCACTTTCATAGCGCCCATATCTCGGCTGGGCTGCATCTTGGCTGCGAGGTGATCTGCGAGAAGCCCCTGGTATCGACGCCGGCCCAGCTTGATGAGCTGCGTTGCATCGAAGAAGAGACCGGGCAACGGGTCTACAGCATCATGCAGCTGCGCCACCATCCGGCCATCCATGAATTGCGGGACAAGGTAATGGCAGAGCAGCGCGTTGGTCAGTACGACGTCGAACTGACCTATATCACCGCTCGCGGTCCTTGGTACCTGGCCAGTTGGAAGGGCGATCCGCGCAAGTCTTTCGGCGTGATGGCAGAGATCGGCATCCACTTCTTCGACATGCTGCATGTGATCTTCGGCGAGTTGAAGCGCATGGTGCTGCACTACCATGACGAGCACAAGGCTGCCGGCTATCTCGAATACGAGAAAGCGAAGGTGCGCTGGTTCCTCTCCATCGACGCCGAGGATCTGCCCGAGCGCGTACGTGGCCAGCACTCGACCTATCGCAGCATTACCTGCGACGGCGAAGAGTTCGAGTTTTCCAGCGGTTTTACCGATCTGCACACCGTCAGCTATCGCGAGATTCTCGCCGGGCGCGGCTTTGGGATCGAGACCGTGCGACATTGCCTCGAGACTGTCTATCAACTGGGCCAGGCGAGCCCGGAGGCGCCGCGAGCAGAAGAGGCCCACCCCCAGCTGTCCCGTATCGCCTCGGCTCGTGCTGGCGATGTCCCCACCCAGGATTGAGCGGAGGAGGTCGAGTGAACTTCATTGATCTTGCCGCGCAGCAGGCGCGTATCAAGCCCCGGTTGGACGCCGCCATTCAGGAAGTCCTGGCTCACGGCCGCTATGTGCTGGGGCCAGAAGTGGCCGAGCTGGAGCGCCGCCTGGCCGACTATGTAGGCGTCTCTCACTGCATCGGCTGCGCCAATGGCACCGATGCACTGCAGATCGCGCTGATGGCCCTCGATATCGGCCCGGGCGATGAGGTGATCGTGCCCGGTTTTACCTTCATCGCCAGTGCCGAAAGCGTTGTGCTTGCTGGTGCCAGGCCGGTCTATGTGGACATCGACCCGCATACCTACCTGCTCGATCCCGCTCGGGTCGAGGCGGCCATCACACCGCGAACCCGTGCCATCATGCCGGTCTCGATGTTTGGCCAGTGCGCCGACATGGAGTCGATCGAAGCGCTGGCGCAGCGCCATGGGCTATATGTGGTGGAGGATGCCGCGCAAAGCTTCGGCGCCACCCGCCATGGGCGTCGTTCCTGCGGCCTGTCACGCATCGCATGCACCAGCTTCTTTCCCAGCAAGCCACTCGGTGCCTACGGTGACGGTGGTGCCCTGTTCACCGACGACGATGCCCTGGCAGAGGCAGCTCGCCTCGTGGCCCGACATGGTGAGGCCCGGCGTTACCACCATACCCGAGTGGGCATGAACAGTCGGCTCGATACGCTTCAGGCTGCCATACTGCTGGCAAAGCTCGATATCTTTGACGAAGAGCTGGTGCTGAGGCAGCAGGCAGCCGAGCGCTATGACAGGTTGTTGGGCGAGTCCGGTGTCGTCACGGCGCCGACCTTGGCAGCAGGTAATACCAGCGTGCATGCCCAGTACAGTATCCGCGTACCGCGTCGTGATGAGGTGCAGGCGACGCTGGCCGATGCCGGCGTGCCGACCGCCGTACACTACCCGGTTCCGCTCAATCTCCAGCCTGCCGTTGCTGATCCTGACCGTCGCTTGCCAGTCACCGAGGCGGTATGCCGGGAGATACTTAGCCTGCCGATGCATCCCTATCTTCAGGCCGAGCAGCAGCGGCGGGTAGTCGAGGTGCTGTTAAAGGCGTTGGGCTGAGGCCTATCGGCGCCAACGAAAAGGGCGTGCCACCTGGCACGCCCTTTATCCTTTGATACGACTACATGTTGGGATAGTTGGGGCCGCCGCCGCCCTCCGGTGCCACCCAGGTGATGTTCTGGGCCGGGTCCTTGATGTCGCAGGTCTTGCAGTGCACGCAGTTCTGGAAGTTGATCTGGAACTGCGGCTTGCCGTCGTCGCCTTCGATCACCTCATAGACACCCGCCGGACAGTAGCGCTGAGCCGGCTCGGCGTACTTGGGCAGGTTCTCGCGGATCGGTAGCTCCGGATCGGCGAGTCTCAGGTGACAGGGCTGGTCCTCCTCGTGGTTGGTATTCGACAGGAACACCGAGGAGAGCTTGTCGAAGGAGAGCTTGCCGTCCGGCTTGGGGTAGTCGATCTTCTCGAACTCGCTGGCTGGCTTGAGTGCCGCATGGTCCGGCGTGGTGTCATGGACGTTGGGCAGCTTGCCGCCTAGCAGCTGATTGATGAAGTTGTAGGCGCCACCGCCCACGGTGCCGTACTTGTGGATCGCCGGGCCGAAGCTGGCGCTTTCCTTGAGTTCAGCATAGGCCCAGCTTTGCTCCCATTTTTCGGTAAAGGCGGTAAGTTCCAGGCCACCCTCATCACCTCCCGCTATCGCCTCGAAGACCGCCTCGGCCGCCACCAGGCCCGACTTCATGGCAGTGTGAAGTCCCTTGATCTTGGCGAAGTTGAGAGTGCCGGCGTCACAACCGATCAGCAGGCCACCCGGGAAGGTCATCTTCGGCAGGCAGTTCAGGCCGCCCTTGGTAATGGCGCGAGCACCGTAGGCGATGCGCTTGCCGCCATCCAGGTGCTGCTTGAGTACCGGATGGTGTTTCATCCGCTGGAATTCGTCGAAGGGCGACAGCCAGGGGTTCTGGTAGGAAAGGTCCATTATCAGGCCGACCACCACCTGCTGGTTTTCGGCGTGATAGAGGAACCAGCCGCCGTGGGTATCCTTGGCCAGCGGCCAGCCGGAGCCGTGCAGCACCAGGCCCGGTTCGTGTTTCTCGGCGGGTATGTCCCACAGCTCCTTGAGGCCGATACCGTAGTGCTGCGGGTCACGCCCCTCGTCCAGCTTGAACTGTTCGATCAGCCGCTTGCCCAGATGGCCACGGGAGCCTTCGGCAAACAGGGTGTACTTGGCCAGCAGCTCCATGCCCGGCATATGGCTGTCCTTTGGCGTGCCATCGGCCGCAATGCCCATGTCGCCGATCAGGATGCCCCGGACCGTGCCATCTTCGTCCTGGATCACGTCCTGGGCGGCGAAACCGGGGAAGACCTCCACGCCGAGTCCTTCCGCCTGCTCGGCCAGCCAGCGGCAGAGGTTGCCGGCGCTGATCACGTAGCGGGCTGACCCTCCACCGTGGTTCTGGCCGCCGGTATTGTGCATGCTCTTGGGTACCAGGGCGTTGGGCAGCTTCTGGGCCTTCTCGGCATCCTTGAGCAGGTAGAGCTCGTCGCGAATGGCCGGCGTGGTGAGCGGGGCGCCGCGCTCTTCCCAGTCGGGAAAGAGTTCGGCCAGGGCACGGGGTTCGAAGACGGCGCCCGAGAGGATGTGCGCCCCCACCTCGGAGCCTTTCTCCACGACGCACACCGTCAGTTCCTGCTCTGCTTCATTGGCCTGCTGCATCAGGCGGCAGGCCGCCGCCAGGCCCGAAGGCCCGGCGCCGACGATGACCACATCGAACTCCATCGAATCCCGCTCTACTTGCTCTGACATCCGGTCGCTCCTCACTCATTCGCCGTCGGTTACGGTCTACCACTAACGTCGATAGTCATTAAAACGGTCGTTTGCTTCTCGATATTCTCCATGATAGGCATAATAGACGACTCAGGACACCCCTACGATGGGCAATGTGTCAATTGGCTGACCAAGGTCTGGCCGTGGAAGGGATTGTTGCCATGGGTGCGCCTGTGGCACATTGGGAAGGTTTTTCGGTGCGGTGCCTATCAAACGCTTGCATGAAACGCATGGGCAGCGCATGGACACAGAGGCATGTCAGCCGGTTCGTGGCCCAACGGCTGGCCTAGCTGACATAGGAAGCGCTGGTAGCTTCGGTTCCAACCGGGTAGATCAGCGAGTCCCTAACCAGATGGTTCACAGAGCGAACCAAGCGAGGACACCATGAAAGTACTCGTCGCGGTCAAACGCGTCATCGACTACAACGTCAAGATCCGCGTCAAGGCGGATCACAGTGACGTCGACCTCACCAACGTCAAGATGGCCATGAACCCCTTCTGCGAGATCGCCGTGGAAGAGGCGGTGCGGCTGAAGGAAAAAGGCGTGGCCACTGAGGTCGTGGCCGTGACCATCGGTCCCAAGGCCGCCCAGGAGCAGCTGCGTACCGCCCTGGCACTGGGTGCCGACCGCGCGATCCACATTGAAACCGACGAGCGGGCCGAGTCGCTGGCGGTGGCGAAGCTGCTGGCCAAGGGGGTGGAAGAGGAGCAGCCGGGCCTGACGATTCTCGGCAAGCAGGCGATCGATACCGACAACAACCAGACCGGCCAGATGCTGGCTGCCCTGTCCGGCCTGCCCCAGGGCACCTTCGCCTCGGAAGTGGCGGTCGACGGTGACACGCTGCAGGTGACCCGCGAGATCGACGGCGGCCTGCAGCCCGTCGAGCTGACCCTGCCGGCCATCGTCACCACCGACCTGCGCCTCAACGAGCCACGCTACGCCAAGCTGCCCGACATCATGAAGGCCAAGAAGAAGCCCATGGACGTCAAGACCCCGGCGGACCTCGGCGTCGAGGTGGCCTCGAAGGTCACGCTGCTCAAGGTCGAATCCCCGGCCGAGCGCAAGGGCGGTATCAAGGTGGGCTCCGTCGACGAGCTCGTGGACAAACTCAAGAACGAAGCCAAAGTGCTTTAACAGGAGCTGATTTCATGAGCATTCTGGTACTTGCAGAACATCACGACGGCCAGCTCGCTGGCGCCACCGCCCACGTGGTCGCCGCAGCTCAAGCCATCGGTGGCGACATCGATATCCTGGTCGCCGGCGAGAACGTTGGCGCCGTGGCCGAGGCCGCCGCCAAGCTGGACGGCGTGGCCAAGGTCCGTGTGGCCGACAACGCCGCCTATGCCCACCAGCTGGCCGAGCCGATGGGCGCGCTGCTGGTCGAACTGGCTGACGGTTACAGCCACGTGCTGGCCAGTGCCTCCACCACCGGCAAGAACGTCATGCCGCGTCTCGCCGCGCTCAAGGACGTCAGCCAGATCTCCGAGATCGTCGCGGTGGACTCGGCCGACACCTTCAAGCGTCCGATCTACGCCGGCAACGCCATCGCCACCGTGCAGAGCGCGGACAGCCTCAAGGTCATCACCGTGCGCAGCACCGGCTTCGATGCGGTGGCGGCCGAAGGCGGCAGTGCCGCCATCGAGGCGGTGGACTTCGTGGCCGACAACAGCCAGTCCTCCTTCATCAAGCAGGAACTGGCCGAGAGCGACCGCCCCGAGTTGGCTGGAGCCAAGGTGGTCATCTCCGGCGGTCGCGGCATGGGCAGCGGCGAGAACTTCAAGCTGCTCGACGGCATCGCCGACAAGCTGGGTGCCGCCATCGGCGCCTCACGGGCCGCGGTGGACGCCGGCTTCGTGCCCAACGACATGCAGGTGGGCCAGACCGGCAAGATCGTCGCCCCCGAGCTCTACATCGCCGTGGGCATCTCCGGTGCGATCCAGCACCTGGCCGGGATGAAGGACTCCAAGGTGATCGTGGCGATCAACAAGGACGAAGAGGCGCCGATCTTCCAGGTGGCGGATTACGGCCTCGTTGGCGACCTGTTCGAGATCCTGCCGGAGCTCGAGAGCAAGCTGTAAGGCAGTGCGGCAACTGCGTCGGCTGACCCTGGAAAAGCAAAGGGCCCCGCGAGGGGCCCTTTGTCGTGTCAGGCTGCGCTCAACCGCTCGCTGACGTGTTCGAGGTGGTGATCGCTGTCACCCAGGTAGTGGTCGAACATCACCAGGTGTTTGGCGTAGTGGGAGACCAGACACTCGTCGGTCATGCCCATGGCGCCGTGCAGTTGGATAGCCTGTTCGGCGACGAAGCGGGCGGCTTCCCCGCAGTAGGCCTTGGCCGCTGCAATACGGTAGTCCCGTTCGGTCTCGGGCAGGTCGAGGCTCGTTGCGGCGAGGATCGCCATGGAGCGGGCCTGCTCGAGATGCAGGTGCATGTCGACCATACGGTGCTGCAGCACCTGAAGGCTGGAAAGCGACACGCCGAACTGACGGCGCTCCTTGAGAAAAGCGAGGGTCTGGTCGCAACTCTCCTCCATGGCGCCCACGGCCTGCGCACAGAGGGCAGCCATGCCTCGTGCGAGTGTGGCACCCAGGGCGTTCGCGCCATCCTCGGCAAGACAGTCTGACGCCTCCAGCACCACACCCTCCAGGACCAGGTCGCTGGCCGGCTGGTCGTCAATGGTGTGGTAGTCGCAGCGAGTCAGTCCGGGAGTGCCGGCTGGCAGCAGAAACACACCCAGGCGATCGCCGTCGAGCCGTTCGTGCCTGATTCGGGCGGTTATGAGGATGGCTGCGGCAGACGCTGCGCCCATGACCAAGTGCTTGCTACCTTCGAGACGCCAGCCATCGCCATGGGGATAGGCTGTGGTGGTGATGGCGCCGGGATCGTAGCGTGAGTCCCGTTCCTGCCACGCCAGCGCCAGCTGGTGTTCGCCATCGAGCAGGGGTGTGAGCCAGCGTGAACGCTGGTCGGGGTCGGCAAGCCTGGCCAGGAGGTCGCCGGGGAGAAGCAGCCCGGCCAGGTAGGGTTCCGACACCAGGCCACGCCCCAGCGCCTGCATGATGATCATCAGGTCGGTACCGTCGCCGCCCAGCCCGCCGACTGTCTCGGCGAAGGGCATATGCAGCAGGCCAAGCTCGGCAAACGTCTGCCACAGGGGAGAAGCCTCACAGCCAGCAGGATCCAGGCGGCTGCCGTGTCGTTGCAGTGGGGCCTGGTCGGCGATCAGACGCTCCAGGGTGTCGGCGAGCATGCGCTGCTCGTCACTGTAGGAAAAGTCCATGGGGGCTCCTTACATGC
This sequence comes from Halomonas chromatireducens, assembly GCF_001545155.1. Taxonomy (NCBI): domain Bacteria; kingdom Pseudomonadati; phylum Pseudomonadota; class Gammaproteobacteria; order Oceanospirillales; family Halomonadaceae; genus Halomonas; species Halomonas chromatireducens. The sequence goes on along the minus strand of NZ_CP014226.1, from coordinate 2,277,380 downwards.
CGAGAATTGTCTTCGCAACGATGCTCTTCTGAATTTCGTTGGCACCGCCGTAGATGGAGAGCTTGCGGCGGTTGAAGTACTGAGCGCTGGCGGCGGCCGCTTCGGCCAGTTCAGGATCGTCGAACTCGGCATCACCGTGCAGAAAATCGGGGAAGAAGGGCAGCGCGGCGGGTCCCAGGGCACGGCGGGTCAGTTCGCTCAGCTCCTGGCGTAGCTCCGATCCACGCACCTTCAGCAGGGAGCTTTCCGCGCCGGGGACGCCGCCGTCACGGGCAGCAGCGATTACCCTCAGGTTAGTGACTTCCAGTGCCATCAGCTCCAGTTCCGCCTTGACCACTCGGTGGCGGAAGCTCGGCAGTTCCAGAAGCGGTTTGCCCCGATGCTGGACATGCATCGCCAGCGTCTTGAGATGGCGAAGTGCCTGCTTGGCGTGGCCCAGGCCGGCGATGCCGGTGCGTTCATGGGTGAGGAGAAACTTGGCACAGGTCCAGCCCTCTCCCTCCTCGCCCACGCGATTCGCCACCGGCACGCGCACCTCATCGAGAAAGACCTCGTTGACCTCATGGGCGCCATCAAGCGTCACGATCGGACGTACACTGATACCGGGGCTTGCCATGTCGATCAGCAGAAAGCTGATGCCGGCCTGCTTCTTGGCCTCGGGGTCGGTGCGCACCAGGCAGAACATCATGTTGGCGTGCTGGCCAAGGGTGGTCCAGGTCTTCTGACCAGTGACGATGTAGTGATCGCCATCCCGCACGGCGCGTGTACGCAGGCCAGCCAGGTCGGAGCCAGCGCCGGGCTCGGAATAGCCTTGACACCACCAGTCACGGTTGCCGAGGATCCGTGGCAGATAGTACTGCTGCTGTTCCTCGCTGCCGAACTTCATCAGCACCGGGGCGACCATGTTGACGCCGAACGGTACCACGGTCGGTGCGTGGGCGGCGGCGCACTCCTCGTCGAAGATGTGACGCTGCACCGGACTCCAGCCGGGGCCGCCATGTGCCTTTGGCCAGTTGGCGCCGAGCCACCCGCGTTCGCTCAACAGGTTTTGCCAGCGAATATGGTCATTGGCGGTGAGACGCCGCCCCAGTCGCACGCGCTCGCGAATGGCGCTGGGCAGGGAGGTTTCGAGGAAAGCTCGCACCTCCTGACGGAATGCCTGTTCCTCGGCGGTGAAGGTCAGGTTCATGAAGCGTTCTCCGAAGTGTCGGAAAGGGTCAGGCTTGCCTGGCGATGGGGGCCGCCAAGGTGTCGGGGATAGCCAAGGGCCTCGATGGCCAGCAGGTCGATATCGCTGTTGCGGTAGGCCCAGCCGCGCTCGGACAGCGTAAGGCTGACGGTTTCCATGGCCGCATGAGGGGTTGCCACAGCATCGTCTGACGCTTGGGTCAGCACCGCCAGCAGGCTTCCCCGGTTGCTGACGACAACCCCTTGGCGCAGAACCTTGAGAAGGTTGGCTACCGCCTGCTGTTCGGTGGTTTCTGCGCCCAGTGAGACCAGCTCCACTAGCGGGCCCCTGTCCGGCACAACCAGGGCCAGCTCGGCCTCTATCCCCTCGAGATCGGTGGCCTCGGTGGCCGTCAGCAGCACGATACGCAGGGCGTCTGCAGGGCATGAGCCGGCATCGGCACCGGGTGCCATCAGGCAGGCCTGGGTCGACGGAACCGGGGAGGCGGTCAGCGTGACGCCGGCACGCTCGGCGTTAGCCTCAAGTTGGCGAAAAAGGGAATGTTCGCCGAGCAGGGCAACCTGGGTTAGGGTCGGCGTGTCATCGGCACCGGGGACCTTGTGGGGCGCGCGGGCGGCAAAGAAGGCGTGAATCAGTCCCGCCCGCTGGGGGGAGTCCATGCAGGCCAGGAACAGCTCGCGTTCGCGGCGAAGGCCTTCATCGAGACTGCCCTCGGTACTGGCGGCAATGGCCTCGACACAGCGAAACGGCGAGAAGAGCTCGGGCACTTCAGCCTCAAGCCGGCTTCGGTAGTCGGCGATGGCCTCGGGGTTGGACTGGGCCGGCGGTAGCTCGCCGGTCACACGGGGCTGGAGCTTGCCCGCGAGCATCTCCCGGGCCACAGCCAGGCCGGCATCGAGGGGGCTGTCCGCGTCGCGGATGGTATCGACGATGCCAAGTGACAGGGCTTCATCGGCGCTGGCGAATCGGCCGCTGGTAATCAGGTCCAGGGCGGCTGCGACGCCGGCAAGGCGCGGCAACCGCTGGGTACCGCCCGCACCCGGCAGCAGCCCGAGCTTGACCTCGGGCAGACCGACCCGTGTGCCAGGCAGGGCGACCCGTAGCTGGCAGCCCAGCGCGACCTCGAGCCCGCCTCCAAGCGCGGTGCCGTGAAGTGCCACGACGATGGGCTTGCTACTGGTCTCGAGATGCCGGATCACATCCGGCAGCAGCGGGGCCTGGGGGGGCTTGCCGAATTCCCGGATATCCGCACCGGCGATAAAGGTGCGGCCCTTGGCGACGAGTAACATGGCACGGACGTCATGGTCCTCGATACCCTTGGCTACCGCTTCGACCAGGCCTTGCCGTACCGCCTGTCCCAAGGCGTTGACGGGCGGGTTGTCGATGGTGATCACACCGATATTGTCATGGCGATGGTAAGTGACCGGTGTCGTCATGGGGCGGGGCTCCCAGTGTCAGCAATGGGTCGAAAGAAATCAGGCATACGGTAGCTCATGTGTCGATGTGGGCTGAACTTGGCCGCGCCTGGCGCTGGCTCCAGCGTGCGAGGAGCACCGCAGGGGCCAAAGCGGCGAGGGCGAAGAAAATCAGCTCGAGCTGGCTGAGCGGCACCATGCCACCGCCGGGCAAGGCGAACAGCAGACCTGCCACCAGAACCAGGCTGCGCACGAGCGCTTCATAGATGGCACCGACGCCGAGCCGGCCTACGCCGATCAGATAGCCTTGCATGGCCGAAGCGAACAGCACGATACCCACCAGTGCCTGGAAGAACACCAGGCCAATCTGCAGTGGTTCACCCTGCATGATGAGCGCCGGATTGAGCACGAACAGGAACGGAATGAAGTAGATCACGCTGCCCAGGCGCATGGCCTGCAGGCCGGTGGCCATGGGGCGCGCCCCCGCTACCGTAGCCGCGGCGAAGGCGCCGAGCGCCACCGGCGGAGTAATGAAACTCAGCATGCCCCAGTAGAGGATGAACATATGCACGGCCATGGGGTCGAGCCCGCCGCCCTGGATGAGTGCCGGCGCCAGTGCCACCGCGAGGAAGATATAGGCGGCGGTAACGGTCATGCCGATCCCCAGGACGAAGCTGGTCAATGCGCCCATGAGCAGCAGCAGGGGGACACTGCCTCCGGCAATATGAATGAAGTCGTTGGCGATGGTGCCGGAGAGTCCGGTCATCGACAACGCACCGACCAGCATCCCGACGCCGGCCAGGATGGCGATGAGTTCGGCGAACAGCTTGGCGGCGGAGGAGAGTGTCTCACCAAGTTCCTTCAAGCCCCAGCGGTTGTGGCGGGAGAATTGGTTGAGCACCAAGAGCAGGGCGGTGGCGTAGAAGGGAGCCACCGCTTCGCGCTGCATCACCAGCAGCATCCACACCAGCAGGGCGAAGACGAAGATGAAGTACCAGCCCTCCTTGAGCGTCTGCCACAGGGAGGGTAGCTCCACGGCGGGTAGCCCCTTGATGTCGTGGCGCGCCGCATAAGCATCGATCTGGATGAACAGGCCGAGGAAGTAGAGAATCGAGGGAATGATGGCGGCCAGGGCAACGGCCGAATAGGGCACGTCGAGAAACATCGCCATGACAAAGGCTGTCGCGCCCATCACCGGGGGCATCAGCACGCCACCGGTGGAGGCACATGCCTCCACGCCGCCGGAGAACGAGCGGCCCATGCCGATACGGCGCATGGCAGGGATCGACAGCACGCCGGTGGTCAGCACATTGCTTATCACGCTGCCGCTCATCGAGCCCATCAGGCCGCTGGAAAAGATCGAAACCTTGGCAGGCCCGCCGCGCACATGGCCGAGCAGGGCAAAGGCAAGGTTGATGAAGAACTTGCCGCCGCCGCTCTTCTGCAGCACCACGCCGAACACCAGGAAGCCGATGACCAGGCCGGCGAAGGCTTGCAGCGGCACACCCATGATGCTCTCGGTGCTCATGGTGTGGTACATGGCGGTCTCCTCCAGGGAGGAGGGGAATGCCTGGATTGGTCCTGGCACGATGTCCGCGACCAGCGGGTAGAGGGAGAACAGGGACACGATGACGGCGATGGGCCAGCCGCCAGCGCGACGGGCGGCCTCAATGATCAGCAGCCACCAGGCGTAGCTTGCCATGATGGCAATATCTGGGGCGGCAAAGGCCCAGCCGCGTTCGAGAATCGACTCTGCGTGATAGACGAAGTAGCCCCCGACGATCAGCGTCGCGATGCTGAGGGCGTAGTCATACCAGGGTATGGGTCGATGCTGCAGTGAGGTCTTGAGCGGCCACAACAGAAAGACCAGAGGCAGCAGCAGGGCCACCACGGCATAGTAAAATTGGGTTTCCAGCCCGGTGACGAATCGCAACAAGCCGACGTTGAACAGGTAATCCAGGGTCATCATCATCAGCACCACCGTCACTGCGCCGGGAATCCATCGCAGTGCGGGGGGGAGCGGACGAACGTGGATGACCTTTTCCTTTAGTTCTTGCGTCGAATCTGCAGGGGGGGTGGGATGGGTCATGGCGGCGTCCGGGAATCGGGGAAGGGGCGGCAGGGCCGCCCCAAGATCAGGCTGGAAGGCGTTGACTTACTCGAAAACCGGATCGAAACCAGCGTTGCTGAGTGCCTCGGTGCGTGCCTGCATCCAGGCTTCTCGGAATGCATCTTCGTCATCGGGGGCTTCGGCCAGGAATGCGTCCCAGGTGGCAACAAGCAGCTCCTGACGCTCCACCAGCGATTCCTGATGTGCCTGCATCTCCTCGGTCCAGACGCCGATCTCCTCGTAGTAATCGACAACCGCATCGTGGAAGGGAATGACCCACTGAAGATCCTGGTATTCGAAGGCGTAGCCCACGGCACCCGGGGCTGCATCCTTGTAGTCATCGTAGTTGTCTTGCAACGCCTTGATCAGGCCGTAGGCCACCTTGTCATCGAGATCTTCGTTGGCGACCACGATCGGGTAGGGATAGCTGGCGCTGGGCACGGGGTTGTCGGCGCTGACGTCTCCCGCGCCGGCTGTCACTTCATGGGGGCGGAAGTACGGAGCCACTGCCATCATGCGCTCCCAGCCTTCGGCATCGTCAGGGTCTAGAACCGGCCAGCTGATGCCGCGTGGGCTGCTGGAGAGCTGCTGAGCCGGCGGGGTTACGGTAGTGGTAAAGGAGGCATCGACGTTGCCGGCAATGATGCCGTCGAAGGAGCGGGCATAGCCGGGAAAGTCAACCCGCTCCACGTCGTCCCAGGTCAAGCCGCCGAAGGCCAGGTAGGCTTCGGTGCCCTTGTTGAGAGCATCGTCACCGCGGATATAGGCGATACGCTTGCCTTTCAGATCGGCCGGGGTTTCCACGCCGAGATCCCCTGCCACCGCCAGCGACAGGCCGAAGGAAGCCGTGGAGGTGGTGATCACCCGAATCGGCTGGGGGCCCCAGTCGCGGTCGGCGAACATCATGACCCCTTCTGCACCGTAGTAGCTGGCGATGCCACAGGCACAGAGGTCGACGCGACCCTGCTTGAGGGGCGTCATGCGGGAAACGTCATTGTCACCCGGCAGGATGCGAACCGAGGTGCCGTACTGATTCTGCAGCATGTTGCCGATGGCGACGGCCTGAGCGTATCCGCTGGAATTGGTGCCGTAAGCGGTCCATGCCATGGTGCGCGGTAGATCCACCTCGGTGGCTTGGGTAACGCCGGCAGCCAGCAGCGAGAGCGGCAAGGCGGCGGTGATGAGTGAGCGGGAGAGCTGGCGCATGAGGCGACTCCATTGGTGAAAAGCGATTGTTGTTTTGCTATGCGGTATTTGATTCCGAAACAGAACTCGATACTAGATAAGGCAGTGACGCGGTGTCAACGCATGCTTGTACTTGCCGCGGAGCCTAGCCGTCCGCTTGGCGGAACGTGCACGTCAACCGGTTGATAAATCAGCGGAAGGCGAGAGAAGCCTGATGCAGAAAGGGTTGCGAAAAATGGGAAGATACGACCAAGGTATAGTCGCCTCCTGTCCCAGGAGGGAGCCGCGGCCGCACAGTCACTGCATGGGGTCGGAGGGGCGCGACAGCTCGCGCCAGGCGGCATAGGTGCTGAGGAATACCCGCCCTGTCATGTCGTCGAGAAAGTCGCTGCGCTTCAACTGGTCCATGACCGGCCCCTTCACTTCGGCCAGATGCAGCGTCACTCTCGAATCGGAGAGGCGCCCGTTGATGGCATCCAGGCTCTCCAGGGCGGAAGCGTCGATCAGGTTGACCGCCGAGCAGATCAATACCACGTGCTCAAGCTCGGGGCGGGTGGCGACCAGGTCGTAGACGGTGTCTTCCAGGTAGCGGGCATTGGCGAAGTAGAGACTTTCGTCGATGCGCAGCAGGGCCAGGTGGCTGACGGTCTCGGTGTCGTGACGCTCGACGTTGCGAAAGTGCTCGGTCTTGGGTATGCGGCCCACCAATGCGCTGTGAGGGCGGCTGGTGCGATAGAGAAACAGCCCGATGGAGAGTGCGACACCGCTGATGATCCCGGCCTCAACCCCTTCCACCAGGGTCAACAGGATGGTCAGCGCCATGGCGGAGAAGTCGCTGCGGGAGTAGCGCCAGGTCTGGCGGATCATGGGAATGTCCACCAGGGTCAGGATGGCCACGGTGATGGTCGCAGCCAGCGTGGCGATGGGCAGGTGGTAGAGGGCCGGGGTGAAGTAAAGCGTGACTGCGCCGATGCCGATGGCGGCAAAAAAACCGGCAAGCGGTGTGCGGGCTCCTGCATCATAGTTGATCACCGTGCGCGAGAGCCCCCCGGTGACGGGCATGCCGGCAGAGAAGGCCGCTGCCAGGTTGGCCCCGCCGAGCCCGATCAGTTCCTGGTTGGGAGAGATGCGTTCACGCCGCCTGGCGGCGAGCATCTGACCCATTGAGATGGACTCCACGAAGCCCACGAGGCTGATGAGAAAGGCAGGAATCAACAGGGCCCGCCATAGTGACCCGTCGAAGCCGGGAATCGTCAGGGGTGGCAACCCACGGGGGATGTCGCCGATGACGGCCACACCCTGCGCCGCAAGGTCGAAACGCCAGGTTATCCAGGTGGTCACCACCACGGCGAGAACGGGACCGGCCCGGGTGATCAGGTCGGCCAGGTTTCCGGGCAGGCCGAGCCCACGCAGTGCCCGCTTGCCGCGCAGGCGCAGCAGGATCAGGAAAAGCAGGCAGCCGCTGCCAATGGCCATCGTCGGCAGGTGGGCTTGCGGCAGTCCGGCGGCAAGCTCCGCTATCCTGGGCAACAGCGCCGTGGAGATGGCCTCGATACCCAGCAGATGGCCGGCCTGGCTGGCCGCGATGAGGATACCGGAAGCAGACAGGAAACCGGCTATCACCGGGTGGCTCAGAAAGTTGGTCAGGAAGCCCATGCGCAGCGCGCCCATGATGACCAGCATCAGCCCGGAGAGCAGCGATAGCACCAGGGCGGCCTGGAGATAAGCCGCGCTGCCTGGTGCGGCGACATCGCTCAGGGCTGCCCCGGTCATCAGCGCGATAATCGCGACGGGGCCCACGGCAAGCGTACGGCTGGTGCCCAGCAGCGTATAGGCCAATAGCGGGAGCAGGCTGGCGTAGAGACCCACCACCGGCGGCAGGCCGGCAAGGATGGCGTAAGCCAAGGATTGTGGTATCACCATCATGGTGACGATGGCACCGGCCAGCAGGTCGGCGCCGCACAGCCGGCGGTTATAGTGGGGCAGCCATGTCAGTATCGGCAGATAGCGCTTGAGCATCCGTTCTCTTCGAGGTTGGGTGTCGGGGCCGGCAGCAGGGCGTAGGGCACCAGACTAAACGATATTGGTGGAAGGGTTGAGACTTGGTTAGCATCAGGTGAAATGCTCAACCGTTTCTTCACTCCATCAGGCCCTGCCATGAAGCCCGAAACTATTGCCCTCCACCACGGCTATTCCCCCGACGATCAGCACGCCGTGGCCGTTCCTATCCACCAGACCACCTCGTTTTCCTTTGACAGCGCGCAGCATGCCGCCGACCTGTTCGACCTCAAGGTCGAGGGAAACATCTATTCTCGCATCATGAACCCCACCTGTGCGGTGCTGGAACAGCGCGTCGCCGCACTGGAAGGCGGTATCGCTGGCCTGGCGGTCGCCTCCGGCATGGCGGCGATCACCTATGCCATCCAGACCATCGCCGAGGCCGGTGACAATATCGTCTCCATCAGCGAGCTGTATGGCGGCACCTACAATCTGTTTGCGCATACCCTGCCGCGACAAGGCATCGAGGTGCGCTTTGCCGACAAGGATGACATCGCCGGCATCGAGTCATTGATCGATGTGCGCACGAAGGCCGTTTTCTGCGAAAGCGTCGGCAACCCCTCGGGTAGCGTGGTCGACATGGTGAAGCTGGCGGAGGCCGCCCACCGCCATGGTGTTCCCGTGATCGTCGACAACACCGTACCCACACCCTTCCTGTGGCGGCCGATCGAGCATGGGGCGGATATCGTCATTCATTCGGCCACCAAGTATATCGGTGGCCATGGCACCACGGTCGGTGGTGTCATCGTCGACTCCGGCAAGTTTCCCTGGGCCGACCACCCGCAGCGTTTTCCGCTGCTCAACGAGCCGGACGTCTCCTATCATGGGGTGAGCTATACCCGCGACGTGGGCGAAGCCGCCTTCATTGCCCGTGCCCGGGTGGTGCCGCTCCGGAACATGGGGGCGGCGCTGTCGGCCCAGGCGGCGTGGAATCTGCTGCAGGGTCTGGAAACGCTGTCGCTACGTATCGAGCGTATCTGTGCCAATGCGCGGAAGGTGGCCGAGTACCTGGAGGGGCATCCGGCGGTAAACTGGGTTCAGTATGCCGGCCTTCCCGGCCACAAGGATCACGCGCTTGCCCAGCGCTACATGAACGGCCAGGCATCGGGCATTCTCAGCTTCGGTATTCAGGGCGGCCGCGAGGCGGGAGCCCGGTTCTACGATGCGCTAGGCATGATCCTGCGTCTGGTCAACATTGGCGACGCCAAGACCTGCTCGTCGATTCCCGCTTCGACCACCCACCGCCAGCTGAATGACGAGGAAATGATCGCCGCCGGCGTGACACCCGACATGGTGCGCCTCTCCATCGGCATCGAGCATATCGATGACATTATTGCCGACCTGGAACAGGCGCTCTCCGCCAGTCAGGCATGACGCCATGGGCCGCCCCATCCTGGGGCGGCTTTGACTGATGTTCTTACCAGACAAACGCGTAAAGCATCGCCCACTCGGGCGGTGATACAAGCGCGCACCGCGCAGCGGTGCCTCACTTGATACTGCCACTACCCCCTGATATTTTTCCAGTATGACAAAACGTGCCTACAAAGAACGTTTTTATCCTACGTCTGAGCAAGCTGTGCTGTTGGCACAGTCGTTCGGCTGTGCGCGTTTTGTATGGAACAACACGCTGACGTATCGCACAGAAGCCTATCAGCAGCACGGCGAGTCGATATCGCCTTCCGCAGTGGAAAAGCGGTTGGTGGCACTGAAAGCTGAGTATCCGTGGCTTGCCGATGTATCCAGCGTGATACTGCAACAAACCCTACGAGACCAGAAAGCCGCTTTCGACAACTTCTTCAACCCAAAGCTCAGGGCGCGCTATCCGCGATTCAAGCGCAAGGATGGCCGACAATCGATCCGGCTGACCAAGGCCGCGTTTCGCTATCGGGATGGCGAGATCACCATCGCGAAAACGAAGACACCGTTGCCGATTCGCTGGAGCCGCCCGCTCCCCAGCGAACCGTCTACCATCACGATTTCAAGGGATCGTGCCGGGCGCTACTTCATCAGCTGCCTGTGCGATTTCACGCCGGATGTGTTGCCGGTGACACCAAAGATGACGGGAATCGATCTGGGCCTGACCGACCTGTTCATCACCAGCGAGGGCATCAAGTCGGGCAATCCGCGCCACCTCAAACGCTATGAAGCAAAGTTGGCGTATCTCCAGCGCCGGCTGGCCAAAAAGCAAAAAGGCTCGAACAACCGAAACAAGCTGCGCCAGAAGGTGGCGCGACGGCATGCCAAGATCGCGGATTGTCGCCGCGATGCCATCCATAAAGCGACCCGCACGCTCGTCAACGAAAACCAAGTGCTGTGTGTCGAGTCGCTCAACATCACCGGGATGATCAAGAACCGCTCCCTGGCCAAGGCCATCAGCGATGCGGGGTGGGGCGAGTTTCTTCGCCAACTCGTCTACAAGGCAGAATGGGCAGGGCGGCAACTGGTGAAAGTGAGCCAGTGGCTGCCAAGCAGTAAAATGTGCCATGGCTGCGGGCACAAGGTTGAGAAGCTGCCACTCTCGCGGCGCCACTGGCACTGTGCAAGCTGCGGGCAAGCCCTCGACCGCGACATCAATGCCGCCAGGAATATCCGAACCGCCGGGCTGGCGGGGTTAGCCTGTGGAGCGACTGGAGCGGGGGCAGCGGCCTAGCCGCTGCCTAGCCGCTGCCTAGTGAAGGCGTGTCGAAGCAGGAAGGTTCTGGGGGTGACCTTAGAACCCTCACCCAAAGCGCGAAGCGCGGCGGGCGAGGAGTGTCAGGCCTGCTGAGATACCCCTGCCTTGTCGGCTGATTTTTCAGCAACTTTAGTTCTGCTTTCGTCTCTCAGGCCAAAGTGGTGATGCTAATACGACCTGCAAGGCGCTAATCTCTTGTTACTTCCAATAACAAAGAGATAAGGCGTCATGCGGATACTGTTGTTTCTGTTAGCCGCGGTCTCTCTTGCCGCGGGCGTTTTCCTATCCAACGACCCTGGCTCAGGGTGGCAAGCCTACCTGGGGCTCGTGCTCGGCGTCCTGGCAGGCGGCTTGCTGGCGCTGACAGGCGTGGCCAGTGTCTATAGTGCCAATGCAGACACCTTGGAAGCTCAGGGGGTCAAGGCCCTGCTGCCAGCTACTCGCGATTACCTGTCGTTGCGGCGCATGGCCCATGGCCTGATACGTCAGGCCAGCAATACGGCCATCGCCTCGGCCGAAGTTTCGCACCATGCTGATCGCATGGATCAGCGCCTGGAACGCCAGGGTCACACGGTGCGCGAGGCTTCCGCAAGCATGGCCTCGATCACCTCCGCCATCGAACAGGTGGCAGCGAGTGCGGCAAACGTGGCGACCCTCGCCAGCCGCTCCCGGGACGCCAGCCACGTCAGCCGTGAAGCGCTAGGCCAGGTCATCGAGGAAATGCAGGCACTGGCCGAGCGTTCGGAAGAGGCGCTTGAGCTGCTTAACTTGTTGAGCCAGAAAGCCGATAGTGTTCGCCATGTCACCTCGTTGATCGAGGAGATTGCGGAACAGACCAACCTGCTGTCACTGAATGCCTCGATCGAAGCGGCCCGCGCCGGCGAACACGGTCGGGGCTTCGCCGTGGTGGCGGGAGAGGTGCGTCAGCTGGCGGGACGCACGGCGGATGCCACACGTAACGTCGAGGCCCTAGTGGGTGATATCGGCGACAGTAGCCATCGCGTGGTCGACACCATCGGTCATCTGATGCAGCGCGTCGGTGACCGAGCCAAGGAGATGAGCAAGGTTGGTGAGCAACTGACTGAGATGACCGGCAACTTCGATCAGGTCGAAAGTGAGATTCGTTCCATTGCCGTGGCCATGGAAGACACCAATCAGCACTCCCAGCGGGTGGCGGGGACGCTGACGACCCTGGAGGGTGAGACCGAGCAGGGCACCCACGATATGCATGGCCTTGCAAGCCAGGCCCGTTCGCTCATGGAGGGGGCGGAAGCCGTCGATGGAGCGCTGGCGCAACAGCGCCTGGAAGGGCGTCACCAGCAGGTATTCGAGGCGGCACGACAGGCCGCGGGCAATCTCGGCTCACTGCTCGATTCGGCCATCAAGCGAGGTGAGCTCGACGAGCAGACGCTATTTCAAGCCACCTATACACCGATACCCGGCACCAACCCACAGCAGCACATGACCGCTTTCGTCAGCTATACGGACGAACACTTTCCGGCCATCCAGGAGCCGCTGTTGGAGCGTCTGGGGGTGGCCTACGCCATCGGCATCGACCGCCGCGGCTACATACCCACACATAATCAAGGCGTCAGCCAGCCGCCAACCGGTGACTACGATCACGACCTCAAGTTCTGCCGCAACCGGCGCATTTATGAGGATCCTACCGGGCAGCGGTGTGGCTCCCATGAAAAGGCGCTGCTGCTGCAGACCTACAAGCGGGACACCGGAGAGATCATGCACGACCTCTCGGTGCCGATCTACGTGGGAGGCAAGCACTGGGGCGGTTTCCGTGTTGGCTACAAGCCCGAGGCGGCCTGATCGTAGCAGGCGGCGCTTCCCTGTCATTTCGACTGGGTGCCGGCCGGAGCCAGCGGTGGTCGGGAACGGGTATGCCACGCCGACCAGGAGTAAAGCGCCAGGCTGACCCAGATCAGCACGAAGGTGACCAGCTGGATCGGGGAGAGTGGCTCGCGAAACACCAGCAGGGCGATGAAGAACTGAATGGTGGGGTTCAGATACATCAGAAAACCAAGCGTTGCCAGACGCAGCCGCCGTGCGGCGCCGGCGAAAGCGAGTAAAGGCAGGGCGGTAATCACTCCGCTGGCTATCAACAGCAGGGTGATTCGAGGTGTGTCGAGAAAATGGGAAAGGTCGGCCATCGACAACCAGGAGAGCGCCATCAGGCCCAAGGGCAGCAGCAGCAGGGTCTCGACGAAGAGGCCGGAAAGGCCGTCAAGAGGGACCTGCTTGCGCAGCAGGCCATAGGTGCCGAAGGATAGTGCCAGGGTCAGGCTGATCCAGGGCAGTTCCCCCAGAAGCAGCAGCTGTATCACGATAGCCGTCGCGGCAAGCAGTACGGCCAGGCTTTGCAAGCCAGCCATGCGTTCGCGAAGCACCAGCATCCCGAGCGCCACATTGACTAGCGGCGTTAGAAAATACCCCAGGCTTGCCTGGAAGACCTGGCGGGTCTCCACGGAATAGATATAAAGCCCCCAATTGATCGCAATCAACACGGCGCAGCCGAGTACACGACCGAGACGCCTGGGTTCGGCCAGCGCCTGCCGTATCGGATGCCAGCGCTTCATCACCGTGACAAGCCCCACCAGGAAGAGACACGACCAGATGACGCGGTGGATCAAAATCTCGTAGGCGGGCACACCCTGGAACAGGGCGAAGAACAGCGGAAAACACCCCCACATCACATAGGCGGTAAGCCCGAAGGCAACACCCTTGGTGGCTTCAGGGTCGGAGAGGGGCTTGGCGACCATTCCATCGTCTCTTGGCGAAAGCAATAACTTAGCAGGCTATTTGTCGCATTTCCATGCTGGCGCGCTGGCTGACGACACAGCCCTGCTGAGTTAGGCTGTACAGATGGCGAGTCACCAAGGGAAGCCGAGATGAGCGAGTTGCGTACGACACTGGTCCAGTGCGACCTGCGTTGGGAAGATCCGGATGCGAACTGCCGCATGCTGGAAGAGGAATTGGGCGAACTCGATGGTTCGCAGACCGACCTGATCGTTTTGCCGGAGATGTTCTCGACTGGCTTCACCATGAACTCCCGTGAAATGGCCGAGCCCATGGATGAGAGCCGTGCCGTGGCCTGGATCCAGCAGCAGGCCATCGACCGTGGTTGCGTGGTGACCGGTAGTGTGGCCGTGGTAGAGCGCGAAAACTATTTCAACCGTCTGATCTGGGCGCGACCGGATGGCAGTCGTGTTCATTATGACAAGCGTCACCTGTTTCGCATGGCCGGCGAGCATGAGCGTTACTCCATGGGGCATGAACGTGTGATCGTCACCCTAAAGGGCTTTCGCATCCTGCTGAGCGTCTGCTATGACCTCCGCTTCCCCGTCTGGCTAAGGCAGCAACCCGCCACTGATGAACATTTCGAATATGATGCCCTGCTCTGCGTGGCCAATTGGCCGGCCCCGCGACGTCATCCCTGGCGCATTCTGCTCCAGGCGCGGGCGATCGAGAACCTGTGCCCGGTGATCGGCGTCAATCGTGTCGGGGAAGACGCCAATGGCATGGCCTACGCCGGCGACTCGATGCTGGTGGATTTCAAGGGTGAGGCAGTGATCGATGAACCCCGAGACCAGCCCTTCATCAAGACCGGAGTGCTTTCCCGCTCCGAGCTCGATGCCTTCCGTGAGAAATTTCCGGCATGGCGGGATGCCGATCATTTCAATGTCGCCGATGGAGTTGGGTTCTGATGCGGCTCGACCGATTTCTTTCCGAGACCACAGACCTGACCCGCAGCCTGGCCAAGAAGGCGCTTCATCGGGGTGAAGTCAGCGTCAACGGCGAAGTGACCAAGCAACCGGCGCTGCAGGTTGGCGAACAGGATCGCGTGTGCTGGGGAGAGGAACCCCTGGTGCTGGTGGGGCTGCGTTATATCATGCTGAACAAGCCAGCCGGCGTGGAGTGCAGCGCCCGCCGTGGGCTATATCCCAGGGCGATCGAACTGATTGACCTGCCCAGGAGCGAGCGCTTGCAGACAGTGGGACGGCTCGATGTCGATACCACCGGCATGGTCCTGCTGACCGACGATGGGCAGTGGTCTCACCGTGTCACGTCCCCACGCAAGCGCTGTGGCAAGGTCTATCGGGTCACCCTGGCTGACCCTCTCGAGGGTGAGGCGTTGGAAAGCGCAGTGGCCGGCTTTGCGGAAGGGGTCCTGCTCGACGGGGAGGAGAAACCAACGCGACCTGCGGAGCTGTCCATGTTGGGCCCGTTCGACGCCGAGTTGACGCTCTACGAGGGCAAGTATCATCAGGTAAAGCGCATGTTCGGCGCCATCGGCAACCGGGTGGAAGCGCTCCACCGAGTCGCCATCGGGCCGTTGAGCCTCGATGCGCTGGCGCCGGGAGAGTGGCGGGAACTGAGCGATGAAGAGGTCGCGGCTTTTACCTGATTCCGGCCGTGGGCTTCACCGCGGCGGGGTGGCGCGAAACGATATTTATACCGTTACCTTCCGCTGCTGCCGCATTCTGTTTCTTGTAATGCCGGCAAAGTCATCAGTGACTGTCCTTATCAGCTGTCTCTACGTAGACCCGCCGCCTTGACCAGCGCCCGCGTGTAGTCACTGGTTGGGCTCTCGAGCACATCATGGCAGTCGCCTTCCTCTATCAGTTCGCCGTCCTTCAGCACCATCACCCGATGGGCCATGGCACGCACGACAGCAAGATCATGGCTGATGAAGAGATAGCTCAACCCTCTGCGAGCCTGCAGGTCGCGAAGCAGTTCCACGAGCTGCTTCTGTACGGTTCGATCAAGCGCCGAAGTTGGCTCGTCAAGTATCACCAGTTCGGGTTCGAGAATGAGCGCCCGGGCTACGGCGATGCGCTGACGCTGGCCTCCTGAAAACTCATGGGGGTAGCGTGCGGCACAATCGGCGGGTAGGCCGACCTCGTGGAGCGTGGCTTGAACCCGTTGCAAGACCTCGCTTTCCGTGAGTTTAGGATAGTGAAAACGCAGTCCCTCACTGACGATTTCCGAGACTGGCAGGCGAGGGGATAGTGAGCCATAGGGGTCCTGGAAGACGACCTGGAAGCGGCGTCGGCGCTTGCGCAGTGCGTTACCGCTCAAGCGGTCGAGACGTTCGCCACCGAAGTCGATCTCGCCGTCACAGGGCGTGAGTCGTAGTAGTGCCATGGCCAGAGTGGTCTTGCCGGAGCCTGATTCCCCGACGATGCCCAGGGTCTCGCCGGGGGCGATGTGCAGGTCCACCGGTTTGACTGCCACGAAGGCTGGCGCACGCTTGGCAAACAGCCGCCTTGGCCGCTGGAAACTGACCGTCACGCCACGCCCGCTGATCAGCGGTTCTCCGGCAGGCACCGGTGACGGGTGCCCGGTGGGTTCGGCTTCCAGCAGGGTACGGGTATAGTCGCTACGGGGGGAGTGGAAGACCTCGGAAACCGGACCGGTCTCTTGCTCCCGTCCATTGTAGAGCACGCAGACCCGATCGGCATGCCGCCGAACCAGGTTGAGGTCATGGGTGATGAAGAGCATGCCCATGCCGTGGCGATCGCGCAGATCGGCGAGCAAGGCAAGAATGTCCTGCTGAACGGTGACGTCGAGCGCGGTAGTGGGCTCGTCGGCGATAAGCAGTTCGGGGTCATTGGCAATGGCCATGGCGATCATCACCCGCTGTCGCTGGCCGCCGGAGAGCTGGTGTGGCCAGGCATCTAGCAGCTCATCCGGGCGTGGCAGCTTCACCTGCTCCAGCAGCTTGCGCGTGCGTTCGCGTGCCGCCCGGCCGGAAAGTCCCTGATGCAGCCGCAGTGTCTCTCCGATCTGCTTGGCAACCGTGTGCAGCGGATTGAGCGACGTCATCGGTTCCTGAAAGATGAATCCGACACGCCCACCACGAAGCCCCTGCCAGTCGCGATTCCTGAGCCGAGTCAGGTCCGTTTCGCCCAGCCACCGGCCACCCTGCACCTGAGCATTGTCGGGTAGCAGGTTCATGGCGCCCAGTGCCGATACCGACTTTCCGGAACCGGATTCCCCCACCAGGGCGACGGTTTCACCACGACGCACCTTGAGGGACAGTTCATGCAGTACAGGCACGCCATCGAAGGCGATGGTCAGCTTGTCGAAACGCAGCAAGTCTCGTGAATGCGATTCAGGCATTGGGCTGAGTCCTGGTCAAGGGGGTGGCACTCGGGGCGTGTTGAATATGGCGCGGATCGAAGGCATCGCGTAGCCCCTCGCCGATGAAGACGAGCAGCGACAGCATTAGCGACAGACTGATGAAGGCGGTTATCCCAAGCCATGGTGCGTGCAGGTTGTTCTTGCCCTGGGCTACCAGTTCCCCCAGTGACGGCGCGCCGGGCGGCAGGCCGAAGCCGAGGAAATCCAGAGCGGTCAATGTGGTGATGGCACCGGTGAACAGGAAGGGAATGAAGGTCAGTGTCGCTACCATGGCGTTGGGCAGGACGTGACGCCACATGATCAGACGCGAGGGTAGGCCCATGGCCTTGGCGGCACGCACATACTCCAGGTTGCGTGCCCGCAGGAATTCGGCGCGTACCACGTCCACCAGTCCCAGCCAGGAGAAGAGCAGCATGATGCCCAGCAGCCACCAGAAGCCGGGCTGCACCAGGCTGGCCAGGATGATCAGGAGAAACAGTACCGGCAGCCCCGACCAGATCTCTGTCAGGCGTTGGCCGACCAGGTCGGTCTTGCCACCAAAATACCCCTGTATGCCGCCGATGAGCACGCCCATCACCAGGGAGCCGGCAGTCAGCACTAGGGCGAAGAACACCGACAAACGAAAGCCATAGATGACCCGGGCCAGGACATCGCGTCCCTGGTCATCGGTACCCAGCCAATGCCGCCTGTCGGGGGGGGATGGCGAGGGGCGCATCATCTGCATGTCCAGGGTCTGGTAGGAGAACGGGATCGGTGGCCAGAGCGCCCAGCCGTGATCCTCGATCTGCGCTTGTATGAACGGGTCGTGGTAGTCGGTGCGTGTCGGCAGGAACCCGCCGAACTCGGTTTCGGGGTAATCCACCAGCAGGGGGGTATACCACTGCCCATCGAACTGCATCACGATGGGCTTGTCGTTGGCGATCAGCTCGGCGAGAAGGCTGAGGCCAAACAGCACCAAAAAGATCCACAGCGACACCCGGGCCCGCCGGTTCTGACGAAAGACGCTGATGCGTCGCCGGGTGATGGGGGAGAGCTTGGAGGTGAACGCAAGGGTCATTGGCTCAGGACTCCCGGGTCTCGAAATCGATACGTGGATCCACCCAGACATAGGTGAGATCGGAAACCAGCTTGAGGACCAGCCCGATCAGGGTATAGAGGAACAGCGTGCCGAAGATCACCGGGTAGTCGCGCTGCATCACCGCCTCGAACCCCAGGAGACCTAACCCTTCCAGAGAGAAGATCACCTCGATCAACAGCGATCCGGTGAAGAAGATCGTGATCAGCGCGCCGGGCATGCCGGCGATGATGATCAGCATGGCGTTGCGGAACACATGGCCATAGAGCGTGCGACGGTCACTGGCGCCCTTGGCTCGGGCGGTCAGCACATACTGCTTGTGGATCTCGTCGAGGAAGCTGTTCTTGGTCAGCATGGTCAGGGTGGCGAAGCTGCCGACCGTCATGGCCACTACCGGCAGGGTGATGTGCCAGAAGTAATCCTTGATCTTGCCCCAGGTTGAGAGCTCATGGAAATCCGGCGAAGTGAGGCCGCGCAGGGGAAAGAAGTCCCAGTAGCTGCCCCCTGCAAACAGTACGATGAGCAGGATGGCAAACAGAAAGCCGGGGATGGCGTAGCCCACGATGACCAGCCCCGAGGTCCAGACGTCGAACCGTGAGCCATGATGCAGTGCCTTGCGAATGCCCAGCGGAATCGATATCAGGTAGACCAGCAGCGTGGTCCAGAGGCCGAGGGAAATCGACACCGGCAATCGCTCTATCATCAGTTCGACGACCGGTCGATCGCGGAAGAAACTGTTGCCGAAGTCGAAGGTGGCATAGTCGCGCATCATCCCCAGGAAGCGGATATGGGCGGGCTGGTCAAAACCGAACTGCTGTTCGAGCTGTTCGATGAAGCGTGGGTCCACGCCGCGAGCGCCGCGTGATTCGTCCCGCACCACGACGTCGCCGCCGCCAGCATCCAGCCGGGTGCTGGCCATCGCGTCCATACCCTCGAACCGCGCCATCATCTGGTCTATGGGCCCGCCCGGGGCGGCCTGCACGATAATGAAATTGAGCAGCATGATCCCGATCAGGGTCGGGATCATCAGCAGCAGTCGGCGCAGGATGTAGCGGCTCACGATGGGGTCATCCTTATGAAAGCAGCAGTGACTCTGAGTATCCGCACGGCTTATCGACGGCGAAGACGTCGGTTGATTTCGTCTTCCCGTTCGCTGTCGACCCACCAGGCCGAGAGGTCGAAGCCGTACTTGGGGAAGGGCTCGGGGTAGCCGAACTTGTCCCAGACGGCAATTCGCGTCTCGCCGGAATGGTAGTGGGGGATGGTAATGAAGTTCCACAGCAGCACCCGGTCCAGGGCGCGGGCGGCGGTGTTGAGTTCGCTCCGGCTGTCGGCCCGTATCAGACGCTCCACCAGCTCATCGACCACGGGGCTCTGCAGCCCCATCAGGTTACGGCTCTGAGGGCTCTCGGCGAAGTCGCTCGTCCAGAATTCGCGCTGTTCGTTGCCGGGGTTGTTGGACTGGGGAAACTGCCCGGTGATGATCTCGAAGTCAAAGCTTCTCAGGCGGTTGAGGTACTGGTTGATATCGACGATGCGCAGGCTGCCCTGTATGCCGAGGCGTGACATGTTGCGCAGCATGGGCTGCACGACCCGCTCCAGGCCGCTGTCGAACAGCATGACCTCGACGGACAGCGGGCGGCCGCTATCGCCATCCACCAGGACCCCACCCCGAAATTCGTAGCCCGCCTCCAGCAGCAGCTCGTAGGCTAGGCGCAGGCGTTCACGTAGCTCGGTGGGATGGTCGATGGGCAGCTCGCTGTCGAAGACCCGCTCGGGCAAGTCGTCACGATGCGGCTCGAGCAGGGCGAGTTCCGCCTCGCTCGGCAGCCCCTCGGCGGCCATCTCGGAGTTCTGGAAGTAGCTCTCTGTCCGGCTGTAGGAGTCGTAGAATAGATTGGCATTAAGCCAGGGGAAGTCGAAGGTGAGATTGAGCGCCTCGCGCACGCGGACGTCCTGGAATTTTTCCTCTCGCAGGTTGAAGACAAAAGCCTGCATGCGTGACGGCTGCCCGTCCGGTACGGTAATCCGTTTCACCAGGCCGTCGTTGTAGGCGGGAAAGTCGTAACCGATGGCCCAGGTGGCGGCACGGGCATCGGTGCGATAGTCCATGACGCCGGCCTTGAAGGCCTCCCAGGCGATATCGCGATCGCGATAATAGTCGTAGATCAGTCGGTCGATATTGTGGCGTCCGCGATTGACGGGCAGCTCGGCGCCCCAGTAATCCGTCACCCTTTGATAGACAATGCGCCGGCCGGGTTCCACCTCGGCGAGGCGATAGGGGCCGGAGCCGGGATGGCGTGCCAGGGTCGGCGCAGTGAAGTCCCGCTCTTCCCAGTAGTGCTTTGGCAGGATCGGCAGCTGGCCCACGATCAAGGGCAGCTCGCGGGAGTGGTTGGTGGCGAACTCGAAGCGGACGGTATGGCGGTTCAACGCTTCGACACTCTCCACATCGGCGTAGTAGCCTCGATAGAACGGGTTGCCTTCCTCCACCAGCAGATTGAAGCTGAAGACCACGTCCTCGGAGGTGACGGGCTCGCCGTCATGGAAGCGTGCCTCGGGACGAAGGTCGAACTCTATCCAGAAACGGTCGGGGTCAAGGCGTATGCCTTCGGCCAGCAGGCCGTAGACACTGAAAGGTTCATCGACGTTTTCCACCAGCAGGGTGTCATAGATCTCGCCGATACCGATGCCGGGTGTGCCGCGGATAATGAACGGATTGGTCGAGTCGAAACTGCTGCCTACGGCCGCACGGATCAGGCTGCCCCCCTTGGGAGCATCCGGATTGACGTAGGGGAAATAGGCAAAGTCAGCATCCAGGGCCGGCTCATCATAGAGCGCAAGGCCGTGCACCGTGGGTATGGTGGCGTGCTCGCCCGCCAGTGTCGACGAAACCCAGCCCGAGGCCAGAGCAGTTAGGAAGAGGCAACGTAAAACGAACCGCATCGATGACATCCTTGCTGAAACATGCCCCGGCAGGAGGGGTGCCGCCTTAAGGTGTCAGTCCTTCCGTTGCTTGTAAACCTATCCCATCGAATTTCATGAGGCCAGGAGTCAACGAGCGGCAAGGCTGCGTCGCGGAATATCCAGGCGTTGACCTTCATGAATCAAGTCGCCGTTGAGTCCGTTATGCTGGCGGATCTCTTCCACGCTGCTGCCATGCAGGGCGGCGATCGACGAAAGGCTGTCGCCTCGTGTGACCACATGCTGCTGCGCCCCGGTACTCGGCGTTGCTGGAGTCGAAAGATGGGCCAGGACGGTTTCTTCATGCTCGACTGGCACCAGAATGACGTCAGCCGTGGCGGGGTGCGCGCTACCATTGGTCAGGCCGGGATTGAGAGCCGAGAGATCGTCTCGGTCCACGCCAGACATGGTGGCCAGTTGGCCGAGGTTGATCGGTGTCTCCACCGTTATCTTGGCAAAGGCCGGCGCGTCGTCGATTTCCGGCAAGTCGATGCCGTGGGCCTCGGGGTCGGCAATGATGGCCGCAATGGCATTGAGCTTTGGCAGATAGTTCATGGTTTCGTTGGGCAGCTGCAGGTGCCAGTAGTCCGTAGGCTCTCCACGGGCGCCGGCAGCGTGTCGTGCCCGGTTCACGGTCCCGGCACCGGCATTGTAGGCAGCGAGGGAGAGCTCGAGGTCACCCTCATACCACTGTTCCGCCTGCAGCTCGATGTAATCCAGGGCAGCCTCGGTCGAGGCCACGACATCGAGACGACCATCGTAGCCATTGCGCCGGCTCAGGCCCAGGGCGTCGCCTGTGCCGGGCATGAATTGCCAAAGCCCGGCGGCGCCGCGATGACTGCGCGCCGTGGGGTCGAAGGAGCTCTCCACGAAGGGGATCAGCGCGATTTCGCCCGGCAGGCCGCGGGTCTCCACTTTCTCGCTGATCCAGGCCATCCAGGGTCGGGCCCGCTCGATGATCGAGACCACGTTGGACGGGTTGGCGCGATAGTATTCGATCCAGTGCTGGACGCGCGCATCATGGCTGCGATCAAGCCATTGAAGGTTGTCGCGCAACCGCTCCCAGGTGTCGCCGGGAAGGAACTCAAGCTGGAGATCGTTCCAGAAATGGACAGTCGTATAGGTATTGCTGGCTCCGGGGTGGGGAGCAGCCTGACTCTGTGCGCCGACAGCCAATGCTCCCAGCAGGGCAAGGCTGCTGGCGAGGCCGATTGCCTTTCGTCGAGCGGTAAGGTATGTCATGCGTTCTCCTTCAGGTCGCTAGGGCGGCATGACGGTAGGCCGCCAGGCTTCCATGGGATGCGTCGAATTCAGAAACTGTCTTTCCAGGCCCGCAGGGTCGCGAAAGTGGCCTGGTCGGTATCGGTATCGCCGTGCTGCGAGGCGGCTGCGCGGACTGCCGGGTCGGCGCAACGCAGGAAAGGGTTGATCCTTCTCTCGCGCCCCAGGTTGCTGGGCAGGGTGGGGCGATCGAGAGCACGCGCTCGCTGGGTTTCCTTGAGTGCCGTAGCGACGTCGGGGTTGTTCGGGTCCGCGGCGCTGGCGAAATCCAGATTGGCTTGAGTATATTCGTGGGCGGCGAAGACCAGGGTGTCGTCGGGCAAGCTGGCGAGAGCTTGCAGGGAGTTGTGCATCTGTTCCGGTGAGCCTTCGAAGAGGCGACCGCACCCTGCCGAGAAAAGGGTGTCGCCACAGAACAGCAGGGGGGGAATACCAGCCGTGAAGAAGGCGATATGATCCAGGGTATGCCCCGGTACTTCCATGGCCTCAAACAGGCGCCCCATGACGCGGCAGGTGTCACCCTGGCCTACCCGTTCGTCAATGCCTGCTATCTGGGGGTTCTGTGGACCGATGACATGGGGAGAGTAGCGCTCGATGAGTTCCGCAAGGCCGCCGACATGGTCATGGTGGTGATGAGTGATGAGAACGCTGGTGAGATTCAGCTTGTCCCGCTCCAGTATCTTAATGACTGGAGCGGCATCGCCGGGGTCCACTATGCAGACATCGGGGCTCGTGTCCTGGCGCATTAGCCATATATAGTTGTCGCCAAAAGCGGGAATCGGTGTCACGCTCAGCATAGGCCTAACGTCCTCGTCGCGTCGTCAACCGGTGGTGTTGCAGGGTACAGGACTACGTTCTTGCAAGCCGCTCTAATCAACGTATACGCATCATTTCGATGCGCAGGGCAGCGATGCAAGCGATAGCCGGAAGCCATTGCATGGCGGCCAAACACTGCCATTTTGCTGTAAATTGCCCGCAAAACCGGTGATAATGGAGGGTGTTGTAGCCAATGTCAAATTCACAGGACCTGCTGGCGCTGGCTCAACTGTTTCGAGAAGGGCGCCGCTATTGGTCGAGTCCCGATGGGGTTGCCCACTGGCGAGCCGAGCGGGCGTGCCTGGGGCCTGTCTGTGAGCGACTGCATGGGCTCCATAGCCTTGAGCTGGGAATGGGGCCCACCCTTACCGATATGTCACCCATTCACCACAGCATGCGCTGGGCGCCGACCGTGGAACTGGCCGAGCAGCCTTCGACCCTGGTCTGCCCCCCTGATGCGCTGGCACTGCCAGACGAAAGTCTGCAGCTGGTTATCATCCACCATCTGCTGGAAATCGTGCCTAACCCCCATCGTCTCTTGCAAGAGACTGCAAGGGTTACCAGCGACGATGGCTGTCTGATCATTTTCGGCTGGGCGCCACTTGGTGTAGCTGGGCTATCGCGACTCTCGCCGGGCCGACGGCGTCGACTACCGTGGCGAGGGCAGTGGCGAACACCGGCCAAGCTGCGCGATTGGCTGGCATTTGTGGATTTCCGAATCGAACGGGTAGACTACTGTGGCTTTCACCTCCCTGGCAGCATGCCGGGTAACGCCGCCCTGGAGACCCTGGGGCGACGTCATAACGTGCCGTTGGGGGACAGCTATATCATTCGCGCCCGTCGCCGCACGAAGCTGGCTCAGGTTCAGCGCCCCCGTCTTCGCCTCGGTGGCGCGTTGGGTGGCAGTTCCCTGGGCCATGCATCCCGAGTCGGGCGTCCCGCAGTAGAAGAACCGAGCAGAAGGACCACCGAGGTTGAGTGATTCCGATCAAGCCAAGCCGTTACCCAGTGTCACCATCTATACCGATGGGGCATGCCGAGGAAATCCGGGGCCGGGCGGCTGGGGAGCGGTGCTGTCCAGTGGCAGGCACGAAAAGACCCTCAATGGTTTCGAAGCCGATACCACCAACAATCGCATGGAGCTGATGGCGGCCATCATGTCGCTGCGTGAGCTCAAGCAGCCATGCCGGGTTGATCTCTGGACTGACTCCGAATACCTGCGAAAGGGGATTACCGAGTGGATCCATGGCTGGATGAAGCGTGGCTGGAAGACAGCCAGCCGACAGCCGGTCAAGAACGCTGAGCTGTGGCGAGAGCTATTGGAGGAGGCCAGCCGGCATCAGGTGCAGTGGCACTGGGTGAAGGGTCATAGCGGTCATCCGGGTAATGAGCGTGCCGATGCGCTGGCCAATGCCGCCATCGATGCCCATCGCGCCAAACCAGGCGTCGTCATCAAATCATCGTGAGTCATGTGTCATGCGTCAGATTGTACTGGATACGGAAACAACCGGTATCGACCCCAAGGAAGGGCACCGGCTGATAGAGATCGGTGCCGTGGAGCTGGTGAACCGCCGCCTTACCGGACAGACCTACCATCAATACATCAATCCGCAGCGCGAAATCGAGGCCGAAGCCATCGCGGTCCATGGCATCACCAACGACGACCTGGACGACAAGCCGGTATTCGCCGAGATAGCCGATGCGTTCTGGGACTTCATCGTCGGTGCCGAACTGGTGATTCATAACGCGGCCTTCGATGTGGGCTTCATCGATCACGAACTGATGATGCTGCACGCCCAGCGCCCTGAGCCACGCCTTGGCCCGGTTGCTGAGCACTGCTCCATTCTGGACACTCTGCGTCTGGCTCGTGACCGTCACCCAGGGCAGCGCAACAACCTCGATGCGCTATGCAAGCGCTACGAGATCGACAACGGCCGCCGTGTACTCCACGGGGCCCTGCTGGATGCCGAGATCCTGGCCGAGGTCTACCTCGCCATGACCGGCGGCCAGACGGCCCTGACACTGGATGCCGAAGAGCGACGTGCCGATGACGCCATGGCCGGGGGGTTGTCGATTCGGCGTTTGTCATCGACGGCCAGCCTGAGCGTTCTGCGCCCTGGCGCGGAGGAGTTGGTCGCCCATCAGGCCAAGCTCGAGCAGATCCGTCAGGCTGCTGGCTCTTGCCACTGGGATGAGCTTGCCTCGGCACGTGATCTCGCAGAAAAGTCGAGCTGATGCTGCGCCGCGACCTTCCCTTCGGTGAGGTTGGTGGTCGGGTCATCCGGATTGGCTCTGGCCGTATCGCGCCGGGACCGGATGGATCTCCCCTGCAGCCGGCACAGGAGTGGACGGCGACCATGCAGCCGCTATGCTACTGGCACGACGACCCAGTGGCCCTGTCAGTGGAAGGACAGGGTGACGAGAGTTGGCCGGATGGCAGGCAGTGGTTGGCCAGGCTGCCCGAGTCCTGGTTCCCGCTGCTCTCCACGGCTCTTCAGGTGTCTTCCTGGCTTCGCGATCATCGGTTCTGCGGCCGCTGCGGAGCCGGAGCGTCACAGCTGGATTCCGAGTTTGCCATGCACTGCCAGTCCTGTGGGCTGCGTAACTATCCCAGAATTTCCCCTTGCATCATTACGCTGGTGACACATGGCGATGCCATGCTACTGGCGAGGAGCCCTCGGTTTCCTGCGGGACGTTTCTCTACGCTGGCTGGCTTCATCGAGCCTGGCGAGTCGGCCGAGGAGGCTGTTCGTCGTGAGATATACGAGGAGGTGGGGCTCACGGTGGGACGAATACGCTACTACCGCAGCCAGGCCTGGCCGTTTCCCCATGCGTTGATGCTGGGTTTCTTCGCAGAAGCCGCTACCAGGCGTATACGAATTGATGGTGTCGAGATAGCCGATGCCGCCTGGTTCATGCCCGAGCGCCTACCTCAGCTGCCGCCACCCTATTCCATCTCACGAGCCCTGATCGAGACGCATCTCGCCGAGGTGAAGGGCAGTCTTCGATAAAAATCGCGCGGGCCGCCATATGGCGGCCCGCGTGGGTGTCTCGTTGCTGCGCCGTATCAGCGTGACGGGAAGAGGCTCGTCAGCTTGGTTGCCAGCATGACATTACCGGTTGCCTTGAGCTTACCTGTCATGAAGGCGGTCATGCCGTTGATCTCGCCATTCATAACACCCTTCAGGGTATCGGTGCTCATGCTTAGGCTGACCGAGGGATCATCGTGCTCGCCCTCTTCAATGGCCAGGCTGCCATCCTTGATGACCAGATAGTGGCTGCCATTGTCGCTGAAGTGAAACTGGAAAATGTCATTCATGCCTTTTGCGGCCTGAGGGTCGAAACGATCTTGTAGTTTATCGAAAGTGTTGCTGGACATGCGAGAGCTTCCTCTGTCGTAGCAGTCAAGGGAGGAGTGAGGTACTACTTGCGAGAGTATTTCAAACGAATGTTTTAATCAAGGCCATTGTACCTTGGGGCAGGCGGCGTCAGTATTAATCGCTCAATCAGTAAGCGGAGAGAGTAACGTGAACGAGTGGCTGCTTGATATCGGGCGCTTCACGGCCCAAGTGACGATTCTGCTGCTATTGGTGGGGGTTGTGGTGGTCATTGTGGCCCGAGCCAGGAGCGAAGGAGGCGACCGCTTGCGTCTGCGTATCGAGGAGCTCAACCGGCGACATGAGTACCGGCGGAGACGGCTGGCTCTCGCTGCCAGTGAGCCGGGCGCTCGCAAGCGACTACTCAAGGGATTTCGACGTGAGGACAAGACGGAAGGCCGGCAAGGACGCAAGGAGCCGGGCAAGCCCCGTCAGACCGTCTGGGTGCTGGATTTTCGTGGCGATATAAAGGCATCTGGAGTGGGAAAGTTCGCCGAAGAGATATCGGCGGTCATGGCAGCCGCAACACAAGGGGATGAAGTGGTGGTTCGCCTTGAATCACCCGGCGGACTGGTGCATGCCTATGGCCTTGCCGCGGCCCAGATGGATCGGCTACGTGAGGCAGGCCTGACAACGACGGTCTGTGTCGACAAGGTGGCTGCCAGCGGGGGATACCTCATGGCCTGTGCTGCCGACCAGCTTCGCGCAGCGCCTTTTGCGGTCCTGGGCTCCATCGGCGTGGTAGCGCAGCTGCCGAACCTCCATCGGCTCCTCAAGCGGCACGATATCGATGTCGAGCTGCTAACCGCCGGCGAGTACAAGCGAACCCTCACGGTCTTCGGTGAGAATACCGAAGAGGGCAGGCAGAAGTTCAAGGCGGACCTGGAAAACATCCATCACCTATTCAAGTCGCATGTTGCCGAGCGTCGCCCAAGGCTGGATATCGAGGCGGTTGCAACCGGCGAGACATGGTATGGCCGGGATGCGCTCGATATGGGGCTAGTCGATGCCTTGGGCACCAGCGAGGCATACTTGCTGTCACGCATGGAAGAGGCGCGAGTCATCAGCATGCGGCTGGAAGCGCGCAATCCCATGGGTGAACGGCTCGGCATGGCCGTATCGAAGGGGATCGAGGGTGGCATCGACCGGGTTATGGAGCGGCTCGATGCTGGCCGCTGGGAGAAACGCTGATCCCCTTATTGCCTGTCATGGCTCCTGCAACCTGACCAGTGTCTCGATCAACCCTTTGGCTTGTTCACCCTGCAGGGAGTAGTAGATAGTCTGTGAGGCTCTGCGTGTCGTCACCAGCCCCTCCCTGCGCAGGATGGCGAGGTGTTGCGACAAGGCTGATTGACTCAGTGCTAGACGCTGATTGAGCTCGGTCACAGACAGTTCCGAGTCATCCAGCAGGCATAGAATGCGTAGTCGATTGTCGTTGGCCAGCGCCTTCAGAAGGGCAGTGGCCTGGTCGATGGCGACATCGCCGGCTTCGAGCAGGCGGGATGCGTTGCTATGCGAGGTGCTCATGTCGATCTCCCCGGTTTGGCTGCCCGGCTGCAATGCAGGCCGAGGCTAGCTGCTTCTGGCGGCTACCTCGGCTGCGACAACAGCCTTACTGCAGGCTGTGGCAGGAGGCAGGGGTGTGACAGTGCCCTTCGTGGTTTATGGCATTGCTCATTTAGTTATCATTGATAGTGGCCCATCAACTGTCAAACGTCGAGTCAACGGAAAATTGATACAGGTCGGGTAAATGCGTCGTTATTGTCAACAATGAGGGCGGTTCGACCGCTGCTTGGGGCTTGATTAGCCGATGGTATGAAGGAAATTCCTGAGAAATTCTCTAGAGTGTCAACAATCCTAGGCAACTTCGTGTCGGACAGGACGCTCATGACCACCTATACCAACGAATTCAACCGCTCCATCGAACAGCCTGAAGCCTTCTGGGCCGAGCAGGCTCGCCGCATTCCCTGGTTTACAACGCCCAAGACCGTTCTCAGCTATGATGACCAGCAGCATGCACGCTGGTTCGTCGACGGTGAGCTGAACATCTGTCATGCCGCGCTGGACCACCATGTGGACCAGGGGCGTGGCGAGCAACCGGCGGTGCTATGGGACTCGCCGGTTACCGAGAGCAAGCGTACGGTGACCTACCGAGAGATGCGTGACCAGGTGGCGCTATTCGCCGGGGCCCTGAGAGCGCTAGGCGTCGAAAAAGGGGACCGGGTGGTCATCTATATGCCCATGGTGCCCGAGGCCCTCATGGCAATGTATGCCTGCGCGCGGCTGGGAGCAGTCCACTCCGTTGTCTTCGGTGGTTTCGCGCCCCATGAGCTGGCGGTACGCATCGACGATGCCCAGCCCAAGGTCGTCGTGGCTGCCTCCTGCGGCATCGAGATAGACCGTGTCATTTCCTACAAGCCGATCATCGATGCTGCCATCGGGCAGAGCCAGCATAAACCGGATGCCTGCGTGATACTTCAGCGCGAGCAGCAGCAAGCCGAGCTTGGCGACAACGATCACGACTGGGCTGAATTGATGGCGAAAGCCGAGCCGGCCGAGTGTGTACCGGTCAAGGGCAGCGACCCGCTATATGTACTGTACACATCCGGCACCACTGGAAAACCCAAGGGTGTGGTGCGCGACACCGGTGGCTATGCCGTTGCACTCCACTACTCCATGGAAGCGATTTACGACGTGGCTCCCGGTGAGGTTTTCTTTTCCGCCTCGGACGTGGGCTGGGTGGTGGGGCACTCTTATATCGTCTACGCCCCGCTGCTGCGAGGCTGTACCACCGTAGTTTACGAAGGCAAGCCGGTTAAGACTCCGGATGCCGGCGCCTTCTGGCGGTTGATCAGCGAGTATGGCGTGAAGAGCTTCTTTACGGCTCCCACTGCCTTTCGTGCTATCAAGAAGGAGGACCCTGATGGCAAGCTCTTGGCTCAGTACGACATTTCCTGCCTGAAGGCGCTGTTTCTGGCCGGGGAACGGCTGGATCCTCCGACGTTCCATTGGCTTGACGACCTACTTGACGTTCCCGTGATCGACCACTGGTGGCAGACAGAGACCGGTTGGCCCATCGCCGCCAACCTGCATGGCCTTGACCCGATGCCGACAAAGGCAGGTAGCGCCACGGTGCCGGTTCCCGGTTTCGATGTGCAGGTTCTCGACCGGGAGGGTGAGCAGGCCAAGCCGATGGAGCAGGGCAGCGTCGTTATCAAGCAGCCCATGCCCCCTGGCTGCCTGGTGGGTGTATGGGGAGATCCTCAGCGGTTTCATAGTGCCTACATGGCCGCATTTCCTGGTTTCTATCTGACTGGTGACGGTGGCTACTTCGATGAAGATGGCTACCTGTTCATCATGGGCCGTACCGATGACGTCATCAATATCGCCGGACATCGCCTGTCCACCGGCGAGATGGAAGAGGTCGTGGGCGCCCATAAGGCCGTCGCCGAATGCGCAGTGATCGGTATCCATGATTCACTCAAGGGGCAGGTGCCAGTGGGGCTTGTAATCCCCAAGGATGGCTTCGAGGGAGATGAGCTGGCGCTGGAAAATGAACTGATTGCCCTGGTGCGCGAGAAGATCGGGCCCATTGCCTGCTTCAAGCAGGTCTTGGTGGTCAACCGCCTGCCCAAGACGCGCTCCGGCAAGATACTGCGCAAGCTGCTGCGCAATATTGCGGATGGAAAAGAGTACGGCGTTCCCTCGACCATTGACGATCCGGCCAGCCTGCAAGACGTCCACGATGCAATGAAGGATCGTTCGGTGGGCGCCGCCCATGAGGCACGCCAGGTCTGAGCCATCCTTCCTGAGCCTTTTTGCCCGGGAGTTGCACGACGCCACCCAGCGGGTGGCGTCGTCGCGTTGGGTGACTGGTTTATTGGCCACTGACCTCCATCCTACGTATAATCCGCGACTTTCCGAGGGTTCCCTCACCCCTCGCTCTGTAACGACACGATTCCGTTTGGCGGGATCGTCAAAAAGGACCAACCGATGTTCGTGTTGAACGAAGTTCAGTACCGCCGCTGCCTATTTCTGCTGGTAACGTTTCATATATTGATCATCGCCGCCAGCAACTACCTGGTTCAGCTTCCGTTCACTCTGTTCGGGTTTCATACCACCTGGGGGGCCTTCAGCTTTCCCTTCATTTTCCTGGCCACAGACCTGACTGTGCGGCTCTTCGGCAAGGAGGCGGCACGTGCCATCGTCATGCGAGTGATGTTGCCGGCACTGTTGATCTCCTATGTGATATCGGTGGTTTTTCCGCGGGGCGGCTTCGCCGGAATGGAGGCCTTGGGCGAGTGGAATCTTTTCGTGGCACGGATAGCACTGGCGAGCTTCCTGGCCTACGTGCTGGGCCAACTGCTCGACGTCCAGGTTTTCGATCGGCTTCGCGGGCTGAAATCCTGGTGGATTGCGCCTGCAATATCGACCGTCTTTGGCAACCTGGCCGATACCGCGGTTTTCTTCGCTTCGGCTTTCTACCGTAGCCCCGACCCCTTCATGGCAGCCAACTGGGTCGAGATCGCTACAGTGGACTATGTGATCAAGCTTGGCATCAGCCTGCTGTTCTTCCTTCCGCTTTACGGGGTGCTGCTGGCCTGGCTTGGTCGACGGCTGGTCACCCTAACTGGCCAGCAGGACCTGGCGCCGCAGCGTGCCTGACTTGAACCTGGCACTGGAGGCCCGATGACTGTCGAAATCAACTACCTGGACACCGGTGGCGAAGGTACGCCGCTGTTCGTTGTGCATGGACTACTGGGAAGCGCCGACAATTGGCGTAGCCACGTCAAGCAGTGGCAAGAGTACCGGCGAGTCGTGTCCGTGGACCTTCGCAACCATGGCCGATCCCCCCATGTCCAGGGGATGAGCTACACAGCGATGGCGCAGGATCTGCTGGCTCTGATGGATCGGCTCAACATCGAGCGTGCCCACCTGCTGGGACACTCCATGGGCGGCAAGGTGGTTATTACGCTCGCACGGCTGGCTCCGCAACGCGTCGCATCCCTGATCGTTGCCGATATCGCTCCTCAGGCCTATAGCCATGGACACAGCGCGGTATTTGCTGGCCTTCGTCGCCTGGAGGAGGGCAAGCCCGGCAACCGTCGTGAGGCCGATGAGTTGTTGGCCGAGCACGTCGAGGAGCGCACCACCCGTCTATTCCTGGCGACTAACCTTCAGCGAGGCAACACCGGCAACCTCGAGCTGCGTATCGGCCTAGACGAGATCATGGCCGGCTACGATGACATCATGCAGGCGCCGGCAGGGCACGGTGCCTTTGATGGGCCGACGCTGGTGATACGCGGGGGGAAATCCGACTACGTGACGGATGCGATGCTGCCGGTGCTGCGAGGCGTCTTGCCCCGAGCCGAGATCAAGACCCTGGATGAAGCGGGGCACTGGCTACATGCCGAGCAGCCCGAGGCTTTTCAGTCGGCGGTGAGCGCCTTCCTCGATGCCCAGGAGGCTTGAATCCTATCGCGGAGTAGGGCTCAAGGATTGGGAGCGCCGAGGTCGATGGCGAGTCGCTCAAGGGGGGTGGTTGTATCGAACACACCCGCATTGAGCAGGTATTGTTCGAAGCGATAGTAGCGCCCCTGGTCAACGGCGGCTGGTTGGAGCGACAGGCGTGGATATATCAGTTCCCAGGCCTCACGGGTAGCCGGGTCGTCCAGCGCCGGCTCTGCCGTTGCCAGCAGTTCCCAGGCTCGCTCCGGATGGTTGAATATCCAGAGGGTGGCCTCTTCTATGGCCGAAATAAGCGAGCGGATGGCCTCACGCTTGTTGCCGTTCAGCTTGTCCCGGTTGGCCATCAGGATCAGTCCGTCATGACTGGGGATACCATGCTCTTCGACGCTCAGGAAATGGGAAGCGACCCCCTCATCCAGAAGTTGTCGAGGCAGCAGGAAGCGGTGGTTGATCATCACACCATCGACAACGCCCTCCCTGATGGTGTCCCGCGCCGAGTAGTGGACGTCCCGTGCGTCCACCAGGTCCAGCCCTTTCTCCAGCGTCAGCACGTTGGCCAATAGCCGTGAGAGCAGGATATCGCGCCCGTCGAGATCGGTATAACCAAGGTGTATACCTTCCAGGCTGAGTTCACCGTTGTCGCCGACCAGGGGGGCACGCAGCAACAGTCCTGCCATTGGGGTTCCGATGAGGGTGGCAACACGAACCAGGGGCTGCCCCTTGTTGGCCAGCAAGTGCAGCTGCGGTTGCCGTCCCAGCGCCAAGTCGGTTCTGCCGGCCGCCAACAGCTTGGCCGGGACATTGGGGTCCGCTGGGCTGACCAGGGTCACATCCAACCCCCTGCGAAGGAACATACCCTTTTCACGTGCTACCAGCAGGGCGGCATGCTGCAGGTTGAGGTACCAATCCAGGGTAATCTCCAGGGAGATCAGTGGTGGTGGTACGATCGGTTCGGCCGGCGTGCTGGTGACGGAGGGTATCTCGGCATCTTCTGCTTCTTCGATAGACGCGGGCGTCTTTGGCAGGAACAACTCTATGAAAGAAGGTCCTTCGATGAGCGGCGGTAGCTGGAGCTGCGGCGGCTGCTGATCCTGGGCCAAGGCTTCAGCCCGGTAGAAAGCCGATGGAGGAATCGTTACCTCGGTTTCCAGTGACAATGGAGGAGCATCCAGGGCGGCAGAGGGCGGCGATGACGAATCGGCAATAAGAGGGAGCGGTGTGAGGCTCAGCGACACGACCAGTGGGGCCAGAACGCGTAATGCGAACCATCGATAGGGTTTAGCCATGAGATGGGTGCGTCTCCAGCGGCGGTAGCGGTCAATCGGTGAAGCGCCAGTTTAGCCTTGCCGAATGGTCGAAGGCCAGCGACGACGTCCGCTGCTCATCCTTCCCTGGCATGTCATAATGATGGGCTCCGCGCCTTGAGACTTGTATGGACACCATCAATACCCTTTTCCTGTTGAGCGGTTTTCTAATCGCTCTCAGCGTGCTGGCCAGCCGCCTCTCCTCCATGGTGGGGCTGCCCCTGTTACTGATCTTTCTGGGGTTGGGGATGCTGGCAGGCGAGGAGGGGGTGCTGGGCATCCGGTTCGATGATTACTCCCTGGCCTTTGTTATCGGTCACCTTGCGCTGGCCATGATCCTGCTGGACGGTGGGCTTCGCACACGCCTCAAGACCTTCCGGGTCGCATTCAAGCCGGCCTTGTCACTGGCGACGCTCGGTGTGTTCGTTACCAGCGCCCTGGTTGGTCTTATTGCCATGTGGGTGTTCGGTCTTACTCTCGTCCAGGGCCTGTTGGTGGGAGCCATCGTGGGCTCCACCGATGCGGCCGCCGTCTTCTCGATGCTCAGCGGGCGGGGCGTCCATCTCAACGAACGTGTCAGTGCTACTCTGGAAATCGAGTCCGGCACC
The DNA here is from genome assembly GCF_001545155.1 of Halomonas chromatireducens. Lineage (NCBI taxonomy): Bacteria > Pseudomonadati > Pseudomonadota > Gammaproteobacteria > Oceanospirillales > Halomonadaceae > Halomonas > Halomonas chromatireducens. Next base: position 2,243,699 of record NZ_CP014226.1, on the reverse strand, counting down.
AACGATCCCATGGCGATCTTCTTGACGCTGCTACTGGTTGAAGTGCTGGTCGGTGATATTCGAGGCGTGTCTTCCACTCTGCTGTTCCTTGTCACTCAATTTGGCTTGGCGGTGCTGATTGGCCTTGCCGCCGGTTGGTTGAGTGGCAAGCTGTTGCGCTGGCTGGATCTGGCGCCGGGCCTTTACGCCTTGCTGGCACTGGCGTTGGGCTTTTTCGTCTTTGGCCTGACGAGCATCCTGGGAGGCAGTGGCTTCCTGGCGATTTACCTGACTGGTCTCATGATTGGCAACCAACCGGGACGGCATCTCAATTTCATTCTTCCCGTACATGACGGCCTTGCCTGGCTGAGTCAGATTGGGCTGTTCCTCATTCTTGGCTTGCTGGTCAGTCCCAGCGGTCTTCTGGAGTATGCGTTACCTGCATCACTGGTAGCCCTTGCATTGATTTTCGTGGCTCGGCCTCTGGCGGTGCTGGTTACCATCAAGCCCTTTTTCAAGTTCCGATGGCGAGAAATCGGCTTCATCTCCTGGGTGGGGCTACGAGGAGCCGTACCCATCGTGCTGGCGATTTTTCCGGTAATCGGCGGGGTCGAGAACGCAGGGCTCTACTTCAACGTCGCCTTTGCCGTGGTATTGATGTCACTGCTCATACAGGGGGGAACGCTGCCGTTCATGGCACGCTGGATGCGCGTGGAAATTCCGGTGGGGGTGACGCCCAACCACCGTGGGCCGCTGGGCATCCTGCCTGAGAACGACTACGAAATGTTCGTCTATCAGGTCGACAATCGGGATCTTGACGATGTACCAATACGGCTACTGCGCTTTCCATCAGGCGCCGTCATATCGGCGCTGTTTCGCCAGCATGCCATGCTCCACCCCAAGGGCAGTACCCGGTTGAAGCTGGGCGATGTCATTTGCGTGATCGGACGCAGCGATGATCTGCCTGCGCTGAATCGACTCTTCAGTGGGGATGCCAAGCTCAAGCAGGAGCGTGCCTTCTTCGGCACCTTCACTTTCGACGGTGAGGCGTTGATGCGTGATATCGCAGGCGTCTATGGCTTGACCCTGAGCCCTGGGGAAAGTGACATGACCCTGGGGGAGTTCGTCTCCCTGAGAGTTGGTGGTCACCCGGTCGTAGGGGATGACGTGGACTGGCACGGCATACACTGGGTGGTTGGCGAAATGGAAGGCAACAAGGTTACGCGCGTCGGTCTGCGTCTCTATTGAGCCGTTGGCCATGGATGGAGCCGGCGGGGCGGGCTCCGCTTCATTTCGCTCGCTGGCGTTCGCTGAGTGTCACTTCCACCGACTGCTCGGGGCTGGCCAGCCAGAGCATGCCATCCTGAATGGTGCAGTTCAGCGACATGCTCCTTGCCGCCAATTCAGCCAATGCTTGAACCGATGCGGTGTCGACATCGATCACTGACAGATTGGGAAGGGCGGCGAGCTTGGTGTGATGCTGCTCCCACCAAAGCGCTGCGCCATGCCCACTGTAGGTATAGAGCGTGACCTGGCGAGCACGGCCGCAGGCCTTGCGAATATCTTTTTCATCAGGCTGGCCGAGCTGTATCCAGTGCTCGATGGCCCCGGTCAGGTCCTTCACCCAGAGGTCCGGCTCGTCATCGGTACTGAGGCCCCGGCCGAAAGCCAAGGACTCGGTTGCATGGCGTGAAAACGCCAGCAACCGCACCATCATGCGTTCGTCGGTTTCTGAGGGGTGGCGTGCTACGGTCAGCGAGTGGTCTGCATAGTAATGTCGATCCATGTCAGCAATCTGCAGCTGGGCCTTGTGAATCGTTGCCTTCGAAGCCATTTGTCGGGTTTGCCTTGTTCGGGGGTATTCCCCATGATGCCATATTCCAGCGGCTCGCTCGGTGGGTAGCGTTGTAAAAGGCGAAAAAAAAGATGTACCAGAGCATGGCAAGCTTGCAATAAGGTCGGAGTTGCAACTATGTTTTTCCTTACTGAGTCTTCCTATAGCAAAGCGTGGAGTATCAGGAAGTTAACAAAAACGTTTAAAAGTCATTAATGTGTAAGTCTGAGTTTTGTTACGTAATGGCAGGTAGCAGATAGCAAGAGGAATACGCGCACAGAGGGAAGGCAAGAAAATTTTTCATTTGCAATAAAACCTTAGGAAAAATACCTGTACACGGAGGTAATCATGTTGAAATTCTTGGCTAGTACTGCCGGTATCATCTTTCTCATTGGTCTGGTCGTCGTCATTGGCCTGTTGATGTTGATATTCTAGGAGCGGTTTTCCTGGCAAGTCAGTAGTGTTGCTATTCCTGCGTCGATTCCTGATGCATTGAGTCTCTCTGCATGATCCCTTGTCATACTTCTCCTGTGCGACTGCATTGCGTAACCTTCGGGATAGGTTACTGAAGGAGCAATTGATGTGGTTGACTGGGAAGCAGTGGGCTGCGATAGGCCTTGGTCAGGTGTCAGGTACTTTCTTTTTCATGATCATCCAATGGCCTCCTCATGCCCATCATGATCTTTTCATCGCCTTTGGCGGCATGCTGGTGCCCACCGCCCTGGCCTTGCTCGGGGCGGTGATAGGGAGGATCAAGGGCGTCGCCGGGGCTGCAATTGGAATGATTGTTGGCTACGTCCTCTTCTTTGCTCCCGCCAGCGTGATGATGTTTGCCAACTGAGGCAACAAGGCCATTCGGTTCACCCTGGCCCTTCGTCCTTGGTGCTGGGGTAAAGAAAAGGCGGGAGTCATTGCAGGGGAGGGCAGGGAAAAATAAAAACCGCCCATCGCTACCGTTTCAGCTGCGATGGGCGGTTTGTTGGATAGGTTGGTCGGGACCCAACCCAGCTATCCATGATTCGGGTGAGTTGGCGGAGGGACAGGGATTCGAACCCTGGGTAGGTTTGACCCTACGCCGGTTTTCAAGACCGGTGCATTCAACCGCTCTGCCATCCCTCCGGCTCACGGGGGCGAATATTACCAGTTATGCTCATGAGGTCAAGGGCTTCCGCCATATCGGGACAGGAGAGGGCCATGGAGAAGCCGCAGTCAAGACCGCTCATCACGCCACGCGTGGCGATTTCCGCGGCGTTGCTACACCAAGGCCATGTATTGATGGTCCGGCGCCGACATCCGCCAAATGCCGGCATGCTGGCTCTGCCCGGGGGGCGGGTCGAACCCGGAGAATCTCTCATGGCCGCCGCGATTCGCGAAGTGCGGGAGGAGGCTGCGATTGAAGCCGAGCCACTGGGTGTCATGACTGCGGTGGAGGACAGGCAGTACGATGATGACGGCAGGCTCCTTAGCCATTTCGTCATCGTGGTGGTGCGATGCCGCTGGATTGGTGGCACGGCTGTGGCCGGTGATGATGCCAGTGAAATCCACTGGGTGGATGCAGGTGCGGTGGAGGAGGACACAACGATCTGTCCCAGTGCCCGAAATATTGCGAACCAGCTGCTCGTCGGCGAAAATTCTGCGATGATGGTGCGTTGAGGCTTTCAGAACTAAGGGGTTGCGTTGGGAACCATCCGACGGCATTCTTTGTCCACTGCCAAGATCACTCAGATCAACTACAGGGAGCTCTGGATCAATGGCCTATAATGAAACACATGTGGCACAGCACACGTCACAGGTAGTCAGCACCAACAAGGTGCTGCGCAATACCTACGGCCTGCTGGCCATGACCCTGCTGTTTTCCGCTGTGACGGCTGGCGTCGCCATGACCATGGGCGTCGAGCGGATGAACATTCTGGTTTTCTTCATCGGTGCCTACGGCTTGATGTTCCTGGTGCATAAGACGGCCAATTCAGCTGCCGGTCTGTTAGCCACGTTCGCCTTCACAGGCTTCATGGGCTTCACACTGGGGCCGATCCTCAGCGCTTACCTGGCATTGCCAAATGGCGCTGCGCTGATCATGAATGCACTGGCCATGACTGGCCTGACATTCATCGGCCTCTCTGCCGTAGCGCTGATCACCAAGAAGGACTTCAGCTTCCTCGGCAATTTCCTGATGGCTGGTGCGATCGTGCTGATCCTGGCCATGGTGGCGGGTCTGATCTTCCAGATACCGACCCTGATGCTGATGGTGTCGGCCGGTTTCGTGCTGTTCGCCTCAGCGGCAATCCTCTACCAGACCAGTGAGATCGTGCACCGTGCCGGGGAAACCAACTATATCCTCGCCACCATCACGCTCTACGTCTCGATCTACAACCTCTTCGTCAGCCTGCTGATGCTGCTCGGTATCATGAGCAACGACTGATCTCAGGTTCGAAGTGTAATCCGCAGGCCCCGCTCAGGCGGGGCCTGCTCGTTTGCTAGGGCAGGAGCCTTCCATGCGCTACGCGTTGCTCGTTCAGGGCGCACCCTACAGCAGCCAGGCCTCCCATTCCGCACTGCGCTTTGCCGCGGCCCTCCTGGCCAGGGGGCATCACCTGGCTTGCGTCTTCTTCTATCATGATGGTGTCTATAACGCCGCACGGCTGGCGGCGCCCCCTCAGGATGAGCCCCATCTGTTGGACGCCTGGAGAAGGCTGAGCGAGGAGCACGGTACCCAGCTTCAGGTCTGCATCGCTGCCGCCTTGCGCCGGGGTTTGCTCGATGAGCGTGAGGCCTCCCGCCACGGCAAGTCGGGCCATAGCGTTGAGCCCCCTTTCGAACTGACGGGGCTGGGCCAACTGATCGACCTGGGGCTAGGCGTCGATCGCCTGGTGACCTTTGCGCCCTGAGGAGAATGCGATGCAGGCAGAGACCGTTCTGGACGGAGATGTGCTGGTGATATTGCGTCATCCGCCCCACGGCAGCAGCTGGTTGCGTGAAGGCCTCGATGCCGCCCTGGTAGCGGCGGCCTTCGGACAGGCCGTGAGCCTGCTGTTCCAGGGCGATGGGGTTCTGGCGCTGCTCAAGGGACAGGGGGCCGGACCTCTGGGGCAGAAGGGTACCTCTGCCACGCTGGATATGCTGGCAATGTACGATATCGAGTCGCTGTTCCTGGACGCGACGTCACTCGCCCGCCTGGGCTTGTCTACCGAGACGCTGCAGCTGCCGGCAAGCCCCCTTGAGCCGCCATCGATAGCGGCGCTGATTGCCGGGCACCGGCTGGTACTGACATTCTGACGCCATCGGTGACACGATAACCGCGAGGTCGATCATGATCCTGCACATTCTCAATCGCTCTCCCAGCTCGAGCCTGGTCTACCGTGATGCCCTTGCCGGCATGGGGCCGGAAGATCGCCTGTTGCTGGTCGAAGATGGCGTACATGGCGCGCTGCCGTCCCAGGTTCGTCATTTCGAGGTGATCGGCGGCCGGCTGTTCGCCCTACGTGAGGATCTGGTGGCCCACGGACTGGATGGCCACTGCGATGCCAGTGTCCAGGTAGTGGACGTCGACGGCTTCGTAACGCTTACCGAAGAAGCCGACAAGACAGTGAGCTGGTTCTGATGGCTTCTACGGAAATCGACCGCTATCTGCAGGTGGGAGCCCAGCGCATTGCCCTCGATCCGGAAGGCTACCTGATAGCGCTCGATGACTGGACACCGGCCGTGGCCAGCGCCATGGCGGCCGAGGAGGGGCGTGAGCTGACCGATGAGCACTGGGAGATCATTACGGTACTGCGCGACTTCTATGCCCGCTACGAGGCCTCACCGGCCATGCGGCCGCTGGTCAAGGCCGTGGCGCAGTCGCTGGGAAGCGAGAAGGGGCGTTCGCTTCACCTCATGCGCCTCTTCCCGGAAAGCCCTGCCAAGGTGGCGGCGCGGCTGGCAGGCCTGCCGAAGCCTGCGAATTGCCTCTGATGAAGGGATGTCCATGAGGGCCTTGCCATGAAAGCGCATTCTCGATGAAGCAATCCCCATGAATTTTTTGGCTCATGCCTGGCTGGCCCGCGGCGGCAGCGACGAGTTTCTCTACGGCAACCTGATTGCCGACGGCGTCAAGGGCAGTGACCTCTCGGCCTGGTCCGTCGAGGTCGCCAGCGGTATCCGGCACCATCGCCGGGTCGATGCCTTTGTCGATGGCCATCCGGTGATCCATTCGGCACGGAGCCGGGCGCCGCAGACGCTCCGGCGTTATACCGGTATCGCCCTGGACCTGATGTGGGACCACTTCGTGGCTCGCCAGCTGCAACTCGACGTGGTGGAGTCCCGGCTGGTATTGCGCTGCTACCACCTGCTGGAGCAGCGTCCTGCCCCCGCCCGCCTGGCTCTCATGATGCCGGTACTGGTGGAGCAGGATTGGCTGCATCGCTACGTCGACTTCGATTTCACCTGCCGGGCGGTGCGCGGTATCGGTCAGCGGCTCTCCGGCCCCAACCGCCTGGCGGAACTGGTGCCTTGGCTGGAGGCGGATTATGCTGGCCTGGAGAGGGACTTTCAGCGCCTCTGGCCCGCTGTGAACGACGAACTCGAGGTAACCGATACCGGGAAGGGCTCATCGTTCAACCGACCCTGAGCCACAAGCAGTCGAGGGCATCGCCGCGCGCGATGTGTGACTGCTCGGGTATCACGGCCAGTGCATCGGCGCCGACGCAGGAAGAGAGCACGCCGGAGTTCTGGTCTCGGAACGCGCTTGCCACGATCCCTTGCTCGCTGAACTCGAGGGCCACGCGCATATAGTGACGACGAGGGCCGGTGCTGGTTGCGAAGTCGGCACGGGCGGAGAGCGTCGGCAGCTCGGCGAGGGCCGGGCAGCCAAGCAGCGCGCCCATCAGGGGGCGAAGGAACAACCAGGCACCGACAAAGCACGACACGGGGTTGCCCGGCAGGCCGACAAAGCGCACTGGCCTGCCGCCTTTCCCGGGCAGCCGCCCCAGGGCGAGTGGCTTGCCGGGCCGTATGGCCAGGCGCCAGAGGTCGAGCCGACCGATGGATTCCAGTGCGGCGCGGACGTGGTCCTCTTCTCCCACGCTGACGCCACCGGTGGAGACCACCACATCCGCCCCTTGTGCGGCCCGGCTCAGTGTGGCGCGGGTCCCTTCCGGGTCGTCGGGCACCGAGGCGACGAGCACCACCTCGGCGCCGAAACGTTCCAGCAGCTGCCTGAGCATGGGGCGGTTGGAGTTGTAGATCTGTCCCGGGGCCAGGGGCTGGCCCGGATCGACGATCTCGTCACCGGTGGAGAGCAGGGCGACCCGGGGGCGACGGCGCACAGCCACCTCGGTGATGCCCTGTCCGGCAAGATGACCCAATGCGGCGGCATCAAGGTGTATGCCCGCATCCAGCAGCGGCGCCCCAGCCCGTACGTCACGGCCACGGCGGCGCACGTTATCACCTGCCGGGATATCCGCGGGGATGACCGCCAGGCCATCCTTCTTCTCGACGCGCTCCTGCATCACCACGCAATCGGCCCCTGGCGGGAGCTCGCCGCCAGTGAAGATCCGTGCGCAGCTTGCCGGCGACAGCGGCTGGACGCCACTCCCCGCGGCGACGCGCTGGGTGATCGGCAGTGTCTGCCCCGCATCGCCGTGATGCAGGGCATAGCCGTCCATGGCGCTGTTGTCGAAGGGGGGCACGTCGAGTCGGGCCAGTACCGGTTCGGACAGCACCCGTCCTGCGGCCTGGCTGCAGCTGACGACCTCCGTCGGTAGTGGGGCGACATCCTCGAGTAGCGCGGCGAGTGCTGCCTCGATGGGTTGCAGCTCAGCCATGCTGACCCCGGCCGGGTATGACCAGGTTGGCGAAGTTGCAGGGCTTGTGACGGCTGTCGAGCTGCTCTGCCAGCAGGCCATCCCAGGCGGTGCGGCAGGCGCCGCTGGAGCCGGGCAGGCAGAAAATCACGGTATCATTGGCCAATCCGCCCAGGCAGCGGCTCTGGATCGTCGAGCTGCCGACGTCCAGGAAGGAGAGCTGGCGGAACTGTTCACCGAACCCTTCGATACGCTTGTCCAGCAGCACCGACACGGCTTCGGGGGTCGAATCGCGGCCGGTGAAACCGGTGCCACCGGTTGTCAGGATGACCTGAATGTCCGGGTCGGCAATCCACTCTGAGACTGCCGCACGAATACGATAGATATCGTCGATCACGATCCGCCGCTCGGCAAGCCGATGGCCCGCCAGCTCCAGGCGCTCGCCCAGCATGGCGCCGCTGCGATCGGTGTTCAGGTCCCGGGTGTCGGAGATGGTCAGCACCGCTATTGTCAGCGGTATCATCGATTCGCTCATGAGCCCTGGCTCTCCCTCTTGTAAGCCTGGCGAGCCTCGAAGGCGGCCACCTGTTCCGGCGTGGCTTTTTGCTGGTAGTTGGCCTTCCACTCGTCGTAGGGCATTCCGTAGACATATTCCCGGGCTGTTTCATAGTCGAGATCGGCACCCTGCTTCTCGGCCGCCGACACCAGCCACTTGGAGAGGCAGTTGCGGCAAAAGTCGGCCAGGATCATCAGATCGATGTTCTGCACTTCCTTGTGCTCGTCGAGGTGCTGAAGCAAACGGCGAAAGGCCGCGGCTTCGAGCTCGGTACGGGTATTCTCGTCTAGATTCTGCATGTAGGCGCTCCTCGTCAGGTTCGTCACAGGATAACAAAAGTGCGCGACATGGGGGCTAGCTGTCGTGGCTTCGGGATGTAGCCCCCCGGCTACAGACAGCCTCCGCCAGGGATGCGATCATGTCATTTGCGTAGAGAAATCAGACATGGGGAACAGGGGTAAACGTGATGTCCCTCACCAGTTTCAGTCATGCTCGACTGCCCACCACGCTGGAAGTTGACGTCCTCGATGAGTTTGGCCAGGTGCGTCGCCAGGCCATTGCGGCCGAACGCGCCCTGACGCTCTATCTCAACAAGCGTGAAATCGTCACCTTGATGACCCTGGGAGCCGACCCGGAAGCGTTGGTCGTCGGTTACCTGCGTAACCAGGGGCTGCTCCCGAGCGTAGAGGATCTCGAGGCGGTTCAGGTCGACTGGGAGGTGGAGGCTGCCGCCGTGGTGACCCGACGGCTGCCGGACGACATGGAGACCCGGCTGGGGCAGCGCACCGTGACGACCGGCTGCGGCCAGGGCACGGTTTTTGGCCGGCTGCTGGATACGACCTCGCTGCAGCGGATGCCAGAGACCCGACTGTCACAGTCGGTGCTCTATGCGTTGCTCGAGCGGCTGGGTGATTACAACGAGACCTATCGTAACGCAGGAGCTGTGCATGGCTGTGCGCTCTGCCGCCAGGCAGAAGTGCTCGATTTCGTCGAAGACGTGGGACGACATAATGCAGTGGACACCCTGGCCGGGCGGCAGTGGCTGGAAACCAGCGAGACCCAAGGCTGCGATATTTTCTATACCACCGGAAGATTGACCTCCGAAATGGTGCTCAAGGTCGCCCAAATGGGAATCAGCGTTCTGGTGTCACGTTCGGGCGTCACCCAGAAGGGAGTGGAGCTGGCCGAGCGCTTCGGCGTCTTGTTGATCGCCCGGGCCAAGGGGCGTCACTTCCAGGCGATCAATGCCGGGGAAAGGCTGGAACTGGATGCCATGCCCGCACGGCGACCGGGCGACAGACAGCAGCGCTGAGCTCAGGTAGTGTCCCCGTGGGTACAGACCGACAGGACCACGGCATCCTCTGTGCTGGTCGAGACCAGTGCATGGCCCATGTCGCTATCGAAGTAGATGCTGTCACCATGGGAGAGCTGCAACGGCTCGTAGAACTCGGTATAGAGACAGATCTCGCCTTCCAGGACCATCAGAAACTCTTCCCCGTCATGACGAACCCATTCGCTGAATTCGTCGAAACTGCGTGCCCGAACGATGGTCTTGAAAGGAATCATGCGCTTCTGGGCCAGCTCACAGCTCAGCAGCTCATGCTCGTAGGTGGGGGTGGGGTGGTGTTCGCCCTTTCCCTGCCGTGTCAGATCTCGGCGTCCCATGGTCCGGGGCTGGGCGCGAGGGGGGGTCAGCAGCTGTGGCAGGTCAATGCCGAGACCGTTGATAAGTTTCTGTACGGCGGTAAAGGTGGGCGATATCTGATTATTCTCGATTTTGGACAGGGTCGAACGGGCCAGGCCGGTGCGCTGACTGACGTCCTCCAGCGTCCACTGGTTGGCCAAGCGAAGCTCCTTGAGGCGCTCCCCAAGACGTAGTGGCTCCACGAAGGGTTTGCGGCCGGATGCGATACGCAGCGCGGCCTGCTGGTCGGTGGTGGCTGGCATGGGCAGGTTCACTATAGGAAACAAGTTTCCCCAAAGCGTACCACAAATGGCGTGAAGCGCATTGTCATAGCGACATATGCGCACCCAATCGCGACGGGGTGTTTCCTGACTCAGGTGAATCGGCGTCAGTCACCGAAAGGCAGGCCCAGTAGCGCACGAACGTGCGCTTCAGCGCCACGGCCAAGCGAGGCTGGGTCGTAACCGCCTTCCAGGACAGAAACGAGGCGATTGTCGGCATAGAGTGCAGCGATCTCCATGGCCATGTGGGTTACCCAGTAAAAATCCTCGTCCTCAAGGCAGAGTTCCGCCATGGGATCTTCTCGGTGGCCATCGAAACCTGCCGATACCAGCACCAGCTCCGGCTTGAAGGCGTGCAGGGCTGGAAGCCAGTCGTTCTCGAGCTCACGTCGAAAGGCGGTACTGTCGGTACCGGCTTCCAGGGGTGTGTTGACCACGTTCTGCCATTCGCTGCGCAGGTAGCGCCAGGGGTAGAACGGGTACTGGTAGCTGGTGCAGATCAGGATGTCGGGGTCATCCTTGAAGATATCGATGGTGCCGTTGCACTGATGAACGTCGAAGTCGAGGATGGCAATGCGTCGGGCGCCGTACTTCGCCCGAGCGTGGGCGGCGCCGACGGCGACATTGTTGTAGAAGCAAAAGCCCATGGCGTCGGTGGCTTCGGCGTGGTGTCCCGGTGGGCGTACTGCACAGAAGACATTGTCGGCCTGGCCACGATAGACCTGCTCCACCCCGCGAATCACGGCGCCAGCGGCCATGCGAGCGGCCTGTAGGCTGTCGGGATTCATCATGGTGTCACTGTCCAGCGTGACGATGCCCGTTTGGGGCACGCACTTGTCCAGCGCCCTGAGATGACGTAGCGGGTGAACTCGAGCCAGTTCATCTTCGGTGGCTTCGCGAGCATCCGACTGCATGGTTTGCTGTAGAAGCCCGGAGAGCGAGAGGCGAGCCTTGATGGCTTCAAGCCGAAGCGGGCTTTCCGGATGCTCCGGGCCCATATGGTGAAGATGGCAATCCGGGTGGGTAATGTAAGCCGTGATCATATGGGTGCTCCACAATGACAGGGGTCACCATAATGCCGGTAAGCCCTTGCACAACAGTGTCAATAAGTCGTACACAGGATGACAGGAACTGACTTGGTGGAGGTAACGACTTGGGTACCCGATTCCTACGGCACTTCTTCGAGCCGCGCACCATTGCAGTGATCGGGGCATCGGAAAAGCCTCACTCCATTGGTGGGCTTGTCATCCGCAACCTGCAGGAGGCCGGATTTACGGGCGCCATCTGGGCGGTCAACCTCAAGGGCTACGCATCGGTGTTCGGTCAGCCCTGTGTTTCGCGTATACGTGAGCTGCCCGAAACACCTGACCTGGCGGTCATCTGTACGCCAGCACACAGCCTGCCCAAGGTGATTTCCCGGCTGGGACGATTGGGTGTCAAGGCCGCCCTGGTCCTATCCGGTGGGTCTGACCTCGATGAGGCTAGTGAGGGCAAGGCTTCCATCCGTGAACGAATGCTGGTGGCGGCGCGTGAGTCAGGCATCCGGGTGCTGGGTCCAGAGTGCATGGGGCTGATCGTGCCCGGACGCAAGCTCAACGCCTCTTACGCCAGTCAGCCGGTCAAGGCAGGGCGGGTGGCCTATCTGGGGCAGTCGGGGATGCTCGGCAACGCCATGATCGACTGGGCCGCCGGCCGGGGCATCGGTTTCTCCCACCTCATCACCGTGGGGGACAGTGTCGATGTGATGCTTCCCGATCTGCTCGACTACATCAACCAGTACTCTCCTACTCAGGCGATCCTGCTTCATCTGGAGCGCATCCAGGACTCCCAGCACTTCATGACGGCGCTACGCGATGCTTCGCGCAACCGGCTGGTCCTCGCCATCAAGAGCGGCCGGACGCCGGAGTCCGACCTGTCCAACATGCCGCCGACGCCGGGGATTGCCAACCGTGACGTCGTCTTTGACGCAGCCTTTGCCCGTGCCGGCGTGGTGAGGGTCAACGACTCCGATGAGCTGTTCGACGCATTGATGACGCTGTCCCAGATGAAGCCGCTCAAGGGCGACCGGCTGGCGATCGTCTCAAACGGTCTGGGTCCGGCCATGCTCGCCATCGACAAGCTGATCAGTGCCGGGGGCAAGCTGGCGAATTTTTCCGACGAGACGCGACTGGCGCTGACGAAAAGCGACTTCGATATGAGCAAGCCCGGGGAGAACCCGGTGGACCTTGGTGGCAACGCGACGCCGGATAAACTGGTGGAGGTGCTTGAGATCGTCGCCGCCGACCCTGGCGTGGATGCCGTCCTGGTAGTACATGCGCCGACTCGCCTGGCGCCATCCAGGGTCACGGCCCAGGCGGTAATCGCCAATCGCAAGCGTTTTCGTCGCAACCTATTGACCAGTTGGATGGGGCTAGAGGCCGCACTCGATGCCCGAAATGAGTGCAGTGCAGCGGGCATCCCAACCTACGTTTCACCGGAAAAGGCGGTGAAGGCCTTCATGCACATGGTTGATTATCAGCGGGTCCAGGCGCTGCTGCAGGAGACCCCGCCGACGATTCCCTTTGCCACTACGCCGGATATCCGTGCCCGTTGCCGCACCCTGATCGAGGAAGCCAAGTCCGAGGGGCGCGAGACGCTGTCTCACTCCGAGACCGCCCAGGTACTCGAGGCCTACGGTATTTCCGTCGCGCCCAGCCACTATGTGCAGACACCGGAGGAGGCCTTTGCTGCCGCCGGCAGTATCGATGGCCCCATGGCCCTTAAGGTGGTGCATGAGAGCAATTGCCGGCCCTTCCGCTATCGCCGGCAGCCCCACAGGCTCTCGGCGGGCCTGCTGCAGGACCTCCATTCGCCCCAGCAGGCGGCCGAGGGTGTCACACGCCTCGGTGACAAGCATCGGGAAAGATTCCCGCCGGTGAGGATTCGAGAGTACTGTCTACAGCCCATGCAGCGGGGCAAGCACTCGATGCAGCTCTGCGCGGGGATCACCCGGGACCCGATATTCGGGCCGCTCATCGTATTCGGTATCGGCGGCTACAAGGTCAATGTGCTGGCCGACCGTCAGGTGTCGCTGCCACCACTGAACATGACGCTGGCGGCCGATGTGGTCGTCTGCGACGGCTTCGTCGGCAATGCGGTGCTCAAGGCAAGCGAAGGTCTGGCGCGAATGCTGATCGAGCGTGTGCAGTCGACCTTCGAGGCGCATTGGGGTNACGCCGGCTTCGTGCCCAACGACATGCAGGTGGGCCAGACCGGCAAGATCGTCGCTCCCGAGCTCTACATCGCCGTGGGCATCTCCGGTGCGATCCAGCACTTGGCCGGGATGAAGGACTCCAAGGTGATCGTGGCGATCAACAAGGACGAAGAGGCGCCGATCTTCCAGGTGGCGGATTACGGCCTCGTTGGCGACCTGTTCGAGATCCTGCCGGAGCTCGAGAGCAAGCTGTAAGGGCACTGTTGTCGTGCATTTTATGAAGCCGATCCTCAGGCGAGGGTCGGCTTCTGTCGTTGCAAGTCCTTACCGCTGGTTTCATGAAGCGTGGCTATACAAAACAGTAACAATAGCTATTAGCGTAAGGCGCCAGGGTTTGCCATGCTGGATGGAAGTACCAAGAGGGGGTTGATCCCCGTTATGCTTCATTCAAGGAGGAGTTACCATGCCGCATACACTACCTGAACTTCCCTACGCCTATGATGCGCTGGAACCCTACATTGATGCGATGACCATGGAAATACACCACTCGCGTCACCACAAGACCTATGTGGACAAGCTCAACGCGGCACTGGAAGGCACTGGGCTGGAAGATATGCCAGTGGATGAGCTGATGGCTAGCATCGACCGCGTACCTGAAGCGAAGCGCCAGGAGGTCATTAACAACGGTGGTGGCCACTCCAATCATTCCAAGTTTTGGCAGATGATGTCGCCCAGCGGGGGCGGTCAGCCCCAGGGCAAGGTGGCCCAGGCCATCGACAGCGAACTTGGCGGTTTCGATGCCTTCAAGGAGGCCTTCACCAAGGCGGCCCTTGGGCGCTTCGGCAGCGGCTGGGCCTGGCTAAGCGTGACCCCGGAGAAGAAGCTGGTGGTCGAGAACACCCTGAACCAGGACAGCCCGCACATGCATGGCAACACGCCGGTGTTGGGTCTGGACGTATGGGAGCACGCCTACTACCTGAAGTACCAGAACAAGCGTCCGGATTATGTCGAGGCATTCTTTAACGTGGTCAACTGGGAGGACGTGGAGCGCCGCTACCAGCAAGCCACCTCCTGACCAGCGCACAGGCGCGCTTACAGACAATCGCCGCAGCCTCTGGCTGCGGCGATTGCGTTGTGCCTATCCCCGCACAATTCTACCAACCTGGCCGATGGCGCAGGCGCTGTCCGGTCTAGGTCGTGAAGCTGGCCGTGCCCCGGTTGCTATTGCCAGATAGCTGATCCTTGTGAGATGCAATTATCATTCCGGTCGCAGGCGGTCACTGGGTCAAACGCCTATTGATTGATGTTCGTTCGGTATAGTCTCCGGCAGCGTACCTTCGTCGGGTGTTATTGATAATGCTTATCATTTGTGGCATTGTCATGCGCTGTTGCCGCCTTGGCGGTATGCTTGTTTCGGTCGTCATTTTCTGGGAGTCCGCACGTGAGCACGTTTCGCCAACCATGCCTCTGGTGGGCATTTGTCTGGCTGGGTCTGGCCGTGCCGGCTTTTGCCGGCCCGACGCTGCACAGTGAGGCTGGAGAAGCCCAGCGCAGCCAGGCCGAGCTGCAGTCGCACATCGACGACGCCGATGATGAGGCGAGGGCCATGCTCGAGGAGCTGCGTGAGCTGGAGCGCGCCGAGCTTCGCCTGGTGCGCGAGAATGCCGAGATCGCCCCGCGGCTCGAGCGCCAGGGCGAGACCCTCGACCGCCGCGAGAGGGCGCTGGATACGTTGGAGGAAACCCGGGAGGTCTTGCCGGTACTGCAAGAGCATCTCGTCGAGCGGCTCGATCAATGGGTCGACAACGACATGCCCTTCCTGCGCGAGGAGCGTCAGGCTCGGGTCGCCAGCCTGCGCTCCAATGCCAGCGAGCGTTCCACCGCCGAGCGCTGGGAGCGGGTGGTCGAGGCTTGGCGCACCGAGCTGGAATACGGGCGCGAAATCGATGCCTGGCGCGGCTATCTCGGTGAAGGAGAGTCCCGCCGCGAGGTTGACTACCTGCGCCTGGGGCGCCTGGGTTTCTACTATCTCAGCCCGGACGGTCGCGCCGGTGGGGTGTGGCAGGCCGATGCGGGCAGTTGGGCAGCACTCGACGAGGCACAGCGACGCGAAGTCCGCAATGGCCTGCGCATGGCGCGTGATCGCCGGGCTCCCGAACTCCTCATGCTGCCGATATCGCAGCTGCTGGAGCGGACCGGGGAGGAGGACGCATGAGTCTGTCACGTTTCACGGTCGGGCTGCTGCTGGCGGTGTTGATGAGTGTTTCTCCTGGCCTCCAGGCCCAGACCGAGTCGTTGAGTTCTCTACGTGCCGAGCGCGAGGCCGCCGAGGCTCGTGACCGGGCACGGCTGGCCGAGCTCCTCGAGGATCGCGGCGCCCTGGAAGCCGCCCTCGAGGAGGCTCGCGCCGCCCATGAACTGGCTGAAACCCGCAACGCCGAACTGCAGGCCGAGGCGCAGGCATTGAGCGAGCGGCAGGACGAACTCGAGGCCCGGCAGGTGGAGCAGGGCGACGATCTCGAGGCGATACTGGCCTCGCTCGTCCGGCACAGCGGCGAACTGCGTGACGACCTGGCAGAAAGCTGGCTGACGCTGGGAGGTGCCGGTCTCCCCCCGCGGCTGGAAGATGCCGAGGTGCTCGAACTCGAACATCTCGAGGCCTTTGCCGAGAGCCTGGTGGCATTGACGGTTGATACGGCTCGCGTGGTGCGCTTCGAGTCGCCGGTGGCGGCGGCCAGCGGTGAGATCACCCCGCGGCAGGTCATCCGGCTGGGCGATTTTGCCGCCTTCACCGACGGACATCTGCTGCGCCGTGGCGCCGACGATGGTGTGTTGTCGGTAGTCGAGCGCACGCCGCGGGAAGTGGCTGCCAGCCTGGCGGACTTCCATGCCGGTGAATCGCGCTCGCTGGCGCTGGATCCGACACGCGGCCAGGTGATGGCGGCGTTGGCCCAGCGACCGAGCCTGGTTGAGCGCTTCCATCAGGGAGGCGCGGTGGGCTACGTCGTGGTGGGGCTGGGTGCCATTGGCCTGCTGGTGGCGCTGCTGCAATATGCCTACCTGCTGAAGGTGAGCCTGGCCATGCGCCGCCAGCTGCGCGACTTGACCGCCCTGCGTGGCGACAATCCGCTTGGGCGCGTGCTGCAGCGTTTCCGCAAGCTGCAGGATGACCCAGTTCCGGAGGCGCTGGAAGCGCGGCTCGACGAGGCCGTGCTGGCCGAGCTGCCGAAGCTGGAACGCGGTCAGCCATTGGTCAAGCTGCTGGCGGCGGTGGCGCCGCTGCTGGGCCTGCTGGGCACCGTGACCGGGATGATCGTGACCTTCCAGGCGATTACCGTGTTCGGCACCGGCGATCCGCAGCTGATGGCCGGCGGTATCAGCCAGGCGTTGGTAACCACGGTATTGGGATTGATCACCGCCGTGCCGCTGCTGTTCGCGCATACGGCGCTTGCCGGTCGCAGCCGACACCTGGCCGGGCTGGTGGAAGGGCAGGCGAGTGCCGCCCTGGCCGAGCAGCTCGAGCACCGCCCGCATGGGCCCGATGGCGTCTCCGGGAGCGCGCGTCGCGATGCCGCTCTGGCTTGAGCCGCTGGAGAGGCTGGTCGAGGCGGGCGGCTCGGTCCTGGTCGTCATCGCCCTGGTGGCGATGCTGCTGTTCAGCCTGGCGTTGGAGCGGGTGTGGTATTTCCGTATCACCTACCGCCGGGCGCGGCGGGCCCTGATCTCGCGCTGGACGGCGCGCCGGGATCACCTTAGCTGGAGTTCGCTGACCCTGCGTGACGTCTGGGCACGGGAGCTGATCGGGCGGCTGCGGCGCACGCTGCCGTGGCTCAAGCTGCTGGTGGCGCTGTGCCCGTTGCTGGGGCTGCTGGGTACCGTGACCGGCATGATTGCCGTCTTCGACAGCCTGGCAATGACCGATACCAGCCAGGCGCGGGCCATGGCCGATGGCGTGGCCCGCGCTACACTGCCCACCTTGACCGGCATGGCGGTGGCGGTGGTGGGCTTGATGTTCACCAGCCGTCTTGAGCAGATCATTCGTCGCGAGGATCAGCGGTTGCATGACCGCCTGGCCCGCGCCGTGGAGGATACCGATGCGTAGACGCCGCCTTGGCGCCGACGATGGCGAAGCCAGCGAGGTCAACCTGACGCCGATGCTGGACGTCGTCTTCATCATGCTGATTTTCTTCATTGTCACCACCAGCTTCATCAAGGAGAGCGGGGTGGAGATCGAACGACCCGAGTCCAGCGCCGCCACGCCCCGGCCTGACGCCCAGGTGATGGTCGCGATCACCCCTGAAGGGGCGGTGTGGGTCGATGGCCGCGCGGTGGACCTGCACCGCGTCGGCAGCGAGGTTGCTGGGCTGGTCAGCGAGGATGGCTCGGTGGTGATCCAGGCCGATCGCGAGTCGACCACCGGTCTGCTGATCGAGGTGATGGACCGCATCCGTGAGGCCGGCGTGGAGCAGATGGCGGTGGCCGCCAGCCGGAGTCGGTCATGATCCGGATATCCTTTTCCTTGCTGGGCGGGGTGGCCCTGGCGCTGCTGCTCTTCTGGCTGCTGGCGCTGCTCGTTACGCCGCCGGAGGAGGAGTTCGAGGTACTTGACGCAGCCATGACCATGAACATGGTCGAGGCGCCCGATACGGTGCAGGAGGAACCGGTGGAACCGGTGGAGCCCAGTGTCGAGCCGCCGCCTCCACAGGTCGAAGTCAGCCCACCGCCCCAGCCGGAATCACTGCCGCCGCGGGAGAGTGCAATTGCTATGCCCGAACCGGAACTGCCGCCCGAGCCGATGGAGCCGCTCGAGGTCGACAGTAGCCTGCCGGAGCTTGCCGAGATACAGCCCGAGCCGCCTCCTGAGCGAGCCCCGGAGCCGCCTCCCGAGCCGGCCCCGGAGCCGCCTCCCGAGCCGGCCCCGGAGCCGCCTCCCGAGCCAGCCCCGGAGTCGCCGCCTCAGCCTGAATCGATCGCTGAACCGGTACCGGAGCCGTCGCCGAGGGCCGAGTCGAGCCCGTCACAGCCGCAGCCGAGCGCAGCGCCCACCCCTGGACCGACGCCCGAACAGGCCGCACCCGCCGAACAGGGGCCGGTGGATGTTGGCCAGATCGCGCCCACCAGTCGCGTGCCGCCTGAGTATCCTTCTCGCGCCCAGCGCCGCGGCCTCGAGGGGCACGTGGAATTAGAGTTTCTGATTCGCCCCGACGGCAGCATCGATCGCGCTTCCATTCGCGTGATCGAGTCGCAGCCGCGCAATGTCTTCGATTCGGCCGCCGAGCAGGCCGTGGGGCGCTGGCAGTTCGAGCCGGCCAGCGGCGTGCGCCGAGCTCGCCAGCGCCTCGAGTTCCAATTGAGGTGATGTCATGACACTCCGTGCCATGAATCCTCTGATCGCCTGTGTGGGTTTCAGAGGTCGAGTTCGGTCCAGACCGGTGCGTGATCCGAGGGTCGCTCTATGCCGCGCAGGTCGTAGTCGATGCCAGCATCGCGCACGCGGTCGGCCAACGATGGGGTGACCAGGATATGGTCGATGCGCAGGCCGCGCTTCGGCTCACGTTCGAAGCCGCGTGAGCGGTAGTCGAACCAGCTGAAGCGGTCGTCCACTTCCGGGTAGTGCAGGCGGTAGCTGTCGGTCAGCCCCCATGCCTTGATACCGTCGAGCCACTCCCGCTCTACCGGCTGGAAGCTGGTCTTGCCTTCGCGCAGCCAGCGCTTGCGGTTGGGCTCGCCAATGCCGATATCGATATCGGCGGGGGAGATGTTGAAGTCGCCCATGACCACGAGCCGCTCGTCGGGTCGATGAGCCTCCTTCAGCAATCGGGCCAGGCGTGCATAGAACTGCCGCTTGATGGGAAACTTGGTGGGGTGGTCGACATTCTCTCCCTGGGGAAAGTAGCCGTTCCATACCGTCAGCGTCTCGCCATCGGCGGTGCGAAGCTTCACCCCGATCATGCGCCGCTGGGCCTGCTCGTCGTCATCGTCAAAGCCGTAGTGGACGGCTTCGGGTACGTCGGGGCACTGCTCCCTGTGGCACATAAGGGCCACGCCGTAGTGACCCTTCTGGCCATGAAAGTAGACGCGGTAGCCCATGGCCTCGACTGCCTCGCGGGGAAACTCGTCGTCGTGGACCTTGGTTTCCTGCAGGCCGATCACGGCCGGGGCATGAGAATCGATCAGCGCCTCGAGCTGGTGTAACCTGGCGCGCAATCCATTGATGTTGAAGGATACCAGGCGCATTACTCCGGCGCCTCCCCGCGGTTGTCCGGGTGGATGGCAATGGACTGCCCCGTTTCCTGGCGGGCCTGCTTGCGTGCCGCCTGCAGCTTGCGCTGCTGGCGCTTCTTCTGGGTGAAGCGGCGCGACGAGGTCACCTGATCGGGATTCTCGTGGCGCCACTGCTTGAAATCCTTGCGCTTGCCGGTGCGGATTGTCACCTTGTCGGCCAGCGAGCGGGTCTTCTTGCGGCGTGTCATCGGGCCGGACTCCATTGGGTGTCGAGGGGTGGCATAGACCGTTATTCTATCAGTCCATTGCACCAGGCGCGCCCTCATCGCGATAGGCTGGTACAATATGCGGCTGTACGAAGTTCAGGAAACGCTGAACGAATCGACGAGTGAGTTGAGCGATTCGCTTGCGCTGGCATTCGTGCAGCGTTTCCATCACCCATTGCAACGGACAAGACACAGAGCCTATGAGCGAGTCGGAACAGACCACAGCACCGGCCGAGAACCGCAAGCCCAAACGTCGTCGTCGCAAGCCGCGCCGCCGCCAGTCGAACTGGGATCTTCGCCAGTTCCAGGTGCCTGTCGAGGCGGGCAAGTGGCGCTTTCACGACTTCGATCTGCCGCTACCGCTGATGCGAGCCATTCATGCCCTGGGATTTGAATACTGCACCCCGATCCAGGCAGAAGCGCTCAGCCAGACCCTGTTGGGTGGTGACATCGTGGGCAAGGCTCAGACAGGCACCGGCAAGACCGCTGCCTTCCTGATCTCGATCATGGCCTACTTCCTCGAGGAGGAAGAGCCGAACGCCCAGAAGGTTGGTGCGCCGCGTGCCCTGATCGTGGCGCCGACCCGCGAGCTGGCGCTGCAGATTGAGAAGGACGCCAAGGCCCTGGCACGCTTCACGTCGCTCAACGTGGCCAGTGTGGTCGGCGGGATGGACTACCAGAAGCAGCGTGATGCCCTGGGGCGCAAGGTCGACATCCTGGTGGCGACCCCCGGCCGGCTGCTGGACTTCCACGAGAAGCGCGACGTCGACCTGACTCAGGTCGAGGTGCTGGTGCTCGACGAGGCGCAGACGAAACCTCTTCCTGGAGAGGGGGGTGGTCAGGCTTCAGCGTCATCAGAGGAGAAGATGTCCACCAGATCACGAGAAGCGCGACGTCGACCTGACTCAGGTCGAGGTGCTGGTGCTCGACGAGGCGGACCGCATGCTGTCGATGGGCTTCATTCCCGACGTCAAGCGAATCATCCGGCATACGCCGAAGAAAGAGGAGCGCCAGACCTTCCTGTTCTCGGCGACGTTCTCCCAGGACATCCTCAATCTGGCCAGCCAATGGACCCATGAGCCCGCACACGTCGAGATCGAGGTCACGGTGGAGAACGCCGCCAACATCGATCAGCGGGTCTACATGGTCAGCGACGATGACAAGCAGCGCCTGCTGGTCAACCTGTTGCGTCAGGAGAGCTTCGACCGGGTGATGGTGTTCGGCAATCGTCGTGATCTGGTGCGCAAGCTCGACGAACTGCTCAGGAAGGCGGGCATCAATGCGGCGATGCTCTCCGGTGACGTGCCCCAGAATCAGCGCATCAAGACGCTGGAGAGCTTCCGCGAAGGGGAGATCCAGGTGCTGGTGGCCACCGACGTGGCGGGCCGCGGCATCCATATCGAGGATGTCAGTCACGTGATCAACTACACCCTGCCGGAAGACCCGGAAGACTATGTGCATCGCATCGGCCGTACCGGCCGCGCTGGCGCCAACGGGGTGTCGATCAGTTTCGTCGGCGAAGAGGATGCCTTCTCGCTGCCCGAGATCGAGCGCTACATCAACGGCAAATTGCCCTGCGTGCATCCGCCCGAGGGGCTGCTGTAACGCTTTGTTCCCCAGAGACGGCTGTCTGGGGAACGCCTGCGGTGGTGGCTTTGAGCCGTCGACAGGTTTACGAGGAGGCGCTGTGAACCCTTCCCTGGGCGCTACTTTTGCCATCCCTGGCAAAAGACCTCCTCTTTAACCTGCCCCCGGCTCCCGCGTGGTGCCCGAGTGCCGAGGCGCTTTTGGAATCCCGCAACGCGGCGATTCGCTTGCGCAGGCACTGGTTCAGGGTTTCCTAGCCATTCCCCTCAAAGTTCTCTAGAGAGTGAGGCCATGCTGGACGAGGCCCTCAAGGGCGAGATACAGGCTGCCTATCGACGCGTGCTGGAGGCCCAGGGGCTAACCCCACGCTACGGCCAGCGGCTGATGATTGCCGAGATCGCTCGTACGCTGAGCGGCATCGTGGCCGACGATTCGGGCAAGCGCATCTCCGATGAGCATGTCTGCGTGCTCGAGGCCGGCACCGGCACTGGCAAGACCCTGGCCTACCTGCTGGCAGCTTTACCGGTGGCCAAGGCTCGCGGCAAGCGACTGGTCATCGCCACCGCCACGGTGGCCCTGCAGGAGCAGGTGCTGCATCAGGACCTGCCCGCCCTCAAGGCCCACAGCGGCCTGGACTTCCACTACGCCCTGGCCAAGGGGCGCGGTCGCTACCTGTGCGTGGCGCGCCTCGAGCAGGAGCTGGACGGCGTGACAGGCAACCCCACCCTGTCGATGTTCGAGCAGAGCTTGGTTCAGGAGTCCGGCGACAATTTCCAGGCCCTGGTTCGCGAGATGGCCGATGCCTACGGCAGCGGCAGCTGGGAGGGCGACCGCGAGAGCTGGTCCGAATCGATCGATGACACCGACTGGCGTCGCCTGACCATCGATCACCGGCAGTGTACCAACCGGCGCTGCGGTCACTTCGCCGCCTGCGCCTTCTTCCGCGCGCGCCGCGACCTTGAGACTGCCGATGTGGTCGTGGCCAATCACGACCTGGTGCTGGCCGACCTGTCCCTGGGTGGCGGTGTCGTGCTGCCGCCACCCGGCGACTGCATCTATGTCTTCGACGAAGGCCATCACCTGCCGGACAAGGCGCTCAATCACTTCGCCCACCGGGTCGGTGTGAGCGGTTCGCTACGCTGGCTCGGTAGCCTGAAGAAGTCGCTCACCGAGCTGAACCAGGCGCTGGCCATCCAGCCCACCGTGGCCAGGCTGCTGGGCACGCTCCCCGAAGCCATTGCCGCGCTGGAGCCTCGCCTCGGGGAGGCATTCTCCCTGGGGCACCAGCTTGCCGGCCGCCCACATGGGTTGGCTGATGGCGAGGAGACTCTTCAGCACCGCTTCGAAATGGGGCGGGTGCCGGATGGGTTGCGGGAACATGCCGGCACCTTGTTGACTGCCTTCGCCGAGCTGGCACGGACCCTGGAGACCTTGAGCGATATCCTGCGCGAGAGCCTCGACCCGGACAAGCACACGGGGCTCGCTCGGGAGCAGGCGGAAGCCTGGCTCCCGCTGATGGCACTGTTGCACGGCCGTGCGCTGGAGGCCCATGGGCTATGGCAGGCCTATGCCGAAGTCGATACCGGCGGCGAACCGCCACAGGCCCGTTGGATGACCCTGGAGCGCTTCGGCGGAGACCCCGAACTCACTTTCTCGGCGAGCCCCGTCTCCGCCGCTCCTACCCTGGCCAGAACGCTGTGGGGGAGCTGCTACGGCGCCGTGGTGACCTCGGCGACCCTCACCGCATTGGGCCGTTTCGAGCGACTCCAGGAGCGCGCTGGCCTGGCCAACCGCTATCGCTACCAGCGATTGCCGAGCCCGTTCGACTATTCCCGAGCGGTGCTCAGCGTGCCTCGGGAGGCGGTGGACCCTGCCGACCGTGAGGGGCACGAGCGGGCCATCATCGACTTTATCGGTGGCCTTGGCGCTGACGAAGCGGTGTTGATGCTGTTCTCGTCGCGGGCGCAGCTGCGCGCCGTCGAGAAGGCCTTGCCGTCTGCGCAGCGTGAACGGGTGCTGGCCCAGGACCGGCTGCCCAAGCGTGAATTGATCGAGAGGCACCGGGCCCGGGTGGATGCCGGCAAGGGCAGCATCATCTTCGGTCTGGCGAGCTTTGCCGAAGGGATCGACCTGCCCGGTGACTACCTGACCCACGTGGTGATCACCCGGCTGCCGTTCGCCGTGCCCGACGACCCCGTCGGCGCGACCCTGGCGGAGTGGATCGAGAGCCAGGGCGGCAATCCGTTCATGCGCATCAGCGTTCCCGATGCATCGATCAAGCTGGTACAGGCCTGTGGCCGACTGATTCGCAAGGAGGCCGACCGGGGGCGCATCACGCTGCTCGACCGCCGGGTGCTGACGCGTCGCTACGGACGGGCACTGCTCGATGCGCTACCGCCTTTCGTGCGTGAGATCGATGGTGTAACGGAAGGGGTTTGACAGGGCAGATAAGACAGAAGACGACAGAGGGCAAGTGAGGTCTCTCATGCAGCAGGCCCGCCGTGGGAGGCGGGCCTGCTGGCATTGGTGCGTCACGACTGGGGTCAGGTGTCGCCACGGGATCCAAGGACCGGCAACAGTTTGGTGGCCATGCGGGTCATGGCCTCCTCGGTGGTGTCCCAGTCGATGCAGGCGTCGGTCACCGAGACGCCGTACTGCATCTGGCTGTGATCGTCGAGAATCTTCTGGCTGCCCCAGCCGATATGGGACTCCACCATCAGGCCCATGATCGAACGGTTGCCCTCGAGGATCTGGTTGGTGACGTTCTCCATGACCAGGGGCTGCAGCGCCGGGTCCTTGTTGGAGTTGGCGTGGGAGCAGTCGATCATGATGTTGGGCTTGATGCCGGCCTTGCGCAGCTCCTGCTCGGCCAGCGCGACGCTGACGCTGTCGTAGTTGGGCTTTCCGTTGCCGCCGCGCAGCACCACATGGGCATAGGCGTTGCCACGGGTGCGGATGATTGAAACCTGGCCGCTCTGGTTGATGCCGAGGAAATTATGCGGGTGCGCCACCGACTGCAGGGCGTTGACGGCAACGTCAAGGCTGCCGTCGGTACCGTTCTTGAATCCGACGGGACTGGAAAGCCCGGAGGACATCTCCCGGTGGGTCTGGGATTCTGTGGTGCGTGCGCCGATTGCCGACCAGCTGATACAGTCCTGCAGGTATTGGGGCGAAATCGGGTCGAGGGCCTCGGTGGCCAGGGGCAGCCCGATCTCGGAGAGTTCGACGAGCAGCCGACGGGCGATGTGCAACCCTTCCTCGATCTCGAATGAGCCATTGAGGTGCGGGTCGTTGATCAAGCCTTTCCAGCCGACAGTGGTTCGGGGCTTTTCGAAGTAGACCCTCATCACCACATAGAGGCTGTCCTTCACCTCGTCGGCCAGGCGACGCAGGCGACGTGCGTAATCAAGGGCTGCATCAATGTCATGGATGGAGCAGGGACCGATCACCACCAGTAGCCTGGGGTCGCTGCCATCAAGGATATTCTGAATGGTCCGACGCCCCTCGATGACCGTCTTTTCGGCGATTTCACCAAGCGGTATTTCGTTCTTGAGCGCTTCGGGGGTGATCAGAACGTCCTGGGAAAGAACGTTGAGGTTGCTGACCTGCTGATCTGACATTTCGCTACCTGTATCGAATGCGTTGAAGGCGGGGGGATGATCTACTATACACCCGCGGAGCGATAAAATATCAATTGTGGCCGGAACCCTGAACCGGGTCGCCTGTCTGATTGCCGGCGCATGGCGGCCGGCTTGAAGCGCGGCCAATAAACAGGAACACTTGCCGTCTAGATGGGGCAATGCTCCAGGAACACTCAGCTGCCAACAGGCACCAGGTTTACACCATGCATGTAGAATCCAGCACGATGTTTCGTTTATCCGCCAGTTATCAGGCACTCTCCCGGTCGGGGGGGGCGTGAATGGGCAGCCGAGAGACCGACCAACAGCTCGTGGAACGTGCCCAGCAGGGCGACACTCGTGCGTTCGACCTGCTGGTAAGGAAGTATCAGCACAAGATCATCGGGCTGATCGGGCGCTATGTACAGGATCACAGTGAAGTACAGGATGTGGCACAGGAGGCCTTCATCAAGGCGTACCGGGCGTTGGGCAAGTTTCGCGCCGAGAGCGCCTTTTATACCTGGATGTATCGGATTGCCATCAATACTGCCAAGAATCACCTGGTATCAAAGGGGCGGCGTCCGCCTGGCAGTGACCTGGATATCGTCGATGCCGAGATCCTCGATCATAGCGGGCGGCTTGCCGATATCGAGACGCCGGAGGCCTCGCTGGCGCGGGACCAGCTCGAGTCAGCGGTATTCGAAGCCATCGAGAACCTACCCGACGACCTGCGCACGGCGATTACCCTGCGCGAGCTGGATGGGCTCTCTTACGAAGACATTGCCCATATCATGCAGTGTCCGGTAGGGACGGTGCGTTCGCGCATCTTTCGTGCCCGTGAGGCGGTGGACCAGCATATTCAGCCCTTTGTGACGACGGCACGAACCCGGGAGTCGGTAACGGAGTAGCAGCTGAGTGAGAAAATTCGAAGGATTTTGCATTGGCGCTGAACTGTATGGCGCTGGCGGCGTCAGAAGCAGTGATTGTTACGTTACAACGCTTTCACGGGTACGTGAGCGGGTCGGTATTTCCGGTATTGTGTGACAGCAGCTGTGATAGGAAATACCGGATTTCATTGGATGCAAGGCAGGGCGCCTTGACAGTGTGGGGGTGTGAGAATGAGTCAGAACGCACGGGAATCGCTTTCTGTCCTTATGGACAACGAAGGTGATGATCTCGAGCTGCGTCGGGTGCTGAAGTCCCTGGAGGACGACCCCGATGCGGCTGATGCCTGGCGACGCTATCACTTGATGCGTAGCCTGATGCGTCGGGATCATGACATCGATGTCAGCATGGACCTTTCGGCCGGCATCATGTCCCGCCTTGAGGAGGAGCCGGCACCGGCTCTGGAAACGGTACCCTCGGCCCCGCGTCGTGCTCCCTCCCTGGCTCGCGGTGCCGGTATTGCGGCTGCCGTGTCGCTAATGGTGATCACCGGGGTGCAGTTCTACAACGGCAGTGACTTTGCCAGCACCGGCGATGCGCCGGTCGCCGGGAACGAGTCTCGTACCGCTACTACGGACCAGCCGCAGCGAAGCCTGGCCAGTCAGGGGGCACCCCTCTTTTCGCCGGCAGCCTCAGGTGGCCAGGCAGGTATCATGCCTGTGGGAGCCAGTTTCGACAGTCCGCTTTTCCTGTCCCCGCAATCCCGCCAGCCCGCGAGCTCTGATCAGGAGCAGGCGAGGTTGCTGCAGTCCTACCTCGATCGACATTCAGAGGGTGCCGCCTATCGCAGCGGTGATGTCTGGATGCCGCTATTGCGCGCTTCCGGTAGCGAGGCGCTGGGGCAGCAATGATGAAGGCCGGGCGTACCCTGTGTCGCCTGGCAGTACTCAGCGGCATTGGTGGCTTGCTCGTTTCGCTGCCCCTGGCCGCCGACACGCCACGCGACACCGAGTCAGTAAACGAGCAATTCGACTGTCGCCAGCTAGCTGACTGGGATGCGCCGGAGTCGCCGATCGACTGGTTCGAGCGCAGCCTTTGGGCCAATCATTGCTACATCTTCCAGGCGCGGGCAGTGCGTATCGGCATCGACGGCGTCAGGACACTGGCGCTTTCCCACGATATCCAGGATGGTGTAGAGCGCGAAGTGGCACGCTTTCTCGACGGACCCCAAGTGTTCTTAGAGCGCCGTGGGCGCATCGGCCGGCTGGGCTGGGCCGATGGCCAGGAAGTGGCACCCGCCTCACCGGCCGGGGTTGCCAGGCATCTCGACCAGTTTTATCGACTTGGCCTGGGAAGCGGCGAACGCATCGCCAATCGTTCGGCCGTGCGCCTGGACATCGAACCACTCGACGGGCTGCGTTTCGGCCAGCGAGTCTGGCTCGATGCATCCACAGCACTCCCCTTGAAGCGCGAGCTACTCGATGACCGTGGCCGAGTGGTCGAAACCTTCCAGATTACCGAACTCCAGTCGCCTCAGCTCTATGAGGGTGGCGTCTTTCTCGATGATCTTCGCGTCCCCCCTCAGCAGTCCTGGTATCCCGAATGGCTGCCGGAAGGGTTTGTCGGCCAGCCGGTCGATACTCGCAGCGACCGTCATGGCACGGAAGTGGGGCACCGCATCTACAGCGACGGACTTTCTACGTTGAGCCTGTTTGTCGAACCTATCGAGGAGGGGCGGGAACGTCTCATTCCCGGTCTTCATCGGCTGGGTATCTCGCTTGCCGTGGTGCGCCATGTGAGTGTGGATGACAAGCCCATGCAGGTCGTGGTGATGGGAGAGCTGCCGCCCCGCGTGCTTGCTCAGGTCGCGGATAGTCTGGCCTGGGAGGCGGCGTCCGATGATGGCGAATGACAGGTCAGCAGGTGGAACCTGGTGTGACTGCCGGCAGGTGAACAGTACACAACGACGCAGGAGTTTTTTAATGAAACCAATAACTCGATCCGTTCCGCTGTGGGCGCTTCTATTGGCTCTGTTGCTCCCTTGGCAGGCGGCCCAGGCTCGTGACCTTCCCGATTTCGCCGACCTGGTCGAGCAGGCCGCCCCGGGGGTAGTCAATATATCCACCACGCGTACTTTGGAGCGTGGCCAGGCGTTCGAGGGGTTCGGTGGGCAGGACATACCCGATATCTTCCGTCACTTCTTCGGTGATCGTTTTCCGGGTGGCCCGGGTGGCCCGGGTGGCCCGGGTGGTCCTGGCGGTCCGGGGCCCGGTCAGGGCCAGGAGCGTCAGTCGCTGGGCTCGGGTTTCATCATCAGCGCTGATGGTTACATTCTGACCAATGCCCATGTGGTCGAGGGGGCCGATGAGATACTGGTACGACTCAACGATCGCCGCGAAATGGAGGCCGAACTGATCGGCGCCGACCCGCAGACCGATGTCGCCGTGCTCAAGGTGGATGCCGAGGACCTGCCGACTCTGCCGACCGGCGATTCCGATACGCTCAGGGTTGGCGAATGGGTGGCCGCTATCGGTTCGCCCTTCGGCTTCGACTACTCGGTGACAGCCGGCATCATCAGCGCCATAAACCGCACCTTGCCGCGGGATGCCTATGTACCCTTCATCCAGACCGATGTTGCCATCAATCCGGGCAACTCGGGCGGTCCATTGTTCAACCTTGATGGCGAAGTCATTGGTATCAATGCCCAGATATTCACCCGGAGCGGTGGCTTCATGGGCCTCTCCTTTGCGATACCCATTAACGTGGCCATGGATGTGGCCAACCAGTTGCGTGATGACGGGCGTGTGCGTCGTGGTTGGCTCGGCGTGATGATCCAGCCGGTCTCGCGGGACCTTGCCGAATCGTTCGGCATGGACACTGCCAGCGGCGCGCTGATCGCCGATCTGGACCCGGAAGGGCCGGCGGCCGAAGGGGGCGTTCGCGCCGGTGACATCATTCTCGAGGTGGACGGCGAGGAAGTGGAACGTTCGCGCAATCTGCCGCGTCTGATCGGTCGCGTCTCGCCAGGCAGCGATGCGGAGCTGACCATAATGCGCGATGGCCAGCGTGAGCAGGTCACCGTGACCATTGGCGATTGGCCGGACACAGACGAACCACGTGCCGAGGCCCGTGATGAGCGGAGTGCCCAGGCGCGCCTGGGGATCGCGGTTAGTGAACTCGATGAGGCCGAGCGTGAGCGGCTTGGTGTCGAGGCCGGCGTGATGGTGCGTGAGGTCGAGCCTCAGGGAGCGGCTGCCCTGGCCGGTATTCGCCGTGGGGATGTCATCGTCAGTATCGATCATCACACTGTGGAGAGCGGCTCGCAGCTGCTGGAACTGGTCGAGGAGCTACCGACGGACCGGGCGGTTCCGGTGCGACTCTATCGCGAAGGGCGCTCTCTGTTCGTCGCCCTGAGACTGGGCCAGAACTGACTCGCGACGCGATTTCGTTTTCGCCGTTCCCCTCGAAGCGCCCCTCATCTCCCGGTGAGGGGCGCCTTCATTCCGGGCAGTAGCCCACGGCTGCGCTGTCCAACCCCCCGCCATGCCGGTACAATACTCGCCATTGCATTCATTTGACGTGAGCGGGTCGCGGGCGAACCGGCCACCTCCGCGCACGTGACGAAAACCGGACTGGGCTAGATGAGCAACGACGCAAGCAACGAAAAGCTGAAGTACATTCGGAATTTCTCGATCATTGCCCATATCGACCATGGCAAATCGACCCTGGCAGATCGCCTTATCCAGAGCTGCGGCGGGCTCTCCGAGCGCGAGCTAAAGGAGCAGGTGCTCGACTCGATGGATCTCGAGCGTGAGCGGGGGATCACCATCAAGGCCCAGTCGGTAACGCTGGATTACCAGGCCGATGACGGTCATACCTACCAGCTCAACTTTATCGACACCCCTGGGCACGTGGATTTTTCCTACGAGGTCTCACGCTCACTCTACGCCTGCGAGGGAGCGCTGCTGGTGGTGGATGCGGCCCAGGGCGTCGAGGCCCAGTCGGTTGCCAACTGCTATACCGCCATCGAGCAGGGCCTCGAAGTGTTGCCGGTGCTCAACAAGATGGACCTTCCCCAGGCCGACCCCGACAAGGTGGCCCATGAGATCGAGGAGATCATCGGCCTCGATGCCACCGATGCCTGCCAGGTCTCGGCCAAGAGCGGGCTGGGCATCGACGGGCTGCTCGAGCGCCTGGTGCGCGATATTCCGCCGCCCAAGGGCGATCGGGAAGCACCGCTCCAGGCGCTGATCATCGATTCCTGGTTCGACAACTACCTGGGTGTCGTCTCGCTGGTTCGTGTCTTCGACGGCACCCTCAAGAAGGGCCAGAAGATCCGCATCAAGTCCACCGGTCGTGACTGGCAGGCCAACGAGGTGGGGATCTTCACCCCGTTGCGCAAGGAGACCGGCATCCTGCGTGCCGGTGAGGTCGGCTTCGTGGTGGCCGGGATCAAGGAGATTCAGGGTGCGCCGGTGGGGGATACCATCACCCATGCCAAGACGCCTGACGTGGAGCGCCTTCCGGGCTTCCAGAAGGTCAAGCCACAGGTCTATGCCGGCATGTTCCCGGTCGGCGCCGACGACTACGAGGACTTCCGCGACGCGCTGGAGAAGCTCGCGCTCAACGATGCCTCGCTGGAGTACGAGCCCGAGAACTCCGATGCCCTGGGCTTCGGTTTCCGTGTCGGTTTCCTCGGCACTCTGCACATGGAGATTGTCCAGGAGCGCCTGGAGCGCGAATACAACCTGGACCTGCTCACCACGGCGCCCACCGTGGTCTACGAGCTGGCGATGAAGAATGGCGACGTCAAGTACGTTTCCAACCCCTCCAAGCTGCCGGACATGGCCGATGTCGAGGAGATGCGCGAGCCCATTGTTCGTGCCAGTATCCTGGTGCCCCAGGAGTTCGTCGGCAACGTGATCATGGAGTGCGAGAACCGTCGCGGCACCCAGCGCGACATGCAGTTCCTGGGCAGTCAGATCCAGCTGGTCTATGAGCTGCCCATGAGCGAAGTGGTGATGGACTTCTTCGATCGATTAAAATCCATCTCCAAGGGCTATGCCTCGCTGGATTACGGTTTCGAACGCTTCCAGGCGGCCAAGCTGGTGCGCCTGGACGTACTGATCAATGGCGACAAGGTCGATGCGCTGGCGGTCATCATCCACCGCGATCATGCCCATGGCCGCGGGCGCCTGCTGGTGGAAAAGATGAAGGAGCTGATTCCCCGCCAGATGTTCGACGTGGCGATTCAGGCCGCCATCGGTGGCCAGGTCGTGGCTCGCTCCACCGTCAAGGCTCTGCGCAAGAATGTGACGGCCAAGTGCTATGGTGGCGATGTCTCCCGCAAGAAGAAGCTGCTGGAAAAGCAGAAGGCGGGCAAGAAACGCATGAAACAGGTCGGTCGGGTGGAAATTCCCCAGGATGCTTTCCTGGCCGTACTCAAGGTGAATGACTAGGGACCGACGATACTATGGATTTCTCACTTCTGCTGGTGATTGCTGTGGCAGTCACTGGTCTGATATGGCTGCTCGATCTGATCTTGCTGCGCCCGGCCCGACGGCGGAGCCTGGCCA
The DNA here is from genome assembly GCF_001545155.1 of Halomonas chromatireducens. NCBI lineage: Bacteria > Pseudomonadati > Pseudomonadota > Gammaproteobacteria > Oceanospirillales > Halomonadaceae > Halomonas > Halomonas chromatireducens. Next base: position 2,212,236 of record NZ_CP014226.1, on the reverse strand, counting down.
CTGCCGAAGCCGAAACGACCGAAGGGCTTGATGAAGAGACCCGGGCCAAGGTGCTCAAGGAGCCCTGGCCGGTCGATTACGCGCGCTCCTTCTTCCCGGTCCTTCTGGTAGTGTTGCTGCTGCGCAGCTTCCTGGTGGAACCCTTCCAGATTCCATCCGGCTCCATGCGCCCCACCCTGGAGGTCGGTGACTTCATCCTGGTGAACAAGTACGCCTATGGCCTGCGCCTGCCGGTGACCCATACCCGCTTCGTCGAAATGAACGACCCCCAGCGCGGTGACGTCATGGTCTTTCGCTTCCCCAACGAGCCTTCGGTGAACTTCATCAAGCGTGTGGTGGGGCTGCCGGGCGATACCGTGCGTTATGAGGACAAGCAGCTCTACGTCAACGGCGAGCCGGTACCCAAGCGCCTGATCGAAGAGGGGCCGGCCGAAGCACCGCAAGAGTGGCTGCTAGAGGAGCAATTGGGCGAAATCAGCCACCGGATCTACAATAATCCTCGTGATCCGGGGCCGCGCGTGCGTGAACTGGTGGTGCCGGACGGGCACTACTTCACCATGGGTGACAACCGCGACCACTCCAACGACAGCCGTTACTGGGGTTTCGTACCCGAAGAGAACATCGTCGGGCGTGCCTTTGCTGTCTGGATGCAGTGGGATGGTGGTCTGCCCAGTTTCTCCAGCGTTCGCCGTATTCATTGACCTTCGGGGTCTCTCGGCGATGTTGCTTATTCTTGCCGCTAGGCAGTCCGTTTTTTCGTAGATAGCAGGAGCTTCGTGAGCAACTCCCTCAACGCCTTCAGCCGACGCATCGGTCACACCTTCAGGGATGACGCCCTGTTGGAGCTGGCCATGACTCATCGCAGCTTCGGCGGCCAGAATAACGAACGACTCGAGTTTCTCGGTGACTCCATCGTCAATTTCGTGATCGCCGAAGCGCTCTACCAGCGTTTTCCCCAAGCGCGGGAAGGCCAGCTATCACGGCTGCGTGCCAGGCTGGTACGTGGTCAGACGCTGGCTGAACTGGCCCGGGAGATGTCCTTCGGCGAGTGCCTGCGACTCGGCTCCGGTGAAATGAAGAGCGGCGGTCATCGCCGTGACTCCATCCTCGCCGATGCCGTCGAGGCCGTGCTTGGCGCCATCTACCTGGATGCCGGAATGGATGTGGCACGGACCCGGGTGCTGGCCTGGTACGCCGAACGCCTGGAGGCCATCGACCTGCAGGACACCCAGAAGGACCCCAAGACACGGCTCCAGGAGTTTCTGCAGTCGCGCCAGGTACCCTTGCCTCGCTATGAAGTGGTATCGGTGGAAGGGGAGGCGCATGACCAGACTTTTACCGTGGAGTGTCATATCGAACTGCTAAACGAACACACCCTGGGAATTGGAGCCAGCCGGCGTCATGCTGAACAGCAGGCGGCGGAGATGGCGTTGTCTCAGATCGAGACCCTGGGAGGGCGTGGTAAATGAGCCAAACGTGCGGGTTTGTCGCCATCGTGGGGCGCCCCAATGTGGGCAAGTCCACCTTGATGAACCGAATTCTCGGCCAGAAGATCTCGATCACTTCGCGGCGTCCACAGACCACACGCCACCAGGTCATGGGCATCAAGACCGAAGGTGAGGCGCAGTTCATCTACGTCGATACTCCCGGCATCCACATCATGGCGAAGGATCGCAACAAGGCGATCAATCGCTTCATGAACCAGGCGGCGACCCAGGCCCTGCGTGACGTGGACTGTGTGGTCTTCATCATCGACCGCACCCGCTGGAGCGACGAGGATCAGGTCGTGCTTCAGCGGCTCGAGCACGTTCAGGCGCCGGTCATCCTGGCCGTCAACAAGGTCGACCGGCTCGAGGACAAGAGCACGCTGCTGCCATGGCTGGGCGAGGTGGGGGCGCGGCGCGACTTCGCCGCTATCATTCCCATCTCGGCCAAGCACGGCACCAACGTGCCGGAGCTCGAGGCCGAGGTGGCCAAGCACCTTTCCGAAGGCGTTCACCACTTCCCTGAGGACCAGGTTACCAACAAGAGCCAGCGCTTCCTGGCTGCCGAACTGGTGCGGGAAAAGATCATGCGCCAGCTGGGCGACGAACTGCCCTACCAGGTCACGGTGGAGATCGAGGAGTTTCGCGACGAAGGGCGCGTGGTGCATATCAGCGCCCTGATCCTGGTGGAGCGCTCGGGCCAGAAGAAGATCCTGATCGGCGAGAACGGTGAGCGCATCAAGAGCATCGGTCGCGAGGCGCGCCTGGACATGGAGCGTGCCCTGGATGCCAAGGTAATGCTCAATCTCTGGGTCAAGGTGAAGCGAGGCTGGTCCGATGATGAGCGTGCCTTGAAGAGCCTTGGCTACAACCTCGACTGATGGCGATCCATGGTTATGCACGATGAGGCCGGTGTAGCCGCCGGGTGATTGACATGCAGCCGCAGCCGGCCTTCCTGCTTCACAAGCGCCCTTATCGCGAAACCAGCGCCCTGGTCGAACTGCTGACCCTGGAGCACGGCCGCGTGCGGGCGGTGGCCCAGGGGGTGCAGCGCCCGGGGTCGCGTTCGCGTGGACGACTTCAACCCTTCGCCGCGCTGCACGTGACCTGGGTGGGAGAGGGCGAACTCAAGCGGATGAGGTTGATGGAAAGCCGTGGCTCCGCAGCCCTATTGGTAGGCGAGGGCTTGCTCTGCGGGCTCTATGCCAACGAGCTGCTGACTCGGACCCTACCGGTGGAACTTCCGGTAGGCGAGGTATTCGCTTTCTATGGTTCGCTGCTTGAGGCTCTGCCTCGACCCGAGGGGCGTGCCGGGTCGCTGCGCCGGCTGGAAATGGCGCTGCTAGACGCTCTGGATGCGGCGCCGCGTTTCACCGAACCTGATGGGCGCGAACTCGATCTTCACTGTCACTACCGTTTCGATCTCACAACGCGTGCCTTTGTCCCCGGCGAACCCGGGATCGATGGTCGTACCCTTCGGCTGCTTGCCGGCGGCGACTGGACCAAGCCCGGCCTTGCCGGTCCCGCCAAGGCGATTACCCGGGCGGCACTGGCGCCCCTGCTGGGAACTCGGCCACTGCGCTCACGCGAGTTGATGCGCCAGCTTGCCCAGCGGCGCCGTGCCGGCCCACACTGATCCCGTTTTTATCGGCTTAGGAGAGAGACCATGCATCCCCCGCGGATCCTGCTCGGCGTCAATATCGATCATATCGCTACCCTGCGTCAGGCACGGGGCACCCGCTATCCCGATCCGGTTCAGGCGGCGCTGCTGGCCGAGGAAGCCGGTGCCGACGGCATCACCGTGCATCTGCGCGAGGATCGGCGGCATATTCAGCCTCGCGATGTGCGCCTGCTGGCCGAGGTCCTTAACACGCGCATGAATCTGGAGATGGCGGTCACCGAGGAGATGCTCGCCCTGGCCGAAGAGATCCGACCCGCCCATGTGTGCCTGGTGCCGGAGAAGCGCGAAGAGCTGACCACGGAGGGTGGACTCGACGTGGTCGGCGCGCTTCCGGCTATCTCCACGGCCTGCCGACGGCTGGCGGCGGCAGGTTGCGAGGTCTCGCTGTTCATCGATCCCGAGCCCAGCCAGATCGAGGCCGCGGTGAAGGCGGGGGCGCCGGTCATCGAACTGCATACGGGGGCCTATGCCGAGCTGGCCGGTGACGCGGCTCGCCGTGAACATGTCCGGCTGGCGGCGGCGGTGGAAATGGCCCTGGAGCTTGGGCTTACGGTCAATGCCGGTCACGGGCTGAACTACCACAATGTCGAGCCCATTGCCGCGATTCCCGGCCTGCATGAGCTCAATATCGGCCATGCCGTTATTGCGCGAGCCCTCTTCGTGGGTCTGAAGGAAGCCGTGGCCGACATGAAGCGCCTGATCATCGCCGGCCAGGAGGCGGGTTTCCTCGCTTCGCTGGAAGAGCACGATCACCACGATCATGGGGAGGGCGATGAAACCGGCTGATCATCCGGGCGTAACCTCGTTTGACGCGTCCTTGGCTTTATTTGTCCTTTGACGAGAAAGCCTCGCTGGCATTGGCCGTACGGGAAGGCTGGTTCTGCTGTTGGGCATGCCAGGCCCGCAGCCGGTCCATCGCCCGGAAGAGATCGTCGATCAACGGCTCGACATCGGTCATGCCCTTCGAGCGCAGCCGGGTTTCCAGGGTCTCCGCCACCAACGCCAACTCCGGCGCCCCGCAGTAGCGGCAGGCGCCGTTCAATGCATGTACCGTATCCAGCAGGGCCTCAGGATCTTCTGTTGACAGGGCCGCCTGCAGCTCCCTGGCACTGGCTGGAAGTGAAACGGCGAGCTCCTGCAGCAGCTCGAGGGCAAGGGATTCACTACCATTGGCCAGGCGAGTGCCAAGGGCCAGGTCAACTACAGCCAGCTCCTCGCTCTGCTCTTCCCGCTCCGCTTTCTCCGGCTCTACTTGCCTGAACGGCGCTGTAATGCGCAAGTGTCGTTGCAGAAGGACTTCAAGGGCATGGCTATCCACCGGCTTGATCAAGACTTCCTGAAGGCCGCTGTTCAGCAACTGCTGCCGGTCATCCTCCAGGGCGTGGGCGGTAACGGCAACCACCGGACAGTGTGTCCAGGAGCCGCCCAGCCGGCGTAGTGCTCGGGTGGTCTCTACTCCATCCATACCCGGCATGCGAATATCCATCAGAATCAGGTCGAAAGGCTCGCTTTCGGCTAGGGCCAGTGCCTCTTCACCGCTACCCGCCTCCTCGATCCAAAGCCCCGGCCGTTGCAGCATATCCTTCAGCAGACGCCGGTTGCTGGCATTATCGTCCACTACCATAAGTCGATTCAGGTTAGGTGCCACAACTACCTCACCACGCAGCGAACCACAGCGTCGCAGGCCTTCGGCCAGCGCCTGGCGAGAGATGGGCTTGCACAACAGCTCGCCACCGGCGGGAAGGGTGAGCTTTGGTAGTTCCAATGGCGTGGCATTCACCAGCAGCAGAACCGGACAGGGGCAGTTGTCCAGCCAGGTTTGCCACTCCTCCAGCACTTTATCAGTCAGTAGGGTGGGGAGTCCGGCCACCATCAGTGCGGGTGCCGGCGATTGAACCGAGGGTTGGGGCACTTCGACAACCTGTGCTCCCCAGCGGGTTAGAAGATGGCTGAGCGCATGGCGGGTAGGGGCGTGTGGCTCGTGGTAATTGGGAATACGTCCGCCGGCGAGTATCGCGCGCAGGTTGAGCGAACGACACAGCTCCTTGCGTGCCTCGTAGAGGCGGCGCCTCAGCGCCGAGCAGGTTGAGACGCATTTAGTCAACAGCCGCTGGGAAAGCCTCAAGGCCGAAGAGCGCGACCAGCGTGCCTCCGACGGTTCGGCGAATTCGGTATTAGATGACGTGCCGCGAACCCTGCCGGCGCTGTCACGGGCCGTCAAGCTCTCCAAGCGCGCCGCCCGGGTGGGTTTCGACTGGCCCGACGCCCGTGGTGTGATCGCCAAGATCCGCGAGGAGCTCGAGGAAGTCGAGGAGGCGCTGGCCGAGAATGACACCGTCCATGCGGCCGAGGAGGTGGGCGACCTGCTGTTCGCGGTGTCCAACCTGGCGCGCACCCTCAAGGCAGACCCCGAGCGCTGCCTGCGTGAGACCAATGCCAAGTTCGAGCGCCGCTTCCGCTACGTGGAAGCGGCGCTGAACGCACGGGGCTTGACCACGCGAGATGTCGACCTGGCCACCATGGAGCACTACTGGCAGGAGGCCAAACTGCACGACACCCCCATTTCCGAACTGTCTTCAGGAGACCGGCCATGAGTGACGATCTGCACGAATCGCTGCGTGACAACGTACGCATACTGGGCGATAGCCTGGGCCGGACCATCGCGGACGATCTCGGCGAGGGTTTCGTCGATCGGATCGAGGCCATCCGTGGCTATGCCAAGAGCGGCCGGCAGGGCGATGTCCAGAGCAGCCGTGAACTCATCGAGTACCTCCGCAAGCTGCCCGACCGCGACCTGCTGCCGGTGACCCGGGCCTTCAACCAGTTCCTCAACCTGGCCAATATCGCCGAGCAGCACTATCGCGCCCGCTACCGCCGGGTGGAGGACTACCGACCGGGCAGCCAACCGATGCTGGGGGAGCTGCTGACGCGGGCGAGGCAGGCCGGACATGCCCCGCGCAAGCTGGTGGAGAGCCTCGCCAACATGCGCGTCGAACTGGTGCTTACCGCGCACCCCACCGAGGTCATACGTCGCACCCTGATTCAGAAATACGACGCCATCGACGAGTGCCTGTCGACCATCGAATCCTCCAGCGACTATCCCGAGCGGGCGAGCCGTGCCCGGGGACGGCTCGAGGAGCTGATCAGCCAGGCCTGGCACACCGACGAGATCCGCCATGAGCGGCCGACGCCGGTAGACGAGGCCAAGTGGGGCTTTGCCGTCATCGAGAACTCGCTGTGGCAGGCGGTGCCCGCCTTTCATCGTGACCTGGATACCCTACTGCTGGAGACTGCCGGCGAGCGCCTGCCCCTGGATGCCGCCCCCATCGTCTTTGCCTCCTGGATGGGCGGGGATCGCGATGGCAACCCCAACGTCACCTCTCGGGTCACCCGCGAGGTATTGCTGCTGGGCCGCTGGATGGCGGCGGACCTCTACCTGCGGGACCTGGAGCAGCTCAAGGCCGAGCTCTCCATGTGGAAATCCAACAGCGCGCTGCGCGCCGAAGTGGGCGGCGTCGCCGAGCCCTATCGCGAACTGCTCAAGCGACTGGTGCAACGGGTGGAGGCGACCCGCGACTGGGCCAAGGCGGAACTCGATGGCCGCAGCTTCGAGGGAGGCCCCATCATCGAGAACAGCGATCAGCTCTATGCGCCGCTGCTGACCTGTTATCGCTCGCTGTGCGATGTTGGCCTGGATACCATCGCCAACGGCGCGCTGTTGGATACGCTGCGCCGTGTCGCCATATTCGGCGTCACCCTGACCAAGCTGGACATTCGTCAGGAGGCGAGTCGCCACGCTCTGGTGATGGAGGAGCTGACCGGAGCTCTGGAGCTGGGTCACTACCGCGACTGGAGCGAAGAGCAGCGTCAGGCTTTCCTGCTGGCGGAGCTGGAGTCTCGCCGCCCCCTGATTCCGCGGCGCTGGGAGTGTTCGGCCGAGACACGAGAAGTGCTCGACACCTTTCGCGTCATCGCCAGTGAGCAGTCCGAAGCGCTGGGTACCTACATCATTTCCATGGCGGCGCAGCCCTCGGATGTCTTGACCGTGGCGTTGTTGATGAAGGAGGTAGGGGGCCAGGTGTCGCTGCCCATCGCGCCTCTGTTCGAGACGCTCGATGATCTCAACCGCGCCGGCGATGTGATCGACCGCCTGCTGGCGCTGCCAGGCTACCGGGCGCTAGCCGGTATGACTCAAGAGGTGATGATCGGCTACTCCGATTCGGCCAAGGACGCCGGGCAGCTGGCGGCGGCCTGGGCCCAGTATCGGGCGCAGGAGCGGCTGGTCGAGGTATGCCGCGCCCACGGCGTCTCGCTGACGCTCTTCCACGGTCGTGGCGGTGCCGTCGGCCGCGGCGGTGGTCCGGCGCATGCTGCCATCCTCTCCCAGCCGCCGGGTTCGGTGAACGGCAGTCTTCGCGTTACCGAGCAGGGCGAGATGATTCGCTTCAAGTTCGGCCAGCCCGACATCGCACTGCGCTCCATGGAGATCTATGCTTGTGCGGTGCTCGAGGCCACCCTGCTGCCGCCGCCGTCCCCCGAGCCTCACTGGCGCGAGGAGATGGACAGGTTGGCAGCTATCGCCCACCGGGGCTATGTCAGCGTAGTGCGTGAGAACCCCGACTTTGTGCCCTATTTCCGAGCTGTGACGCCGGAAGGCGCGCTGGGCCGGCTGCCTCTAGGCTCGCGTCCCACCAAGCGACGCCAGGATGGGGGCGTGGAAACCCTGCGCGCAATCCCCTGGATCTTCGCCTGGACCCAGATTCGCCTGATGCTACCGGCATGGCTGGGGAGCGGTGAAGCGTTTTGCACCCGCCTCGAGGAAGAGGGTGGCCTGGAGACGTTGCGCGAGATGCGTGACCAGTGGCCCTTCTTTGGCACCTACCTGGACATGCTCGAGATGCTGCTGGCCAAGGCCGATGTGGCTATCGCCAGCTACTACGAGAGGCGCCTGGTGGATGAGCCGGCGCTGAAGGCGCTGGGCGAGGACCTGCGGGAACGCTTCACCCGCCTGAACGAAGTGTTACTGACGATCCTCGACCAGGAAGAGTTGCTGGAGCAGACGCCGCTGATTCGCCAGGCCATTGCCGTGCGCAACCCCTATATCGACCCCCTACATGGCCTGCAGGCAGAGCTGCTGCAGCGAAACCGCGATGCCGATGGCGCCATCAGCGGTGAGCTCACCCGCGCCTTGATGGTGACCATGGCGGGGATCGCTGCGGGTCTGCGCAATACCCGCTGAGTTTCCGCCGGCAAGGCAGAAACGACATCGCCCGGCCAATAGGTCGGGCGATGTCGAGACGAGAAAGTCAGCCATCGGGCAAATCTTGAGCCACACTAAAGTGTTTCGATGGTCAAGAAGTCACCTGATTACGCATAAGACTCAGCGGGCGCCTGGTGGAGGCCGCCGCGTTGGCGTCGGCAACACCGCCGGGAGTCCTTCGGCCTCCAGTCGTAATCTGAAGATACTCCTGGTATGGATTGACCTGTCAAGGGTTCGGTTGTCTCTGGTGCATGCGGTGTCCTCAATGCCTACGGGTCAGGGAGCGAGGGGCTATCAGCGACGGTGGATCTCTCTGGTATTCGTGGGTTGGGTACCGACCTGTCANTGGGACACCTGCAGCCGGGCCAGGCGCAGTCGCGCCAGGCCCTGGATGTAGTCGCGCTTGCTCGCATCGATCACCGACCTGAGGGCGGTCACGGCGGCATCATGGTCGTCCTGCGCGACCGCCAGGCGTGCGTCGATAAGCCGGTGCCGAAATCGTCCATGGCGAAGCTGATGCCAAGGGCCTTCAAGCGCTGCATCTTGTCGATGCCGGCCTCGACGTCTTCGAGCAGGCTGCTCTCCGTCAGCTCCAGCTTCAGGCGCTGGGGGGCGGCGCCGCTGGCAGTAATGACCCGATGAATACGCTCGACGAAATCGGCTTCCTTGAACTGGCGGGCGCTTACATTCACGGCCAGGCTCAGGTATGCCGTGGCGCTGTGCTTCTGCCAGGCCACCAGCTGGCGACATGCCTGTTCGAGAATCCAGTCCCCCAGCGGGACGATCAGGCCGCTCTCTTCGGCCAGGGGAATGAAGTCGGCCGGTGAAATCATCCCTCGCGAGGGATGTTGCCAGCGCACCAGTGTTTCGGCTCCCAGGGCACGACGATCCTTGTCGTACTGGAGCTGGTAGACCAGGTGAAACTCGCCGCGCTGCAGGGCCAGGCGCAGGTCGCGCTTGGTTTCGTTGCGAGCCTGCATCACGGCCTGGATGACATCGTCATGGAAGCGAATCGTATCTCGTCCGGCCAGCTTGGCCTGATGGCAGGCGGCATCGGCCAGCTTGAACAGGGTTTCCACCTCGTCGTCGCCGTGAAACATGGCGACCCCCTGGCTGGCAGAGAGGAAATGCTGAATACCGTCGATGGAGTAGGGCTCGGCGACGGCCAGGCGAATCCGGTCGGCCAGTTCCTCGACGCAACTGGCTGCCGTGTCCGCCTGTGCCGGCAGTGAATCGATGACAAGCAGAAACTCGTCGCCACCCAGGCGCCCCGGGATACAGCCCTGTTGCTGAAAGGCGCCCAATCGCTGGGCGACCTCGCGCAGCAGCCGGTCTCCGGTGCGGTGGCCATAGCTGTCGTTGATCTGCTGAAAGAGGTCGATGTCCAGATAGATCAGCGCGCCGTATTGCCCCGCACGCTGGCACTGCTGGAGAGAGTGGGCGAGATGCTCGCTCATCATGTGCCAATTGGGCAGCTCCGTCAGGCCATCGAAATGGGTCAGCTGGTGCGCCTTGCGCTCGGCGGCGAGGCGGCGCGCCTCGCTATCGCGCAGGCGAAGCACCGTTTGGGCAATCTTTCGCAACTGGCCCCGGCCACGCTCCGCCAGACGCTGTATGCGTGGCAGCTCGGGAACCTCTCGGCGCAGGCGTGAAAGGCTGAGCAACGCTTCGCCGATGGCCAGCAGGTGGCGATTGAGAGCCCGAGCGGAGTAGAAGGCCGCCAGCAGCATCAACAGCAGGGTCACCCCGCCAAACAGCATCACCCTATGCAAGTGCCCAAGGATGGCCTGATAGGAGTTGTCGGTGCGATCGCTGGTCCGTTGTGACAGCTTGGATGACAGATGCCCCGTCAGTATCGCGAAGCGCAGAAATTCCTGCTGCGCTTCGTCCAGATATTGCCGGGCGGTAGAAGGATCGATCGTGGCAATATCGCTGGCCATGATGATAAAGCGACGGTAAGCGTGGAACGCCTCGATCAATTGGTTGGCACTGCCGTGATTCAGGTCGATCATCAGCGGCGTTTCGGTCAGTGCCTGCACCTGTTCACCAAGCGCGGCAAGTACATTGACGAAATCCGAATGCAGGCGGTAGCTGGCAAGCGGTGAGAGCTCGCCACGGTCGGCCTGCTGCAACATCTCCACCACGTTCTTGTGCAGTTCGCCCAGGTTCTGCTCGTAGTTGGCGGTCTGCTGTAGGGCGGCCAGGTCTGCCAGCTGGTTGGTATGATTATGGCCCACACGCTCCTTGAGCAACTGCACCGCACCGAAGCCGAACAGCAGTGCCGGGACCAGCACTACCAGGGTGGGCAGGAGAAAGACCCAGAGCAGCGGCTGGCTTGGCTTCATGCGATTCCCTTACTGCTCGAAAGCGTGGTGTAAGTCCAGCGAGGGCCACAGATCGGGCGGTATGCTGGCACGATAAAGGTAACCCTCTTCGCCGAGCGGGGAGAAAATCACCAGGGTGCCTTCGGGGGGGAAGTAGTTCATCAGGTCGGCCAGGTTGGGCCCGTGGGCCACGATCAAGCGGTTGACGTCGCCTTCTACCGGCAATGCCAACACCTTTCCGGTATTTTCGATCACGGGCCGCTTTTCGTCATTCGTCATGGCTGCGGTGTAGCGCAGCAGGTCGTCGATCACATATTCCTGGGTTGGCAACACGATGCGAGCGGTTTCCCGGGCGCGACAGAAGGGGCTGACCCGAATGGGTGCTTCGAGCGGCCAGTCATGGCGCGCCAGATGCTTGGCCACGCCCTCCATGACCTGCCGCCCCTCATCGCTCAGGGGCCGCTGAGTGGCGCAGTCGTCGAAATTCACCGGTACCTGGTCGGGGATATGGGTATCGGTCGGACCATGACGGAGGTAGAGCACGAAGCCGCCGTGGTGCAATGCCGAGAGCAGTTCCGGGGTAGGCTCGGTCGGGTTGTGCTCGTCGGCTGCCAGCGCATGGCAGGCGGAGCCGAGCAGGAAAGTCATCGTCAATAACAGCGGCAGCAGTCTGGTACGCAGCGCTTCAAGTGGCCCCACGGCAGCCCCTTTCTACATTCATGAAAAAAATGAAATATGCCATGTGGTTGAGTTGAAAAACCAGTCATTCCTTGGCCTAACATACCCAGACTTGACCATTGTCAAATCATGAGACAGCCAATCCAGTCCATGGCACGTGTGTCATCACCGCGGCGTAGCATCGGACTAATTGGCTAGCCTGCAAACGGCGTATGCCTAAAGGCAACGCCGCTCAAATATTTTCCTGATGCTGTCTTGGTAGGCGTTGCCCTGCACGTCTTGCTTGGTTACGGTAGGTAAAAAAGCTACAAAGGTGGCTTACGTACCAAAATGTACTCAGGGATGCCGCATTAGGGATGAGGGAGATTATCATTCGTTCTGCCAGCAGGGCGGTAGCGTCCCTGAAATTCCCGAATCAACCCAGCGGGCTACCCACCCCGGCATTTCCTGCACCGCACGAATTTTCCTGACATGCACTTCTTGTGCAGGACCCTGCAGTGCTTCTCGAGAATGGTCGCCATCACCTTATCCATGAACTGAGGGGCAGGGGGCACCTCCAAGCTTGGCTTCTTTAAATAAGTTGATACGCATACAGTATATTGGTTCCGACAAAACGTGCAGGCACGCGAATTCTGCATAGGTAGCCGAGCTATACTTACATTCGTATGAAATTAACATTTAAACGTATAAAGGCGCACTGGATAAAATTGTAGAACGCGCAGATGTGTTCATCCAATATCAGGACATGCACTGTTAGCTTCCAATTAGAGTGAGTAGCTATGTTCTCGGAATTAGATAAAATATCAACGGTTGACGAAAACACCCTCGTTTTTTACGCCCGCCTTTGGCAGCTTGAAAAGTGGCTGAAGGAAATGGTGTATGTTGAATTAAAATCGAAGAAAGGTAAAGCTGGTTCAAGTTTGATAAAACTAAAAACCTATGAATCAGATAAAGCCTTAACTCATATACCCACAGTCGATGGCAAGCCGCTAAGTTTCACCACGTTTACTGAACTCGTTAAGATAATTCAAAAATAACTGGAATTCATTCTCAGAGTATTTGTCTCCAAAGAATATACGGGAAGTAAAGCTAGATGAGATTGTGCATATAAGGAACAGAGTTGCTCATTTCAGTAGTGGCCACGCGGACGATGTTGAAAGATTATTGCAGCTGATGAGGGGTATTGGTAACGGATTCTGTAGGTTTTGCACTGATTATAATTATTTGCAGCCGATACTACCTCCTTATAGGAATGCAGTTGCAAAGAAACATATTGATCTAGAAGCATTTTCGTTCAAAGAAATTGCTACAAACCAATGGGCGAAAATCGGAACTGCTCCACGAGGGTTGAGATATATTGTATCTATCTATTCACTCAGACGGAGATGGGCAGATAAATCAGAAAAAATCGATGGAGCGACAAGCTGTATATGCGACATTAACGTTCATATAAGAGATAACAAACAACTTGAATGCTCCAAAATTTTAGCGGCAGTGATGTAGTATAAGGTAGAATTAATTCACATCTGTTTGGACACATTTTCAAGTGCGGTTCGCGTAACTATTCCAGCGATACTTAGTAGTGATAAAGTTTGTGAACTAATAGATGGTCTGATAAATGTCTATGTCTAGCATCATCAGGCACAACGATAGATCGTAACGCACGGACCTGCGGAACTCGTTGTCGGCCAGTTCGAGGAGATGGCGTCGATTGTAGGTTTCCGTGAGGCAGTCATGGGTGGCCTGGTAGGTCAGTCGGAGGTTGGCGGCCATCAGCTCGCTCGTGCGCTCCATGACTCGGCGCTCCAGTTCCCCTTCCAGCGCCTGTGAATCGTGCTGTGTGCAGGTATTCGAGGGTGAGTCATGGATGATACCGAGCAGGTGCGTCAAAACACCCAGTGGGTTGGCGATCGGGACCAAGAGGAGCTGTCGGCGGACCTGGCGTTGTTTGCCTTCCTTGTCCAGCAAGCAGCAGGTTGCCTCATAGCGAACCGGCATCGCGTCTTTCATACAACGTATGCAGTGGGCTATCACATCATCGCCGAAGGGTGAAGGGAGCAGGTGGGCCAAATTTTTGCCTACCCAAGTCAGCTTGCTGCCCAACTGGGCTTGCTGTGCGGGATTGACTGCCTCGATGACAAAGGCTTCGCCACCTTCGATTCGCGCTAGAAACATCTGTTCGGGGAAAAACTCCCAAAGGCTCATCACCACTGTGCCAGCATTGCTGCCGAGGCTGGATAGACAATCCGGTGTAAGCCATTTCGACGATAGCATTGTCGTGCCCCCTCCATTCTGGTGCCTTTCATTTCTTTCGTGCCTTCTAGCCCTGGCACGAGCTCCCTGTTGGTAACGCGATGCAGCAATAATGCTAGTTTTGTGTGTCATGCTCTGCTGCATGGTTTTCATCATCCCCCCAGCTAGTTTCACTGCCTACTCGTTACATCGAAGCATGACGGTTTCCACCTTTCACCACCCCCGCCATCTTCTATACTTCTCATGGCAATCCCTTTGAATCCAGCAGGATAGGGGGGTGTCATGACGAGTAAAGGCAAGATCTATAGCCGTGATCCGGATGCACTGAGCTGTCTCTCATGCCGGCTCAATTACCTTTGCCTAATTGCGGACCTTCCCTTGGAAGAGAGGGCCTTGTTCAGTCGCATCGTTCGCCCGGCCGAGACGCTCGAAAAACGCCAGGTCCTGGCGAGCCAGGGAGCGGCATTCGACCGCCTGTTTGCCGTCCTTACGGGTAGCCTCAAGCAGGTCGTCGTGACCGACAGCGACGAATATATCGTCACGGCGCTGTGTCTGCCTGGCGATCTGGTTGGGTTGGACGCCATCGGTGAGGGTGCGTATCCAGGGTCGCTTGTTGCCCTGGAAACCACCGGTGTATGCGAGATCCCGTACGAACAGCTCGACCAGCTTTGCACTCGCTCCGCTGGGATACGTCGACTTTTTCCTCGCTACCTGAGCCAGGCGATGCACGATGAGCGACTGAGACTAACCCTGCTCCTGCGTAGAACGGCTGAAGTTCGGTTGGCCAGCTTTTTGTTGGCCGTTTCCGAGCGGTTCCGGCTCCGGGGCTATTCGCCTCACCACTTCCGCCTGGCCCTGTCGCGAAGCGATATCGCCAGCCACCTGGGGCTGACCCCGGAAACCGTGGGTCGGGTGCTGGTGAGCTACCAGCGGCAGAATCTACTGGATGTGAGCGGCCATGAGTTCCTGATTCTCGATTTCGAGGGGCTGAAGAGCCTCGCGGCAGCCAACGGCCGGCGCCACCGCCAGCGTGAAGCCTAGTGGGGCGCCGGGCGCAGCGGGTTCGGTACCCGCTGCGCAGAGTGTTCCCGCTGCCGCTATATCGCAATCGCACTGGTTGCCTTGACGGGCTGTGGCATGCGGCTGGTCCAGATCGGTCGGCCTGGTTCTCGTAGCTCTTGAATGATGCGGTATTCGTTGTTCTTCTGGGCAACGAAAGCCTGCAAGGGGCGATGCAGCTCCGGCGTCGCATTGGTTTCCAGCAGCCAGGCAAAGAGCCGGCATGTGACCTCGGCGGCATCCTCGGTTGCCATCAGAGCATCCCGGCTCATGGCATCATCCACCACGAAGAAGTGCTGGGGCGAGCGCGGCAGGAACGGTGATTCCCGGGGCGGGTTCAGGGAGACGCAGGCTTCGAGTTCCAGTTGTCTGGCCACGTTGCGCAACGTCTGGATGCGCTCTTCGCACTCTATGCCAAGGGCGGCCATCAGGCGACTGATATGGGGAGCGATCGGCAGGAAGCTGAGTGCCAGCCGCCGGTAACGGTTCAGCTCCCCCGTTTCATGGGTGTAGGCAATACTGAGCTGTTCCTGTGGCAGGAGCGTGAGTGCTGTCAAGTTGTTCATGTATATCATTCCGTTATCGTCTTATTGATCCTGAGCTGAGTGGGCTTCAGTGAGGCAATCCTAGTTTGACTGAGACTTTAGTTTCCACGATAGGTATCAAGAAATGGGACGAATGGAGAAACTTGAATAATGAAACTGAAGAAACTCATCATCGATATTAGTTATGTAATAATTTGATGTTTGGTTCTTCTGTTACTGTTTTGCTTTGTAATAACGGAGCCGAAGGGGCGCTTCAGGTTTGCGTCGTGCTTGGCGCTCCTGCACGGGCGAGGTGCCTGATGCCCTTGCAAGTGGTGTCAGTGGCGACCATGGTAAAAGCCTTGGCCATGAGTCTTGGCCAAGCGTGTTGTTGGCAGGGCAGTACCGACAGGGAGGAGGGGAGATGAGCGACCATCGTATCGAACGTGACAGCATGGGTGAGCTGAAGGTGCCGCAGGACGCCCTGTATGGCCCCCAGACACAGCGGGCGATCAATAACTTTCCGGTCTCCGGGCAAGAGATGCCACTAGCCTTCATCTACGCCATTGCGCGAATCAAGCTGGCGGCGGCCCGGGTTAATCGAGACCTGCAACTGCTGGATGCCGAGCGAGCCGAGGCTATTATCGATGCAGCCGAAGCGATCATCGAAGGCAATCACGACAGCCAGTTTCCGGTGGATGTCTTCCAGACCGGCTCCGGTACCTCGAGTAACATGAACGTCAACGAAGTAATCGCCCATCTGGCAAGTCGCGATGAATTGACGGTTGGCCCCAACGATCATGTCAATATGGGCCAGTCGAGCAATGACGTCATCCCCACGGCCATCCATCTCTCTGCTGCACTGGAGGTGACGACGCGACTGCGACCCGCGCTGGTGCATCTGCGGGCGATCATTGATGAGAGGGCCTTGGAGCTCGATGGGGTCGTGAAGACCGGGCGTACCCACCTGATGGATGCCATGCCGCTGCGCCTGAGCCAGGAGCTGGGCGGTTGGTCGAGCCAGTTGGGCCAGGCCATCGAACGACTCGACAGCGCCATGCTGCGTCTCTGCCGGATCGCCCAGGGCGGTACGGCAGTGGGTACCGGCATCAATGCACACCCCGAGTTTGCCGAGCGCATTGCTCGTGAACTCAGTGAGCAGACGGGGCTCTCCCTGGAACCCAACGACAGTTTCTTCGCCAGCATCGCATCACAGGATAGTGCCGTTGAGCTCTCCGGGCAGCTAAAGGGGCTGGCGTGCGTGGTGATGAAGATTGCCAATGATCTGCGCTGGATGAACTCGGGGCCGCTTGCCGGCCTGGGTGAGATCGAGCTGGAAGCCCTGCAGCCCGGAAGCTCCATCATGCCGGGCAAGGTCAACCCGGTTATCCCCGAGTCGGCTGCTCAGGCAGCGACACAGGTGATCGGCCTGGACGCCGCGGTGACCGTGGCTGGCCAGAGTGGCAACTTCCAGTTGAACGTCATGCTGCCCCTCGTGGCCTACAATCTGCTGACGTCGATTACCTTGATGAGCAACACAGCACGCTTGCTGGCCGACCGCGCCATTGCCACCTTCAAGGTGCGAGAGGAGAGCCTGGCCGCGCCACTGGCGCGCAACCCGATCCTGGTTACCGCGCTCAACGGTGTCCTCGGCTACGATGCCGCGGCGGCCATCGCCAAGCAAGCCTACCAGGCGGGCCGACCCATCATCGATGTGGCTGAGGAGCAGACTGACCTGAGTCGCGAGGAGCTGGAGCGATTGCTGAATCCCGACAGCCTGACCCGTGGGGGGATCCCCGAGTAAGGCGGTATCGTTGCTCAGGCCGCCAGCGCCTGGCAGTGGGCCTCGACATGCTGCAGCAAGGCTTTTTGCTGCCGAGGGGTCAAGCGCAATCCCAGCTTGGTGCGCCGCCACAGGATATCCTCAATACACGTTGCCCACTCATGGTCGATCAGGTAGTCGATTTCAGCGGCTGTCAGCCCGGCACCGAACGCTTCGCCAAGATCGGCTTCCGAAGTGGCCCCGCGCAGGAAGCGCAGGCAGAGGCTGCCGTAGCTACGGGCGAAGCGCCTGGCACGCTCGTCACCTAGCCAGGGGTAGGTATCGAGCAGACGTTGGATGAAGTCCACCTGGTTCGCGATGTCTCCGCCGGGCAGCGCGGCGGTTGCAGTCCAGGGGCGGCCCATGTCAGGAAAACGAGGCGCGAGCATCTCGAGTGCCGACTCGGCCAGCTTGCGATACGTAGTGATCTTGCCGCCGAAAACCGACAGCAGCGGGGCGCCTTGCTCATCGAAAGCCAGCGTATAGTCACGGGTCATTGCCGAAGGGTCGGCCGATTCGTCGTCGCAGAGGGGGCGCACCCCGGAAAAGGAGTGGATGATGTCGCTTCGGCTCAGTTGGCGGCGGAAATTGGCATTGACGACCCCGAGCAGGTAATCCACTTCCTCCTCGAAGATAGCCACCTTGCCGGGGTCGCCCTCGTAGTGGCGATCGGTGGTACCCACCAGACTGAAGTCATCTTCATAGGGTAGTACGAATACGATGCGCCTATCGCTGTTCTGAAGGATATAGGCGCGGTCATCCGCGTTGAGCCTTGGCACGATCAGGTGGCTACCCTGAATCATGCGGATGGCATAGCGTGACCTGCGATGGGTCTGTTCCCGAATCACGCTTTCCACCCAGGGGCCAGCGGCATTGACCAGGGTGCGAGCATAGCGACGCAAGCACTTTCCGGTTCGCATGTCCTCGAGCTCAATGCACCAGTGGCCCTGCTCCTCGTAGGCCGCAGTGCAGCGTGTGCGAACCAGAACCTCGGCTCCGCTTTCGCGGGCTTGTATGGCATTGAGGACTACCAGCCGGGCATCATCCACCCAGCAGTCCGAATATTCGAAACCGCGCATGATTTCGGGTTTCAGCGGCGAATCCGAGTCGAAGCGAACGCCTCGCGAGCCAGGAAGCTGTTCGCGCTTGCCCAGATGGTCGTACAGGAACAGGCCGGCGCGGATCATCCAGGCTGGGCGCAAGTGCGAGCGATGGGGAAGAATGAAGCGTAATGGCCAGATGATGTGAGGCGCTTTCTTAAGCAGCGTTTCCCTCTCCCGCAGTGCTTCACCTACCAGGCGAAACTCGTGGTGCTCCAGGTAGCGAAGCCCGCCGTGGATCAGCTTGCTGCTTGCTGAAGAAGTGGCGCCTGCCAGGTCGCCCTGCTCACAGAGCCCGACGGCAAGACCGCGACCGGCGGCATCGTTGGCGATGCCCGTGCCGTTGATGCCGCCACCGATGATGTACATGTCGAGCAGGTCGCGTGGGGTATCCGCCATGGAATACAAGCTCCGTCAAGCTGGCGTCACACCGCCAGGCATCATGTCGTGTTTGAAAACGAACATAGATGAATCGAAAGCGAACATCAAGGGGAAAAGTGTAGTACGCCGGCTCCAAGGGGGCGCCGGAGAGAAGCGGGTGGGGCAGTCATGCGGTTGGCCGAACGCAGTGCTATCAGGCGAGGTGCAGGGCCACGTCGTGTGCCTTCATCAAATGTACGATTGCTTCGGGTGGCTGGCGATCGGTGAACAGGGCGTCGAGCTGGGCGATATTGCCCTGGCGTACCACCGGATTGCGATGGAACTTGGAATGGTCCGCGGTGAGATAGACCTGGCGTGAGTTCCGAATGATGGCCTGCGCTACCCGGGCTTCCTGGTAGTCGAACTCAAGCAGTGAGCCATCCTCGTCAACACCGCTGATACCGATGATGCCGTAATCGACCTTGAACTGGTTGATGAAGTCGATGGTGGCTTCGCCGATGATGCCGCCGTCGCGGGAGCGCACCTGCCCCCCGGCTATGATGACGTTGAAGTCTTCCTTGTGCTGAAGGATGGCCGCGACATTGAGATTGTTGGTGATCACCTCCAACCCCTGATGATCGAGCAGGGCTTCGGCCACAACTTCATTACTGGTACCGATGTTGATGAAGAGCGAAGCGTGGTCGGGAATGTGGCTGGCCACCAGACTGGCAATGCGTCGCTTGGCCTCGAGATTGAGGTTCTTACGGGTGCTGTAGGCGGTATTGACGGTACTCGACTCCAGGCCAGCTCCACCGTGAACGCGGCGTATCATACCTTCTTCTGCCAGGGCATTGAGGTCGCGTCTCACCGTCTGCGGGGTGACGGCGAAGTGTTCCGTAAGCTGTTCGATGCTGGCATAGCCCTGACGGCGGACCAAATCGACGATGGCATCCTGGCGTTGTTGTTGATTCATGTCGGCTCCCTAGCGATCCCGAGATTGTAAGCCATTCGGCGAGTTAGCGGCAGAGGCGGTGGGGGCTGCGTCGAAAGTCGTAGAGCAATGCGAACACACTGCAGTACCCTTGGTGATCATAAACGAACATACAATGACAGGACATATCATGGCCGACTACCTGCTTGCCATCGACCAGGGGACAACCAGCTCCCGGGCCATCCTCTTCGACCGCACCGGCAATGTGGCTCACGTCGCTCAGCAAGAGTTTCCCCAGCTATTTCCTCACGACGGCTGGATCGAGCACGACCCCGAGGCGATCTGGAATACGGTGTTGGCCACGTGTAGAGAGGTGGTCAAGAAGAGCGATGAGCCATTGTCATGCATTGCTGGCATCGGCATCACTAACCAGCGTGAAACCACCCTGCTATGGGACCGGCACACCGGTGAGCCGATCTACAACGCCATCGTCTGGCAGGACCGCCGCACGGCAGACGCTTGCCAGAGGCTACGGGACCAGGGACATTCGGAGCTGGTGCAGGCGCGTACCGGACTGTTGATCGATCCCTATTTTTCGGCGACCAAGCTTTCCTGGTTGCTGGACAACGTCGAGGGTGCTCGCAAGCGCGCCGAGCAGGGCGAGCTGGCCTTCGGCACCGTGGATACTTTCCTGCTCTGGCGTCTTACCGGCGGCCAGGTGCATGCCACCGACGCCACCAATGCGTCCCGAACCATGCTGTTCAATATCCATACCCAGCAGTGGGATGACGAACTCCTTGCGTTGTTTGATATTCCTGCGGCGCTGTTGCCCGAGGTCCGCGACAGTAGCGCCAACTTCGGTCATACCGAGGCGTGCCTGCTGGGAGAGGCGCTGCCGATCGGTGGTGTCATCGGCGACCAGCAGGCCGCCCTGGTCGGGCAGGCCTGCTTCCAGCCGGGCATGGGCAAGAGCACCTACGGCACCGGCTGCTTCATGATCGTCAATACGGGAGACAAGGCTGCCGTCTCGCGGAATCGGTTGCTGACCACCGTGGCCTATCGTATCGATGGCAAGCCTACCTATGCCATGGAAGGCAGCATCTTCGTGGCCGGGGCCGCCGTTCAGTGGCTGCGCGACGGTCTCAAGCTGTTCGACAATGCCTCCGAGACCGAGGCGCTGGCTCGCGAGACCCGGGATGGTCACAGCGTCTATCTGGTGCCGGCCTTTACCGGCCTTGGGGCGCCGCACTGGGATCCGAAAGCGCGCGGAGCAATCTTCGGTCTGACTCGGGATACCGGCATTGCCGAGATCGTTGCCGCCGGCCTGCAGGCCGTCTGCTACCAGACCCGGGATCTACAGGCCTGCATGCGCGACGACATGGAGGCAACCCCGGGCAAGCTTCGTGTCGATGGCGGGATGGTCAGCAACAGCTGGCTGGTTCAGTTCCTGGCTGACACGCTGGACGTACAGGTCGACCGGCCAACAGTGCTCGAGACCACGGCGCTAGGTGCCGCCTACATGGCAGGCCTGCATCTCGGCTGGTATCGGGACCTGGACGAAATCGCCGACCTCTGGCGCTGTGAGCAGAGTTTCCTGCCGCAGATGCCAGAGGCGGAGCGGGAGCGGCTCTATCAGGGCTGGCTGGCAGCGGTGGAGCGAGTAAAAAGCGCGCCCTGAAGCTTGCAAAATTCAGCGATATCGGTAAGATATGCATCCGTTGCCGAGGCGCTTTTTCGCCCCGCGGGATGAAGGACCATAGCTCAGTTGGTTAGAGCGCCACGTTGACATCGTGGAGGTCGGCGGTTCAAATCCGCCTGGTCCTACCAGATTCCCGAAACGCCTCGCAGCCCTGCTGCGGGGCGTTTCGCTTTCCTGATTACGCATAAGACCCAGCAGGCGCCTGGTGGAGGCCGCTGCGTCGGACCGGATCGAAGATACTCCAACAACGACGTGGCACCGTCGGTGGAGAGATTCGCTGTTGGAGCGCTCGGTTCGGCGCCCCGAGTTTCCATCGCGACTGGCGCCGTCAGGCGCCCGGCGGAGGCTGAAAGATTGGTTGTTGTCGCGAATACCGGCAACACTGCCGGGAGGCCTGCGGCCTCCAGTCGTGAGCTAAAGCTACTCCTACAGCGGCGTGGCACTGTCGGTGGAGAAAGCAGCTGTTGGAGCGCTGCTCCGCATCGCGCCAGGCGCCCGGCGGAGGCTGAAACGCCGGTGATGACCGCGAATGTTGGCAACCCCGCCGGGAGTCCTTCGGCCTTCAGTCGCCGATGCGTCGGATCGGATCGAAGAAACTCCTGCACAGTGATAGCGGCCGACGCTGTCCCAGGGGTCAATCCAGATCAGTGCTCGCCATGAACACCGCAACCAAGTCTTCGATGCCCGCCTGGTCGGTGGTGTCGAAGCGTGCGTGTCGAGGGCTGTCCAGATCAAGAACGCCCCATAGACGGTCCCTGGTCATGATGGGTACGACCAGTTCGGAGCGGGAGGCTACGTCGCAGGCGATATGGTCGGCAACCGCATGAACGTCGTCGATGCGCTGGGTCTGTTGCGTGCGGGCCGCAGCACCGCATACGCCCTTGGTGAACGGAATCGGATTGCAGGCGGGTTTGCCCTGGAAGGGGCCGAGGCTAAGCAGCTCGGGTTCGCGCTGCAGGTAGAAGCCCGCCCAATTGAGTTCGGGTACTTCCTGCATGATGAACGCGCAGGTCTGGGCGCTGTTGGTTAGCCAGTCACGGCTGTCGAAAAGGGCTTCTAGTTGTCGGGCGAGTAGGGCGTAATCGGGCGTCATCTTCGCTCCTGAATGCCATGTCTTGAATGAAGGAGGCCGGCTCAAGGCCGGCCCCGGTGATACTGGCAGTAGATTAGCCCATGGGGGGTACCGATCCATGGCGCTGAGTGTTTTCGTCACTCCCAGCCGGGCACCGCGCCGCCGTCGAACAACTCCAGTGCCTTGGCGGCAACCTCGTCGCTCTGGTAGGCCGAGACCAGCTGCTGGATCTCCTCGCGCTCCTCGTCACCGCTGCGCACGGCAATCAGGTTGACGTAGGGCGAATCGGGTCCTTCCTTGATCAGGGCATCATCCAGGCTCAGGCCGGCAGGTTGGGCGAAGGTGTTATTGATGAAGGCCAGGTCCACGTCGGGCAGGACCCGCGGGAGCTGGGCGGCTTCGATCTCGCGGAAACGGAAGTCGTTCGGGTTGTCGACCACGTTGACCGGCGTCGCCTCCAGGTTTTCCGGGTCATCCAGCTCGATAAGGCCGGCGTTGTGCATCAGGATCATCGCACGGCCACCGTTGGTGGGGTCGTTGGGCAGGGCGATGAGGGCACGCTCCGGCAGGTCTGCGATATCGGTGTGTCTTTCCGAATAGGCGCCGATGGGATAGACGAAGGTGTAGCCGGCAACCGTCAGGTCATAGCCACGATCATCCACCATGCTCTGCAGGTAGGGCTCGTGCTGGAAGGCGTTGGCATCCAGGCTGCCGTCGGCCAGGGCCGCGTTGGGCGATACGTAGTCGGTGAACTCGATGATCTCCACCTGGAGGTCGTAGCGCTCGGGGGCGATCTGGACCGCCACTTCCATCACCTCGGATTCGGGGCCGGACATGGTGCCGACCTTGATCGAGCGTGTCTCGGTGTCGGCGTCGTCTCCGCCGCAGCCGGCGAGCAGGGTGGCGCTGGCTAGTGTGGCGGCGCCGAGCAGGCGGGTCAGGGTTGTTTGCATTGGGTCGTTCTCCTTGGGTGTTGCGTCACTTGCGATCCGACTTGCGTACCAGATAATCCCCCAGGCTTTGAAAGCCCTGGACCATGACCACCAGGATCGCCACAGTGATCAGCATGACGGTGGGGTTGAAGCGGTTGTAGCCGTACCGAATGCCCAGGTCGCCCAGGCCGCCGCCGCCCACGGCGCCGGCCATGGCCGAGTAGCTCACGAGGGTAACGATGGTGATCGTCAGTCCGGTGATGATGCCGCCGCGGGCCTCGGGCAGCAGCACCTTGGTGATGATCTGCCCCGGCGTGGCGCCCATGGACTGGGCGGCTTCGACCAGGCCCGGCGGTATTTCGTTGAGCGCGCCCTCCACCAGCCTGGCCACGAAGGGAATGGCGGCGATGGTCAACGGCACGATGGCGGCATTGGTCCCGATGGAGGTGCCGACCACCATGCGGGTGAAGGGAATGATGGCCACCATCAGGATGATGAAGGGGATGGAGCGGCCGACGTTGGTGACGATGCCCAGCGCCTGGTTCAGGGCAGGGCGGGCGAGTATCTGCCGTGGCCGTGTGACATACAGCATCACCCCCAGCGGTACGCCGAACAGCGCCGCAAGGAAGCCGGAGACACCCACCATGTACAACGTATCCAGGGTGGCCTTGATGATGAGGTCAATCATCGCGCTGGACATGGCCGAGCACCTCCACGTGAAGATCATGGGATTCGAGAAAGTCGATGGCCTGGCGCGTTTTTTCGGCCGGCCCCAGCAACTCGGCGATCATCAGCCCCAGGGTGCGCTCCTGGATTGACTCCACCTTGGCCTGGAGAATGCTGACATCGACCTCGCAATCCCGTGCCAGTCGAGAGATCAGCGGGGTGGAGACGGCATCGCCGGAAAACGCCAGCCGCACGACCGGGTGGGTATGCTCGCCGGGCTCGGCTTCCAGGCGCTCGACCAGCCCCTTCGGCGGCTCCAGCTGCAGGAAATCGTTGAGAAACTCGCGGCCCAGCTGCGTGCCGGGGGCGGTGAAGAAGTCACCGACATCGGCTTCCTCGACCAGTTCGCCGTCGGAAATCAGGCTGACCCGATGGCAAATCGACTTGACCACCTCCATCTCGTGGGTGATCAGCAGGATGGTCAGGCCCAGTTTCTGATTGATATCGCGCAGCAACTCCAGGATCGAGCCCGTGGTCTGGGGGTCGAGGGCGGAGGTCGCTTCGTCACACAGCAATACCCGGGGCTCGCTGGCCAATGCCCTGGCGATGGCGACACGCTGCTTCTGACCGCCGGAGAGCTGGGCGGGATACTGGCTGATCTTGTCCGTCAGCCCGGTGAGCTCGAGCAGCGGCATCACGCGCTCGCGGATGGCGGCGCGCTTCATGCCCATCAGCTCGAGGGGCAGGGCGATGTTGTCGTACACGTTGCGCGTGGTCAGCAGGTTGAAATGCTGAAAGATCATGCCGATGCGGTGTCGAGCCTGGTTCAGGGCCGCGGAGGAGAGGCGCGTCATCTCCTGGCCGTCCACCGTCACGCTGCCGCTGGTGGGGCGCTCAAGCAGGTTGACACAGCGAATCAGGGTCGACTTGCCGGCGCCGGACAGGCCGATCACACCGTGAATGCTGCCCTGGGGCACATGGAGGTTCGCGTTCTTCAGGGCTTCGACGACCTTGACGTGGCCTCGAGCGCCATCCTTGTGGCCGCCCTTGATAGGATAGGTCTTGGAGACGTTGCGTAACGTGATCATCTGGCTTCCACTGACGGGCCGTGTCGTTGCGGGGCGGGCAGTGGGTACCAAAAAAAAGGCCACCCTGACGGGTGGCCATCAACGCTGGACACACCCTTTTAGCTGCACTTCATGTCGATGAATGCTCAACGCACTCGACGGCATGGGCGCCCGCAATCCGGGTACAAATCGGCGCCTTTAAATGTGGCGGCCAATGTTACGACCAAAGACGTAAGCTGTCAATCGGGGTGGTGTATCTTGTGCAGGAGTTGGCCATAAAGCAGCAAGATTCGCTGTGGTGGGTTGGAATTGCCTGCCTTTTTCTGGCCAGAATCCGGTAGGTGGAAAGACGCCGGATAGACGTGCGCCCCGCGACTTCCTACACTGCCAGCCCTGTCTCAACCCCTATTTCAACCTCCCGCCCGGGAGCTGCACGAGGAAACTCCATGTTCACAGGTATCGTCCAGGGCACGGCGGAAATTGTGGCGATCGAGGAGGCCGAGGCCTTCCGCACCCATGTCGTGGTTCTTTCCGATGAGCTGCGCCAGGGGCTGGAGCCCGGCGCCTCCGTCTCTCACAACGGCGTCTGCCTGACCGTGACGGCCATCGAGGGCCAGCAGGTCCGATTCGACCTGATGCGCGAGACACTGAAAGTGACCAACCTGGGCGCGCTCGGGGTGGGGGACCGGGTCAACATCGAGCGAGCGGCGCGCTTCGGAGATGAAATCGGTGGGCATGCCATGTCCGGTCACGTCATGGCCATGGCCGAACTGGTGGAGCTGGACGAGGCACCGAACAACCGCCGGCTCTGGTTCGAGGTTCCCCATGCGCTGGGCCGCTTCCTCTTCGCCAAGGGCTACATCGGTGTCGACGGCATCAGCCTGACCATCGGTGAGGTGAGGGCTGCCAACGTCGATAATGGCCCACGGTTCTGCGTCGATCTGATACCTGAGACGCTGGCACGCACCATTCTGGTGGATCGTGTGCCCGGGGATCGAGTCAATATCGAGGTCGATCCCCAGACGCAGGCGATCGTTGAAACCGTGGAGCGCGTGCTGGCCGCCCGCGGGGCTTGATGACAGCGTTGGATTGACCGTTTCGTCAAGTTTCCGTTGGCGAGCATGCTGGTACATGGCCTGGGGTTTGCTTAAAAAGAGACAAGCGAAATGCGAAAGAAGAGAAGAGCGGGGCGTGCCATCCCATTTTGGAGAGGATCGTCTCGCATCGAAGGCCACCTTTGGGTAACATGTGCCGCTTTTCTCGCCCCCCCTGGACCATAACCAGAACAAGTGCGCAGGAATGCCTCCAATGCTGAATAAACTGATCGAAAACCACTTCAAGCTGACCGAGCACAATACCAGCGTGAAGACCGAGGTCATCGCCGGGATTACCACCTTCCTGACCATGGCCTACATCATCTTCGTCAACCCCAGTATTCTCTCCGAAGCGGGCATGGACTATGGCGCCGTCTTCGTGGCGACCTGCCTGGCGGCCGCCGTCGGCTGTCTCATCATGGGGCTTTGGGCCAACTACCCCATTGCCCAAGCGCCCGGCATGGGCCTCAACGCCTTTTTCACCTACGGCGTGGTGCTGGGCATGGGCTACACCTGGGAGGCGGCACTGGGCGCCGTGTTCTTCTCGGGCTTCTGCTTCTTCCTGCTCAGTATCTTCAAGGTCCGTGAATGGATCATCAACTCCATTCCGCTCTCGCTGCGTCTGGGTATTGCCGCGGGCATCGGCCTGTTCCTGGCGATGATTGCACTGAAGAACGCCGGCATCGTGGTCTCCAATCCGGCCACCTACGTCGCTCTTGGCGATCTCTCCGAGCCGGCGGCCATCTATGCACTGCTGGGGTTCTTCGTGATCACCGCCATGGCTTACCTGAAGATCACCGGTGCCGTGATGATCGGTATCCTGGGCATCACCGTGCTGGCTATCGTATTGGGCCATAACGAGTACGGCGGGATGGTCTCCATGCCGCCTTCCATTGCGCCGACCTTCATGGCCATGGACCTGATGGGTGCGCTGGATATCGCCATGCTCAGCGTGATCTTCGCCTTCCTGTTCGTCGATCTCTTCGACACCTCAGGTACCCTGGTGGGCGTAGCGCATCGCGGTGGCCTGCTGGACAAGGATGGCAAGCTGCCTCGGCTGAACCGTGCCATGATGGCCGACAGTGGCGCCTCCATGGCCGGTGCCGCGCTGGGCACCTCGACCACCACGAGCTACATTGAATCCACGGCAGGCATCGCTTCCGGCGGGCGTACCGGCCTTACCGCCGTGGTCGTGGCGGTGCTGTTCCTGATCAGCCTGTTCTTCGCGCCGCTGGCGGGATCGATTCCGGCCTACGCCACGGCCGGGGCACTGCTCTACGTGGCCGTATTGATGGCCGGCAGCCTGGCACATGCCAACTGGGAAGATCCCACCGATGCCGCGCCGGTGTTGATCGCCGCCTTGGCGATGCCGCTGACGTTTTCCATCGCCGAAGGGATTGCCCTGGGCTTCATCAGCTATGCCGCCATCAAGGCGCTGTCGGGGCGCTTCCGGGATCTCAATCCCGCCGTAGTCATCCTGGCAATCCTGTTTGTGCTGAAATTCCTGTTTCTTGACTGATTTCCCTCCTCACCGAGAGCTGCAATGAGTATCTACGGCGACTATATCAAGTCCGTGATCCGCACCGTCCCCGACTGGCCTCAGCCGGGGATCAACTTCCGCGATATCACCCCGCTGCTGCAGAACAGTTCGGCCTTTCGCAAGCTGATCGACAGCTTCGTGCATCGCTACCAGGACATGGAACTCGATGCCATCGCCGCCATCGACGCGCGGGGCTTCATCATCGGGGCGCCGTTGGCCTACGAGCTCGGCTGCAGCTTCGTACCGGTTCGCAAGAAGGGCAAGCTGCCCTTCAAGACCATCAGCGAGACCTATACCCTGGAATATGGCAAGAGCGAAGTGGAACTGCACTCGGATGCATTCCGCCAGGGGGATCGGATCCTGCTCATGGACGATCTGATCGCGACCGGCGGCACCATGCTGGCCGCCGCCAAGCTGATCACCCGTTCCGGCGGGCAGGTGGTCGAGACTGCCACCATCATCGACCTGCCCGAGATCGGCGGGTCGAGCAGGATTCGCGACGCCGGCTTTGGTGTCTTTGCGGTCTGCACCTTCAATGAAGACGAGTGAGGACGACATGGCCAACCGGTATCACCAGCACTTCACCGTCTCCTGGGATCAGCTCCATCGCGACGTGCGCGAGCTCTGCCATCGGCTGGTCGAGCGTGACTTCAAGGGTATTGTTGCCATCACCCGGGGTGGGCTCATTCCGGCGGCACTGATTGCCCGCGAACTCAATGTCAGGCTGATCGATACCGTTTGCATCAGCAGCTACGACCACATGAACCAGGGTGGCCTCGACGTGCTGAAGGGCGTCGATCATGACGGAGAAGGCTGGCTGCTGGTCGACGACCTGGTCGATACCGGCAAGACGGCGCGCAAGGTGCGCGAGATGCTTCCCAAGGCGCATTTCGTCACCGTCTACGCCAAGCCGGAAGGCCGTCCGCTGGTGGATCAATATCTGACCGAAGTGGCGCAGGACTGCTGGATCCAGTTTCCCTGGGACATGGGCATCGCCTATGTGGAACCCCTCGTTGACCAGGTCAAGCGCTAAGCCATGAGCTGCCCGCTACCCGACAGCTGGTGCCGGTGGCTCGGTGACGAGTTCCAGGCGAGCTACATGCAGTCGCTGCGCGATTTCCTGGCCGCCGAGAAAGCGGCCAGGAAGGTCATCTACCCGCATTCGTCGAACTGGTTTCGCGCCTTCGAGCTGACTCCGCTGGACCGGGTAAAGGTGGTGATCCTGGGCCAGGATCCCTATCACGGCCCTGACCAGGCGCACGGGCTCTGCTTCTCGGTCCGCCCCGGCGTGCCGGTGCCGCCTTCGTTGAAGAACATCTACAAGGAGCTGGCCGACGATGTGGGCTTCCGGCCCGTTGCCCATGGCACGCTCGAGTCCTGGGCCAGGCAGGGAGTGCTCCTGCTCAATACCTCGCTGACGGTGGAGCAGGGCAGTGCCGGCTCTCACCGCGGCCGCGGCTGGGAAACCTTTACCGACCGTGCCATCGCCACGGTCAGCGCCCATGCCGAGCCGAGCGTCTTCCTGCTGTGGGGGAGTCACGCCCGCCAGAAGAAGGCGCTGGTCGATACCGGGCGTCACCTGGTGCTGGAGTCGCCGCATCCTTCACCGCTTTCGGCCCATCGGGGGTTCTTCGGCAACCACCACTTTTCCCGGGCCAACGCCTTCCTCGATCAAAACGGGCGTGAACCGATTCACTGGCAGCTACCCGACTCGCCCGAATCCGCGCCTTAACCTCAACGGCGGATGCAGGTAGAATGCCTCCGCCCGCCCACCCGTCGCCTGAGAGGTCTGCCCATGAGCGTTCATGCCATCAATCATCCGCTGGTCCAGCACAAGCTGGGACTGATGCGCGAAGCGGGCATCAGCACCAAGAGCTTTCGCGAGCTTGCCGGTGAGCTGGCCAAGCTGCTCACCTACGAGGCGACCCAGGATCTCGAGCTCGAGACCCAGGAGATCGATGGATGGAGCGGCAAGCCTATTCCGGTGAAGCTGCTCAAGGGCAAGAAGGTCACCATCGTGCCGATCCTGCGTGCCGGGCTCGGCATGCTCGACGGCGTGACCGACCTGATACCCAGCGCACGCATCAGCGTGGTCGGACTCTACCGCGACGAGGAGACGCTCGAGCCGGTGCCGTACTTCGCCAAGTTCGCCGGCGACCTCGACGAGCGCATGGCATTGGTCATCGACCCGATGCTGGCTACCGGCGGCACCATGGTGGCGACCCTCGACATGCTGCGGGATCGTGGCTGCAAGCACATGAAGGTCATCGTGCTGGTGGCGGCACCCGAGGGCATCAAGCGCGTCCAGGATGCCTACCCGGACATCGAGATCTACACCGCAGGCATCGACGATCATCTCGACGAGAATGGCTATATCGTCCCCGGCCTTGGTGATGCTGGGGACAAGATCTTCGGCACCCGTTAGGCACTGCCCGAAAACTGGCTGCGCTCGGTCATACGTCGTTAAAAAACAGCTCAAAGTACTCATTTACACCCCGTAAACTCCGTCTTTTCGCTGATTTTTGCCTTGTCTGACCATCGCTCGCCAACTTTTCAGACAGTGCCTGGTTTTGTCATTAACCTGGCTGCGCTAGCCGAGGTTACTCGGCAAAAACCTGGATACAAGCCGCCCCTGAGATCGCCATCCGGGGGCGTTTTTCTGGCAGGACGCCTTCGACCAATAGCAACGATATACAAGAAGGAATACACCCCATGAACGAACAAGCGGCAGCCGCGCAGACGCCGGTCGACTCCCTGCCCAAGACCCTGCTGACCGGGGCCCAGATGCTCTTCGTGGCCTTCGGCGCACTGGTGCTGGTGCCGCTGTTGACCGGCCTCGATCCCAGCGTGGCGCTGTTCACCGCGGGTGTCGGTACGCTGATCTTCCATGGCGTGACCCGCATGACGGTTCCGGTCTTCCTGGCGTCTTCGTTTGCCTTCATCGCGCCGATCCAGGGCTCTGTCGCCAGCTTCGGCGTCTCGGCAACCCTGGGTGGCCTGATGGCGGCAGGTGTCGTTTACGTGGCGATCTCCCAGGCGGTACGGCTCAAGGGTACCGGCTGGCTGCATCGCCTGCTGCCGCCGGTCGTGGTGGGGCCGGTGATCATGGTGATTGGCCTGGCCCTGGCTCCGGTCGCGGTGAGCATGGCCACCGGCGAGACCAGTGACAATATCGGCTACGGCCCGGCCATCTTCCTATCCATGGCCAGCCTGTTGGTGACCCTGGTGCTTGCGGTGTTCGGACGCGGCCTGCTGCGGCTGATCCCTATCATGGGTGGTATCGTCAGCGGCTACGTGCTGGCGCTGCTGATGGGTGTAGTCGACTTCTCACCGGTGGGTGATGCCGCCTGGCTGGCGATTCCCAGCTTCACCGCACCCAGCTTTCACTGGGCGGCGATCCTGTTCATGATCCCAGTGGCCATTGCGCCGGCCGTCGAACATATCGGCGACATGGTAGCCATCGGTTCGGTAACGAAGAAGAACTACCTGGAGAAGCCGGGGCTGCACCGCACCCTGCTGGGTGATGGTCTGGCCACATCCACGGCGGCACTCTTCGGCGGCCCGCCCAATACCACCTATTCCGAAGTGACCGGGGCGGTGACACTGACCCGGGCCTTCGATCCCAGGATCATGGTGGTCGCCGCCTTCATCGCCATTCTGCTGGCTTTCGTCGCCAAGCTGGGGGCCTTGCTGCAGACCATTCCCGGCCCGGTGATGGGCGGAATCATGACTCTGCTGTTCGGTTCCATTGCCGTGGTGGGCATGAATACCCTGGTGCGCGCCGGGCACTCGCTGACCGCGCCGCGCAACCTGGTGGTGGTATCGCTGATTCTGGTCTTCGGCATCGGCGGCATGCAGTTCGGCGGCGGGCAGTTCACCCTGCAGGGCGTCAGCCTCGCTGCCCTGGTCGGCATTGTGCTGAACTGGGTGCTGCCTGGTGCCGACGAGGACGAGTAAGGTGACTCGCGGTATGGCCAAGCGCAGCCAGTTTTCAGGCCAAGCTTGGTTTTCTGGCAAAGCTTGGTTTTCTGGTAAAGCTCGGATTTCGGCCAAAGCTTAGGCGTGGTGAATCTCCCTGCCGCCCTCTGCAAAGGTAGGCGGGGAGTTGGCGCTGACGATGACGCACTCCACGTCCCCGGTATTACGGAAGCGATGGGGTAGTCGCGAGTCAAAGTAGTAGGCGTCTCCGGCGCCGAGTACCCGGGCTTCTCCGGCAACGGTGATCTCGATCTCACCCGAGATCACCACGCCACCTTCTTCGCCTTCGTGCTCCAGCATGTCCGTACCGGTATCGGCCCCCGGGGGGTAGCGCTCGTGGATGATCGATATGCTGCGATCCGGACGGCGAGCCGCCACGAGCCGCCAGGAGAGATTGCCGTCGCCGATCTCGGTGAGTTCGTCGGCGGAATAGAAGGCGCGGGGCGGGGCGGGTTCGTCACCGGCGAAGAAGGCGCTGATCGATACCGGCAGGGCGTCGAGAATCTTCTTGAGCGAACTCACCGAGGGGCTGACGCTGTTCTGTTCGATGAGTGAGATAGTGCTGTTGGTGACGCCAGCCCGTTTGGCCAGTTCGCGCTGTGAAAGCTTGCGTGCCTTGCGCAGTTCGCGTAGCCGGGTTCCTACATTCAATGATTCCATCATCAATTTCCGTCGGGTCCGTTCGATTTGCTTGACACATCATACCCCTTGACGGTGCCTTGTATAAGCTCTGCGCGTGATACGCTTCATGGTCAAGCCCCTCCAGGGCGCCTCGCCGTGGCACCGTGGGGCCGGCTAGTGCATCATGGGAATCATTCGATAAAAGCGCAGCAGGAGCGATGATGAACCCTAGGCACGACGTGACCGGACTGATCCTGGCCGGTGGACAAGGGCGGCGCATGGGGGGGCGAGACAAGGGCCTGGAACCTTTCGCCGGCCGCTCGCTGGTGGCCCATGTGCGTGAGCGTCTCCAAGGCAGGCTAGCCAGTGTCTGGATCAATGCCAATCGCCATCACGAGATCTACCGCAGCGAGGCCGACCGGGTGATCGGCGACCTTGAGGGCGACTATCAGGGGCCGCTGATGGGGATCTACACCGGGCTGCGTTCCGTCCAGACGCCTTGGCTACTCGTTGTGCCCTGCGATACCCCCGCGCTGCCCATGGATCTCGTCGAGCGCATGGTGGCAGGCATCGGTGAGGGCGATATCGCCGTGGCCCATGACGGTGAGCGGCTGCATCCGGTCGTGGCACTGCTGCGGGTATCGCTGGCCGATGACCTCGAGGCTGCCCTTGCCGGTGGCGAACGCAAGATCGACCGCTGGTATGCGCGCCATGACTGGTATCGCGTCGATTTCAGCGACTGTCCGGATAGCTTCGCCAACCTGAATACCGAGGATGACAAGCAGCGTCTCGAATTGCGCCTGAACCAGGAGGCCCCGACCGGATGAGTGCCGTGATTCACGCCAGTCTACCGCTCGATGCCAGCTTGCCCCTGCTGGGCATTGCGGCCTGGAGCGGTACCGGCAAGACCACGCTGCTGGAGCAGCTCCTGCCGTCGTTGACCCAGCGTGGCCTGCGTGTCGCCGTGATCAAGCATGCCCATCACGGCTTCGAGGTCGACCAGCCGGGAAAGGACAGCTACCGCCTGCGCATGGCTGGGGCATCACCGATGCTGGTCGCTTCCCGGGCGCGCCTGGCGCTGATGATGGAGACGCCGCAGCAGGAAGAGGCCGATCTTGCGACCCTGATCGAAATGATGCGCCCCCAGCATCCCGACCTGGTGCTGGTGGAGGGGTTCAAGGCCTGGCCGCTGCCCAAGCTGGAACTGTAT
Organism: Halomonas chromatireducens; assembly: GCF_001545155.1. NCBI lineage: Bacteria > Pseudomonadati > Pseudomonadota > Gammaproteobacteria > Oceanospirillales > Halomonadaceae > Halomonas > Halomonas chromatireducens. The sequence goes on along the minus strand of NZ_CP014226.1, from coordinate 2,178,881 downwards.
CGCGAGGAGGTCGGCAAATCCCTGAGGGTTGCCGAGGACCCCTGGGTCAAGGCGGTGGCCAGCGCCACACCGCTTGTACTACCGAAGGGGGTCGAAGCACTGCCCCTCGATGACCTGGATTCGCTGGTCGACTGGGTGGCAGCCTGGCCGGCGCGGTGGCCGTCCGAGCGCTCGCCACGGGAGCTTGCGCCATGAGCCTCTCCTGTTTCGACTTCGGTGAGCGCATGTTGACGGTCGACGAGGCAAGAGCCGCCGTTCTCGACCTGGTGCCGCACCCATTGGCGGAAGAGTGGCAGCCTCTCGCGTGCCTGCATGGCCGTGTGCTAGCCGAGTCCCTTGTCTCGCCCATCGATGTGCCGCAGAACACCAACAGTGCCATGGACGGGATTGCCCTGGGCTGGCCGCAAACCGGCACGGCACTGCCTGACAGCTGGATATTGGCAGGAGAGGTTCTGGCCGGGCATCGACATGAGCCAGCGCTGGCTTCCGGTGAGTGCGTGCGTATCACCACGGGTGCGCCACTGCCGCCGGGGGCCGATACGGTCATCATGCGCGAACAGATCGAGTTTCAGCAGGGGCGAGTTCGGATTGCTTACCCCGATGCAGTGCGCAGGGGGCAGAACGTGCGCCTGGCCGGCGAAGACATTGCCCGAGGCGCTGTCGCCCTTGTCGCGGGCACCCGCCTGGGTGCTGCTGAGCTGGGCTTGTTGGCGTCACTGGGTATGGCGCGGGCCCCTGTCCGCCGCCGGCCCAGGGTCGCTGTCTTCTCTACCGGCGACGAGGTGACGGCACCGGGCAAGCCACTGCCTTCAGCAGGAATTTTCGATGCCAATCGGTTTTCGTTGGCGGGGCTGATTGCCGAGCATGGCGGAGAGGTATGCGATCTCGGCATCCTTCCCGATGATCGAGGTGCCATTATCACCGCGCTTGCCGATGCCGCACGTGATGCCGACCTGGTCATCACCAGCGGAGGGGTGTCGGTAGGCGAGGCCGATCAGGTACGAGCGGCACTGGCGGAGGTGGGAGAGCTGGGGTTCTGGAAGATTGCCATTCGTCCCGGCCGCCCGCTGGCCTGTGGGCGACTCGGGGCGCAAGGCACCCCGTTCTTTGGCCTGCCGGGGAATCCGGTGGCGGCCATGGTCACCTTCCTGCAGTTTGTGGCACCGCTGCTCAGGCGGCTGCAGGGCTGCCCCACACTGGAACCCTGCCGGCTGACTGCCCGGACTGAGCACGACATGCCAAGCCGGGCGGGGCGCGTCGATTTCCTGCGCGGCGTCTTTCACTGCGATGCCTGGGGGCAGCTCCATGTACGCAGCACCGGTCACCAGGGTTCCGGTATTCTCTCTTCCATGGTGGCCGCCAACTGTCTGATCGAGATTCCCGCCGACTGCGAGGCCATTTCGCAAGGCGAGGCCGCCACCATACAACCGTTTGCTGATTTCTGCCGAGGCATGCCTTCATGACACTGACCCATCTCAACCAACGCGGCGAAGCCCATATGGTGGATGTCGCCGACAAGCCGGAAAGCCGCCGGGAGGCGTGTGCATCAGGGTACATCCAGATGAAGCCGGAAACACTGGCGCTACTCAGCGAAGGTGGGCTGCCCAAGGGTGACGTGCTTGCAACGGCAAGAATCGCCGGCATCCAGGCCGCCAAGCGTACCCATGAGCTGATTCCACTGTGCCATGCGCTGGCCCTGTCCAAGGTCAGCATCGAGTTCCGTCTCGACGAGGCGGCGTCCCGGGTGGAGGTGAATGCCACCTGCCGGCTCAATGGCCGCACCGGAGTCGAAATGGAGGCCTTGACGGCGGTTTCCGTTGCCTGCCTGACCCTCTATGACATGTGCAAGGCGGTGGACAAGGACATGGAGATAGGCGGTATCCATCTCGACACCAAGACCGGCGGCAAGTCGGGGGATTATCGCCGAGACTTGACGACGCACCGCGACATGACCGCCGCACCGGCACCAATCGTCACCGGTGAAGGTGTGGTGGGTCAGGTTTCCGTGGGCACGCGCTGCGATATCGAGGATCCCTGTCTGCGGGTCAAGTTCCTGGCCGAGCTGCGTGAGCGACTCGGCGTCAGCGAGCTCTCCCTGCCGTTGGATAGCCTCGCCAGCGCTGATGTGGGTGGCTTGAAGGCAGCCCTGGTTGCACGTGACAAGCGCTTCGCGCGCCTCTCCGAAGGACGGGTGCTGTGTGCGGTCAACCAGGTGATGGCGTTGGATAGCACGCCTATCACCAATGAAGATGAAATCGCCTTCTTCCCACCGGTCACGGGGGGCTGATATGGTGCAGGCAGCCAAGGTTGAGGTGCGGCATGAGCCTTTCGACGCGGGGGTAGAGCAGCGGTTATTGTTGGCAGGGCGCTCCGATGTCGGTGCTGTCGTGAGTTTCACCGGTCTGGTTCGCGACTTCAATGAGCGTCCCGAGGTCACGGCGCTGACCCTGGAACACTACCCGGGCATGACGGAAGCGGCGCTGGGCGAGATCGTCGCCGAGGCCGAGATGCGTTGGCCGCTTCAAGGGGTCCGAGTCATTCATCGCGTGGGACGCATGACCCCTGGAGATCCTATCGTACTGGTAGTCGTGGCCAGCGCGCATCGTCGCGAGGCCTTCGAGGCTTGCGACTTCATCATGGATTATCTCAAGACCCGTGCGCCGTTCTGGAAAAAGGAGCACAGTGCTTCGGGTGAATACTGGGTTGCTGAACGCGACTCCGACCACCAGGATGCCAGCCGCTGGGAGGGCGACAATGACAGCAGCCTCTGAGCTGATCGATGATTTCGGTAGACGGGTTCGCTATGTGCGTATATCCGTGACGGATCGCTGCGATTTTCGCTGCGTCTATTGCATGAGCGAAGAGATGACCTTCCTGCCACGGGCCCAGGTACTCACACTGGAAGAACTCGGGATGGTGGCCCGAGCCTTCGTGGAAATGGGCGTTGAAAAGGTTCGCCTGACGGGCGGCGAACCCCTGGTCAGGCGGGATATTGACCGCCTCGTCGAGGAGATCGGGGGCTTGCCCGGGCTAAAGGATTTCGCCATGACCACCAATGGCGCCGGTCTGGTAAAACATGCCCAACGCCTGCGAGATGCAGGGCTCGAGCGCTTGAATATCAGCCTCGATACCCTTGATGCCGACCGCTTTCGTCAGTTGACACGAACCGGAGATCTGGCTCGTGTGCTGGAGGGCATCCGAGCGGCAAGGGAGGCAGGCTTCGAGCGCATCAAGCTCAATGCGGTGGTGCTCAAGGGCCGCAATGATGACGAAGTGGTAGACCTGGTCGACTTCGCTCGTGCCGAAGGACTCGATATCAGCTTTATCGAGGAAATGCCGCTGGGCGACGTCTCCGATCATTCTCGTGCCGAAACCTTCTGTTCCAGCGATGAAGTGCAAACGCTCATCGAAAACCGCTATCCCCTGATTCCGACCACTGAGTCCACGCTGGGGCCGTCGCGTTACTTCCGCATGGGCGACAGCGATTCGAGAGTGGGTTTCATATCACCGCATAGCCACAACTTCTGCGCGAGCTGCAATCGGGTAAGGGTGACCGTCGAGGGGCGCCTGCTGCTCTGCCTGGGCAATGAACATTCCGTTGATCTACGTGCCGTACTGCGTCGTCATCCCGGCGATATCGACGCCTTGAAGTCGGCTATCGTCGAGGCTCTGCCACTCAAGCCCGAGCGTCACCACTTTACTACTGACGGTGATGTGCAGGTTGTGCGCTTCATGAACATGACGGGTGGATAAGCACCCGCTTGCCTCTCCATTTCTGCTGCTTATTTCAAGAAACATGTCGTAACTCTGTTCGTTCATTTCTTGCCAACTGGTCATCACCACATATACTTTTGACGAGTAAGCCTTTCGGCTTGCTCGTCGATTTCTGTATGGAGGAGGCCCATGTCCAGCGAAACCCTGGAGCGCATCGCCCGCAACAAGAACGTGGCTCGTGCCGCCGCTCGACAGCTGAGCATGGAGCAGCTGAACAAGCTCTCCGATGTCATTGGCGAGGTAATCGAGCAGAAAAAAGAAGAAGACAAACTCCGCGAAAAGGAGGAGGCGGACAAGGAGCGGAAGTTGGCTGAGATCCGCGAGGCCATGAGTGATGCCGGTCTTTCTGTGGAAGATCTCGTGGGTGAGCCGCCGCGCCGTCGTCGTGGGCGTCCACCGAAGAAGAACGCAGGGGGCTCATGATGGCTCAGTGACTGCTGCTTATCAGGATTGATGCCTCAGGTGCGGGGGATTTTCACGGCATAACCCCCGTACCCTTTTCAACCTGAACTGAACTTGCATCCGGCCTGAACACGCGGTCAGTCTTTGTCACCAAAGGCCGGGGCTTCCACCGCCAGTAATTGCAGATGTATGTCAGGCAGCTGGCGAAGATGATCAGCCAGCCAGGCAGTCAGCATGGGCTGTAGTGCCACTCGTAGTTCCGCCAGGCTTTCAGCGTGTAATTCCTCCAGCCGTTCATCCAGCCAGTCGGCAAGGGCATCTTCATCCAGCGCGCTGACACGGTGCGCATCCAGCATCAAGCGACCGATTCGTGTCCACCCCGGGCCGGTGGAGGCGATGGGCAGTGCAAGATGCAGAATGCCATGACGCGACGAGCCCCGCTCGGCGGCCAATCCCGGCAGCGGGGTGACGGCGTTCTGGCTGACGATGCAAGGGCGCTGGGGGTGGCGAGCTTCCAGGGTCAGGCCATCGACGTCCAGTCGAATCAGGTCGCCGTTGACCGGGCTCACCGGTGCCTGGATTCCCAGGGTATCGGCAAGAGCGCGATGGGCGCGCTGATGCTGGGGTTCTCCATGTACCGGCAGCAGATGCTTGGGTTTGATCCAGCCATAGAATATACGCAGCTCTTCCTGGGCCGGGTGTCCGGAGGCGTGTAGTTCCGGATGGTTGAATTCATCCCAGATGGCGACATCGAGGCGTCTCAATCCATGCTTGAGGCGCTCGATCTGTGGTTCGTTACCCGGAATCGCCTTTGCCGAAAAGATGACGGTATCGCCCGGACTCAACTCGAGGCTGTGGTGCCTGCCGTTGGCCAGGCGGCTCAGTGCGGCGCGAGGCTCGCCCTGGCTGCCGGTGGCGATGACCAACACCTCATCCGGTGGCAGATACCCCAGGTCGCTTGCCGGAACCAGCGGCGGCATGTCGTCCAGATAGCCAAGCCCGCGAGCCACCCCCACCATGCGTTCCATGGCCCGTCCCATCAGGCTCACCCGTCGTCCGCAGCGCTCGGCGGCCAGCGCAATCGCCAGCACCCTGGCCAGGTTGCTGGCAAAGCAGGAAACCACCACCCGTCCAGTGCATTGGCTCAGTCGATGCTCCAGCGCGCGCGCCACTTCGCCTTCGCTGCGTGAGTGGCCGGGAAGGGTGGCATTGGTGGAATCTCCCACGACGAGGTCCACCGGTGCCAGGGCCCGGAACAGAGACCCCTTCACCGGCGGGCCGATCAAGGGTTCGGGGTCGAGTTTCCAGTCGCCGGTATGAAGTACCCGATAGCCACCCACGGCGATCAACAGGGCGCAGCTTTCCGGTATGGAATGTGTCAGCGGGAGGTAGCGCAGGGTGAAGGGGCCCGTTTCCAGCGCCTCGCCCGGGTCGATCACCTGAATCGCATCGGTGGCAAGCCCGCGTTCGGTGAACTTCGCGCGGAGCAGGCCAGCCGCCAGTGGGGTGGCATGCACCGGGCACTGCCATTTCGGCCAGAGCCAGGCGGCGGCACCGATATGATCTTCATGGCCGTGAGTAATGATCAGGGCGGAGGGCGCAATGCCCAGGGCCACGGCGGTATCCAGGCTGGGAACCTGAAGCGGGCTGTCGGGGAGGTCCTGGCGGATCATCATGCCGCAATCGACGGCGATCCATTCGCCGTCGTGACCATAGAGCCCCAGGTTCATGCCTATCTCACCACAACCGCCCAGCGGCAAGAAATGAAGCGGTTTTCTACGGCGTGGGCGAATGGTGGCGCTGGATGCAATCATCGGCACATCATGGTCAGGCAATGGAGTCTTCACTATACGGGATCGCCGCGGGCTTCCACAATGCGGCTCCCAAGGCGCCGGCTACCATTTCGACGTGTCTCGCGTCCGCGAGTTCGCTACAATGCGCGCTCTCCGATCCACGCTCAGCAAGTCGATGGTTGCCCATGTCCCATTACTACCGTCTGGTTGTTTCCTGCCCTGATCGCCGCGGCATCGTAGCTCGTGTCTCCGGCTTCATTTCCGGCCATGGTGGGTCCATTACCGAGGCGAGTCAGCACTCCGACTTGGCGTCGGGCCGCTTCTTCATGCGCTATGAAATCCTCTCCGATTCCATTGACATGACCGGTGACGAATTGCGCAAAGCCTTTGAGCCGGTGGCGCGCGAGTTCGAGATGGAGTGGGCACTGCGCGATACGCGGCGACGCCAGCGTGTGGTGGTCATGGTCTCCCGGGAATCACACTGCCTGGTGGATCTGCTCTATCGCTGGACCGCGGGGGAAATGGAGGGTGATATTGTCGGTGTGATCTCTAACCATCCGGACATGCGGGGCATGGTCGAGTGGCATGGGCTGCCCTATTTCCATGTGCCTGTGGATGCCGCCGACAAGGCTGCTGCGTTTGCCGAAATAGAGGCCCAGGTGGAGGCACTGGATGCCGACACAGTAGTGTTGGCGCGCTACATGCAGATCCTGCCACCCGGCCTTTGCCGGCGATACGCCGGGCGGGTTATCAATATCCATCACAGCTTCCTGCCATCCTTTGTCGGTGCGCGCCCTTATCACCAGGCCCACGACAGGGGGGTCAAGCTGATCGGTGCCACCTGCCACTATGTGACTGAGGAACTGGATGCGGGCCCCATCATCGAACAGGATATCCATCGGGTCAGTCACTGTCATACTCCCGGGGATCTGGTTCGATTCGGCCGCGATGTGGAGAAAGCCGTTCTGGCACGGGGGCTGCGCTGGCACCTGGAGGATCGAGTGCTCATCCACGGCAACAAGACGGTCGTTTTTGCCTGAGCTTTAACGCTGGAGGCGGACATGTCGTTTTCCGAGCCCATGCTGGCTCCCTGGCTGCTGATCGCCTGCGGCGTGTTGTCCCTGGGTGTCGTCGGTCTTGCCCTGGCACAGCGGCCCTGGGAAACCCTGATCGCGGACAGGGCGCTACAGCACCGCTGGCTGGCGGCAACCGTCGCCGTAGTGCTGCTGTGGCAGCTGCGCGCCCAGGCCGTGGACTGGCTGACCCTGCACCTGATGTTCACGGCGCTGCTGACGCTGATCTTCAAGGCGCCCCTGGCGCTGATTACCAACCTGCTCGCCAACCTGGCCCTGGTTCTGCTCGGCAAGGCGGCCTGGCCGCTATTGGGTGTCAACGTCCTGATTACCGGTGTGATACCCGTTGGTATCACCGTGCTGGTGTGGCGCCTGGTGGATCGCCGCCTGCCGGACAACCTGATGGTCTTTCTCTTTCTCTGCGGCTTCTTCGGCGCAGCGCTGGCCACGCTCGGCACAGGGCTCACCGGCCTGGGGCTGGTCATGCTGGGCGCGACCGATCCGGAAGCGATCTACCTGGCGCAGGAATACGCGCTCTTTCTACCCCTGCTGATGCCCTCCGAGGCGTTCCTGACCGGCATGCTGCTCAGCATCCTGATGGTCTACCATCCCGGCTGGGTGGCCACTTTCAATGATCATCGCTATATCGACACCAAGTAGGGCAGGGTTTCGCTACCTGACGGCCCTCTGGTGAGAGTGCTGTAGACCGGGGGCATATCTTGTAGGGCAGGTGCCATGGGGTGGGTGCTACAGAGGAAGCGTCAGCTGTCGCCTGGCATCCTCCGGTACCAGCCTTGCCCCGACACCGAGCAGGCGTACCGGCCGCTTCTTGCGCGCCCAGGCCTGTGCCAGCAAGGCGTTGAAGGTTTGGTTGCAGAGCGTGCTGCCGCGCCCCTCAATGGTCGTCAGACTGAAATCGTCGAAGCGCACCTTGACGAACAGCCCCGCCAGCGGCGGGTGGCCATGCCTTGCCAGCCGGGATTCCAACCTGTCGCACAGCGCTGCCAGCTCCCTGTGACAGTCGGGCAAGCCGGGAAGGTCTGTTGCGAAAGTGGTCTCCACGCTGACCGACTTGCGTTCACGCTCCACCCTTACCGGGCGGGTGTCGATACCGCGCGCCAGCTCGAACAAGCGATGACCAAACTTGCCGAACTCGTGGATCAATCGATCCTGGGGCAGGCGTTGTAGATCGTCACAGGTATCGATATCCAGTGATTTCAGCCGCCTGGCGGTAGCCGGACCCACGCCATTCAGCTTGGTCACCGGAAGAGTCTTGATGAAGGTAGCGACCCGGTCCGGGGTAATCACCGTCAGGCCGTCGGGTTTCTCCCAGTCGCTGGCGATCTTTGCCAGGAACTTCGACGGTGCGGCACCCACCGAGACGGTAATGCCCACACGTCGCTGACACTCCTCCTTCAGCCAGCGTGCCATCCAGGTGGCGCTGCCCGAAAAGCGCGTTACCGCGGTGACGTCGAGAAAGGCCTCGTCCAGGGACAGAGGCTCAACCAGCGGCGTCAGCTCATGGAAAATAGCCTGAATCTGGCGCGATGCTTCGCGGTAGCGGTCGAAGTCGCCGTGGAGGAGGGTTAGCTGCGGGCACAGCCGCAAGGCTCGCGCCGTGGGCATGGCGGAGTGGATGCCATAGCGGCGAGCCGGGTAGTTGCATGTGGCAATGACGCCGCGACCTTCGGCGCTGCCGCCGATGGCCAGCGGAATCTCGCGCAGCGCCGGGTTGTCGCGCATTTCCACCGCGGCATAGAAGCAATCGCAGTCGGCATGCAGAATCTTGCGAACGGAATCCATGGGCAACCGTTCGACAGCTAGCCGAGGGTGAGCGAATTCATCAGAGCGCCTGGCCGCTGCCGCCGCGAATCACGCCAACGCCTACGCCCTCTATTTCCAGGGGCTGGTGGCGCAGATCCACCTCGATAGGTGCGAAATCGGCATTTTCGGCCTCGAGGATGACCTGGTGGCCATTGCGATGAAAGCGCTTGACGGTGACTTCATCCTCGAGCCTGGCAACGACGATCTGACCGTCGCGAACGCGATCCGTGCGATGCACAGCCAGCAGGTCGCCCTCGAGGATGCCGGCATCCTTCATGGAGAGGCCGCGGACCTTCAGCAGATAGTCGGCACGGGGAGTGAAGAATTCAGGGGGCAGGGGGCAGTAGCGATCGATGTGCTCCGCGGCAAGGATAGGGCTGCCGGCTGCTACCTCGCCAATGATCGGCAAGCCCTCCACGGCAGGTTCGCCCCCGACCGGCTCGGCGTCCTGCGCCGGCAGGCGAATACCCCGGGACGTACCACGGATGACCCGGATGACGCCCTTGCGCTCCAGGGCCCGCAGGTGCTCCTCGGCCGCGTTGGGGGAACGGAAGCCCAGGGCGCGGGCGATTTCGGCACGGGTCGGCGGGTAGCCGAACTCGTTCATTGTCTTGACAATGAAGTCGTAGACGTTCTGCTGGCGTGAGGTGAGGGGGCGTGACATGCGACCTCCGGGTAGCGGTGCCTTGAGTATTGTTCAAGTATACAGCATGGAAGTCTATCCAGTAAAAAGGCCTGTGGCTAGCGAGTGGTATGGCACGTTTCAAACAGATGCTTGTCAATTAATTTGAGCGAAACGCTGAAATCACGTAGACTTTTGTAATGTTTTAAACACGCGTTTCCAGCGGGATCAAGATAATGGCTCAAACCGACACCGTCACACGCATCCTCGATACTGCCGAAGTCCTGTTCGCAGAACGTGGCTTTGCAGAAACTTCCTTGAGGACCATCACCAGCAAGGCGCGAGTCAACCTGGCCGCTGTGAACTACCATTTCGGCTCGAAGAAATCGCTGATTCAGGCGGTGTTCGCCCGCTATCTGGACCCTTTCACCGTGCGCTTCCACCATGCCCTGGATGAGCTGGAAGCGCAGCATGCCGGTGGCGTCATTCCACTGGAAGTCCTGCTGGAAACCATGGCGCGTACCGTCCTTGAGGTGCCTGGCGAACGCCACAGCCTCAAGGTGTTCATGAAGCTGCTGGGGCTTGCCTATAGCCAGGCCCAGGGGCATCTGCGACGCTACATTCAGGACGAATACGGCAGCGTGTTCTCGCGTTTCACCGACCTGGTCCGGCTGGCAACACCCGACCTGCCCGATTCCGAGCGTTTCTGGCGCCTGCACTTCGTGCTTGGCACCGTGATCTTCACCCTCTCAGGGCTGGATGCGCTGCGTGATATCGCTGAAAAGGATTATCAGGAACATGTTTCCGTGCGCGACCTCATCCGCCGCTTGCGGCCGGTGGTGGTGGCTGCCATGAACGCACCGCTTCCGCCACCCCCCATGCCGAAGGCCGAGGCGAGCTGATATGCGGACACCGCGCCTGACCGAGCTGCCACCGGCAACGGGCACCTGGCTGGAAGTCGATGTCGCGAATCAGTGTCTGGTCCACTGGCAGGGATCAAGGCCTCAGGCAGAGTGGGCCGTCTCTACTGCCCTGGCTGGAACCGGTCAGCAGGAGGGCAGCGGCTGCACTCCGCTGGGGTGGCACTATGTACGAGCTGCCATCGGTGATGGGCTGCCCACGGGCACGGTCTTCAGAGGTCGTCGGCCCACCGGGGAGCGATTTTCCCCGGCACTGGCCGAAGCACACCCCCATCGCGACTGGATTCTCACCCGCATCATCTGGCTCTGCGGGCTGGAGCGGGGGTTCAACCGCGGGGGCGAGGTCGACAGCCAGCGGCGCTATATCTACTTTCACGGCACGCCACCCGACCAGCCAATGGGCGTGCCGCGCTCCCATGGATGCATCCGCCTGAGCGCTTCGTCGCTGCTTCATCTCTTTTCCCTGGCCCCTCCCGGGACGCCCGTGTGGCTGCATGACTGAAGGCTGAGCATCAAGCCCTTGCGCATGGCTGTCACCTCGACCAACTTTGGTCTAGAATCAGCCTCCTTCTAGCCCAAGGAATCCGATCATGACGCAGACCCTCGGCCCGGTGATGCTGGATCTGGAAGGCACGCAGCTGAGCGACGACGAGCGCAGGCTACTGCTGCGTCCCGAGGTGGGCGGGGTGATTCTTTTTTCTCGCAATATCGAGGATGCCCGCCAGGTTCGCTCCCTCTGTAACACCATACGACAGTTGCGCCCTGAGTTGCTGTTGACCGTCGACCAGGAAGGGGGGCGGGTGCAACGTCTGCGTCAAGGCGTTACCCGGATTCCCTCCATGGGACGGATTGGCCGCGACTATGTTGCAGCACCGGAAGTCACCCTGAGACTGTGCCTCGATACCGGTTGGCTCCTGGGCATGGAGATGGCCGCCTGTGGACTCGACCTCAGTTTTGCACCGGTACTCGATGTCGACGGTGGCATCTCCAGTGTGATCGGGGACCGCAGCTTTTCCAGCGATCCGCTCGCGGTTTCCGCCATGGCCGAAGCCTTCGTCGCCGGCCTGCATGAAGCCGGCATGGCGGCCGTCGGCAAGCACTTCCCCGGCCACGGAGGCGTCGCTGCCGATTCGCATCTGGAACTGCCCGTCGACGACAGGCCCATCGATGTCATCCGCGGCCATGACCTGGTGCCCTTCGCCGACCTGGCCTGTCGGCTCGACGGCGTCATGCCTGCCCATGTCATCTACAGCGCCTTCGATGCCCGTCCCGCCGGCTTCTCCAACAGCTGGCTGGGGCTGCTGCGTGAATCGCTCGGCTTCAAGGGCACGATCTTCTCCGATGACCTCGGCATGGCCGGGGCCGGATATGCCGGTGGCCCCTATGAGCGTGCCCAGGCAGCGCTGGACGCCGGCTGCGACATGGTGCTGGTGTGCAACGACCGCGCTGCCGCCCTGGAGGTGCTTGACGCCTGCCAGGGGCGCACCATTCGACCAGCGACCCGGCTACGCTATGGCCGGGCTCGTCCGGAGCCTGAAGCCCTGGAAGCGCTGGGGCGCTGGCGTCGTGTTCACGCCCGCCTCGAAGCCATGGCCCAGGACTGAACGATCACGTCCCGTCCCGATTACCGATTACCCTTCAGCGACATGAGCTCCCAATGCCCAAACTCGATCCCGATTTCCACCAGTCCCTTGCCACCATGCGCGATGTCATGGAGAGCGCCGACTGCCTGATCACACAAGAGGAGGTCGAAGCCGCTCTCGACCATATGGCAGAGCAGATCACCTCGGACCTCGGTGACAAGCTGCCGGTCTTCTACTGCGTGATGAACGGTGGCCTGATCACCACCGGCCACCTGCTGACCCGACTGGGCTTTCCGCTGGAAGTCGACTACCTGCATGCCACGCGCTACCGCGGCGGTATTCGTGGTGGCGACCTGTTCTGGCGCGTCTCGCCGGAAGTGCCCATGGCCGACCGTCACGTCGTGATCGTCGACGACATCCTCGATGAAGGCACCACGCTTGCCGCCATCCTCGACTACTGCCACAAGGCCGGCGCCAAGAGCATCTCGACGGCGGTCCTCGTCGACAAGCGCCACGACCGCAAGGCCGTGCCCGACCTGCGCGCCGACTACTGCGGCCTGGAAGTTGTTGACCGCTACGTCTTCGGCTTCGGCATGGACTACAAGGGATACTGGCGCAACGCCCCGGGAATCTTCGCACCCAAGGGGCTGTAGGGAAGGGCGCCGTTGATAGAGAGAATCGCTGTTGGAGCGCCGCTCCGCGTCGCGACTGGCGCCGTCAGGCGCCTTGGCGGAGGCCGCCGTGGCATGAAAGAACAGCTGTTGGAGCGCCGCTCCGCGTCGCGACTGGCGCCGTCAGGCGCCTCGGCGGAGGCCGCCGTCGCTGGCTATTACCGCGATCATCGGCAACACCGCCGGGAGTCCTTCGGCCTCCAGTCGCCGATGCGTCGGACCGGAGCTGAAGCTTCCTCCTACAGCGTGGTAATCGCTTGCCACGGTAGGAAAAATCCGCTGTTGGAGCGCCGCTCCGCGTCGCGACTGGCGCCGTCAGGCGCCTTGGCGGAGGCCGCCGACGCTGACAACAATAGCCAGCATCGGCACCAAGAGCGATTATCCGATCACGCCAGCCCCAGCTCGTGGGTGGCCTCTTCGCGCATCTTGAACTTCTGGATTTTGCCGGTGACGGTCATCGGGAACTCATCGACGAACTTCACGTAGCGCGGGACCTTATAGTGGGCGATCTTGCCCTTGCAGAATTCCTTCAGCTCGTCGCCGGTCAGCTGCTGGCCTTCGCTCAACTTGACCCAGGCCATTACTTCCTCGCCGTACTTCTCGTCGGGTACGCCGATGACCTGGACGTCGGAGATAGCCGGGTGGGTGTAGAGGAAGTCCTCGATCTCGCGGGGGTAGATGTTCTCGCCGCCGCGTATGATCATGTCCTTGATGCGCCCGACGATGGCCACATAGCCCTCTTCGTCCATTGTGGCCAGATCGCCGGTGTGCATCCAGCCGGCCGCGTCGATGGACTTGTCGGTGGCTTCTTCGTTCTCCCAATAGCCCAGCATCACGCTATAGCCGCGGGTGCAGAGCTCACCGGTCTCACCGCGAGGTACCACGGCGCCGGTTTCGGGACTGACAAGCTTGACCTCAAGATGCGGGTGGATAGTGCCCACGGTGGTCACGCGCTTATCCAGCGGCGCATCGGTCTGGGTCTGGAAGCTGACCGGGCTGGTCTCTGTCATGCCATAGCAGATGGTGACGTCTTCCATGTTCATCTTGTCGATGACCTGGCGCATCACCTCAATGGGACAGATGGACCCGGCCATGATCCCGGTGCGCAGCGTCGAGAGGTCGTACTGGGCAAAGTTGGCGTGCTCCAGCTCGGCGATGAACATGGTGGGCACGCCGTAGAGTGCCGTGGCCTTCTCCTCGGAAACAGCCTTCAGCGTCGCCTCGGGGTCGAAGCCGTCACCCGGGTAGATCATGGTGGCACCATGGGTCACGCAGCCCAGGTTGCCCATCACCATGCCGAAACAGTGGTAAAGCGGCACCGGTATGACCAGGCGGTCCTTCTCGGTAAAGCCCATGGTGCGGGCAACAAAGAAACCGTTATTGAGGATGTTGTGGTGGGAGAGGGTGGCGCCCTTCGGAGCCCCGGTGGTGCCGGAGGTATATTGGATATTGATCGGATCGTCGAACTGCAGGGTGCCTTGTACTTCCGCCAGGCGCTCGGCGGAAACCTGGTCGGCATGACCAAGCATGCCCTGCCAGGTGAGCATGCCGGGCAGGGCGAGGTCCGCGTCGAGGCAGACGACCCGCTTGAGCTCCGGAAGGCTGGCGCAGCTGAAGGTGTCAGGTGCGGCGTCTCGTATCTCAGGCGCCAGCTCAGCCAGCGTTGCCACGTAGTCGGAAGACTTGAATTTTCCCTGCAGTACCAGCGTCGACGCGCCCGACTGCTTGAGGGCATATTCCAGCTCGTGGGTGCGATAGCTGGGGTTGATGTTGACCAGCACCGCGCCGATCTTGGCGGTGGCGAACTGAGTGATGGTCCACTCGGCGCAGTTGGGTGACCAGATTCCCACACGGTCGCCTTTTGCCAAGCCGAGTGCCAGCAGGGCACGGGCCGCCTCATCCACCGCTTGCTGCAGCTCCGTCCAGGTATAGCGCAGGCCCTGGTGCAGGCTGAGCAGGGCGTCGCCATCGGGGAAGCGTGCCACTGTCTCGTCAAAACAGTCGCCGATGGTCTGTCCCTTCAGCGGAGTATCGCTGATACCGCTGACGTAGCTGTTCTGAACGCGAATCTGTGAGTGTTGGCGTGTCATCGTGTTACCCGTCTTGTTGTTGCAAGATTAAATGTAAAACTGGCACAAGAGCTGGCAGCAGCCTGGTGGTGTCGATGCCTGTTTGCAGGGCAACACCGAAAGACCGGCGGGCAGAATCACTGCTGGTCCAGGCGCTTGAGGACGTCGCGGGCCCGCATTTCCACGTCATCGAGTTCTCGTTGCATCAGTCTGATATCCTCGAGCTGTCGCTCCATGTTGGTGCGCTTGTCAGACAGTATCTCCAGGAGGCGCTTGAGCTGGCGTGCGTTTCCATCCGGCATGGCGTCATACATCTCGATGACTTCGCGTATCTCGGCCAGCGAAAATCCAAGCCGCTTGCCTCGCAATGTCAGCTTGAGTCGCACGCGATCCTTTTCATGATAGATCCGTGTCTGCCCCCGGCGCTCAGGGGCCAGCAGGCCTTCCTGCTCGTAGAACCGGATTGTGCGCGGCGTCACCTCGAACATGCGGGCAAGTTCACCGATGGAGTAGGTGCGGCGCTGCTGCGGCAGACTGCCATTGATTACAGTGGTGGCTTCCGGTTCGGCTGTGCTCATTGCTACCTTTCCTGTGACTTGGTGGGCCGTCTAGCGGTTTCCCTCCACTTAACCGCAACACTAGACGACGTTGACGTTAACGTAAAGTGCTTGTAGACCAAGGGATGTATGCGATAAAACCTAGCAAGTGCTAGGTTGGTTGCCATCAGGCTCGCGCAACAGGGTGTTTCTCACCCATGGCAATCCGGCGATCAATCAGCTACCACTACCTGGATCGAACATCTCGGTCGTACCATTCAGTCGATACATGAGGACACCTCGATGGATTTCTCCCTGACCGATGACCAGAAGGCGCTCGTTCAAGCGGCCGCCGACTTCAGCAGGGCCGAACTGGCCGACCACGCCGCCGAATGGGACGCCACTTCGCACTTCCCGGTCGAGGTCATTCGACGCGCCGGTGAGGCGGGTTTCCTCGGTATCTATATCCCCGAAGAGCGGGGCGGATTGGGGTTGTCCCGCCTGGATGCCTCGCTGATCTTCGAGCAGCTCTCCCAGGGCTGCATCTCGACTACCGCCTACCTTACCATCCACAACATGGTTGCCTGGATGGTTGCCAGTTGGGGCAGCGAGGCACTGCGTGAAAGCTGGGTGGACCGACTGGTAAGCGGTGAGTGCCTGGGCTGCTACTGCCTCACTGAACCGGGGTCAGGCTCGGACGCAGCCAGCCTGCGCACGAAAGCCGTACGGGACGGCGATGACTATGTCATCAGCGGCTCCAAGATGTTCATATCAGGGGCCGGGGCCAACGATGTCCTCATCGTCATGGCGCGGACCGGTGGACCCGACAGTGGGGCGGGCGGTGTTTCCGCAATCCTCGTTCCGGCCGATGCGGCGGGCATCGAATATGGCAAGAACGAAGAGAAAATGGGCTGGAAGAGCCAGCCGACACGTCTGGTCAGTTTCGATGGCGTCCGGGTGCCGGTCGGCAATCGCCTGGGAGAGGAAGGCGAAGGCTTCAAGCTGGCCATGAAGGGGCTTGACGGAGGAAGGCTCAATATTGCCAGCTGTTCACTGGGTGCCGCACAGCATGCGTTGACTCTCTCGCGTGACTACATGGCCGATCGCAAGCAGTTCGGTCGTGAGCTGTCGAGTTTCCAGGCGCTGCAGTTCAAGCTTGCCGACATGGCTACCGAATTGATGGCGGCGAGGCTGATGGTGCGTCAGGCGGCATGGCGGCTCGACAACAGCGACCCCGACGCCACCGCCCATTGCGCCATGGCCAAGCGGTTCGCTACCGACATGGGTTTCAATGTCTGCAATGATGCCCTTCAGCTCCATGGCGGTTTCCCGGGGCGAGACCCATCGGGTGGCAGAGCGCTTCGCCCGCAGCCACTCCGCCGACAACCTCGATGACCGGGATGGCCAGGCGGGCGCACGGGCCGAGCCTTTTCGGGCCTGGATCGACCACTGGCAGTTGGCCAGCCGTATAGAAATATCAGACGAAACGACAGGCGATGAGCCAGACACCGACACCTTCGCCGAACTGGAACTGATGGCACATCAGGACGACGAGCACGGCGGCTTCGGCTACGCCCTGACCCTTACCGCCGAGGGGCCGCTGGTGCTGCACGGCGAGGCCGGCTTCAGCCAGAAATCCGCCGACGGCCAGGGCTCGATGTACTACAGCCAGCCGTTCTGGCGCGTCAAAGGGGAGGTCACCCTGGACGGCGAAACCCGCGCGGTAAGCGGGCGCGGCTGGCTCGACCGCGAGTGGAGCAGCCAGTTGCTGGGACCCGAACAGCAGGGCTGGGACTGGTTCTCGCTGCATCTGGCGAGCGGCCACAAGCTGATGGCCTTCCAGCTGCGTGGCGGCGGCGCTGACGGCGGTGACTACCGCTCCGGCACCTGGATCGCCCCCGACGGCGAGCCCACCGCGCTGGCCCCGGACGAGATCGACATGACGCCGCTGGAAACCCGCCGCGTGGCGGGGCGCGACGTGCCGACCCACTGGCGCCTGGCAATCCCCCGCGCCGGGCTGGACCTGGTCGTCGAGGCCCCCCATGCCGAGCGCTGGATGGACACCTCCGTGCCCTACTGGGAAGGGGAGGTCATCGCTTTCGACGCAGAGAGCGGTGAGGCATTGGGCGAGGGATACCTGGAAATGACGGGCTATTGACAGGCGATTATTTCATAAGCCTGCTATCGATATTTTCGACTTGAGCCGCTATCCTGAAGACAACCTATCAGGAGCTTTCCATGCAACCCAGCCTCTTTATTTCCCACGGCTCCCCCATGCTGGCCCTGACCAAGACGCCGGCCCACGACTTTCTCCGCGAGCTCGGCCAAGCGCTGCGTCCCAAGGCGGTGGTGGTAGTCTCGGCCCACTGGGAGAGTGACCGGCTGCTGGTGAGCACCAGCGCCCACCCCGAAACCATCCACGACTTCGGCGGCTTTCCGCGGGCACTCTACGAGTGCCAGTATCCCGCCCCCGGCGAGCCGGAGCTGGCCAGGCGCCTGGCCAGGGAGCTCAACGCCGTGCCCACCGAACGTGGCCTCGATCACGGCGCCTGGGTGCCGCTCTCGCTGATGCTCCCGGAGGCAAACGTGCCGGTGGTCTCGCTGTCGCTGCCGGTGCAGTGGTCAAACGCCGAGCTGGTGGCACTCGGAGGGAAACTTGCCGCGCTGCGGGAGGAGAACATCCTGGTGATCGGCTCCGGCAGCCTGACCCACAATCTGATGGAGCTGCAGGCCCAAGGCTCCGAGATGCCCGCCTGGGTGGGCGAATTCGCTGACTGGGTGCATAAGCGTCTGGATGCCGACGACCGCACGGCGCTGCTTGACTGGGAACAGGCACGCTACGCCCGAGAGAACCACCCCACATCGGAGCACTTCCAGCCGCTGCTGGTAGCCATGGGCGCCGGCGGCCAGGCAGAGCGGCTGCACCACAGCGTGGAGCACGGCGTGCTGGCCATGGACGTCTACGCCTTCGCCTGAGTAGACCCCGGCAACCCCCCGATGCCGCCCCGTGAGGTGGCAGCACCGGAGTCCGTCGACGGCAGGATCAGTCGCCCAGCGCAGCCAGCCGGTCGGCCTGGACCACCTCGATCCAGTAGCCGTCCGTGTCCTTGACGAAGACCACGTCCTTCATCTTGCCCTGATCGGCGCGCTTGATGAACTCGACGTCGTTGGCATCGAACCAGGCCTCGGCGGCGTCGAGGTTGGGCACCGAAAAGCAGATATGCCCGAAGCCCTGGGGTTCTGCATTGCCGTCGTGGTAGGCGAAATCGGCCTGATCCTCGGTGCCCCAGTTATGGGTCAGTTCCAGCAGGCCCTTCTGGCTGAAGGTCCAGACGGTACGCTCGCCTTTCTCCTCCGGCACCTGCTCCTCCTCTTCCAGCCTGGCCAGGAAGTAGAGCGAGAAGCCAAGCTCCTCGAAGTCGAGGCGGCGCAATACGCTCATGCCGAAGACACGCGTATAGAAAGCCAATGCCAGTTCAGGATCCTTGACCCGCAGCATGGTGTGATTGAGACGAAAACCGAGGGTGTCCCCCGTGGGCATCTTTACGCCGGGGTGCTGCTCGCCCTTGAAGTTCATGGCCACTCTCCCTTGTCGCTGCCTGATCACTGGGTTGTAAAGAAGATGATGATGCGCCGCCCGGGATATTTCCAGCCTCTCGCTGCATGGAACCACTGTGTTGCGCTCTCTGACCGGCATTCACCCGGCACTTTCACGGATTCTCGCCAAGCACGTACGGTTCGAGCTAAAGTAGGAAACAGGATTGGCGAAGAGTAGCTGGACGATGGCTCGAGTGGCGTGGTTCGAACCGGTGGCACTACCAGGCAGGTCCCGGCCGCTTCATGGCCAGGGGCGACTTGTCCTTCTTTTGATTGCGCTGATGCTGCTGGCTGGATGCGCCAGCCGCGACATGGCGACCCAGGACCCACGCGCTGGCGAAGGCTTGTCCATCGAGCGGGCACTTATCCTGGCCACGGCCGAAGGTGCCCTGGGGACCCCCTATCGCTTCGGTGGCAACTCTCCGGAAGGGCTCGACTGCTCCGGGCTAGTCGAACTCAGCTATCGTGCCGCCGGGATCCCGGTACCGCGTACCGCAGACGATCAGTACCGCACGCTTCCCGAAGCCCGCCAGGCGCGCCCGGGGGACCTGCTGTTCTTCGGCGATCGCCGCAAGGCCACTCATGTGGGAATCTACCGGGGTAACGGGCAGATGATTCACGCCCCGGGGCGGGGACGCCAGGTTGTCAGCGTGCCGCTGGACGTCGACTATTGGCAGGACCGCTTTCTGGGTGCGGCAAGCCCCGCCCCCTGACTTCGCTTTATCCCAAAAGTGCCTGCGCTTGGCCATACTGCGTTAAAAATCGACTCAATATACTCATTTACCCCGTGTAAACTCCGTCATCTCGCCCATTTTTGCCTTGTCTGGCCTGCGCTCGCCGACTTTTCGGACAAAGCTCTCAATTTTTGAGGTTTCTCATGCGCCTAGACCTGACCCTCTATTTGGTAACCGACCCCCGGCTTTGCGCCCGGCACGGCCTGGTGGAAACCGTCGTGGCGGCGGTACGCGGTGGCGTGACACTGGTGCAACTGCGTGACAAGCAGGCCAGCGACGAGGAGCTGATTGACCAGGCGCGGCGCCTCAAGGCGGCACTCGCCGGTAGCGGCGTACCGCTGATCATCAATGACCGGCTGGATGTGGCGCTAGCCAGCGAAGCGGACGGGCTCCACCTGGGTCAGGATGATGGTGAAGTGGCCGCAGCGCGCCAAGCGCTGGGCGAACACGCCATCCTCGGCCTCTCGGTGCAGAACCTGGATCAGATGTCACGACTGGACCCGGAACCGCTGGACTACCTGGGTCTGGGGCCGGTCTTCGCCACCGCGACGAAGCCGAACCATGCCCGGCCGCTGGGCTTCGATGGCCTGGCCACCCTTGTCGCTGCCAGCCCACTGCCGGCGGTAGCCATCGGCGGTCTGCAGGCCGAGCATGTGGGCCGGGTGCGCACAGCCGGCGCAAAGGGACCGGCGGGGGGGGCGGCTATCTGCGGGCAGCCGGACCCGGAAGCCGCTGCGCAAGCGTTCTTCAACGTTTGAAAACCGTGAATCAGGTGCTGTCAGGCTGAAAAGCTCCCCGCAACGATTCAGGAGCTTCCGCGTTCCTTTTCGCGCGTAAAGCGCTGCATGATATCCAGGGTTTCCTGGCTGACATGGTGCTCCATACCCTCGGCATCAATTCGCGCCGTGTGATCGCTGACGCCCAGGGCACGCAGAAACCTCAGCACGATGGCATGACGCTGATGCGACATGGCTGCCATGGCCTCACCCTTCTCGGTCAGAAACAGCGAGCGATAAGGCTTGCTTGAGACCAGTCCCAGGCTCTTCAACCGGGCCACCGTCTTTGACACCGTGGCCTGACTGACCCCCATTCGCGCCGCGATATCCGTCGAGCGCGCCTCGCCATGATGCTGCAGCAGGTCGGCGATCAGCTCCACGTAGTCTTCGAGCAGCTCGGTTTCATGGGCATTGCGCACGGCAGCGTACTGCTTCGCATGCTGATCGCTGGGCGGCAGGGCATCCGCCTTGCACAGGCGATCCGGTGTTACTTTTTTCGGGGAGTCGGTCATCGCGCCAATATAGCCAATCTGCTCATAGGGCAGCAACAGAAGCCCGATAGAGATTTCCTACTACCCAACAAGTTAACCTTGGCTAAAATAGTAGCCATACGCTCACAAACTCACGGCAATGTAACAACTGGCTATCAACGGCCAGAGGTGGAGGAGAGTACCCGATGTCAGCCCCCAGAAGCTTCATGCCGTGCGATATCCTGGGTGGTGGATATGACTGATCCCGCCCCCGCACTTCAAGCAAGCCGCCTCTACGCGGCCTACCACCAGCAGCCCGTGCTGGAGGATATCTCCCTGTCGCTGCCGCAAGGCCAGTGGACAGCCATCGTCGGACCCAACGGCGCTGGTAAATCGAGCCTGCTGAACCTGGTCATCGGCAGTCTCGCTCCGCTGCGCGGCGAACTTCGGATCCTCGGCAATAGCCCCGCCGCGCAGCGCCGGGCCGGTAATATCGCCTATATGGCCCAGCAGGAGAACATGGAGTGGGACTTTCCCATTTCGGTGCGTGAAACGGTGCTGACCGGCCGCTACGGCATGATGCGCCACGACCCACTATGGCGGCGCCTGCTGCCTCGCTACTGGGCCAATCCCAGCCACCGGCAGGCCGTCGAGGCCGCTCTGGAAGCCGTCGACATGGCCGACCATGCCGCACGCCCCATTGGTGAACTCTCCGGCGGCCAGAAGAAGCGCGTGATGCTGGCTCGCGCCCTGGCTCAACAGGCAAAAATACTGCTGCTCGACGAACCCCTGGCCGGGGTCGACCCTCCCAGCGAAGCATTGATTCTCGAGACGCTCGAGCGCGAGCGCGCCGCCGGGCGCACCGTCATCATGGTGACCCATGACATGCAGGGGGCTCGCCGCCACGCTGATAATGTCATGTTGATCAACCGCACCCTGATCGGCATGGGTCCCCCGGAAGAGATGCTAAGCGATGCCATGCTGGCTCGCCTGGCGGTGGGGACGCCCTCCACCGAGCACGGGAGGGTGCCTGTTGCCGCTTGAAGCCTTCGCCATCAGCGTCATCGACGCCTTGATCGTGCTACTGATGATGGCGGTCAACCTGCTGCCAGAGAGCCTGGCCGCTCCCTTCGAATACCGCTTCATGCAGCGAGCGCTGCTCACCTCGGTGCTGGTGGGCGCCATCTGCGGGCTGCTCTCCTGCTACGTGGTGCTAAAGCGCTGGTCGCTGCTGGGTGATGCCATCTCCCATGCCGTGCTGCCTGGCGTGGCCATCGCTTACCTGCTGGGCTGGCCGTTCTTCATCGGCGCCTTCGTCACCGGCGCGCTGACGTCGCTGGGTATTGGCGCCCTGGAGCGCCATACCCGAATCAAGGCGGACGCCGCCATGGGCCTGATGTTCACCGCCGCCTTTGCGCTGGGCATCGTGATCATCAGCAAGATCGCCACCAGCACTCACCTGATGCATATCCTCTTCGGCAACGTGCTGGGGGTACAGACTTCGGCGCTGATGCTGACACTGGCAGCCAGCCTGGTGGCCGTACTGGCGATCTGGCTGGCCTATCGGCCACTGCTGCTTTACACCTTCGATCCACAGCAGGCCCAGGCGCTGGGCTTCAATACCAGCATCATCCACTACGGACTGATCCTGCTGCTGACATTGACCATCGTAGCCAGCCTGGAAACCGTGGGCATCATCCTGGTCGTGGCGATGCTGATCACCCCCGGCGCCACGGCCCACCTGCTCACCGACCGCTTCCCCACGATGCTGGCCCTCTCGGTCGGCGTCGGCGTGACATCAGCCGTGGTGGGGCTGATGCTCTCGGTAGCTCTGGATGTCGCCTCGGGTGGTGCCATCGTGCTGGTGGCCTCGGGCCTGTTCCTTATCGCCCTGCTGGCAGCTCCCAAGCATGGGCTGGTGGGACGCCACTGGCGGCGCTGGCGGCTGAATCGCGCTTAAGCCGTCGGACGTCTTTTCAAAGTCGTCCGGCGGTCATGATAGGCAATTGCCAGGCCGCTGCCGATGATCAATGTACTGCCCACGAAGACCCAGACATCCGGCATTTCACCCCAGAACCACCAGCCCAGAATCACCGCCCAGAGCATGGCCGTGTAGTCGAAAGGCGCAGCAATGGCCGCCGGGGCGAAACGGAATGCCAACGTAATGAAGGCCGTCGCCCCCACGCCGATGATCCCGGCCCCCAGGAAGCCCAGCCAATGCCAGGGGTGCGGGGTCTGCCATACCCAGGGTAGCGCCACCGCCGTGAGCAGCAGCGGCACCAGGGTCATGTAGAAGACCATCGCCCAGAGGTGCTCGCGGGCACCGTACCGCCGCGCGGTGATCATCATCAGCGCATAGAAGACGGCCGCCGCCAACAGCGCCAGCGCCCCCGGATGAAAGGCGTCGCCGCCGGGGCGCACCACCACCAGAACCCCCACGAAGCCCAACAGGGACGCTGCCAGCACGGGAGGATCGATCTTCTCGCCCAGCAGCGGCACCGAGAGCAGGGTGACGAACAGCGGGGCAACGAAGGCGATGGCGGTCGCCTCGGCCAAGGGCAGCAGCGTCAGGCCGAGCACGAAGAAGAACATGGTGCCGGTATAGATCAGGCCGCGCACCAGATGCACCCCGGGGCGCTGGGTACGCAGCTTGGTGAGCCCGCCACCGAAGTGGGCCAGCACGGCGATCAACGGCAGCGAAACCAGGGTGCGGAAGAAGATGATCTGCAGGGGCGAGTGTACCTCGCCCAGCCACTTGGCGATGGCATCGCCAATGGCCAGGCACAGCACACCCATACACATGCACAGAATGCCCTTCAACGACGGCGTCATGGCGACCTCCCCTCTTGCCGAACCCTGGCGACCCAAAAAACCACCCCGCCGACCGTAAGGGTCGGCGGGGCTTATTGATTAACAACCTAATGGCTGGCGCAGACCACGGCAAGTGCGGCGCCCCAAAATGGCGCATCCGACCATGAAGAGGTCGAGGTGTGACTGGAACGGTGTAACGGGGCAAAACCATGTCGCGGAGAGAGCCGCGGAGAGAATAGTCATGCCCAATACGTTATGTTATAACGAATCATTCTCAGCGTTCAGCCAGCTACCATAACCGTTACTTCAGCCCCATTACTTCAAACCCGTCACTTCAGACATTGCTTCGATCCCCCCTGCGGTTCCACATCAGGGGGGCATTCGCAGCACAAATGATATGTTATATGGTTACAAAAGGAGGCGACATGCTGCCCCGTACCACCGCTGACATCTCCACGCACTGGGCATTCGGCCAGGACATCGAGGTACTGCCCCGCATATTCGAGGATGATATCACCCTGGCGGTGATGGAGCGTCCGCTCGACTCGGCCCTGACCCTGGCCGTGCGGGCTCAGCTCGGCCACCAGCGCGGCCTCGAATGGCACTGGCGCGGCGCCCCAGGCCAGGCAATGCAGGAGGACCTGGCACGGCGACTGCCCGCCCCAGAGGCCGGTGAAGCACTGGTGCAGGATATCGGCACCATCGCCGAAGCCATGGCCTATCTGTTCTCGACCGACACCATCGGCATTCGCCTGCGCACGCTCGACGTCGCCATGTGCCCGCGCTTCCACGTCGACAACCTGCCGGTGCGTCTGGTGAGCACCTATGCCGGCCCGGCCGGCGAGTGGCTACCCGAACATGCCGTTAACCGTGCGGGGCTCGGTGCCCCGCGTCCGGACAAGCCCGATATCGTTGCCGACCCTGGTGCTATTCAACAGATTGGCGTGGGCGACCTGGCCCTGATGAAAGGCTGCGGCTGGGTCGGCAACGAGGAACGCGGCCTGGTGCACCGCAGCCCTCAGCCCGCGTCGGGTGAGCGCCGCCTGCTGCTGGCGCTGGATCCCGGTTGAAGGCCCCTCGTGCGCCACCTTCTCGTTTCGCCACACGCTCGCAAACCAGCACCAATGAATCGGTAGCTAGTAGTGCGCCACCACCATACAGTCCATGCCGGTGGCGCGCAGGCTACGGCAGGCGCTGTGTGCGTCGTTCTCCTGCAGGTCGACCAGCCGGGCACGGAAGACGCGCTTCTCGTCCTGGGACTCGGCCACCGAAACGCGCACGTCGCGCAGTTGGCTGGCCAGTTGGTCGGCTGCCCGTGACGCCAGGCTGCGGGCCTGGTCGGCGTTATTGAACGCACCCACTTGCACGGCCCAGGTACCGCTCGCCTGCGGCGAATCGGCCCGTGCGATCAGGTCACGGATCGGATCGTCGGCGGAGCCCATCTCGGCACCCATCTCGGACTGGAAGGTCGAACGCGTGCCGGATTCGGACCGGCTCGCCTGCAGGCTACCGCTCGACGACGCCGGCTCCACCGAAGCCAGCTGCGTTGCGGGTGCCGCCGAGGCGGGCTGAGCAGCCGGCAGATCCATGTTGTCGCCGAAGACATCGGCCTGGGCGATCCAGTCGCCCCGCTGCAGCATGTTGAGGCGTGCATAGCCGCGGGCGAGCAGGTCCGACATGTGGGCATCACGGGAAGCCGCAGTGAACCCACCCATCACGACCGAGACCACCCGGCGGTTATCACGGATCGCCGATGTCGCCACGTTGAAGCCGGAAGCCCGGATGAAGCCCGTCTTGAGCCCGTCGGCACCGGGATAGTTGCGCACCAGCCGGTTATGGCTGGTGTGGGTCGTACCCCGATATGTAAAACTCTGGGTCGAGAAGTAGTGGTAGTACTGCGGGAAATCCTGCATCACGCGAATCGACAGGGTCGCCATGTCGCGAGCGGTGGTGACCTGCTCGTTGTTGGGCAGCCCCGATGCGTTGCGGAACTGGGTGGCATTCATGCCCAGCTCGCGGGCCCGCTGCGTCATCATGTTGCCAAAATTGCGCTCGCTGCCACCCAGTGCCTCGGCCACCACCACCGCAACATCATTGGCGGAGCGCACCACCAGGGCAAGGATCGCCTCTTCCACTGTGATACTGCTACCGGCGGAGAGCCACAGCTTGGAAGCCGGCATCGCAGCTGCCTGGGCGGATACCGGCAGCGGCTGATGCAGATGCATGCTGCCATCCTCGATGGCCTCGAACAGCATGTAGAGCGTCATCATCTTGGTCAGCGACGCCGGATAGCGGGTCGCATCGGGGTTCGCGGCATGCAGTACGTCTCCGCTTTCGACATCGATCACAATAGCCGCATAGCGGGGGTTGGCCTGAGCCGTTTTCGCCGTTAGCAGCAACAAGCTGGCCAGCAGCACAAAGACGGCTACCCCGAGGTAGTGTCGGTAGGAGGAGGACATGGCAGACACCTCTAGTTCCCTTGGTTATTCCCTGCGGCCGTTTTGTCATCAGGCCTTGCCCCAGTATGGACAGGAATCGTCCGCTTTACAGCCAGAAAAGCGATGTTTCCAGGCGGCATACCGTTTTATGATTCAACGCAAGCAGGTCCGGCCATTACCGCCGCCCCTGCCGAATTCACTCCCAGACAGGAAAAGGGTCCGGCAGGGATGCCCAGGCCTGCTTGCCAGCCAGCAGCTCTGCCTCGCTGACAAGGCACTCATCCAGGGCCTGGCGGATACGCGCTTCGTCGAGATGCTGGCCGATGAAGACCAGCTCCTGGCGCATGTCACCGAAGGGCTCCTGCCACTTTTCCATGATATAACCGCGGTATTCCGGGTCGTCCGGCCAACGTGACTCGGGAACGGCCTTCCAGAACATGCCGGCGTAACCGTAGTGGGCAATGCCCCCCGCCTGGCTCCACTGGCCGGCAAACTGTGGTCGGGTCGCCAGCCAGAAGAAGCCCTTCGAGCGCAGCAGCTTGCCGCCGAACCAGTCGCCATGCAATAGCTCGTGGAACTTCTGCGGGTGAAAGGGCCGCCGGGCATGGTAGGAAAAGCTCGAGATACCATACTCCTCGGTTTCCGGCACATGATCCCCGCGCATCTCCTTGAGCCAGCCCGGAGCAAGCTGCGCCCGCTCGAAGCTGAAGCGGCCGGTGTCGAGCACCTTGTCGAGCGACACCTGGCCATTGGCCATGGCAATCAGCTCCGCATCGGGGTTGAGCGTACGCAGCACCGCCTTCAGCTCACCCATCTGCTCGTCATCGACCAGGTCGGCCTTACTGATCAGCAGCACGTCGCAGAACTCGATCTGGTCGACCAGCAGGTCGGCCACGTTGCGATCGTCCTCCTCGCCCAGGCTTTCGCCGGCTTCGATCAGCGATTTCGCCTCACGGTATTGCGTCAGGAAGTTGGCTCCGTCGACCACCGTCACCAGGGTATCCAGCCGCGCAACGCTGGAAAGGCTCTGCCCTGACTCGTCCTCGAAGGTGAAGGTCTCGGCCACCGGCAGCGGCTCGGAAATGCCCTCCGCGGAGGCGCTGTGAACCCATCCCTGGGCGCTACTTTTGCCTTCCCTGGCAAAAGACCTCCGCTTCGACCTGCCCCCTACCTTCGAGGAACACCTGCGCACCGCCTACGACAAGCTGGCCACCCAGCACCCCAACCTCAAGGCGGCTGTGCGCAGCTCGGCCACCGCGGAGGACCTGCCAGATGCCTCCTTCGCCGGCCAGCAGGAAACCTTCCTCAATATCGAAGGGTTCGACAACATCAAGCGCGCCGTGCACGAGGTTTTCGCCTCCCTCTTCAATGACCGTGCGATTTCCTACCGGGTACATCGGGGCTACGCTCATGAGAACGTGGCGCTGTCGGCGGGTATCCAGAAAATGGTGCGTTCCGAAACCGGCTCCAGCGGCGTGATGTTCACCCTGGACACCGAGTCCGGATACCGCGACGCGGTGTTCGTCACCGCCTCCTGGGGGCTGGGCGAGACAGTGGTGCAGGGCTCGGTCAACCCGGACGAGTTCTACGTACACAAGCCGACCCTGGCGGCCGGTCGCCCGGCCGTGCTGCGCCGCAACCTCGGTTCCAAGCTGATCAAGATGGTCTATGGCGCCGATGCCAGCGCCGGCAAGTCGGTCTCCACCGTGGATGTTCCGCTCAAGGATCGCGCTCGCTTCTGCATCAATGACGATCAGGTCATGGCCCTGGCGCGCCAGGCGATGACCATCGAGGCGCATTACGCTCGGCCCATGGACATCGAATGGGCGCTCGACGGCGACGATGGCGAGCTCTATATCGTCCAGGCGCGCCCCGAAACGGTGGTCTCCCAGCTCGAGGGCGGCAAGCTGGAGCGCTTCCACCTCAAGGAGAAGGGGCGCACCCTGGTCACCGGCCGTGCCATCGGCCAGCGTATCGGGCGTGGTGCGGTGAAGGTCGTTTTCTCGCCGGACGATATGGACAAGGTCAAGGCCGGGGATGTGCTGGTCACTGACATGACCGATCCCGACTGGGAACCGATCATGAAGCGCGCCTCGGCGATTGTCACCAACCGCGGCGGCCGCACCTGCCACGCGGCGATCATCGCCCGTGAGCTGGGCATCCCGGCCGTGGTGGGCTGTGGCGATGCCACCGATACCCTGCAGGATGGCCGCGATGTCACCGTTTCCTGTGCCGAAGGCGATACCGGCCACGTCTACGAGGGGCTGCTCGATTACGACCGTCGCGTCTCCACCGTCGATGCCATGCCCGAGATCCCGTTCAAGATCATGATGAACGTGGGTAACCCGGATCGTGCCTTCGGCTTCGCCGGGCTGCCCCATGCCGGTGTTGGCCTGGCGCGGCTGGAGTTCATCATCAATCGCATGATCGGGGTCCATCCCAAGGCGCTGCTCGAGTACGAGACCCTGCCGCTGGAGCTGCAGCAGACCATCGACATGCGTACCGCCGGCTATACCGACCCGGTGACCTTCTACGTCGACAAGCTGGTCGAGGGCATCTCGACCCTGGCGGCGGCCTTCCACCCGCAGCGCGTCATCGTGCGGCTGTCAGACTTCAAGTCCAACGAGTACGAGAACCTGATCGGCGGCAAGCTCTATGAGCCCGGCGAAGAGAACCCGATGCTGGGCTTCCGCGGTGCTTCACGCTATATCTCCGACGCTTTCCGTCCCTGTTTCGAACTGGAGTGCAAGGCGCTCAAGCGCGTGCGTGACGAGATGGGCCTCGACAACGTCGAGATCATGGTGCCCTTCGTGCGCACCACCGACGAGGCGCGTGAAGTCGTCGAACTGCTGGCGGCCAACGGCCTGAAGCGGGGCGACAACGGCCTTAAGGTGATCATGATGTGCGAGCTGCCGGCCAACGCGCTGCTGGCCGACGAGTTTCTCGAACACTTCGATGGCTTCTCGATTGGCTCCAACGACCTGACCCAGTTGACCCTTGGTCTGGACCGCGACTCCGGTATCGTCGCTCACCTCTTCGATGAGCGAAACCCGGCGGTGCTCAAGCTACTCTCCATGGCGATCCAGGCCTGCAAGGCGCAGGGCAAGTATGTCGGCATCTGCGGCCAGGGCCCCTCCGACCATCCGGATCTGGCCAAGTGGTTGATGGAGCAGGGTATCGACTCCGTTTCCCTGAACCCGGATGCGGTACTTGAAACCTGGTTCATGCTGGCGGGGGAAACAATCGAGTAATACCGATACACCAAGTCACTAAACAGCCCGTTTGATAGTCGTCAAACGGGCCTTTTTTCGCCTATGCTGTATACCTCTTACACGGAGTTACCGAGGGTCTTTATAATGGATTATCAAACAGCTTCCTTGCGTCGCAACTGGTTAGGCATTGTTGTATCTGCCACCATGCTCGGTTTGCCGCTCGTCGCCCTTGCTGACGTTACGTTCGAGTACTCGGCCCCCGCCATCGAGCCGGAACAGGCCTCCGGGTACACTGAAAAGCCCGGCTGGGCAACCGAGCGCTTCGCGGTTGCGGCGGCGAATCCGCTCGCCACCGACGCCGGCTATCAGGTTCTCCGGGCCGGTGGTTCGGCGGTGGATGCCGCCATTGCCGTACAAATGGTGCTGACACTGGTCGAGCCCCAGTCCAGCGGCATCGGGGGTGGCGCTTTCCTGATGCATTACGATGGCAGTGACGTGACGGCCTTTGACGGGCGTGAAACGGCTCCCCGGGCCGCCAGCGAGTCGCTGTTTCTCAATGGGGATGGTGAGCCGCTCGAGTTCATGGATGCCGCCGCAAGCGGGCTTTCGGTGGGTGTGCCCGGCACCGTGCGCATGCTGGAGCTGGCCCACGATGAGCACGGCAAGCTGCCCTGGGCAGAACTGTTCGCCCCCGCCATCACCCTCGCCGAGGAGGGGTTTGCTGTCAGTCATCGGCTGCACACCAGCCTTGCCGGGGAAGAACGGCTGCGTGACGATGCCCGGGGCGGTGCCTTTTACTACACCGAGGATGGTGAGCCGCTCGCGGAAGGACACAAGCTGAAGAATCCTGCACTGGCTGCCATCCTGCGCGAGATTGCCGAACACGGCAGCAAGGCGATGCATACCGGCAGTATTGCCGAGGACCTGGTCCATCGGGTCCAGGGTCACCCGGATCGTCCCGGCGCCATCAGTCTCGAGGACATGGCGACCTATGTCGCCTTGCAGCGAGATCCCCTCTGCACCGACTGGAAAGCCTATCGTGTCTGCGGCTTTCCGCCTCCGTCGTCGGGCCACCTGACCATCATGCAGATACTCGGCACCATGGAGCATCTGCCGGAACTGGAGGCGCCCGTGGAAGAAGGCCAGCCGAGCGTCGAATGGTGGCATCGCTTCCTCGAGGCTTCGCGGCTTGCCTTTGCCGATCGCGGCAAGTATATCGCCGATCCGGATTTCGTCGATCCCCCGGGAGGAAGCTGGAGCACCATGCTCGAACCCGACTATCTCGCCCTTCGCGCCGAAAGCATCGAAGAGCAGAGCATGGGCCCCGATGGCGCCCGGCCGGGCAGGCCTGGCAAGCTTGAAACCTCCTGGGCAGTGCAGCCGAACCAGCCGGAATATGGCACCAGCCACATCAGCATCATCGACGAGGAGGGCAATGGCCTGGCCATGACCACCACCATAGAGGCGGCATTCGGCTCACGCATGCTCGCCGATGGCGGCACTGGCCTGCCGGGTGGCTATCTGCTAAACAACGAGCTGACGGATTTCTCCTTCCGTCCCCTGGATGCCGACGGCACGCCGATTGCCAACCGGGTGGAAGCCGGCAAGCGGCCGCGCTCGAGCATGAGCCCGACCCTGGTCTTCGATCGGGAAAGTGACGAGTTGATTGCGAGCCTGGGGTCACCGGGTGGAGCGGCGATTATCCACTACACCGCCAAGGCGCTGGTGGCAATGCTCGACTGGGGATTGAACGCCCAGGAAGCGCTGGAGCTTCCCCACGCCATTACCCTGGGTGGGCCGGCCTTCTTCGAGGAGGGGCGCTTCGATGCGTCCGTATTGGAGGCGCTGAATGAGCGTGGCCATGAAGCCAGCGAGCGAGAGCTGACAAGCGGCCTGCAGGCGATCATGAAAACCGAGGAAGGCTTCTTCGGCGGTGCCGATCCACGGCGTGAAGGCGTGGTTATGGGAGATTGAGGCATGGGAGATTGAGGCTCATCGCCGCAACCAGTTGCGCAGCTTGACCAGCAGCAGGGCGCCATCACCGAGTTCACGGCGGTCCCGCATCAGTTCAGTAAGGCGGTCCGGGTAGTCCGTGATGATGGCGTCAACGCCGAGGTCAATCAGCTGCGACATGCGGGCCCGGTCATTGACCGTCCAGGCATGTACCTCGTAGCCCAGCTCGCGGGCCAGGCGTATCTCGTTTTCGGTAATGCGGTTATGCCGCAGGCCCAGCGCATCGAAGCCACGCCGCTCCAGAGTGCCCGGCATGACCAGCTGGGCAAGGAGGGTAACGCGCAGCTCGGGTTCTCGCTCCTTGACCATCTGAACGACGCCCGGCGACATTACCGCGACGCGGGTTTCGGCTATCACATCGGGATTCCCGCAGCGGGTCGCAGATTGTGCCGGCGAGAGCATGTCGAGGCACTGCTCTCTAGCCATCGCTTCTCGCCGAATCGATTCCAGTACCGCCTCGACCAGCGCGAGCTCGCCGCCCGGGTCGGGCTTCATGTCGATCATCAGGGCGCTGCGCCCTCTCACTGTCTCCAGCGCCTCATCCAAGGTAGGGATGTGCTCTCCGACGAAAGCGTCACCAAACCAACTGCCCACATCGAAAGCCTGCAGTTCATCCAGCGTCAGATCGCGGACATTGCGGGGATCGCCGGCAAGTCTCTGCAGGCTGCGGTCGTGATAGACCACCACCTCCCCATCGGCCGACAGTCTCACATCGATCTCGACATAGTCGGCACGGTCCACTATCGCCTGCTCGACAGCCGCCAGCGTGTTCTCCGGAGCGGCCATGGAACTCCCGCGGTGAGCGATATTGGTCACGTCATCGCGCAGTTCGAAACTATTCACGATCCACCAGGCCTGGGCCAGGGCGAAGATCACGACCCCAAGCTCAACGCCCCATGCCAGGCGGCCAGGGTGGGCATCCGGCGGCGGTGCGGCAGGCCGGGGCTCGCGGTGAGCCAGTCGCAGATAGAGGCAGGCGGACAGCAGTGCGTTGGCGGCGATACCGATGAAGGTGATAGCCAACGTCACCAGCACATAGCCGGTCAGATAGGCCAGCATGGCTGGAATAAGCACCGCATTTCGCTCAGGCAACCACCAGAGCATGGGGGTGAAGATGCGATCGAAGATCCAGGTGGCGATGAAGGGAAGGGCAATGATCACCAGCAGCAGCCCCAGTACCACCATTGCCACCCGTCCCTTGCTGCCCCGCGTCAGGTCGCGGCTGCGTTTCAGTGCGGCCAGGGGGGTGGCCTGCTCCAGGGTGACGATGGGCAGCGCCAGAATCCAGCGGAAATAGAGAGTCGACGCCACATAGGCCCAGGCCAAGACCAGCGGTGTGGCAGCGGCCAGGTATTGCCAGTAGGCAGGGGGGCGCACCCTGAGTACGTAATAGGGGTCCATCCCGCCGACGATCAGGTCATAGAGCCAGCCGAGCAGCAGTGCTACAGGCAGCATCAACAGCAGGTGAGCCCCGACCTGCACCACCACCAGCCCGATCAGCGCCGGCGCCCGGTGCAGGGTCTGCCACAGGGCAATGAAAGCGAGCTGGTAGTGGTTATCGCGTCGGCGAACCGCTACCAGAATCATCCCCGCCTGCTGCAGGAAAAGCACCACGAACACCATGCCAATCGCCGCCAGTGCCCAGAGCAACCCGGCAGGCGTGAGCAGCAAGCCCATCAGCTCGGCGTTGGTGATCACCGGTTGGCTGATACGGCCCAACAGGCTGGTCAAGGCCCATGCAGCGGACGGCAGCAGCAGGCTCGAAGCGAGCAGGGTGAAGAACAGGTGGTACGCCACCAGAGGGCGCAGATGCTCTCGCAGGCTGCGCAGCACGTCTATTGCCAGCGATGAGGGAGTCAGCACGATTGCGAGTCGTTGGGATTCATGATGTTAGAGTGGCATTGAAGAAGTGGAGAAGGCAAGAGCGATGGTAGCGATAATCGCTGGCGTTGCAGCCTCCGCCAAGGCGCCTACCGGCGCCAGTCGCGATGGGGACTCGGAGCGCCGAACCGAGCGCTCCAACAGAACCCCAAACCCTGCGTTGTAGGTGCAGCCTCACCCCTCCAGCGGCAAACGCGCTTCGGCGACGACGATGCCGTTGTTGTCGGCGTACAGCCACTGGCCGGGCTTGAGGGTGACGCCGGCGAAGGTGACGGGTACGTCCCGCTGCCCTTCGCCGCGCTTGTCGCTCTTGCGCGGATGGGTGCCGAGGGCCTGCACCCCCAGGTCGGTTTCTGCCAGTACGTCGACATCGCGTACGCAGCCGTACATCACCACGCCGGACCAGCCATTGTCGACCGCCTGCTCGGCCAGCATGTCACCCAGCATGGCGCAGCGATGCGAGCCACCGGCATCCACGACCAGCACCGCACCGTTACCGCCTTCGGCAACCGCTTCCTTGACCAGCGAATTGTCTTCAAAGCATTTCACGGTGCGTACCGGTCCGCAGAACGCCTCGCGGCCGCCGAAGTTGACGAAGATCGGGTCGAGTACCTTCACTTCGGGGTGGGCGTCGCAGATGTCTGGCGTGATGATGGCGCTCATGCAGGGCTCCTTGCCTGGAGAAATGGAGTGATCACATGATGATGCCACAGTTCCTGCGATGTCTCCGTCGTCGTTTCGTCGGAGCTATCATCTAGATACAACGACGCCGGGCGAGGCCCGGCGTCATGTGTGGTGAGAGGGAGAGAGTCGCTAGAAGCTGAAACCCACCGAGGCGGTGAAGGTGTCGATAGTGTAGTCGCTATCGAAGTCGTAGCGCTCGTACTCGGCCCGTAGCATGACCGGGTTGAAGTTGAACTGAGCGCCGACCCCGTAGACCGGGTCGAAGCCGTCATTGTCCTGCAGCTCGAGGCTGGCATCGCCAAGATTGCCCTCGACAGTCGTTTCCCAGTTGGCGACTCCAACCTTGGCATAAGGGCTGAACCAGGGCGTCACCGGGAACTGGCCGACCAGGTTGGCACCGTAGGCGGTGGACTCCAGATCGGTACTGGCGCCGTCCTGGCCGCGCAGTCGCACCCTGCCGAGGTCAGCATAGAAGACTTCCGCCGCCAGGAAGCGATTGATCTGATAGCCGGCGAAGCCCTTCCAGACGTTGCCGTCATCGTCGATGCTGAAGTTGCGACCTCCGCTTTCGATGAAGTTGTCGACCTCGTCACGGTCGTTTTCCAGTGAGCTGAAGCCGGTGCCCAGGCCGAGATAGGCATACGGTTGATGCGGGGGGGTGGCGAGTGCGGCGTTGGCGGCAAGCAGAGCGGTAGAGGCGAGCGAAGCAGTCAGGAGTTGTTTTTTCGACATTTGTTTCTCCTTGATGTCCCTTTGCCTTGATATCCTTGGCTTTTTTTCGTTGTGAAGCCATTTGCTCATCAATACGGATGCGTTCAGGCAGTGCAGAACGTTACCCAATCACAGAGCTATGACTTGCTATCACATCTTTAACCTAGTCTCGGAGTCTTGCCGTCACAAGCTGACTTGCGTTACGAAAGTTTGCAGTCGTTGCCTTTGGCATGTCTCGAACGAACACGCATAAAAAAGCGCCCCAATAAGGGGCGCTTTGGTCATCGGCTCCGGCCTTCACCCTTGGGTGGGGCCATCGATGTTGCGAGCATCGGAGTCGAAATAATGCTTCCGGGGTCGTAGTTTATCAGGCTTCCTGAGCTACGGGAATCACATTCGAGGCCGCTTTCTGATACTCCTCGATTTCATGGAAGTTCATGTAACGATAGATCTCGCCGGCCATGGCGTCGAACTCGCCCATGTAACGCTGGTACTCTTCGACGGTCGGCAGGCGGCCTTCCACAGCGGCAACCGCAGCCAGTTCCGCAGACGCCAGATAGACGTTGGCACCATCGCCCAGGCGGTTGGGGAAGTTGCGGGTCGAAGTGGAAACCACGGTGCTCTTGGCGGCAACCCGGGCCTGGTTGCCCATGCACAGCGAACAGCCCGGCATTTCCATGCGCGCACCGGCGCGGCCGTAGATTCCGTAATACCCTTCCTCGGTCAGCTGATGCTGGTCCATCTTGGTCGGCGGTGCCAGCCACAGGCGGGTCTTGAGGCTGCCGGCCGGCTGCTTCTCGAGCAGCTTGCCCGCGGCGCGGAAGTGGCCGATGTTAGTCATGCACGAACCGATGAACACTTCGTCGATCGTCTCGCCGGCCACTTCGGAAAGCAGGCGGGCATCGTCCGGGTCGTTCGGCGCACAGAGGATCGGCTCCTTGATCTCGTCCAGATCGATCTCGATGACCTCGGCGTACTCGGCATCCTTGTCGGCGCGCATCAGGCTCGGGTTGGCCAGCCACTCTTCCATCGCCGCGATGCGGCGGCCGATGGTGCGTTCTTCGCCATAACCGTTGCTGATCATCCACTTCAGCAGGGTGATGTTTGACTTCAGGTACTCGGCGACGCTCTCCTCACTCAGGGTGATGGTGCAGCCGGCGGCAGAGCGCTCTGCGGAGGCATCGGAAAGCTCGAAGGCCTGCTCGACGGTGAGGTCGTCAAGGCCTTCGATTTCCAGCACGCGGCCGGAGAAGGCGTTCTTCTTGCCGGCCTTGGCCACGGTCAGCAGGCCATTCTTGATCCCGTAGTAGGGAATGGCGTGGACCAGGTCACGTAGGGTGACGCCGGGCTGCCGCTTGCCCTTGAAGCGAACCAGCACCGATTCCGGCATGTCCAGCGGCATCACGCCGGTGGCGGCGGCGAAGGCCACCAGGCCGGAGCCCGCCGGGAAGGAGATGCCCATCGGGAAGCGGGTGTGGGAATCGCCGCCGGTGCCCACGGTGTCGGGCAGCAGCATGCGGTTCAGCCAGCTGTGGATGATGCCGTCGCCGGGACGCAGCGAGACGCCGCCACGGTTCATGATGAAGTCAGGCAGGGTGTGGTGGGTATCCACGTCCACCGGCTTGGGATAGGCGGCGGTGTGGCAAAAGGACTGCATCACCAGGTCGGCCTGGAAGCCCAGGCAGGCCAGGTCCTTGAGCTCGTCGCGCGTCATCGGGCCGGTGGTGTCCTGGGAGCCCACGGTGGTCATCTTCGGCTCGCAGTACATACCCGGGCGGACGCCGTCCATGCCGCAGGCCTTGCCGACCATCTTCTGGGCCAGGGTAAACCCCTTGCCGGTGTCGACGGGCTGCTCGGGCAGGCGGAAGACATCGGAGGGAGCCAGGCCCAGCGACTCGCGCGCCTTGCCGGTCAGGCCACGGCCGATGATCAGCGGAATGCGGCCACCGGCACGCACTTCGTCGAGGATCAGCTGGGTCTTGAGTTCGAAGGTGGTGACGAGCTCGTCAGTGCCGTGCTTGCACACCTTGCCTTCATAGGGGTAGACGTCGATGACGTCGCCCATTTCCATGTTGGCAACGTCCATCTCGATGGGCAGGGCGCCGGAATCTTCCATGGTGTTGAAGAAGATCGGGGCGATCTTGCCGCCGAAGCAGAAGCCGCCGGCCCGCTTGTTGGGCACATTGGGAATATCGTCGCCGAAGAACCACAGCACCGAGTTGGTGGCGGACTTGCGCGATGAGCCGGTTCCCACCACGTCGCCCACGTAGGCGACCGGGAAACCCTTGGCCTTCACTTCCTCGATCTGCTGCAGCGGACCGGTAGTGCCGGGCACTTCGGGCTTGATCCCTTCGCGCTCGTTCTTGAGCATGGCATTGGCATGCAGCGGAATGTCGGGGCGCGACCAGGCGTCCGGAGCGGGGGAGAGGTCGTCGGTGTTGGTCTCGCCGGGCACCTTGAACACGGTCAGGGTGATCTTCTCGGCCGGGGCGGGCTTGGAGAGGAACCACTCGGCCTCGGCCCAGGACTGCATGACGTCCTTGGCCACGGCATTGCCGGCGCGGGCACGCTCTTCCACGTCGTGGAAGGCGTCGAACATCAGCAGGGTGTGCTTGAGCTGTTCGCCGGTTTCCTTGGCCAGTTCGGCGTCGTCGAGCAATTCCACGAGGGAGACGATGTTATAGCCACCCTGCATGGTTCCCAGCAGCTTGACGGCATGCACCTTGTCGATCAGCGGAGAGCTGGCCTCGCCCTTGGCGATGGCGGTCAGGAAGCCGGCCTTGACGTAGGCTGCCTCGTCCACGCCCGGGGGAACGCGGTTGGTCAGCAGATCGAGCACGAACTCCTCTTCGCCGGCGGGCGGGCTCTTCAGCAGTTCGACCAGGGCGGCGACTTGCTCGGCGTTGAGAGGCTTCGGTGGGACGCCCTCGGCGGCGCGTTCCTCGACATGTTGGCGATAGGCTTCAAGCACGTTGGGGCCCTCTTCTATAGTGGTGGCCAAAGCAAGCCGATGCACGATCAGCAGCGGCGAAATGACGGCTCTGGCTAGTGAAACAACCGGGTCACTGGGTGCGGCGATTCTACGCCAAACTGTCGACAATGTTAAGGCGACCCCCTTGGCGGCCGCCTTGAACTTTGGTCGGCGCAATGTTCGTGCAGCTACAAATTAGGTAGCATGAAGTGTCGTCGACAGGTGCCTGTCGCACGCGAGCGCGTTACCATGGCAGCGAATAAATACGGGTACAGACCAAGGTGGAAGCGCCATGGCTGGCAGCATCACATCGCCCTGTGTAGGGCTCTGTTCCACCACGCTTGGCGATCCGGTCTGTCGGGGCTGCCAGCGCGGCGATGACGAGATCCTCGAGTGGTTTGGCCTTTCCGGTGACCAGCGTGCAGCACGCATGGCCGAGCTGGATGCCCTGCGAGAGAGCGTGGCCGGTCGCTTCCTGAAGGTGATCGATGCCGATTGCCTCGAAGCGCAGCTGCGGCGATACCGGATCCGCTTCAGGCCCGAGCAGCCGGCGCTCTCGCGAGCGGTGGAACTGCTGCGGGTGGGGCGCACCCGCATCCAGGCACTGCGACGCTATGGGCTGGAGCCGAGTGAAGCGGCCCTCGGCCTGGATGTTGCTGAACTACATGCACGGCTCAGCCAGGCGCTGAATGAGGCCGCCGAACGCCGCACTCTGGAAACTAGCGATGCACCACCGAGCTATCGACTGCGTCACACCCCAGTTCATGCCATGCCCGAGACTCTTGCCGAGACTGTACCCAGGACTATGCCCAGGACTATGCCCGAAACCATGCCCGAGATAGCGGAAGTGCCAAGTGACGAGTCACTGTTGCCACCGGACCTGCTGGATTTCCTCAACTGCGCGACACCCGATGGCTGGATCGCCTGGGCGCTCGAGAATCCCGAGCTGCTGTTGATCGATCATGCACAGTGTGAAAAGAAGGCAGCCTCGACGGCAATGAGTCTTCTCTATCGTTACGTCAACGAACCGTTGCTGCTGACCAAGATGTCGCAGCTTGCCCGGGAGGAGCTGCTGCACTTCGAGCAGGTAGTGAAACTGATGGAGAGTCGGGGTATCGTCTATCGGCATCTCAGCGCTTCCCGCTATGCGGAAGGGCTACGCCAGCACATTGACGCTCAAGAACCAGCGAGGCTGGTCGATATTCTGATTATTGGTGCCTTTATCGAGGCACGCAGCTGTGAACGGTTTGCTCGACTGATTCCGCACCTGGACCTCGAGCTTGCCAAGTTCTACCGCACTCTGGTTAAGTCGGAAGGTCGTCATTACGAGGATTATCTAATGTTGGCGCGGCATCTCGCTCCAGGACCCATCGACGACCGGGTTGCCTTTTTCGCCGAACGCGAAGCAGAGCTGATAGTCACGCCGGACAAGGCGTTTCGTTTTCATAGTGGTGTGCCGGGCTGAGGCCACCGCTTTCGCCATGCAGGGTTCCCAACATGCAGGACGCTCCACAAGACGTTCATAATAACGAATGGGATCAGCTAGCGCTGTTTGGACAGTTTTCACTGACACTGGGCGATGACGTCCTGACTCAGTTCAGTTACGACAAGGTCAAGGCGCTACTGGTCTATCTGCTGCTGCACCAGCAACCCGTCAACCGGGCCAGCCTGGCCGAGTTGCTGTGGCCCGACCAGGGCCTCTCTTCAGGGCGCACCAACCTGCGCCATGCCCTGCATTGCTTGCGACAGTCGCTGGGCGAAGAGGCAGAGCGGGTGCTGGTGGTATCCCGCCAGACCATTGCCTTCCGACTTCCCGAGAGCTGGCATTTCGATCTGCACGAACTTCAGCAGCTCCTCGATGGACCCAAGGATATCGCAACCCTGGAACGGCTGCTTCAACGGTACCGCGGCGACCTGGTCGAGGAACTGCAGCTGCCTTCCTGCACCGAATTCCAGCGTTGGCTGGTTCAGCTACGCAACGAATGGCGCCAGCGGGTGATCCGTTTTGCCGAGGCCATACTCGAGGGCAACGACGAGATTCCCGACCACCTGCTGCAGGCCCTGGTCAGCCGCTTCTCCGGCTATGGCCCCTTCCACGAACGCCTGGTGCGCCAGCTTGCTGAACAGGGCCAGCTGGCGGCCGCCCACGAACAGTACAGCGCCTACCTGCAGCTGCTGGCCCTCTCCGGTCAGCAGCCCGAGCCCGGCTTCCTGCAGCTGGCACGCTACTGGTCCGATGGCAATCCCGACCTTCACGGCCTCTCTTCCCAGGGCGCCTTCTCGCGCACCCTGGCGGCCGGCAGCTCGCCGCTAAGGGAAGACGAAATCGAGCAGCGCCAGCTCTCGGTCATGGCCATTCGCCTGCGTGTGAAAGGTGAATTCTCGGCCCGGGACGAGACCCGGGCCTGCCTGGCGCTGCAGATCGAGCTGATGCGCTGGCTCGAGCAGCAGTGTCATCACCTGGGCGGATTCTGGCTGCCCGGTGCCACCGGTGGCCTGGGCCTGGCCTGCTTCGGCACCCACGGCCCGGCCCACCAGCTGGCCGAACTGGTTGCCCTGTATGAACACTGTCGCCGGGTGCTGCCCGACGAAATCGCGCGTCACTGGAGCGGCGCGGACGATGCGCCGCGTATCGAACTTGCCGCCGGCCTAAACAG
The DNA here is from genome assembly GCF_001545155.1 of Halomonas chromatireducens. NCBI lineage: Bacteria > Pseudomonadati > Pseudomonadota > Gammaproteobacteria > Oceanospirillales > Halomonadaceae > Halomonas > Halomonas chromatireducens. The sequence goes on along the minus strand of NZ_CP014226.1, from coordinate 2,138,659 downwards.
CGGCCGCGTGGTCTATCTGCCCGAGCGGCAACTGGTCGACCCGCTGGGGCAGGTAACCCAGAACGCTCTCGAGCTGATGACCGCTGCGGAAGGCAGCGAACTGGTTATCTCCCAGGAGGCCAGCCAGCACATGCCGCCGGCACTGGACCTGCAGCCGCGTCTCTCCTCGCGACTGGTGGCGAGTGACGGCCGCGTACGCCTGCGCGCCCTGGTGCTGGGCCACAACGAAGGCGGGCGCGATGCCATGCCGCCCAGCCTGGTCGGTCGCGAAACGCCGCTGCGCACTCTGCGTGACGCCCTTGCCCGTGCCGGCATTGGCCTGCGCCAGAGTGTGCTGGTACGAGGCGCCTCGGGCATGGGCAAGTCGGCGCTGATGGTGGGTTTCCGTCAGCTGGAGCTGAGCCGCGATGCGGCGATCTGCTGGCAGCCCACCACGCGCCTCTCGGTGCTGGAACCCTACGGCGTGGCAAGAGCCCTGCTGCGCTGGCGCCTTGATGGCGAACTCACCGTCGAGACATTGGCGGAGCTGCTCGAGGAGCACGCCGACCTGGCCCTTGGCAGCCACCAGCTGAGCCTCCTGGAAGAGGCGCTTGGGGTACGCGAAACCCCCGAAGTGGCGCAGCTCGCCAAGAGCGGCGAGGCAGCGGACCTTGTCGTTGCCATACTGTGCCGTGTCATCGAGAAGCATGCCCTCGAGCGCACCCAGGTGCTGATGATCGATGACCTGCAGTGGCTCGACGAACCCTCTTTCCGCGTGCTGGCCGGCCTTCAGGCGCGGCTGCCAATCAACTGCGCCTTCCTGCTCGTGGCCAGCCACCACGGCCGCGAGGCCTTGCCCACACGATTGCACTGGGACCAGCAGGTCACCCTTGGCCACCTCGATGCCATGCAGTCGTCGCGCCTGCTCTCGCAGCTGGCACGACGTTACCGCCTGCACCTCAGTCCGCGCCTGCGCGGACAGATCATCGAGCGCTGCGATGGTGTGCCGCTCTACATGCAGGAGATCTGTCGTCGCCTGGAGATCGACCGCCGGGAAGGGCGCAGCGTCCATCTCGACGAACTGCCGCGTGGCCTGCTGGGGCTGCTGGCAGGGCGCATCGACCAGCTCGACGGCGACCGGGAAGTCGCCCATGTGGCTGCCGTGCTTGGCCGTCGCTTCCGCCTGGACTTCCTGGCCGAATGCAGCGGTTGGGAAATGCCGCAGCTGAATCGTGCCCTGGAGCAGATGCGTCGCCTGGAGATCATTGAATCCGCCGGCGGCGAGGGCGGCTGTCGGGAATACCAGTTCAGCCATCAGCTGCTTCAGGAAGCCGCCTACCTCTCCTGTCCGCGGGACGTTCGCGTGCGTATCCACCGTCAGGTAGTGAGCCTGATCGAAGAGCGCTTCCCCATGTGGATCGGCCGGCACCCGGGCGATTTCGCCACCCACCTGCGCCGCAGCGGCCACTACGCCCGCGGTGCACGTTACTTCGAACTGGCGGCCCGTGAAGCGCTCAAGGTCAGCGCCAACCGCACGGCCCTGAAAATGGCCGACTTCGGCCTTGCCAGCCTGCGCCACGTCGAGGAGCAGGCCGAGCGAGAGGTCAGTCTGCTCACCGTGCGTGGCCAGGCCGCTTTCGCCCTGGAAGGGCACGGTTCGCCCACCGCTCACGAAAGCTTCGTCCGCGCTCGCGAACTGCTGGTTCAGTGTGAAGGTTGCAGTGCCGACGACACCGAAGATCTTGAGCAGGCCTTCCTGGTCAAATGGGGCCTCTGGGTTGGCTGCAGTCAGCGCCACGCGCATGCCGATGCCTTCTCCCTGGCCGCCAGCCTGGCCTCCATTGCCAGCCGGCTGGAAGACCCGCGCTACCACCGCCTGGCCGACTATGCGCGCGCCAACTGCGAATACTGGGCCGGGCGTGTCAGCCAGGCCTACGACCATCTCGATGAAATCGCGCCCCTCGAACAGCCGATGATGATCGAGTGGCTACCGTTCTCGGAACACCCTCAGGTAGCTGCCGCCTGCTTCCAGGGCTGGGCGATCTGCCTGCGCGGCGACTATCGTCGTGCCGAACAGCAGGTCGAATCGGCCATTCGCCTGGCCGAGCGAATCGGCCACCCCGGCTCGCTGGCCATGGCACTGCTGTTTGCCGCCGCGCTCTACCGTCAGCTTGGCCATGTGCATCTGGCCGCTCAACGCGCCGAGCAGGCAGTGACACTGACCGAGACCCCGGATCTTCACCTCTGGCAGGTGTCGGCACAGGGCGTGCTGGGCTGGCGTCGGGCGCTATCCGGCGACCGCGACGGCCTGCGAATCATGGACGGCGCCCAGGAGGAATTTGGTGAAATCACCGGCCGTGACCGCTATCACCGACCCAACCTCTGGTACAGCGATGCCTGCATTGCCCTCGACGAGCTGGCAAGCGCAGAAGACTATCTCGACCAGTGTCTGCTCATCGCCCGCGAGCGAAGCACCCTGTTCGTGCCCGAGCTGGCGGTTCAGCTGGCCCGCGTCCGTCATCTCCTGGCGCGTCCGCAGGCCGAGATTCGCCTGCTGGTGGAGCAAGCGCTGGAATTTGCCCGCCTTCACGACAACCGGCATCAGGAACTCTGCGCCCTGGAAGCCTGGCTGACCCTGGTCGACGCCCGTGACGAAGCAGCCCGCGAACTTTTCCGTGAACTGCTGAACAACGTCACCCACAGTGACGCCCCGGTACTGGTACGCTGGCGCACCCTGCTCGACCGTCGCCTGCCTCAAGCGGAGAACGCCGAATCACAGCTATAGGAGCTCTCGGTTCGGCGCTCCGGCTCCGCATCGCGACTGGCGTCGTCAGGCGCCTGGCGTTTCCAGCGTGGCATGAAGAANGATAGCCCGTTCCACGATTCGCCATGCAGCGGCTTTGTCGATACTCATCGCTAGTGTGCCAAAGTGCGAGCCCCAGGCGCTGCTTAGGTTGGCACAGCGGGTGTCGAGGAAGGTATCGGTTACCTCCTGGCTGCCGTAGCGCATCAATTCCGCTGCCTGCACTACGCGTGCTACGGCCTCGGTCATGGGGCGTGCCAAGAACTCATCCAGCAGTGCTTCGTTGACGAGTTTCCGTGTGTACTGCACCAATCCATCGAAGCGCTCGTCCTGGCCGGCCAGTGGTGCCAGCTCATCAAACAGAGCGTCGATGCTACGAGAGTCCTTGAGCATGGCGCGGCGAACGTCCATGCACATCATATTGGCTGTGCCTTCCCATACGCTGTTGAGCGGCGCCTCGCGATACAGGCGAGCCATGGGATTTTCCTCGATGAAGCCGTTGCCGCCATGGCACTGCAGCGCTTCGTTGGCGATTGCCGGCGCCCGAGAGCAGTTGAAGTACTTCGCTGCCGGCGTAGCGATTCTAGCCAACATCCTCTCGTGCTCGTTGTGCTCCAGCTGGTCGGTAGCCTTGGCTACGCGCAGCGCCATCAGCGTCGCGGCTTCAACTTCAACTGCCATGTCTGCCAGTACATTGGTCATCATGGGTCGAGCTGCGATGCTGGTGCCAAACGCACTACGCGTGGTGGTGTGCTGCAAAGCCAGAGTCAGGGCCTGTCGCATCAACCCCGCAGAGCCCACCGCGAAATCGAGCCGTGTCAGGTGAGCGTGTGAGAGAATTTCGCGGATTCCCTTGCCCTCCTCACCGACTCGAATTGCCAGCGTGCCCGCATACTCCACTTCGCTGGAGGCGTTAGAGCGGTTGCCGGCCTTGTCTTTCAGCCGCTGGATATAGAAGCGGTTATGGCTACCGTCGGGGAGCGTGCGGGGCAGGAAGAAGCAGGTGACCTCGTCGCCCACCTTGCCGAGGGTGAAGAAACCGTCCGACTGCGGTACGGAGCAGAACCATTTGTGCCCGGTCAGCTCGTACCAATGCGCCGTTGCTCCATGGTAATGGGAAGATTCGACAAACCGGGCGGTGGTTTGCGTCTCGCGCAGATCGGATCCACCTTGCTTTTCGGTCATGGCGTAACCGATGACCACCGAGGGCTTCTCGGCCACTTCCCGGCGGCTGAACTCATATTCGGTGCCCTTGGCTTTTTCAGCCCAGATAGCCAGCGCGGGTTCGCTTTGGAAACCGGCAACGGCCGCATAGGCCATGCCGGTAGGGCAGGCAGTTCCGTGTTCCACTTGATTCCACAGGTAGGAGAGTGCCGCTCGGGCGAAGTGGCTGCCGGGTGCATTGCTGCGCCAGGCCAAGTTCGGTACTTCGTGCTTCCAGGCGAGTGCCATCAACTCGTGCCAACTGGGATGAAACTCCACCCAGTCGATGCGGTTTCCGAAGCGGTCGTGGGTTTTGAGCTCCGGGAGGTGACGATTGGCGAGTCGTGCCAGTTCCTGCACGGTGTCGTCTCCGGCCACGGCGCCCAAGGTTTCGCAATGGGTCTGAGCCCAAGGCGCCTCACGGGCAATGGCAGCGCTGAGTACGGTGTCGCCAGTGAAAGCATTGAAGCCGCAGGCGGGTTTGGCCTGGTTGCGTACCACATGGGTGTTATAGCGGCTGGAAGGGGAGCCGGCGGATGCCATATCGAGGAGCTTGTTCATGTTGTTCTCCTGGGGAGTTGTCGTACCGTATTCGGAGCAGGTGCCACGCTTGTACAGGCCAGCGTAGCGATCTGGTCGGCCAGAGCTGCCACTTCGCGCTGATAGCTATCCGTATCCTGATGTTGCTGTTGACTGAATGGAGACAGCGGGCCAATCAGGGCTTCCATGAAGCCACCAACAATCACGGAGGCGGCAATGTCCGATCGAATGTCGCTGCGCATCTCTGCACTGGACTGGCCTGTTGCGATGATCATGCGCACCACTTCACTGATGGCGGCACGGTAGGTCATTCGCTCGGCGTCGATGGCCTTGTCGCATGGCTCTGCGATCAGCGCATACGCAAGGCGGGGGTTGCGCATGGCACGGCATACGAAGGTCGAGATGGCTGAATGCAGCCGAACGGATGCCGAGGCCTCGCTGGCGGCAATCTCACTCATCACATCCACTTCGCGTTGTGAAACCTTCGACAGCACTTCGGTAAAAAGGTCGGCTTTGGAGGGGAAGTAACGATAGACCGTGCCGGTGGCAATGCCTGCTACTGCTGCCACGTTGGCAACCTGAGCTTCTTTCCAGCCGCCTTCGCTGACGAGCGTTCTAGCGGCCCTCAAAATGCGGCTGCGATTGTCCTGCAGGCGAGCCTCCACGGAGGGAGTCTGTCGATAGGCCATAAGGAATGAATCCAGGTTCATGAATGAAATGAACTGTAATTCATCTCTTGCGGAGCTGCAATCTTGTCTCCGGCTGACCTTTGCCGCTCAGTTAAGAAATTCTCCCAATTCCTCGCCGCTCATATTGCCTCCGGTGATCACCACCACGATATCCCCGCGGGGCGGCAGTTCCACTGCGTTCTCAAGCAGGGCGGCGACACCCACCGCGGCACCGGGCTCGGCCAGCAGCTTGGTCTGATAGATCAGGTGTGTCATGGCGCGGCGGATGGCACCTTCCCCTACGCTTGCCAGCTCCTGGGTATTGGCCAGGCACAGCGGGTAGGTGTAATCGCCGACCACTGCGGCGGCCAGGCTCTTGGCGCAGGTGGCCACCTGGGCCAGCGGGGCCGGTGCGCCGCTGGCCCAGGCATGGGCCATGCTGGCAGCCCCGCTCGGCTCGACCCCGACCAGCGCGAGTTCAGGGCGCATTGCCGCCGTGACGACCCCGATGCCCGAAATCAGTCCGCCGCCGCCAACGGGGCAGACGATGACCGATGCCTTGGGCGCCTGTTCGAGAATTTCCAGCCCCACCGTACCCTGGCCGGCGATGATGCGCTCGTTGTCGTAGGGATGCACCAGCGTCAGCCCGCGCTCCTCGACCAGCTGATGCATCAGTGCCCAGGCGTCGTTGATATCGCCATGCAGGATCACCTCGGCCCCCAGCTCGCGGCTGCCCGTTACCTTGAAGCGACTGGCGTTCTCGGGCATCACGATGGTGACCGGTACACCCGCCTTGCGCGCCGCCCAGGCCAGGCCCAGCGCGTGGTTGCCGGCGGAGACGGCACCCAGGCCACCGGCAAGCTCCGCCCGGGAGGCCGTGCGTACCCAGTAGAGCCCGCCACGCGCCTTGAAGGAGCCGGTGCGCTGGAAGAGTTCACACTTGAACAGGACGCGTCGACCAAAGCGGTCGGACAAGGCGTGGTCGAGCAGCAGGGGCGTGGGAGAGAGCATCGGAGCAATGGAGGCTCTTGCCTGCTGGACTTGCTGCAAGTGAATCATATCTAACGACTACCCCTATGCTGGAGAACGAAAGCCGGGCTAGATAATTCAAGTTACGCCAGAAAGAGAGGGTAATGCCACACGGAGGAAGGCCAGTCAGACGGAGAGCGCTATATCAGATAGTGAATGATTCCTGCCAGTATCGTTCCCCAGACCAGAAAGCCAATAATCGCCAACACGCCATCCCTGGCTATCAGGGCGAGCCCGAATAGCGTGAGCGCCACCCCCGCTAAGTTCGCGGAGAAGGGCACGAATTCCATTGGTAGCATGGCCAAGGCGAGCATCAGGCAGGCCACTGCAATCAGCTGCATGCTCGACTTTCCCACCATGAAGGAGAGGCGTCGATACAGCATCCGGTCGACCAGGTGTGCCGGCTTGTGCATCCATTTCAGCCCCTTGCGTACCTTATTACTGTCGACGGTTCGATTTCGTAGCCAGGCGGGTAGCCAGAAGGTGCGCCGTCCGATGAGCATCTGTACGCAGACCAGCAATGTGAAAAGGCCCATCAGCGATGGGACTCCCGGGATGCCACTGATGACGGGTATGAGCGTCACTAGGCCTGCCAGCAGCAGCAGGGGGCCGAAGGAGCGTCGCCCCGCGGCTTCCAGCACTTCGTCGAAGCTGATTCGGCCTGAAGGTGACTCGATCGCCTCGATCACATCGATCAGTTCTGCCAGATTGTGAGGTTCCCTGGGTTCCTCTTCCATAGTGACTCCTGTCAGGGCCGAAGGCAGGTTCAGCATAGCCATTCCAGGACCATGGGCCGAATTCCGAGCCTGGTTGTGTCGGTAGCGCTGAGGCGCGGGGCCAGCCTACGCCCAGCGTGGGTCGGCGGTGAAGGCCACCGTGAACCAGCGCCGTTCCGGTGGAGGGCTCAGCTTCGCGGCAATCTCCTCGCGGATCTCGTCGAGCACCGCAATGCCTCGCCCGGCGGCAAACTCGGGGGTGGTGACGATATGGATCTCGATATAGTGGCCGCGACCCGCCTTGGCCACGTGGCTGAAGTACTCGACCAGCCCCTCGCGCTGCATCACGGGCTTCATGGCGGCATGCACTTCGCGGTCGATCTGGCTGGGGGCAATCAGGAAGACCTCCTTCAGGGCACGCCGCACAATGCCGATGGGCACCGGCATGAAACAGAAGGTCAGTATCATCAGCAACAGCGAATCCACGTAGGGAGTCAGGTAGGCGTAGGCCGTCCGCTCAAGCCCCAGCGCTATGGAAAACGCCACCAGCAGTGAGGTGGTGATCAACGCCGCCATCAACCACCCCTGCATGTCGATACGCACGAATTCCGAATCCGCCCGGCGGTTGAGGCGTCGCTGATAGGCATACATGGTGAAGCAGATGATTGCCACCACCACGGCATAGACAATGGCGATATCGAAGGCGAGTTCTCGCCCTCCCTCCAGCAGCCCCTGAACCGCGTTGAGAAAGGCATAGAAGCACAGCAGCATCAGGATGCTGCCGTTGAGCGCGGCGACCAACGGCTCCAGGTGCCAATAGCCGTGCTGAAAGCGCTGGCTGGCCTCGCGCATGGCAAGCCGGGCGACCACCAGGGCCAATAGCGCCACTTGACCTAGCGCTTGCTCGGGGCAATGCTGGCTCTTGACGCCCCGCTTCGACAGGACATCACTGTCAGGACCCACAAGGATCATTGCCATGTTCGTGCGCACCATCGAGCCCGCCTTCTANGCTGTCCGGGTTGTGGGTTGAGCCTCTGCGCCGCATGGGCGAGGGCATCCGACACGCCGAAGCTGATGTTGTCATAGTGCTGCCCGCCAAGGTCCCAGGTACGGGCCGCGGCCTCATGGTGAGGCCGGACCGCAACCCCGGCGTATTCGTTTGAGGAATGCATCTGTTTCATGGTGGCCTCCTCGTCGTGTCTCGTACGAGATGTGAGATGGCGCTGTCTCGGTGCCGCCGGGCCTTTTGAAGCCGGGACTAGACCGAGTATCATATTATATAGACCGGTCGTCATATTTCGTCAATGCTGCTAAAAACCACCTATGACCAAAACCACCAGAACCCGAATGATCGAAACGACCCTGCGCCTGATCCAGGCGAGGGGCCTCCATGGCGTCAGCCTCAACGATATCCTCAGCGAGAGCGGCGCTCCCCGGGGGTCACTGTATTTCCACTTCCCCGGCGGCAAGGAGACGCTGGTGCTGGAAGCCATGCAAGCAGGCATTGACGAGGCCTCTCAGGCCCTGCGGGAGAGCCTGGCACAAGGCACGACCCCGGCGGAGGGTGTGCGCCTGTTTTTCCGGGCCGCCTCGGCAGAGATGACAGATTCCGAATACCGCTTTGGCTGCCCTGTCGCCCCCATCATTCTGGACGCGCCGGAAGTGTCCAGCGAACTGGCCGCAGCCTGCCGGGCCGCGCTGGAAGATTGGACTCGGATGTACCACGATGTCCTCCTGGCGGCGGGGCTGGCGCCGGCAAGAGCCGAGCGCCTTGCCCGGATGATCGTCGCCTGCCTGGAAGGCGCCCTGATCATGGCGCGCAGTCAACAGGCCAGCAGCATCATCACCGAGGTGGGAGAAGAGGTGTCCGAGCAAGTCGCCGCAGCCCTGGCCAAGAAGTAGCCCTGTCTGCTTCGCTGGCCGCTCGGGCCGGTACGCGAACCAGCTGGTCCATCAGGCCACTGGCCTCGACCAGGGCGAATAGCCGCCGCTTGCTCTGACCTTCCCCCTGATTCAGGTTTGCCACCAATGTGAGAAACCACCGCTGCATGCAGACTCAGGCTGCTGGGCATACGCCACGAGGGTGGCATCGCCACTCGGCTAGACGTTGACGTGCATGCCATCCGCTATCTACATTTGCAGGCCTTCCTCATGAATTTGTCGGGCAAATAAGAAGTTGTTCATGCCGCTACCTGCGACGACAGTAGCAGGAAGCCCGCACCGGCACTTCCGCCCGTGCCATGGCTCGATCGAGCTGGTGCTTGATATGGAGCACCTCTACCGTCTCACCACGCCGGGTAAGACACTCGTACAGGCCGTGTAGGCTCCAGACGTTCTGCGGATGCTGGCAGGCGCGGCTCAGGGTGTCGTCGAGGCCGAGGTCGGCGCGGTAGACCGCTTCCGCCTCGACCAGACGCCCCTGATCCAACAGAAGTGCCCCCAGTGCGTGGCGGGCCGGCTGCATCCAGGCCCAGGGCTCGTCATAGGGGAGGGTGTCGTCGAGCTCCACGGCCCGGTAGAGATGCGCGAAGGCGGCATCCTGGCGGCCGCTGTGGTACTCCAGCTCGCCCAGCATCATCTGCTCGGCCACCTGCAGGATGTCCACGGCCGTGTTGTTGAACAACAGACGGCTTTCGGGAACCGCTCGCTGGGCAGCGAAAAACCGGTTTCGCTCCGCCTCGGCCTCAGTGATCTTACCGCGATTGGCCAACGCTACCGTTCGCGCATAGCGCATCATCGCAAGGGTAGTGGCATAGAGTTCGACATCCTCCGGCAGCGGCTGGGTCAGAATGGCCTCCCACATCCCGAAGCGGATCAGCACATGCTGCTTCATGGGCACGAAGGCCTCGAACCAGTCGGCCATCTGGCGCAGCAGGGATTCCGGCAGTGTCGCCACCAGGTCGTCTGCGGCTTCCAGTGCCGGAGTCGGCTGGGCGAGGAACATCGACCCGTATATCTTGAAGTGATAGTTGTGGCAGCGATAGACCGTGTAGAAGTTATCCGCTCCCTCCCGCTCGAGGAATCGACGGTCTGCCGCGATTGCCACCTCGTTGCGGTCGACCACGTTGTGATAATCGCCGCACAGTACGTCGATATGGGTCGCCATGTGAACCAGGTGGCCCGCATCGGGCACCAGGGCGCTGAGACGGTCGCCGTGGCGCAGCGCAAGCTCGGGATTCGGCGACATCTCCATCAGATGAATGTACATATGCAACAGCCCCGGGTGATCCCAGGCGCCCTCGATTTCGCCAAAGGCCTGCTCGAGGACCGCCTTCGCCTCAAGGGTGTCGGCGCCTGTTGCTGGTTCACCGGTGGGCAGGTCCCAGAGCTGCCAGGGTGTGCGGTTGAGCAGGGCCTCGGCGAAGAGCGCAATGACATCAAGATCGTCGGCGTGGGCGCGATAGGCATCGCGCATGGCGTCGGCATAGCCGTCGAGGCAGGGGCCGAAATCCTCAATCATCTCTTCGGGCGCGCGATGCTGTACGGCCTGGATCAGCGCGCGCTCCACCGGCGAGACGCGCTCGATGAGTAAGGCGGCCGCCTTCGCTGCCGGACGCGCAAGCGCCATCGCCCAGTCTGGGTCGGCCTCGAGGGCCTGGCGAAAGCAGTCGATGGCCGCTTCGTGGTTGAAGCCGTAGAGCCAGATCAGCCCCTGATCGAACCAGCGTTGTGCCTGATCCGAGCGGGTGGTGACGATCCGCGAGTAGTTTCCCAGATTGTAGAAGTGCATGGCGACACTCCTCCTGTCTTTGTCTCCTGTTGCTGTTCGACTTCAGTCCAGGGGACTCCTTGTCATTACCATGTCCCTACAGCTTATCCGTATGCCGCCCGACGAATACACGCGTGTCACGCCGCCGCCCGGATAGCTACTACCTTCAGATACTGTGCCTTGACTCGGGTGCTGCCGTCGGTGGCTTCGTTGTGCCGGTCCCAGTGCGTCTCGAGATCACGACGCAGTGCCTGTCGACCGTCTTCCTCCAGCTTGGCCCAGGCGCGTTCGATGGGGCCGAAGAACATTCTGTGGAACTCCACCACTTCGGGAACCGCAAACGGATACTCAAAGATGACGGTGACCGGTGAAGTGCTTAGGTCACTGAATCCTTCATTCAGGCGCTGGCGTACCGTGTCGGGATCGCCCCAGAGGGCGGGTGAGGGCAGACCTGCCGGGGGCGGTACATGGCGACCAACGATCTTGAACATGTCGCCGATAAAGGTATCCGGCATCCAGTTGGCCATCGCGATGGTGCCGCCAGGGCGGCACACCCGCACCATTTCGGCGGCCGCACGCTCGGGGCGCGGAGCAAACATGGCCCCGTACATGCTCACCACGAAATCGAACGCGGCATCGGGCTGGGCGAGGCTCTCGGCATCGCCGACTTCGAAGTGAATGTCCAAGCTTTCGGCTCGTGCCCGGGTGCGAGCTTGTTCAATCAGGTTGTCAGCGATATCGATGCCCGTCACCGACGCGCCGGCACGGGCTGCCGGAATCGCCAGGTTACCCGTACCACAGGCGACATCGAGCAGTCGTTTCTCGGGCGTGATGTGCAAACTGGAAATGAAGTCATCGGCATGATGCTGGATAAATTTTGCGACTTCACCGAAATCGCCTGCCATCCAGGTCTTGCGCATGCCATCCTTTATGGTCTGGATATCAGAGGTGGTGCCCATATGGCCCCCTCGCATGGTTTGCCCATGCATCGTTGTTGTGGGATCGGGGTGCACTATCCAGTGTAGATGCTGTCGAGGTGTCTGGCGCTTGCTGGCTAAGCCTGAAGGCCCGGTAGCATAACCCTGAGTGTCAGCTGGACTGGAGCAGGAGAAGGGGCAATCGCCCACACGGTGGGTTATGAAGACGTTGCCTAGTTCTGGCGTCTGTTCAAGCGACGGGCTGAGGTAACGCCTGCGAAGCATCGGCGCAAGTTCCAGTTGCCGGACAGTCGATGAGATTGTGGTGGGAATAGCCGATATTTCCCTAGCCCCTGAGCCAGCCATCTGACTCAGGGGCTTGCCGTTTCTGACACCTAATTACTTCGCCGCTAACGCGACCCCCACCTTCGAGCGGTTCGGCCGGCCGATGGTCTGGGTGATCCAGGTGCCGGTGTCGGCGAGTGCCTCGAGGTCGATGCCAGTCTCGATGCCGAGGCCGTTCAGCAGGTAGACGACGTCTTCGCTTGCCACGTTGCCGGAGGCGCCCTTGGCGTAGGGGCAGCCGCCGAGGCCGGCGACGGAGCTGTCCACCACGCTGATGCCTTCTTCCAGCACGGCGTAGAGGTTGGCGAGTGCCTGGCCGTAGGTGTCGTGAAAGTGGGCGGCGAGCTTGTCCATGGGGATGTCGCGGCTCACGGCTTCGATCATACGCTTGGCGGCGAGCGGCGTGCCGGTGCCGATGGTGTCGCCCAGCGACACTTCGTAGCAGCCCATCTCATACAGCGCCTTGGAGACTTCGGCTACCTTGGCCGGGGCGATCTCACCTTCGTAGGGGCAGCCGAGTACGCAGGAAACGTAGCCGCGCACCCGCACGCCGGCCTGCTGGGCACGCTCCAGTACCGGGATGAAGCGCTCCAGGGATTCGGCGACGGAGCAGTTGATGTTCTTCTGTGAGAAGGCCTCGCTGGCTGCGCCGAATACCGCTACTTCTTCCACGCCACATTCCAGCGCCGCTTCCAGTCCCTTGAGGTTGGGGGAGAGGGCGGCGTAGGTCACACCTTGGCGACGCGTGAGGCCGGTCATTACCTCGCGATGGTCGGCCATCTGCGGCACCCACTTGGGGGAGACGAAGCTGGCGGCCTCGATGTAGGCAATGCCGGCGGCGCCCAGGCGGTCGATCAGTTCGAGCTTGGTGGCCGTGTCGATCGGGTTGGGTTCGTTCTGCAGTCCGTCGCGGGGGCCGACCTCGACCAGGCGCACGGATTTGGGGAATGTCATGGCGGTGTCTCCAGCAGTGGCTGTTGATTCGGGAGGCCTTCGGCCTCCTGTCGCGACGGGAACCGGCGCTCCTACAGCTGTCTTAGCTTAGGTTGGCGTCCTCATCGGGAGGCCTTCGGCCTCCAGTCGCGATGCAGAGCAGCGCTCCTACAGCTTCCGTTTCTTCTGTTGCGGTAGGTTCGGGAGGCCTTCGGCCTCCTGTCGCGATGGAAACCAGCGCTCCTACAGCTTCCGTTTCTTCTGTTGCGGTTGGTGCGGGAGGCCTGCGGCCTCCCTTTTTTACTCGTCGGCGGCGAATTCGAGCAGTACATCGCCTTGGCCGACAGTGTCGCCGCCCTGGAAGTGGAAGTTTTCCACGTGGCCGTCGGCGGGGGCGGTCATGGTGTGTTCCATCTTCATGGCTTCCATGACCATCAGCGGCATGCCTTTCTCCACGCGCTGGCCGGGTTCGACGAGCAGTGCCACAACGGTGCCGTGCATGGGCGCGGTGAGGGTCGATTCGGCTTCGTGGTGGCCGTGGTCGATGGCGTCGATGCGGCGCCAGAACAGCCGGGTTTCACCGCGGGGGTCGACCATGACGACGACGTTGCCGTCGCGGCGTGCCTGCAGGCGGCGGCGGTGGCCGTTGAGGGTCACGGCCACGGCGTCGCCAGCAAGCGGTTGCAGGCTGGCGGTGAGGGTCTCGCCACGGATGGTCAGGGTCCAGAGGGCGTCACCGCTGTGGCGGGTGCCGTCGACCACCACAACGGTGTCGGCATCTTCGCTGTCCTGCACGTGGGCCGGGTCGCACAGGGCGATGCGGATGCTGTGCGGGGCGTTGAGGCGGAAGCCGTCGTGGCGGTCCCAGGGGGAGTCGCTTTCGCACTCGCGGGCGAGCTGGTTGAGGCCCACCAGGGCGGCACCGGCGTACTCTTCGATGCTGTACTGCTTGGGGGCGAAGAGGGTGGCTTCATTGCGCTCGATAAAGCGGGTGTCGAGGTCGCAGGCCTTGAACGCCGGGTGTGTCGCCAGGCGCTGCAGGAAGGCGCGGTTGGTCACGACGCCCTGCACGTCCAGCGCGGCCAGCGCACGGTTGAGGGTGGCCAGGGCCTGGTCGCGGTCGTCGCCGTGGACGATCAGCTTGGCCAGCATCGGGTCGTAGTGCATGGACACGGCGTCGCCGGTCTCCACGCCGCTGTCCAGGCGCACGCGCGCAGGATCCAGGCCGGCGCCTTCCAGGTCCATGGCGAACTGGGTGAGCAGGCCGGTGGCGGGTAGGAAGTCCTGGTCCGGGTCTTCGGCGTAGAGCCGCGCCTCGAAGCTGTGGCCGGTGATGGTCAGCTCGTCCTGGGTGCAGGGCAGGGCTTCGCCCATGGCCACGCGCAGCTGCCACTCGACCAGGTCCTGGCCGGTGATCATCTCGGTGACGGGGTGCTCCACCTGCAGGCGGGTGTTCATCTCCATGAAGAAGAAGGAGCCGTCCGCATCCAGCAGGAACTCGACGGTGCCGGCTCCCACGTAGCCGATCTCCTTGGCGGCGCGCACGGCGGCGTCGCCCATCTTGCTACGCAGTTCCGCGGTCATGCCGGGGGCGGGGGCTTCCTCGAGCACCTTCTGGTGGCGGCGCTGCACGGAGCAGTCGCGCTCGAACAGGTAGACGCCGTTGCCGTGTGAATCGCAGAACACCTGGACCTCGACGTGGCGTGGCTGGGTCAGGTACTTCTCGATCAGCATGCGGGTGTCGCCGAAGGCGGCCTGAGACTCGCGGCGGCAGCCGTCCAGTGCGGCCTGGAACTGCTCGGGGGCCTCGACCACGCGCATGCCCTTGCCGCCGCCGCCGGCGCTGGCCTTGAGCAGCACTGGGTAGCCGATCTTGTCGGCCTCGGCCTTGAGCAGGGCGTCGTCCTGGTCATTACCGTGGTAGCCCGGCACCAGCGGCACGCCGGCGTTAGCCATGCGTGCCTTGGCGGCAGACTTGTCACCCATGGCGGCGATCGCCGAGGCGGGCGGGCCGACGAAGACGATGCCGGCCTGGTCCAGCGCTTCGACGAAGCCGCCGTTCTCGGAGAGGAAGCCGTAGCCGGGGTGGATGGCGCCGGCGCCGGTGCGCTTGGCGGCCTCGACCACGGCCTCGACCTTGAGGTAGCTCTCACGGGCGGCGGCCGGTCCAAGGCGCACGGCCTCATCGGCCTCGCGCACGTGGCGGGCGCTGGCGTCGGCCTCGGAATAGACGGCCACGGTGCGCAGGCCCATGGCGCGGGCGGTGCGCATGACGCGGCAGGCAATTTCGCCGCGGTTGGCCACCAGCAGGGTGTCGAACTGGCTAGTACGGGTTTGCGGTGTCTGGCTCATGAGCGTCGCTCCGTGTCGGCTGACGTCTTGGTTGAAGCGGCGGTGTCGTCGACCCAGGCGGGGCGGCGCTTCTCGAAGAAACTGGAAAGGCCTTCCTGACCCTCGGCGCTGACGCGCAGCTCGGCGATCACCTTGCAGGTGTGTTCGCGGGTGGCCTTGCTGTCGGGCTCCCGGGCGACCTCGAAGAGCAGTGCCTTGGTGGCGCGCTGGGCCTGGGGCGAGCCGCCGAGCAGGTTGCCGATCATCGCCTCGACGGCCTCGTCCAGCTCGTCGAGTCCGACGACCTGGTGGCTCAGGCTCAGGGTGAGGCTGGTGGCGGCATCGACCACTTCGGCGGAGAGGGCGAAGCGGCGCATCTGGCGCGGACCGATGGCCCGCTGCACGTAGGGGCTGATCACCGCCGGCGAAAGGCCGATCTTGACCTCGGAGAGGCAGAACTTGGCCTTGTCGGAGGCGATGACGATGTCGCAGCAGGCGGCCAGGCCCACGGCGCCACCGAACGCCGCACCCTGCACCCGACAGATGGTAGGGCAGGGCAGGGTGTCGAGACGGTGCATCAACTGCGAGAGCTTGCGAGAGTCCGCCAGGTTGCCCTCGAAGTCGTACTCGACCATGCGCTTCATCCAACCCAGGTCGGCGCCGGCGGAGAAGTTCTTGCCCTCGGAGCCCAGTACCACCACGCGCACATGGCCATGGTGGGCGTCGTCGTGGAGCTGCTCCAGGTGGGCGTTGAGCTCGGCAATCAGGCTGTCGTCGAAGGCGTTATGCACCTCCGGACGATCGAGTGTCAGCCAGGCGACGCCGCGGTCGTCGATGGTCAGGCGGGAGAAGGTATCGTTTGATGACATGTCAGTACCCTTGATTCGTTTCTGTCGGGGTGCGGCTTGGTATTCCGGCTCTGCTGCACGGCGGCTGTCGTCATGCTTTCGCCTCAAGGCCGCCGTCGCGAGCTAAAGCTACCTCCTACAGAAACACTACATACGGAACACGCCGAACTTGGTTTCCTGCACCTCGGCATTCATCGCTGCGGCCAGGGACAGGCCCAGCACGTCGCGGGTCTGGGCCGGGTCGATGACGCCGTCGTCCCACAGCCGCGCGCTGGCGTAATAGGGGTGGCCCTGGTGCTCGTACTGGTCGCGGGTGGGGGCCTTGAAGGCTTCCTCTTCTTCCGCGGACCACTCGCGGCCCTCGCGCTCGTGCTGGTCGCGCTTGACCTGAGCCAGCACGCCGGCAGCCTGTTCGCCGCCCATGACGGAAATGCGGGCGTTGGGCCACATGAACAGCAGGTTGGGGTCGTAGGCGCGGCCGCACATGCCGTAGTTGCCGGCGCCGAAGCTGCCGCCGATCAGCACGGTGAACTTGGGCACCTTGGCACAGGCCACGGCGGTGACCAGCTTGGCCCCGTGCTTGGCAATGCCTTCGTGCTCGTACTTGGAGCCGACCATGAAGCCGGTGATGTTCTGCAGGAAGATCAGCGGGATCTTGCGCTGGGCGCAGAGCTCGATGAAGTGCGCGCCCTTGACCGCGGACTCCGAGAACAGCACGCCATTGTTGGCGACGATGCCCACCGGGTATCCGTGGATATGGGCGAAGCCGGTGACCAGGGTGTCGCCGTAGTAGCGCTTGAACTCGTCGAAGTCGGAGTCGTCGACGATGCGGGCGATCACTTCACGCACGTCGTAGGGCTTCTTGAGGTCGGTGCCAACGATGCCGTAGATTTCTGCCGGGTCGAGCCGAGGCGGCTTGGGTTCCTGCATCTTCAGCTGGCCGCGCTTCTGCCAGTTGAGCCGTGATACGCAGCCGCGCGCCAGCTGCAGGGCGTGGGCGTCGTTCTCGGCGTAGTGGTCGGCCACGCCGCTCACCTTGCAGTGGACATCGGCGCCGCCAAGGTCCTCGGCGCTGATGCTCTCGCCGGTGGCGGCCTTCACCAGCGGCGGGCCACCCAGGAAGATGGTGCCCTGCTGCTTGACGATGATCGACTCGTCGGCCATGGCCGGCACGTAGGCGCCGCCGGCGGTGCAGGAGCCCATCACCACGGCGATCTGCGGGATGCCTTCGGCAGAGAGGGTGGCCTGGTTGTAGAAGATGCGGCCGAAGTGGTCACGGTCGGGGAACACCTCGTCCTGGCTCGGCAGGTGGGCGCCGCCGGAGTCGACCAGGTAGATGCACGGCAGGCGGTGCTTGCGGGCGATCTCCTGGGCGCGGATGTGCTTCTTCACCGTCATCGGGAAGTAGGTGCCGCCCTTGACCGTGGCGTCGTTGGCGACGATCACACACTCCACGCCAGAGACGCGGCCGATGCCGGTGACCACGCCGGCGGCGGGAATCGGGCTGTCATAGGTGTCGTGGGCCGCCAGCGCCGAGAACTCGAGGAAGGGCGAACCTTCGTCGAGCAGGTGGTCGATGCGGTCGCGCACGAACAGCTTGCCGCGGGACTCGTGTCGGGTACGCGCCTTCTCGCCGCCGCCCTGGCTGATCGCTGCGGTCAGTTCTCGGAGTTTCATGACCTCGTGGCGCATCGACGCCTCGTTGGCCTGGAAGACATCGCTGCGTGGATTGATCTGGGTATTCAGGATGCTCATGGAAAGATCCTTGCTGTTCGTCTTCGAAGCAGGGTAGTGCTTCGCGGGCGGTGCTGTTGTTGGCGGCGGCTTCGACTCGTGGTGGCTGTTGCCGAGGTGCCTAGTGGTGCCAGTCGCGACTCAAAGTCGGGGCGCCGAACCGAGCGCTCCAACAAGGTCGGCGGCCTCTGCACTGTAGGAGCAGCTTTAGCTCGCGACTGGAGGCTGAAAGCCTCCCGGCGGTGTTGGCCAATGCGGGTGATTTCCGCCAAGGTTGGCAGCCTCCGCCAAGGCGCCTTGCGGCGCCAGTCGCGATGCAAAGTCGGGGCGCCGAACCGAGCGCTCCTACAGTGTCGTCGGTCGTCACGTATCATGAGATTCCGTGTCATCCGTCGTCGCTGCCACCCTTACCTAGATTCGTTGAAGATCTCGCGACCGATCAGCATCCGGCGGATCTCGCTGGTGCCCGCGCCGATCTCATATAGCTTGGCGTCGCGCAGTAGGCGTCCGGTCGGGTATTCGTTGATGTAGCCGTTGCCGCCGAGCAGTTGGATCGAGTCCAGCGCCACCTGGGTGGCCTTCTCGGCGCAGTAGAGGATCACGCCGGCGGCGTCCTTCCTCGACGTCTGGCCTCGGTCGCAGCCGGCGGCCACGGCGTAGAGATAGGCGCGGCAGGCGTTCAGCGTGGTGTACATGTCGGCGATCTTGCCCTGCACCAGCTGGAATTCGCCGATGGCCTGGTCGAACTGCTTACGTTCGTGGACGTAGGGCACCACGATATCCATGGCTGCCTGCATGATGCCGATGGGGCCGGCGGCGAGCACGGTACGCTCGTAGTCCAGGCCGCTCATCAGTACCTTGACGCCGCGGTTGAGTTCGCCGAGCACATTCTCGACGGGCACTTCGCAATCCTGGAACACCAGTTCACAGGTGTTGGAGCCGCGCATGCCGAGCTTGTCGAGCTTCTGGGCAGTGGTGAAACCGGGCATGCCCTTCTCGATGATGAAGGCAGTGATGCCCTTGGAGCCGGCGTCCGGGTCGGTCTTGGCGTAGACCACCAGCACGTCGGCGTCGGGGCCGTTGGTGATCCACATCTTGTTGCCGTTGAGGACGAAGTGGTCGCCCTCCTTGCGCGCGCGCAGCTTCATGGAGACCACATCGGAGCCGGCACCTGGCTCGGACATGGCCAGCGCGCCGACATGCTCGCCGCTCATCAGCTTGGGCAGGTACTTCGCCTTCTGCTCGGCGCTGGCATTGATCTTGAGCTGGTTGACGCAGAGGTTTGAGTGCGCGCCGTAGGAGAGACCCACCGAGGCGCTGGCCCGGGAGATCTCTTCCATGGCGATGCAGTGCGCTAGATAGCCCATACCGGTACCACCATCTTCTTCAGAGACGGTGATGCCCAGCAGCCCCATGTCGCCGAACTTCTGCCAAAGGTCGTTGGGGAACTCGTTCTTCTCGTCGATCTCGGCCGCACGGGGAGCGATCTCGTCGCGGGCGAAGGCGTTGACCTGATCGCGCAGCATATTGAGTTCATCGTCTAGGCCGAAATCGAGGGGCTGGTAGGGCGTGAGCATGGGCGGAACTCCCTTTTTCTGTCGCGTAAAACGGCTGTCAGGTAGTGCTTGGTGAACGGGTACGGATTCACCGCGCATCTTGGAATGGCTACAAGACTAGGCCAGGTTGACGTTAACGTAAAGTGCAGGCTGGGCGGCTGCGACGAATGTCGAAGAACGGCGCCACCGGTTCTGGACCGGTGGCGCCTACGCTTGGCTCAGCCCAGCCAGAGCGCCAGTTGATGATAGAGGGGAATGCCCAGGATAACGTTCAGCGGGAAAGTAAAGCCCAGCGCTGCCAGCATGGCCAGGCCAATGTTGGCCTCGGGCACGGCGGTGCGCATGGCGGCCGGTGCCGCGATGTAGGATGCGCTGGCGGCAAGGGCCGTCAGGATAAGCAATGAGCCGCTGGGAAGACCCAGCGCCAGGCCCACCGCCATCCCGGCCATGGCGAGGAAGAATGGTGCCACCAGGGCGAAGGTGAGCAGCCGCCAGTGAAACCAGGGGATGGGGCGCAGGGTTTCGGCTGCGGTCAGGCCCATCTGTAGCAGGAACAGGGCAAGAACGGCGTGGAAGGCACTGGTAAACAGCTCGGTAACGTTGGCACCCTCCATGGGGCCGTACATGGCGCCGATCACCGCGCCGCCAGCCAGCAGGATGACCCCGCGATTGGTCAGCGTCTCGTGCCAGATGCCCTGCATCGCTTCGCCGGAATCGCTGCCCTTATGACGCCGGTAGAGTGCGATGGCCACCATGATTGCTGGCAGCTCCATCATCACCAGATAGAGTGTGACCTCGGCACCGATGGGGAGATTACGCCCCTCGGCGAAGGCCAGCGCCACGGCGAAGGTCCCGGCACTGACAGAACCATAGTGTGCGGCGATGCTGGCGCTATCGGCGGACGACAGGCGTACAAGGCGGCGCAGCACTGGCATCAATGCCAGCGGGATCAAGGCGCCCAGGGCCGCTACCGCGAGGAGTTCCGGTATCAGTGACCAGCGCAGGTTGCCGTAGAGCGCCATGCCTCCCTTGAGGCCGATGGTCAGCATCAGCAGCAGGCTCAAGGTGTCGTAGGCGGCCTTGGGTATGTTCAGGTCGGACTTGACGATGCCGGCGAGCAGGCCGAGCAGAAAGAACATCACGACGATGTCTGGCATGGGTCTCTCTTTTTCTGAGTCGCATTGGCAGGGTAGTCGCGGATTGTGAGGAGTGCGTGATATTGATTCCAATTGAATGTATGGCTTTATAGTATAGATAAAACTCTATATTTGGCCGCCATGGAGTCAGCCATGAACGTACGCCACCTGACATTTCGCCTGCTACAAGTGTACGTTGCCGTGGTTCGCAGCGGCTCGGTGAGCGAGGCGGCTCGTCAACTTCACCTGACCCAGCCGACCGTTTCACAGCAGCTCAAGCGCTTGAGTGAGGCGGTGGGTGAGCCTCTGTTGAGCGTTCGCCAGGGGCGCCTGGTAGCGACGGAAGCGGGACGGGAGCTCTATCGCGCCAGCCGCGAAGTACTTGGCCGTTTCGATGACTTCGAGGACTACCTGGCCGCCTTGAGGGGCGGCGAGCGGGGACGTTTCAGTATTGCTCTGGTCAACACGGCGCAGTACGTGCTGCCGAGACTGCTGGGTCCCTACAGCCAGGCGTTTCCCGAGGTCGACGTGACCCTGCATATCGGCAATCGGCGCCAGATGCTGACCCGCTTCGAGCGCCAGGATGATGACCTCTATGTCTTCAGCCATCCACCGTCGCTGGCTCATGCCCTGGCCGGGCGCTTCCTGCGCAATCCGCTGGTGGTTATCGCCCCGCAAGGCCATCCTTTGGCTGCCAGGAAGCGTGTCGCCATGAGCGAGTTGCTGACCGAACGGTTTTTGCTGCGTGAGCCGGGCTCGGCCACGCGCATGCTGTTCGAGAGCTGGCTGCAGGAGCAGGGACTCTCGCTTGGCTCGAGCCTGCAGATGGCCAGCAACGAGGCCATTCGTGTAGGTGTGGCGTCGGGGATGGGGCTAGCGGTGCTCTCCGAGCATGTACTTCCGCCTGAACACTCCGACTTGGTGATCCTGCCGGTGGAGCGGCTGCCCATCGAGAGCCACTGGCAGTTCATCGTGCGCCGGGACAAGCGGCTGCCCCACGCGGCTCGCGGTTTCCTGACGTTCGCTCAGAGGCACCTGGGTGAGTGCGTCGAGCCGCGTTTCATCTCCAATGAGCTGGAGGCAATGCTGGCAGGCCTCGAGTGAATGGCCGGGAAAGGCATGGGGTTGGAATCACTGGGCTTTACGTGCATGCCCCTTGATAGTCGTGCGGGGCGTCACTGGTTGCCGGGTGACCTGTCGGTGCCTCGTTGGGCGTTGGGCGTGAACACAGCTTGCCCGGCTATCTCGAAGTCGGCGATGGCCCGCTGGCCCTCCTCGGAGAGCAGCCACCGGTGCCACTCCCTTGCCAACTCGTGCTTCAGGTGGGGGTGGCGCTCTTCCAGGAGCAGCAGGCTTGCGTACTGGTTGAACAGTGCCTCATCGCCCTCGAAGAGCAGGACGAGGTCCTGTCTATTGTCGAAGGCGGCCCAGGTGGCGCGGTCGGTGAAAACGTAGGCACCCATGGCCGCGGCTGTATTGAGCGTCGGGCCCATGCCGCTGCCCAGGACCCGGTACCACTCGCCCTGGGGGGCTATGCCGGTCGCCTGCCACAGCTGTCGTTCGGCACGGTGGGTGCCGCTGTCATCGCCGCGTGAGACGAAGGGCGACTCGGCGGCGGCGATCCGAGCGAAGGCCCCGGTCGCCCTTTTGGCCGTGGTAATCCCGGCTGGATCCTGGTTGGGACCGACAATGACGAAGTCGTTGTACATGATCTCTGCCCGCTCGCTGGCATACCCCTCGTCGATGAGCCGGGCTTCGCCCGCGGCATCATGCACCAGCAGAGCATCGGCATCGCCGCGGCGGGAAAGGGCGAAAACCTGCCCGGTACCCACGGCAACGACGCGAACCGAGATACCGGTTGCCTCGGTGAACGGCGGGATAATGGCGCTGAACAGGCCCGAGTTCTCGGTAGAGGTTGTGGAGGCGAGCACGATATAGTGCGCTTCTTTCCGCTCGTCGGCCCCGGCCTGGGGTGCTGCCCAGAGCCATCCGATCAGCAGCACATAGGCGGTATGTTGGTAGCGGAACATGAGCTGGATGCCTCCCATCAGCCGAGCAGATCCCCGGAAAGAAAGCCCCGGGCGAGCTGGGTGCTGGGGGCGTGGAAGAATTCCCGTGCCGGCGTGTGCTCGATGACATGCCCCTCGTAAAGGAAGACGATGTCGTCGGCCAGGCGGCGGGCCTGGTTGAGGTCATGGCTGGTCATCACGATGCGTGAACCCTGGGCGTGGAAGGCGTGTACGGCATCCTCCACCGCTCGCAATGATGCCGGGTCCAGCGCCGAGGTGGGCTCATCGAGAAACAGGACGTCGGGCTCCAGGACCCATGCCCTTGCCAGGGCCAGGCGCTGCTGCTCGCCACCGGACAGTACCCTGGCGGGGCGGTCGGCGAGGCTGGCTAGCCCGAAGCGTGTCAGTGCTGCCTGTGCGAGGCCGCGACGTTGGCGCCAGGGCACGCCACGGGCGGCCAGGGCATAGGTGAGATTGGCCAGTGCAGAGCGTCGCAGCATCACCGGGCGCTGAAAGACCATCGCCTGGCGCAGGGGGCGCCCGCTCTCATGGGTTGCCCAGCGCACATGGCCGCAACTGGGAGTGAGCAGACCATGGGCCAGGCGCATCAGCAGGCTCTTGCCGGCCCCGTTGGGGCCCAGTATCACCGTGCGGCCACGGGCCGCCAGTGAGAGATCGATCGCCTGCAGGAGTGTCTGCCCCTGATGGGAAAAGCCGAGCCCTTCCAGGCGCAGTAGAGGCTGGCTTGCCGGAGAGGCGGTCGGTAGCAAGGTGGTGGGGTGGCAGAAGTCGTTCATCCCAGCTTCCTCCTGGCACGTTCACCGACTAGGTAGGCCGTGGCATTGACAAGAGCCACCAGGCCAAGCAGTACCAGGCCAAGGCCGAGTGCCAACGACAGGTTGCCCTTGCTGGTTTCCAGGGCGATGGCCGTGGTCATCACCCGGGTGACCCCCTCAATGTTACCACCGACGATCAGCACGGCGCCGACCTCGGCGCTGGCCCGCCCGAAACCGGCGAGAATCACCGTCATCAGAGCGAAGCGGGCATCCCAGAGCAGGCTTGGCATGGCACGAAGGCGAGTCACCCCGAAGGAGTGCAGCTGCTCGCGGTACTCGTCCCAAAGGCTCCGCACGTGATCGCGAGTCAGGGCGGCAATGATAGGTAGTACCAGCAGCGACTGGGCGATCACCATGGCGGTAGGTGTGAAAAGCAATCCCAGTTCGCCCAGGGGGCCGGCCCGGGAGAGCAAGAGGTAGACCAGCAGGCCAGCCACGACCGGCGGCAGGCCCATGAAGGCGTTGAGCAGCGTGACTACCAGGCCACGGCCGGGAAAGCGCCACAGGGCCAGCGCAGCACCCAATGGCAGACCGATCAGCGCCCCTACCAACACGGCGCCCAGCGACACCTGAAGCGACAGGGCCACTATCCCGAGCAGGGTCGGGTCCAGGCCCAGGATCAGATCGAGGGCGGCCTGGAAGGCGTTGTCGGTGTCGGGCATTCGCATCTCCGGCAAGCATGGCGAAGGCCCATCTTAAGATAAGGGGAGCCTGACGGCATTCGCGAAACGACGCCTGCATGCCAGTCTGCCCGCCATCATGCGCGGGCATGATTCGTAGCTACACTCGGCCAGGGCACACCTGCCCTCACTCTTCGCGCTCGCCTCGCCCGGTGGGCGCTTCCTCTGGCCTGGCGAAGGGGCGGAACGTGTCCTGGAAGACCGTGTTCAGATCGAAGGACGAACACTTGCCGATGGAATCGAAATGCTGATCGAGCCACAGATCGGCCCAGGCACGGCCTTGGGTATGCAGACGGGAAACGAAGTCCCATTCCGCATTGAGCTTGCTCGAGGCGCTGAGTTTTTCCACTTCCTGTTCGGCATGGATCAGGTGCAGGCGCATCGAGCGATACCGTTCCAGCTCGACATTTTCTGAGTCGATCAGCTGCTGCAATAGCTGAATGCTGCGCAGTTCCTTGATCAGGCTGGTATTGAAAGTGATTTCGTTGATGCGGTTGATGATGTCACGGGCGCTGTCGGGGAGCTGGCTGCGAACCAGAGGGTTGACCTGTACCACCACCAGATCACGGCAGCCCTGGTCATCGACCAGCGGGAAGAGGGCGGGGTTGCCGCTGTAGCCACCATCCCAGTAGGCCTCACCATCGATCTCCACGGCCGGGAACATGAATGGCAGGCAGGCCGAGGCCATGACGGTATCCACGCTCAGCTCGGGCTGGCGGAACACCTTGGCGCGCCCGGTACGTACATTGGTGGCGGTAATGAACACCTTTGCCTTGCGGCAGGCGTTTACCCGCTCGAAGTCCACCAGTTCGCTGACCAGGTCACGCAATGGGTTAATGCCCAGGGGGTTGAGCTTCGCTGGGGGAACCAGTTGGGTGAGGCTTTCGTAGAACAGATAGCTTGGCGATGTGTCCAGGCCGTCATTGCCCATCAGCCGATCCCAGGGCGAGCGCTGGATCGGCGAGAAACGCGCCGCATCGCTGACCCCTTTCCAGAAGGTGTGCAGCGCTTGCCGGGCTCCCTCGCGACCACCCTTGTGCAGACCATCGGCTAGCACTACGGCATTCATGGCACCGGCACTGGTGCCGCTGACCCCGTCGATTTCCAGACGCTCCTCCTCCAGCAGTCTGTCGAGTACGCCCCAGGTCAGGGCGCCGTGGGAACCGCCGCCCTGCAATGCCAGGTCAATGAGCTTCTTGTCGTCCTTCGCCATGCTGTCTCCTTGAAATCGGGATGCTGCGGTGCAGTGTAGGCTTCCTGGCGGCCCATGTCTGCCCTTGACGGACTGGCCTCGCTGCCGCTGGTGCTAAGGGTTGCGATAGACAGTGATGGTGTCAGCTGCCCCACCTGCCGCGTCCACGCTCAGGGACCATGCGGCCGAAGTAGAGGAGGCCGAAGACTAGCCAGGCGATGGTCAGTATTAGCGTGAGCCCCAGTATTGTCGGTGCGCCGAACTGAGCGATGAGCGGGAGCGAAGCCGCCGTGAACAGCCCGCCGCCGACCACTGGTTCGAACATCAGCTGCTTGTAGCCGAAACTTTCAAAAGCGCCGGATCGGTTCTTGGGGTCGGCCATGCGCATCAGCAACAGGCCGGTCACGGTGACGCCCATGGACTGGCCGAAGTCGCCGATGCCGCGCTCGAACCAGTTCTCGGGAATGACCCTTGGCGCGATGACGATCAGCACGAAGAGCGACCAGCCGATCCCGGCCAGCGCCAGCAGCAGGAAAGGCACGAAGTGCTCGCCCAGGGCGGTGAGGGAGAGTGTGGCCAGGGCCGTGACAATGGTGAAGTCGAGAGCTGTGCCGGCGATACGGGACATGGTTCGGCTCGAGACGTGTGGCTCCAGGCCAAAGCGTGTCACACAGAGCTGCACGAGCACGCCGCCGATCATGGCGATGGGAAACAGTGGCACGTGAGCGAGGATCTCCATGCCGTCGTCGCGGGCCCAGGTCTGCTGCTCGATCCACTGCAACCCGTTCAGGATCAGCCAGCCGACGACGATGGCGATGCCGACCAGGCCGATATGCAGGCTCAAGGGATCGGCGGTTTCCTCTTCCTGGGCAAGGTCCTTCTTGAATTCGCTGTACTCTTCGGTGGGTGGGAGGTCATTCTCATCGCCCTGCAGGCGAACCTCATCCAGTGCCTCCGAGGTTTTGCGGGGGTTGTCCAGGGTGATCACCCCGCGTCGTGCCGCGAGGTTGATCATCAGCGTGCCGATCAATACCCCCGAGACGATGCCCACGGTAGCCAGCCCCAGGGCCAGGTCGGCGCCCTCCTCGAAGCCGAGGTCGGCGAAGGTGTCCGCCATGCCGGCCGCGGTGCCATGGCCGCCCTCGAAGCCGATTTCAATGAGGGCACCTGCCATGGGGTTCATGCCGAACATGGGGGCCAGGATGAGTATCGCTAGCGTCAGCCCGACCACATACTGGCCCCAGGCCATGGTCTGGCCCACCACGACCTGAGGACCTGCACGCAGCCATATGGTGCGCAGGCCTGGAATCGGGCGGCCGATGAAGAGTGCTGCAAATACCACATTGATCAGCAGGCCGGGCATGGCGGCCCAACTCTCGTAGACGTACTCGGGGAACAGGCCGGCCGCTTCCTCGAAAGGAGCCGTCACGGCGCGGCCCAGCACCTCGGGGCCCAGCAACAGCAGGATGAATCCGCCGACGACAGAGCTGGGCAGGAACAGGCGTCGCAGCCAGGGTGAGACGTTGCGAATGGCATTGCTGGCGAGCAGAGCCAGTGAGACAAGCACCAGGGCAACGAAAAGTTCGCCCACTGTCATGGTCATATCGATCTCCTTCCCTGGAGCCGCTTTTGTTGCTCCCTTTGGCTTGCTATAGCGTAGCCGAAATAATCTGCGACCAGAGTTACCGGCAGCCAGGCCGCAGTTGCCAGATGGGTGCGCTGGTTCGCCAATTGGCCGGATAAATCGGTCACCTCATGCCACTATATGGGCTTGCCGAATTGCCAGGATCTCTACCATGACCCGACTGTTCAGGAAGCACTACCACCCGGCCGGGACCGCCCCGGGCACCTTGCGCGAGCTGACGATGGAGCAGACGGCCCTGCACGGGCCGGCCAGGTTCTCCCTGGCGCGTCGCGATGCCGGCCGCTGGGGGCAGATGCAGGATGTCCGCTTCGAGGCGATTCCCGAGGCGATTTCCGCGGCGTCGGACGAGGGGGCGCTCTACTGGCTGCACGTGCAGGGCATGCCTACTGCCGAGGAGCTCGAACGGCTCGGCGACCGGGTGGGACTGCACCCGCTGGCCCAGGAGGACATCCTCAACGGCGGGCAACGGCCCAAGGTCGAGCGCTTCGATGCGTCGCTGGTGGTCATTCTCGGCATACCCGAGGTGGATGACGAGGGCAGGCTTCACCTCTACCAGTTGACCCTGTTCATGGGCGGCAACATGGTCGCCAGCGTCATGACGGAGAGCCTGGACCCTTTCGGCGAGGTGCGGCGCCGGCTCAAGGAGCGCGGTGGTCGCGCCCTGGGGGAGCCGGACGACCTTCTCTATGGCTTGCTCGATGCCGCCGTGGACCATGCCTTTCCGGTGCTGGATGGGATAGGCGAGCGCATCGAGGAGCTGGAAATGGAAATCCTCAACCGCCCCGACAGCTCGACGCTGGAACGTCTGCACGGCCTTAAGCGCGAACTGATCATGCTGCGGCGCTATCTCTGGCCCACTCGGGAAGTCATCAACCAACTGCTACGCGACCATAATGACCTTTTCACGCCCGATACGCGCATGTGGATGCGTGATGTCTACGACCATACCGTGCAGATAATGGATCTGGTGGAGAGCTATCGTGACATGACCGCGAGCCTGCTCGACATCTATCTATCAAGCATGAGCCACCGGCTCAACGAGAGCATGCGCACCCTGACCATCATCGCCACCGTCTTCATGCCGTTGACCTTTATTGCCGGCGTATACGGCATGAATTTCGAGCACCAGACCAGCCCCTTCGCCATGCCAGAGCTGGGCTGGTATTGGGGCTATCCGCTGGTGTGGAGTGTGATGATCGCAGTCGCCATCGGCATGGTCGTCTGGTTCAGGCGAGCAGGCCGAGCAGAAAGAACATCACGACGATGTCTGGCATGGGTCTCTCTTTTTCTGAGTCGCATTGGCAGGGTAGTCGCGGATTGTGAGGAGTGCGTGATATTGATTCCAATTGAATGTATGGCTTTATAGTATAGATAAAACTCTATATTNACGCTCATCGTGAATGCGTTGGGCCGGCGCAGCGGGCGGAGCCAGGGCTGCCGGCCCATCAAGCACGGCCTCGACCAACGGTTCGACGTCTTGAAAAAACGGTACGCCATAGATACGCGAGATGGCCTCGGCGGTATCCACCTGATGGTCATTGCGATGCTCCCCCAGCCGCGCAAGCCTCGGCAGCATCAGAAATGGCTTGCCCTGACTCGTCCTCGAAGGTGAAGGTCTCGGCCACCGGCAGCGGCTCGGAAATGCCCGTTGACTCGATCACCAGGTAGTCGAAGCGGCCTTCGGCGGCCAAGCGCCCGACCTCGATCAACAGATCCTCTCGCAGGGTGCAGCAGATGCAGCCGTTGCTCATCTCGACCAGCCGCTCCTCGGAGCGATTGAGCGCCACGTCTCCCTCGCTGCCCGGTGTGCCACGCACCAGGGCGGCATCGATGTTGACCTCGCTCATGTCATTGACGATCACCGCCACCCGACGCCCTTCGCGATTGGCCAGGATATGATTGAGCAGGGTCGTCTTGCCTGCGCCGAGAAAGCCGGAAAGTACGGTGACGGGCAGGGTCGCTGAAGGGGCTTGCATCACGCTTCTCCTCGGGATTTGCTGAAATGGTGCTCGCGTTTCTCCTGTCGCTCCTTGGCCTCGAGACAGAGATCCGCGGTAGGACGCAGCAATAGCCGCCCGAGCCCGATGGGTTGGCCGGTCTCCTCGCAATAGCCGTAGTCGCCCTCCTCGATGCGTCGCAGCGCCTTGGCGATCTTGCGCAGCAGCCGCGTCTCTCGGTCCGCCTGGCGAAGCAGCAGCCGCAGCTCTTCTTCCACCGCGGCACGGTCGAGTTCGTCGCCGCTGCGCTCGTTGTCGGCAATGGCCTTGCGCACTTCTTCCAGGTGCGCCTCCACCTCGGCTCGCTCAGCCAGCAAGCGGCCTTGGAAGAAGGCCAACTGCTCATCGTTCATATATGACGTTTCTGGCATGTCCAGCATTCGCTGCGCCCCTGGGTCGGCCTGCATGAGCACTCTCTCCATCAAAACACATGTTATAACATAACAGTACTGCCGACACACAGCCAGATGGACCCAACCAGCCAACCAGCCAACCAGCCAACCAGCCAACCAGCCAACCAGCCAAGCCAAGGAATAATTAGGCAACTTCTTGCCCGCCGGGCAAGATCTTGCTCGATTCAGGCAACATCTTGCCTAATCTTGATTAGGCAAAGTTGTCGGGCTCATAGCAACCATTTGTTTTTATTTTGTTTATCCAATATCGGCACGCTTTCTGCCCCTACAGTACCGTCCATCGGACATTCATTCACATCGTCAAGGAGCAGACTCATGCCGACACCTTGTTATATCAGCATCGAAGGCCAGACCCAGGGCAACATTACCGCTGGCGCCTTCACCCCGGATTCCGTGGGCAACATCTACGTGGAAGGCCACGAAGACGAAATGCTGGTTCAGGAATTCAAGCACGTCGTAACCGTGCCCACCGACCCGCAGTCCGGCCAGCCTTCCGGCCAGCGCGCACACAAGCCGTTCATCTTCACCGTGGCCCTGAACAAGGCCGTGCCGCTGATGTACAACGCCCTGGCCTCCGGCGAAATGCTGCCCAACGTCGAGCTGAAGTGGTACCGCACCTCGGTGGAAGGCAAGCAGGAGCACTTCTTCACCACCAGCCTGACCGACGCCACCATCGTCGACATCAACCTGCGCATGCCGCACGCCCAGGACATGAACACCGCTGAATTCACTCAGCTGATGGACGTCTCCCTGGCCTACCGCAAGATCGATTGGGAACACACCGTTGCCGGCACCTCCGGTTCCGACGACTGGCGCGCTCCGATCGAAGGCTAAGTCCTTCGATAACGTCCCGCCCGCCTGGGCGGGGCGTTACGCAGCCGGCGTCGTGATGCCAGCGCTTGTTATCGAGCGCTGGCATCACGGCGTGTACGACATCGCTGACACGTCCTGTCAGCCATTGACCTCAGCGGCCGATTCGCCCTTGCCATACCAAGGGCCTCGCGTAATCTGCTGATGCAATGGATTGCCGCGCACTTCGTCTTCCAGGAGGGGAGCCATCACCATGGCCAATCAGACCGGTCTTCAGTTCACACTTGCCCTCGCCGGGGCCGACGATCTCGACCTGGCCGTGGTCGACTTCACGCTGACCGAGGCGCTCTCCCAGCCCTTCCATCTGGCGGTCAACCTCGCCAGCCGCGACCCGGATCTCGCCCCCGAGGCCTTCCTCGACCGCGAGCTGAGCCTGACGGTCTGGCAGGACGGCGAGGTCCTGCGTCGGGTCCATGGCATCGCCACCGCCTTCGGCCGCGGCGACCGCGGGCACCGCCGCACCTTCTATTCGCTGACCATCCAGCCGGCACTGTGGCGCCTCTCGCTGCGCCACAACTCGCGCATCTTCCAGAACGTCTCGCCGCTGACCATCATCAACACCCTGTGCGACGAGCGCGGCATCACCGATGTGGCCTTCGCCGCCACCCGCGAACCCGCGGAGCGCGAATACTGCGTGCAGTACCGCGAGACCGACCTGGCCTTTATCCAGCGCCTGGCCGCCGAAGAGGGGCTATTTTACTTCCACGAGTTCTTCGAGACAGGCGAGGATGAGGTGGGGGGCGCCCACCGCCTGGTGTTCGCCGACGACCTGGAAGGTACGCTGGCCGCCTATGGCGAGCTCTACCACCTGCACCTGGAGGAAGGCTGCCTCCATGAGGCTGCTTTTGCCGCCGTCATGGTCGGCATGTACCTGATGATGGATACGGGCCTGNTCAAGCTGCTCTACCGCTAACACGGGTCGATTTACGGATTTCCCGGTCGACCCATTGCCCGAAGACTCAGGCATCCAGCGCCCGGCAATCCTTGCTCGACCAGCCAACCTTGATGGTTTGCCCGGGTCGGAGGGACGGATGACCCTTGGCATTGGGGGTAGTGGCAGTATCAAGTGAGGCACCGCTGCGCGGTGCGCGCTTGTATCACCGCCCGAGTGGGCGATGCTTTACGCGTTTGTCTGGTAAGTTCTTCAGGTAAGATCTTCGGAAAAGTTCTTCGGAAAAGATCTACTGCTAAGCCGTAGCCAACCGTCGCTGGACGACCTGCGGCTACCAAGCGAAGCGCCCATGCCCTCAGGCATGGGTGCTTCGTTTGGTTCCACGGCCATCGGCAGAGCAGCCAACTCTTGATACTTTTTTATTAACCTTGATCCTTCTCAACCCCTGAGCCACCTTGAAAGAGGTATTTGGTATCAGGGTCTTCCAGAGTCTCGTGCATTCTCTGGCGGGAAGTACAAGGAGAAGAAAATGCCCTTCACATCGACTGGCCCCCTGCCGGGTGGCGGGACGCGCTGTGAATACTGCTGCCATCATTCACGCTGTCTGACCATGGGGCTGGAAGGGGAGCAGCTCGCCGACTTCGATGCATTACTCGAGCGGCCGCGCCCGCTCAAGCGTGGTGAGGTCCTGGTGCACCAGGGAGATCAATTCGGCAATCTCTATGCGGTGCGCACAGGCAGTCTGAAGCAAGTACAGTTCCAAGTAGGCGCGCGTGATCAGGTGACACATTTCTACCTTCCCGGTGAGTTGGTGGGCCTGGATGGCATCGGTAGCGGTGAGTGTGTCGGCAATGTGGTGGCGCTGGAATCGACATACGTTTGCGAGCTGCCGTTCTTGCAGCTCGAAGTGCTGATGAAAGACTCCCACACCCTGCAACACCGCCTCTTTCGCTGCATGGGCGAGGAGTTGCGCGATCATCAGCGCATGATGTGCCTTCTTTCCGGTCGCACTGCTGACCAGCGCATGGCGAGCTTTCTGTTGGGGATGTCGGAGCGCTTCAGGCTTCGTGGTTACTCACCGAGCCGTTTTTTCCTGTCCATGTCGCGGGGTGACATCGGCAGTTATCTGGGGCTGGCTATCGAGACCGTCAGCCGCGCGCTCGGCAGGTTCCAGATGCAGAAACTGATCTCCGTCGAAGGACGATGGGTATCGCTGAAGGACATGGAGAGCCTGACGCGAATGGTGGCAGAAGATGTCGGGCGTCACTCAGGGACCTGACTGTCGAATCACACCTAGCAAAGTCGCATACCGAGCAGCAGCATCGAGGCGTCGGCGCTCTGCCAGCCCCACCAGGCCAGGGCCAGGGCGCCCGTGATTGCTGCCGCGGCCACCAGCTTTAACAATAGCGTTTGGGTCATGCCTGGGCCTCCGTTGGCTGGGGTCGTTTGACCGGCGCCTCGCTGATGAACCAGTGAAGCAGGGCCGCGACGACCGAGAGCAGGATGGCGATCTTCCAGACCACATCATAGTGGCCGGTGAGGTCATAGAGGTAGCCTCCCATCCATACGCCCATGAACGAGCCTAGCTGGTGGAACAGGAAGACGATGCCACCCAGCATGGAGAGGTGACGGACGCCGAACACCGACGCCACGATGCCATTGGTCAGCGGCACGGTGGAGAGCCACAGCAGGCCCATGGTGATGCCGAACAGGTAGGCACTGGTGGGGCTCAGGGGCAGGAATACGAAGGCAGTGATTACGGCGCCCCGGGTCAGATAGAGCCAGCTGAGCAGCCGCGGCTTTGAGTATATGCCCCCCAGCCAGCCGGCGGCATAGGTGCCGAAGATGTTGAATAGCCCCACCAGCGCCAGCACGGTGCTGCCAACCTGCACGGCGAGGCCGTTGTCGAACAGGTAGCCCGGCAGGTGCACACCGATGAATACCACCTGAAAGCCGCAGACGAAGAAGCCCAGGCAGAGCAGCCAGAAACCGCGCTGGCCGGCAGCCTCGTCCAGTGCCGCGCGCAGCGAGAGATCCGAGGCCAGGCGGGCAGAGGGGCGATCCTTCAACATGGCCCCAAGCGGCACCATCATGGCCGCCATCACCCCCATGGCCAAGAGCGCAGTAGACCAGCCGAGCCAGCCCAGCAGCCCCAGGGTGCCGGGCAGCATGGCGAATTGCCCGAACGAGCCGGCGGCGCTGACGATGCCCATGGCCATGCTGCGCTTTTCCGGTGCAACGGCACGGCCCACTGCACCGAGTATCACCGAAAAGGTGGTCCCGGAAAGCCCCAGGCCGATCAACAGACCGGCGGAGAGTGACATGCCCAAAGCCGATTCAGAGAGCCCCATGAATGCCAGCCCCAGCGCGTAGAGCAGCCCGCCGATGACCACCACCCGGGCAGCACCGAAGCGGTCCGCAAGCGCCCCGCTGAAGGGCTGGGCAAATCCCCAGATCAGGTTCTGCAATGCCAGCGCGAAGGCGAATACCCCACGTCCCCAGCCCAGATCGCTGCTCATCGGC
This sequence comes from Halomonas chromatireducens, assembly GCF_001545155.1. Taxonomy (NCBI): domain Bacteria; kingdom Pseudomonadati; phylum Pseudomonadota; class Gammaproteobacteria; order Oceanospirillales; family Halomonadaceae; genus Halomonas; species Halomonas chromatireducens. The sequence continues at coordinate 2,105,155 of NZ_CP014226.1, read as the reverse complement.
TCAAGGAACAGGCCAAAACCGTGGCGCAGCCCCATGGCCAAGGAGATGACCAGGCTGCCAACGACAATGATCAGCAGGGAGTGGCGACGAAGGGCGTCCATGGAGAGGGCCTGTTTGCAGACTAATGAATCCGCACTATCGCCGTTCTGACGCCGCCTTGCCAGTCTCAATTTTGCGACAAGCATGTTGCCTACGTGCCACATGTGGCGTCACGAAAATGCATCGCTAGAATAGCGCCTTCGATTGCGCCCTATACGGAGGCCCCATGTTTCGTACGCTGCTGACACTTTTCATCGTGCTGGTATCGTCCCTTATGTTGGCCGGCTGCAGCTACCAGCCGGCGCGTATCCAGCCCCAGCCCCTGGTGGTGATCGACGACGGTCACGGTGGCTACTCCCACGGCTCGCGCTTCTGTCCTCCCGGGCAGGCCAAGAAGGGTCGCTGCTGAAGTTGGCTTCAGCGTGAGTGGGGGAGTTAGTCATGATGGTTTCACATCGGTTTGCCGGGGAGTAAGGTAATAACGATTCCCGATGAAACGGACCGCAAGAAACCGTCATGGCTATTCTCGACCTGCGTGCCTGCACGCTCGGGCATGAACACGTTGCCCATGCCCATACGCATCACCAGCTGATCCTGGCAACCTGCGGCGTCACCGAGTTGGAAATCGAGGGAGCTGGAGACCGCGTGACCGGCTCCCGTGGCTGCCTCATTCCCTGCTCCTACCATCATGAGTACGAAGGCGATGGCCTGAACCGTACTCTGGTGCTGGACGTTGCCCTGGATGACATAGCATCGCTGCGCGACGCAGATGCCATGCAGCGGCTCTTCGAGCGCCCTCATTTCTTCACCGTGCCGACCCGCCTCAATCAACTGGTGGGAACGTTGATGGTGCAGCTCGAACAGTTCCCGGCGCTGCATAGCGAGATCGCCGCGCTGTTGCTCAGAGCGCTCTATCTTCATCTGGATGTGGGCCTGGAGCAGGGAGCTACGGCCGCCAGTGCCGTAGATTCGCCGATGGGTGCCGGTGGTGAGCGAATTGACCTGCGCCGTCTCAATGCCTGGATCGATCGCCACCTCGCCGACAACATACGGGTGGAGGAACTGGCTGGCCTCTGCGCCCTCAGTCCCGGTCATTTCCACGCCCGTTTCCGCGATATCTTCGGTACCACGCCGCTGGCTCACGTGCAGCAGCGCCGCCTTGAGCATGCCCGCACACTGGTCCGGCACAGCAACCTGAGCCTGGGGCATATTGCCTCGCTGGTGGGCTTCCGCGACCAGGGCAGCTTTAGCCGCGCCTATCGGCGCCATTTTGACGTTACCCCCTCCGCCGTTCGCCGGACTCGAGCTGCCAACTGAGGCCGCCGACCGGCAGCGTCAATTGAAGAGTCTGGGGCAAGTCTTCGGCAGTCTCGGGCAAGCAGTGCTCGGCGTCACGTTCTAATCTCAGAGAGAAAGCATCTATCTTCCCGGTCTTGTCAGGGGAAGCGACACCCGTGCCTGGCATCTGCTTCAGCAAGGATCCAAGATGAAGCTCTTCTATCACCCTGACCAGGAGCGTCATGCACCGAAGACGTTCCTGGTGCGTGGCCAGCCGACCCCATCACCGGAGGGGCCGGTACGTGCGGAACTATTGGCAGGTGGGTTGGCGACGGTAGGGCTATCCCTTACTGCCCCCACCGAAATGGACAGCCCGACGCTGCGTAGCCGCCTGGCCCAGGTGCATACGCCCCGCTACCTGGCATTCCTCGAAACCATACATGAGCGCTGGAGAGAACTGCCCGGCGCCTCGGAGCTGGTCTCGCCCAACGTCCATCCCTGTGGCGGTGGGCATCACTACCCACGTCACCCGGTGGGGCAGGCCGGCTGGCACCTGCATGACATGGCGTGTCCGGTCGGTGCCGACAGCTTTACCGGTATCCTGGCGAGTGCTGCGACGGCACAGGCCGCCGCAGAAGCGCTACTGGGAGGTCATGGCACCACATACGCGCTTTGCCGCCCTCCTGGCCACCATGCCGGCCCGGATCGGGCGGGCGGGTTCTGCTTCCTCAACAATTCGGCACTCGCCGCTACCGTCCTGCGCGAGCACTTTTCCCGGGTCGCCATCCTCGATGTCGATCTCCACCACGGCAACGGTACCCAGGACATCTTCTACTACCGCGGGGATGTCTGGACCGGATCGCTGCATGTGGATCCTGCCGACTTCTATCCATTCTTCTGGGGCGGCGTCAATGAGGAAGGCATGGGAGAAGGGCTGGGAGCCAATGTCAACCTGCCCCTGCCGCTGGGCAGCGATGGCCTGGTCTTTCATGAAGCCCTGGATGCGTTGATCCATCGCATGGAGGCGTTTCGCCCCGAGGCGATGGTCGTGGCGTTGGGCCTCGATGCCCACCGCGACGACCCCCTGGCAGGCATGGCCCTGGAAACCGCGGATTTCAGGGCTATCGGGCGCCGCCTGGCCAAGCTGTCGCTGCCCACCGTGCTGGTGCAGGAGGGTGGTTATCCTACCGAGCACTTGGGTGAGAATCTGGCTGCCTTCCTGACTGGCTATATTGGCGACTGAACATTCGGCGCGCCATGAACGAAAACTCCTGCTTTGCGACCGGAAAGTACCGGCCCTACGAACGAAGGACCGAAGGTCCAGCGACGATACGAACACGCAATGAGAGAGGAATGACATGAGCATCAGCTATCACGACAGCAACACCCGCATGAGCCAGGCCACCATTCACAACGGTACCGTCTACCTGGCCGGCCAGGTGCCCAAGGACGCCAGTGCCGACATGCGCGGCCAGACGGAGCAGGTGCTGGCGCGCATCGACGAACTGCTGGCCCAGGCCGGCACCTCGAAGGAGAACCTGCTGTCGGCCCAGATCTGGGTAACCAGCATGGCGGAATTCGACCAGATGAACGCTGTCTGGGATGCCTGGGTGGTGCCCGGTCGGCCGCCGGTGCGCGCCGCCCTGGAAGCCAAGCTGGCGAAGCCCGAGTGGAAGGTGGAGATCATGGTCGTGGCGGCGCTACCGGAGGCCTGAGATGCGCATCGTATCCGCTGATGAAGTCGCGGCGTCGCTGCCCTGGCCTGCACTGGTGGAGCGCCTGGCGACGACCTTCCGTGCCGGCGTGGAATCGCCGCCGCGCCACCATCACGCCATGCACCGGCCCGATGGTGAAGCCACCATGCTGCTGATGCCTGCCTGGGAGCGTGCCGGCTATATCGGGGTGAAGATGGTCAATGTCTTCCCCCAGAACGCCGACCATGGCCTGCCGGCCATCTCCGGGGTCTATTTCCTCAGCGAAGGCACCCACGGGCGCCCGCTTGCCTGTCTGGACGGCAGTGAGTTGACGCGTCGTCGTACCGCCGCCGCCTCGGCCCTTGCCGCACGGGAGCTGGCCCGGAAGGACGCCTCGACCCTGCTGGTGGTAGGAACCGGCAAGCTGGCCCCCATGGTTATCGAGGCCCATGCCTCGGTACGGCCCATCGCGCGGGTACGCATCTGGGGCCGCAACCCCGGGAAGGCACAGAAGCTGGCAGCGGAGTATGCCGACCGGTTCGAGACCGAGGCGGTAACGGATCTGGAGTCGGGGGTCCGCGAAGCGGACCTGATCAGCTGCGTCACGCTATCCACGGAGCCGTTGGTTCGCGGTGAGTGGCTCGCGGCCGGAACCCATCTGGACCTGATCGGCGCCTTCCGGCCCAGCATGCGGGAAACCGATGGCGAGTGCCTGCGTCGCGGCGAGGTGTTTGTCGACACCTTTGCCGGTGCCAGGGGGGAAGCTGGGGATATCCACCAGGCCATCGACGAAGGGGCCTTCGATTTCGACGAAATTCGTGCCGACCTGGCCGAGCTGCTGCTGGCCAAGCAGCCGGGACGAACTTCTGATGAGGCCATTACCGTGTTCAAGTCAGTGGGAGCCTCGCTGGAGGACCTGGCCGCTGCCATCGAGGTCTGGGAGCAGTTGGAGGCACACGCATGAGCGCAGTCAGGCGTACTGGCTTTTTTTGGCATGAGCGATGCTTCTGGCATGATCCAGGGGCTGTCGGTGTCTTTTCTTCTCGAGGTGAGTACCTTCAGCCCCAGCCGGCCTCGGAGAGCCCCGAGAGCAAGCGGCGACTGAAGAACCTGCTTGAAGTGTCGGGTTTGATCGACGAGCTCGAGGTGCGCAAGCCGCCGGCGGCTTCCCGCGAGGACCTGCTGCGCTTTCATACCGCACGCTACCTTGATGAGCTGGAGGAAAACGACAGTGCACAGGGTGGCGATGCCGGTGAAGCTGCACCCTTCACGCCGGGTAGCCTGGCCGCGGCGAAGCATTCGGCCGGCCTGGCCATTGCCGCGGTGGAGGCGGTGGCGAGCGGTGAGCTAAAGAGCGCCTATGCGCTGTGCCGTCCCCCAGGGCACCATGCCGAGGAGGACCGCGGGCGTGGGTTCTGCATGCTGGGGAATATTCCGGTGGCAGTCATGCGTGCCCGCGCCCTGGGGCAGGTGCAGCGTGTGGCGATACTCGACTGGGACGTACACCATGGCAACGGTCACCAGGCCGCTTTCTACGACGATCCGGACGTGCTCACGATATCGATCCACCAGGCCGGCAGCTACCCGCTCGACTCAGGCTTCTTCGAAGAGCTGGGGGAGGGGGCAGGGCACGGCGCGAATCTCAATCTGCCAATGCCTCCCGGCTCCGGTATCGGCGCTTACCGTTATGCCATGCAGGAACTGGTATTGCCGGCCATCGGTGGTTTTGCCCCGGATATGATCGTGGTGGCCTGCGGCTTTGACGCCTGTGGCAAAGATCCGTTGGGCAAGATGCTGCTCAACAGCTCGGCGTTTGCTGCCATGACGCAGCAGGTTTGCGCACTTGCCTCCCGAATCAGCGAGAACCGCCTGGTGATGATCCATGAGGGAGGTTACTCCGAAGGCTATGTGCCGCTCTGCGGTCATGCCGTGATCCAGGCCCTGTCGGGCAGTCGGATTGCGGTCCCCGATCCGCAGAACGATGAAATTGCCGCCTGGGGCTATCAGTCCCTGCAGCCGCACCAGCGCGCGCTGATCGACAGCTGGCGGGAAGGCTGGATGAAGGCGGCTCCACTTTAATGGAACGGACAATGACGACACCGCCCCCCCTGTATGACCGTGACGGCTGGATCTGGCACGACGGCGAGTGGCTGCCCTGGCGCGACGCCCGCACCCATATGCTGACCCATACCCTGCATTACGGCATGGGTTGCTTCGAAGGCGTGCGGGCCTACCAGGGTCCGGGGGGCACGCACCTGTTCCGTGTCGCCGAACACACAAGGCGGTTGCTGGACAGCGCTCACTCGTTGGACATGGCGATGCCCTTCTCCGAAGCCGACCTGATCGAGGCGCAGCGGCAGTGCCTGACCCGCAACGGCCTGAGCAACGCCTACCTGAAGCCGACGGTCTACTTCGGTGCCGAGGGGCTGGGACTTCGGGCCAAGGGGCTGACGGTTCATGTCATGGTGGCTGCCTGGGACCTGGGCGACTACATCTCGCCGGAAGCCGCCTCCATCGGCCTGCGCGCGCTGACTTCCTCCTGGGCCCGGCACCATGTCAACATCAGCCTCTGTCGTGCCAAGACCAATGGCCACTACGTCAATTCGATGCTCGCACTCAATACGGCGGTGAAGGCGGGGTTCGACGAAGCGGTCATGCTCGACCCGGAGGGCTATGTTGCCGAGGCCTCGGCGGCGAATATCTTTCTGCTGCGCGACGGCGTCCTGCATACGCCCGAGATCACCTCCTGCCTGCAGGGCATCACCCGGGACAGCGTGATACGGCTGGCCCGTGAGGTGCTGGGTATCGAGGTGCGCGAGCGTCGCATCACCCGTGACGAGCTCTATACCGCCGATGAACTGAGCCTGACCCAGAGCGCGGTCAGCAAGCAGGTGGCCCAGCTCGAGTCGGTGCTCGAACATNGAGCAATGGCTACATGAAAGCACACTGCGTTTCCTCAAGCCAAGAAAAATGCGTCGTTTACTGCGGCTGGCCAAGACCCATGATATAAAAAAGGGCGAGGTCCTCATCATGAAAGACCAGGAGCTGAATGCGCTGCTGCTTATACTGTCTGGGAGAGCCAGGGTCGAAGCCAACGGCCAGCAACGCGCTATGCTATATCCTGGTGATTTTGTCGGTGAGATGAGCTTTGTCAGCCGCAAGCCTACCAGTGCAGATGTTATTGCTGAAGAGCCACTACGCTATTTAGTGTGGGAAGCTGAAACCCTTGAGCAATTATATGTGCGTGACCCCGAAATGAAAGATGCCTTGCAAAGCGCTATTGGCATGGATATGGCGAATAAGCTTGCCCGTTGATTGTTGGCCTTGATGTCTGTGTGCCGAACCCAGGAAGATGGCCGAACGAAATGGTTGATTTCCGCTCATCCTGGTACTGGAGATTATTTACGCTGTCGGCCCCACCAGTAGTGACCAGGCTTCTGTTTCAATAAGCTAATCGTGGTAGGGTGAAGAAAACCTTGAGGAATGTTCGGGCATGGCGTCAAAGGCTCCCATCCATACCCGCAAGCGCTATTGGCACTGGCTGCAGTACGCTGGCGGTCTGCTGATCGTGATGCTGTTGCTTGTCGAGAAAACCGGCCTGTTGCCCTTTCCGTTGTTGGAACGCCTGGAGTGGCAGGCATACGACATGAAGGTGCGCAGCACCTTGTCGGAACAAGCGGACCCCTCACTGGCCATCATCGATATTGATGAACGCAGCCTGTACGAGGTGGGCCAATGGCCATGGCCGCGGGCTACGCTTGCGGATTTGGTGAACACGCTGTTCACCGAGTACGAGGCTGGGTTGCTGGGTATCGATGTGGTCTTCGCTGAACCTGAAACCTCGCTATGGCAACAGCACTGGGAGGAGCTCTCCCGCGATTATCCTGCGCTCGGTGAACTCCCGCCGCCTGTCGATGGCGATGAGCACTTGTCGAACGCCTTGGCGGCCCACCCCGTTGTACTTGGGTACTATTTCCAGGCATCACGCCAACCCAGTGATCCGCCATCTGTCGGGCAGTTGCCCCGCCCCGCAATGGTTGAAGAAACCGACCCACTTCCGTTTCCTGCGCCCGAGCGCTATACCGCCAACCTGCCGGTTCTGCAGCAGAGTGCGATGAGTGCGGGGTTTTTCGATAATCCCCGTGTGGACGATGACGGCGTATTTCGTCGTGTCCCCATGCTGCAGCGCTGGGAGGGGGAGCTTTACCCCAACCTTCCGCTTGCGATGTTGCTCTCGCTGCTGGGCGAACCGCCGGTTACACCGGTGCTGGGGGAGGGCGCTGGGGTGACACAGCTGGAAGCCCTCGACGCGGGCGGGTTTGAAATTCCGGTTGATGGCCGTGGCGCCGCGCTGGTGCCCTGGTACGGGCCGCGTGGGCATTTTGACTATATTTCGGCAGTCGATGTGCTGGAGGGGCGCCTGGAGCCAGGGGCGCTGGCGGGTAAGACGCTGATACTGGGGGCCTCCGCCCCGGGATTGATGGATTTGCGCTCCACGCCGGTGGGGGGCGTCTATCCCGGGCCTGAGATCAATCTAAGTCTGCTGGCCGGCATGCTGCACCAGAGCATCCACGCCCAGCCGCCGTGGGTACTCGGGTTCGAGCTTGTGAGCCTGGCGGCCTTGGGCATTCTGATGGTGCTGCTCTATCCACATCTCAATGCGCTGCTGCTGGTCGCAATCAGTAGCGTACTGCTGGCGACGGCGATAGGCGGCAACCTCTGGGCGTGGTACCAGGGTCTTGCATTGCCAATCGCCGGGTTGCTGGTGCTGCTGGTGGCCCAGTTGTTGTGGCACCTGGCGATGAACTTCCTGCGCGAAACCCAGCAGAAGCGCTGGGTGGCCGAGCGCTTCGGGCAGTATATTCCGCCACAGCTGGTGGAGGACATGGTCGATAGCGGCGAAAGCTTCGGGCTGGAAGGAGAGGAGCGTGAACTCACTGTGCTGTTCTCGGATGTGCGCGGCTTTACCGCCTTCTCGGAGGCCATTGCGCCTGCAGAGCTTACTGAGGTGATGAACCGGCTGTTGACGCCGCTGACCGGCGCGATCCATCAGCACCGCGGTACCATCGACAAGTACATGGGCGATGCCATCATGGCGTTCTGGGGCGCACCGCTGCACGACGCTCAACACGCCGAGCATGCGCTCGAGGGCGCCTTTGCCATGCTCGGCGCGCTCGACGCCGTCAACCGCGAATTCATTGCCGAGGGCAAACCCGCACTGGCAATGGGAGTCGGACTCAATACCGGCCCCATGAGCGTGGGTAACATGGGCTCCAGCTTCCGCATGGCATATACGGTGATGGGCGATAACGTCAACCTTGGCTCGCGCCTGGAGGGGTTGACCAAGGCCTATGGCGTGAGTGTGATCGTCAGCGAAACCACAGCCGAGCGGGTGCCCAACTGGTGTTTTCGGCGCTTGGATAAAGTGCGGGTGAAAGGTCGCAGTGCGCCGCTGTGGATTCTCGAACCGCTCGGCCGCCGGGAGGCGCTTGGCGATTCACGGCGCGAGTGGCACGCCGCGTACGAGCAGGCGCTGGAACTCTACCACGCGGCGGAATTCGATTCCTCTGAGCGCGCCTTCAAGGCGCTGACCGACCAGCAAGACGCCCCCACGCAGATGTACCTTGAACGGATCGAGCAGTTCAAGGCAGATCCACCCCCATCCGACTGGGATGGGGTATGGACGCATACGGAGAAGTGATAATTATTGGGGTATTTCCTCGATCGGATTATCACCGTTAAGCTCTTCGACTCGATCAAACAAAAATAAACCGGTACCGCTGTAGTTGCCAAGCTCATCGCCCCAGGCTTCAATCAGGCTCATGATGGCGGCGGCGTCTTCGCCGATATAGCGGCCTGTGAAATTCCCGTCGTCGAAGCAGCCGCTAGCCTCGCAGTTCGCATGCTCAAGCGGGATAGCAGTGAGATTGAAAGACTCCCCGACACCTATTAGCGCGCCAAAGTCATCCAGGAGAATCTCAATCTCAATACCCTCCATGTTGGAAAGCGTAATAGAGCTGTCGCTGAGAATGGGAATGACATCGCCTCCCTCGGTGGGCACCAGGCCAGTGCCACCCACCCAGCTAAAGGTAATTGAAACCATATCATCAATGGCGAGGGGGTATTCTTGATTTATAGATAAATTCGGTGAGGCAGCAATAAAGACCACCGACTCCGGCATTACATCGGTACTGCCATCCAATGTCACTTCCTGGCCGCTTTCCCAATAGCCCCAAACTACCTCACCCGTTCCAATATTGGTTGAGCCTTGATCGGTGGGCGGCGTATTGGACTCATAAAAACTATCTATGAGAGCGAAATTGGTAGTGAGTGTGTTGTCTGTGGTTGGCTCAAAATCTAACCAAGGCTCAGAATCGGCTTCTACAAGCTCCTCGGCATCTCGCTCTATCTCGATCAGCTGCTCACTGGTCTCGGATTCACTCAAGGTGGCCTGCAGATCCGCTGTATCTAAGGGAGTCAGCGCTAACTCGTCGAAAAACGTGCCCTGTGTGGTAGCCGTATCGGTAGGGGCGTCCGGGTCGGTAGGTGTGGTGCTGCCTTGTGACGCCTCCGTTGGCGGTGCGGTGTCATCTTCCTCGCGGCCCTGGGGCATGCTCTCTTCCAACTGCTCGAAAATACTGACTCCACCGGGCACCAGACGCGGCGGTTCACCCCGTTCCGGGGAGAAAAAGACCTGGCCGGGTCGCACCAGGGTTTCACCGGCGTCGGTGGACATGACAAGCAGGCCACTTTCCACATAGAGATAACTGCCGGCTTTGACGCCGGGCAGGGACGGGCTCCCTTCCTCGGGAATATGCAGCATCTGGAAGCTGGTGCCGCGAATGCCCATGGTGGCGACCGGGGTGCTGTTGGTGACATTGTCCGGCGCGTTTCGACCAATGGCGCCAGTGATGGCACGCAAGCCGCCGCGCACAAGCTCGCCACCCTGGGCGGACTCTTCCGGGCTATCGTCATCGAGCTCATAGCGCTCGAGCGTGTAGGTGCTGCCTGGGCGAATGGCCTTGGTGCCGCCATCGCTGTAGCGTAGCTGTAGCGTGCTGGCATCGGCGGTATGGAAGGTGTCACCGGCAAAGAAGTCGGCACCGCGTTCAGCGGGAATGCGCTCGCCATCGCGTTCGATGGTGGCGTCGCCGTGGACGAACATGACATGCCCGGCAGGCGTATCGGCGTGGACGAAAACGGGCAGAAGCGCGAAACCGCCGACACTCAGCGATAGGAAGTATGACAGGGGGGGCTTGGCAAAGAGGCTCATGACCGGTTCCGTCAGAAAAGGTAGCGAATGCCGACTTGTGTCTGGCGGCGGCGTGTATCGAAGAAGTCGACCGACGATCGACGGCGCTCGACGTCGGCACTGGCCTCTATCAGCCAGTCGCTGCTGAGCTGGTATAGCCAGGTGAGACGCGCCTGCCAGATACGGTCGCGGCGCTGTGTGGCGGAAAAATCGTTGTAGAGCGCGAAGCCGTCGTCTTGATAGGTGCGCAGGCGATGGTTGAGGTCGGCGCGTAACAGCTGACGGTCGCCGATGGGGTAGTCCAGGCCGCCGCCCAGGCGAAGCTGGGTCAAGTCGCCCCCCTCGCGGTCGTCTTTGGCCCACTCCTGCTCGACCTGGGCCACCAGGCGTGTGCGCCATGCCGAGTGTCGGCTGTTGAGTTGAATGCCAAGCAGGCCGGTATCGTGGTCGTTTCTCGCTTCACTATAGCGGTTGTGCTGGGCGCCCAACTGCCACCTCAGCTCGCTGTCGAGCCCAATGGGTTGGCTCAGTTCCGCGTGGCTGCCCCAGCGAGGCAGCAGTCGGTCCTGGTTGCGCCCACTCCAGCCCTGCAGCGCAGAGCCCCGCAGCGTAAAGACACGCTGGTGCGCCAGGTCGCGTTGGTAGCCTAACTGGGCCTGCGCCAGGGTCAGGTCGTAATCCTGCGCTGCTTCCTGGGTGTAGCGCTGCGCCTGGCCCACAGCATTGAACAGCCAGCGAGACTGCTCACCCGCCGGAAACGTCCCTTGATAGCTCCCTTGCAGCCGCTGATAGGTGCTGGAATCGGGGCTGAATACCTGCTCATCAAACCGAGACAGGTCGCCATCGGGAACCAGACCCATCTCGGTCAGCGCTTCGATCGCGCTGCGCAAGTTCGGTTGCAGCGGATCAATCGCGACCTCACTGGGAAAGCGCTGAGGGTTGCTATCGTGGCCGATATCGATGCTAAAACGCCCCTGATGTTGCGGGCTGTTTTCCGCCTGCCGGCGCTGCGTGATTGCGGCTTGAAACCGAGTGATCGCTGCCTGTGCCTCAGGGGGCGGTGAGAGTGCCTGCAGGCGCTCGATCTCACGCTCTGCGGCGGCACGCTGGTCGAGTTGCAATAGCGCCGCCACACGCTCCATGCGGGCACCTGCGTGGCTTGGTTGTCGGAGAATCACGCGGTCCAGCGCGATCAGGGCGTGGCTTGGCGACCCTGCACGTAGAGCGGCCACGCCCAGCCAGTAATCGAATTCAGGTTCTCCACCGTGTTCAAGTTCAAGTCGTTGAAGCTGGTCGTAGGCGGCCTGATGTTCGCCTTGTTCGAGGGCCTGGCGGGCTTCATCGAGATCGGCTTGATACGCCAAGGCGTTTGAGCAGAGCAGTACGAAGAGAACACTCGCCCAGGAGGCGATCCGGGCCGGCGAGAACGTGAAAATGCGCCTCATGACGGAAGGCTCCAGGTCAATGTATCGGGTAGCGCATGCTGCAGTTCGGTAAAAATCTGCTCGCGAAGGCCAGGCTTCAGGTGGGTGACCCAGAGCATCTTGGGAGGTGAATCGAGCGTGGCAAGCAGTGCCGCAAGGCGTTGTGGCGTCAAGTGGCACGCGATTTCGGCTAGGTCATCAAGTTGGTTGGCAAAGGCGCACTCGATGACCAGGCAGTCAAGGGCGCCTAACCGATTGAGTGAAGTTGTCACGCTGACATCCAGGCCGGTGTCGCCACTGAAAGCAAATTTCATTGTGTCGTCACTCACCAGGTAGCCGCATGCGGGCACGCTGTGGGAGACGGGAAAGGGGGTGATGGTTAGTGGCTCTCCCTCATCAGTGGGGAGCGTGAGGGATTCCCATGGGCTTAGGGGAGAAAAGCGCAGTACGGCTTTTTCGGAAGAGGGCAGCACGCTGAAGTCCGGCCAGATGGCGTCATTGAAGACATGCTGCTTGAGTATCTCGATCACCTGGGGCAGTGCGTAGACAGTCAGGGCTTTCCCTTGCTCGATCATTCTTTCGTATTGGGTGTCGATGAGGAGAGGCAGGCTTGCAATGTGATCGAGATGGGCATGGGTGAGGAGCACGCTATCGATACGTGCCATCTGGGCCGGGGTGAGTTGCTGGGCGCCGGTGCCAGCATCCAATAGCAGGTTAGGCGCGAGCAGGAAAGCGGTAGTGCCTTCCCGGCTTTCCATTCCGCCGCTGGCCCCGAGTGTTTGAATGTGCATTGTCTCTGTCCGTAAGCGATGGTTGTCAAATCAGCACTATCGAAGGCACCATCGCTGCCTTAAGAGGGAGGCCAATTGAATAAGGCTTTCTTTCCATGTTGTCAGCTGAAGTCAAGCCCTAGGCTATACGGAATGATCGGTGAGTGTCGAGTTATAGGGATGGAACTCTGTGAGATCGTGGGAGAGCGCTCCTTTCGGGCAAGCTCAATGCTCTCCTGGCACCAGTCACCCTCTTGAGTCAAGGCGTATCAGGTGGAGTTCGCGGGGCCATTTATGCAGTGTCTCGATCGTTGCTGCGAGCGTAGTGGCTACCATCGATTGGCGGAGAAGGGCGCTGAGTTCCGTATCACCGACATTCAGCATTAACGGCTTTCATCGCCGTTTTCCGCTTTGCGAAACTTCGGCCCCAACGGTCCGAGCCATAGCCAAACCTGAAGCACGATGAGTATTGGCAGCAGCCACGTGGGTGCGCCGGTGGTTGAGGCGAGGACATAAAAAATCATGTAGGCGGTAATTCCGGCGATCAGACCCACGACCGGAAACATGAACGGACGCTCGTAGCCGGGCCGGCGGGTAAGACGGAACAGCGAGCCGGTAAAGGCACCGAAGGTGGCGGCCATGGCGAAGTGAAGCAGGATCTCTTGCATTGGAATCTCATTGTCTTGTGAGCGATCGACCGTTGTGAGCAGCGTAGCGTGTTCGCCATGGTAAGGGCATTACGACCTTGGACTAGCCACCTGTCGACGCTGACGCGGATCTGATTTCCATCCCCCTGAACCGTGCCTCATCCTGATGTCCCATTTTGACCGTTGTGTAATGGAATGGTGAAAATGACCAATCGTGGTCTAGGCTTTGGGTGATCCGACGCCACCTTGGGGTGATTCTGGCCTTTGCCTTTCATCCTCGATCTTGCATTCCCCTTGGACTGCATGGTCCAGCGCTCGCGCAACACGTGAGCCGACAAGAACCAAGAATCCTGACAAAGGAGCCGACCAAAATGAGCGCAATCATATTATTGGTTCTGGGTCTTGCCGCGATGGCAGCGGGGTACTTCCTGTACTCCAAGTTCATCGCCGAGAAGATCTACCGCCTGGACCCGGACTTCAGGACGCCCGCCCACGAGTACGAAGATGGCGTCGACTTCGTGCCAACCAATCGCTTCATCCTCTGGGGGCATCACTTCACCTCGGTGGCCGGGGCGGCTCCCATCGTGGGGCCCGCTATCGCCGTGATCTGGGGCTGGCTTCCGGCCTTTCTCTGGGTGGTCTTCGGGACCATCTTCTTTGCCGGTGTACATGACTTCGGCGCCATCTGGGCCAGCGTGCGCAACAAGGCGAAGTCCGTCGGGGCCTTGACCGGCGACGTGGTCGGCAAGCGCGCCCGCAGCATCTTCATGATCGTCATCTTCCTCGTGCTGCTGATGGTCAATGCGGTATTCGCCGTGGTGATCGCGGGCCTGATGATGAACTTCTCCAGCGCCGTGGTGCCGGTATGGGGCGCCATCCTGGTGGCGTTGATCATCGGGCAACTGATCTATCGTCGCGTGCTGAGCCTGCCCATGGTTTCGATCATCGGGGTCATTGCGCTCTATGCCCTGATCGGCATCGGACCCTCCGTGCCGTTGCAGATGCCAGCCGAGGTGGGCGGGCTTTCCGGCAATGCGGTATGGATTCTGATCCTTTTTGCCTATGCGGCCATTGCCTCGCTGCTGCCGGTGTGGGTTTTGCTGCAGCCCCGCGACTACATCAACGGGCTACAGCTGTTCATCGGCCTGATCGTGCTGTACGGCGCAATCGTGCTGCTCAACCCGACCCTGGTGGCGATCGGCCTGATGGCACTGATACTCGTAACCCAGTTCAACAGCCTCTACCAGGCTGCGCTGGTACTGTCGGCCATCGTGTTCTCCACAGCTGGCGTGCTGATGGGCCTGCTGATCAACNTCACCGGCGCCCATGTGGGCGAGTTCGGCGGCATGGGGCAGATCGCCCAGGCCAAGGCGGAGATTCTCGCCGGTCTGGGCGACGAGGGCATCGCGGTACTCAACCGTGATGATCGCTACTACCCGCTTTGGTCTCGGCTTGCCGCTCCACGGACGATACTGGACTTCGGCTTCAGCCAATATCGTCGAAGTGGGCAATGCCGTCGAGCGTCACCTCGAGTCGCTGGAAGGGCGCATCCCCCTTGGGGTCGAGCTTCACCCCATCTATGAACAGCACCATGTCGTCGATGATTCGATCAATGACTTCCTGATGAACCTGGCGATCTCGGTCACCATCGTGATTGCCGTCCTCTGCCTGTTCATGGGTTGGCGAGTCGGTATGGTCGTCGGCGCCACGCTGCTGCTCACGGTCTTGGGCACGCTGTTCTTCATGTGGATATTCTCCATCGAAATGGAGCGGGTCTCCCTGGGGGCATTGATCATCGCCATGGGCATGCTGGTGGACAACGCCATCGTCGTGGCAGAAGGCATGCTGATCAACATGCAGCGTGGCAAGTCCGTCAAGGAGGCTGCCAGCGAGGCGGCCCGGCGAACCCAGGTCCCTCTGTTGGGAGCCACCGTCATCGGTATCCTGGCCTTCTCCGGCATTGGCCTCTCCGACGATGTCACCGGGGAATTCCTGTTCTCGTTGTTCGCGGTGATCGCGATCTCGCTGCTGCTGAGCTGGGTGCTGGCCATTACCGTCACCCCCCTGTTCGGGCATTACCTATTCCGCGGCGCCGATATCGAGGATGAGAGTGATCCCTATGATGGCCTGGTCTATCGCCTTTATGCCCGTTTCCTGATCGCCGCGGTGCGCCTGCGCGTCTTGACCGTGGCGCTCCTGGTTGCACTTACCGCAGCCTGCATCTGGGGGTTTACCTTTCTGTCGCAGTCGTTCTTCCCCGACTCGAATACGCCGATATTCTACGTCAATTATCAGCTGCCCCAGGGCAGTGATATTCGTGCCACGCAGCGTGATGCCGAGGAAATCGAATCCTACCTGCTGGACAAGCCTGGCATCGAAGCCGTATCGACGTTCATCGGTCGCGGGGCGACCCGGTTCATGTTGACCTATGTTCCCGAGCAGCCCGACCCTGCCTATGCCCAGTTCGTCGTGAGGGCAGAGAGCCTTGAGCGAATCGCTGA
Organism: Halomonas chromatireducens; assembly: GCF_001545155.1. NCBI lineage: Bacteria > Pseudomonadati > Pseudomonadota > Gammaproteobacteria > Oceanospirillales > Halomonadaceae > Halomonas > Halomonas chromatireducens. Next base: position 2,089,550 of record NZ_CP014226.1, on the reverse strand, counting down.
ACTCGACCCCGAAATCGACGCCGAGTTGCAGGCGACTTTTCCTGCGGCGAGAGTCAGAACCGAGCGTATCCAGTTCGGTCCCGGGGCAGGGGCGCAGGTCGAGGCGCGCTTCCACGGCAGCGACCCTGCCGTCTTGCGTGGGCTGGCCGATGAAGCCGAGGGCATCATGCGCGCCAACCCCGCTCTGGTCGACGTGCGTCATGACTGGCGCGAGCAGGAGACGGTGGTTGTGCCCACCTTCAACGAGGAGCGCGCACGAATGGCCGGGGTCAGCCGTGATGAACTGGCCCAGACCCTCGAGTTCGCCTCTTCCGGGGTGCGTGCCGGCACCTATCGGGAAGGCGACAACCTTATCCCAATCGTTGCACGCCCGCCCGCTGGCGAACGCCATGATGTCTCGCGGCTGATCGATCGCCTGGTCTGGAGCAATGCCGAACAGCGCTTCATCCCCATTGCCCAGGTGGTCGATGCCTTCGAGACCCAGAGCGAGGAGGCGCAGATACATCGCCGCAACCGGGTGCGGACGCTGACGGTACAGGCTGAGCCGGCACAAGGGCAGACATCGGCGGGCGCGCTGTCGGCGGTTCGCGGCGACATCGAGGCCATGACGCTGCCACCGGGCTATTCGCTCTCCTGGGGCGGTGAGTACGAGAATTCGACCGACGCCCAGGAATCATTGGCCCGTCAGCTGCCACTGAGCTTTGTCGCGATGCTGCTGGTTTCGATACTGCTGTTCGGCAAGTTGCGCCAGCCGCTGATCATCTGGCTGGTGGTGCCGATGTCGATCTGCGGCGTGGTGATCGGGCTGTTGCTGACCGGGCTGCCATTCTCGTTCACGGCCCTGCTGGGCATGCTCAGCCTGTCGGGCATGCTGATGAAGAATGCCATCGTATTGGTGGATGAGATCGATGCCCAGATCCAGTCCGGCAAGGAGCGCCTGGGAGCCCTGATCGATGCCAGCATCAGCCGCCTGCGCCCCGTGGCACTGGCGGCGGGCACCACAAGCCTGGGCATGCTTCCGCTGCTGGCTGATGCCTTCTTCAACAGCATGGCGGTGACGATAATGGCAGGCCTGGCCTTCGCGTCGCTGTTGACGCTGATCGCCGTGCCGGTGCTCTACTCGCTGTTGTTCGGCATTCCCTATCGCCGTGCCAGTTCCCCCGACGAGGAAGGGGAAACGGCCGAATCCGGGGCGTGATATGCCGGCCCGGCGAAATAAAATACATCCGTCTCGTCGGTGGGCACACAGGTGCTTCTGCCGGGTTGGAGGTGGGGGCGCAGAATCGGCTCCATGCCCTTGAGTACCTGTACCGGTAGCGCAGAGGTGAAACGAAAATTGTCCGATTCACTGCCCGCTACATAGGCGGTGAGCGTGCCGAAATGGTTGTCACCGAGATAGAACACGAAGGTGGCGGTGCGGTTGCGTGCCCTGGAGTCGATGACCTGGCCGCCTCGGGCCACGGTCTCGATACGGTTATTACCGGTGCCGGTCTTGCCGCCCAGGGGCAGAGGTGTTCCATCCTCCAGCGTAAAGCTGCCCTGCAGTCGCCGGGCGGTGCCCCCATCCACCACGCTGGAAAGTGTTTCTCGCAGCGTTGCAGCCACCTCCGGCTCCATGACCTGCTGGGCAAGTCGGTCGGAGGGTTGGAAGTGAGTTTCGTAAGGCGTATCCGCCGCGAAATGCAGGTCGTCGATGCGCAGGGTCGGTAGCCGCACACCGTCGTTGAGGATTATTCCCACCAGTTCGGCCAGTGCTGCTGGGCGATCCCCGGACGAGCCCACCGCAGTGGCCAGCGAAGGTACAAGGTGCTCGAAGGGGTAGCCCAGGCGCTGCCAGCGCTGATGGATGTCCAGGAATGCCTCGACTTCCAGCATGGTGCGGATGCGCACATCCCTGGCGCTGCGGTGGCGGGTCCTGAACAGCCAGTCATAGACTTCCTGGCGCTCCTGCTGGCTGGCGGCGGCAATATCAAAGAAGCTCGCCTCGGGGTTGTCCAGCAGATAGCCGAGCAGCCACAGCTCAAGGGGGTGGACCTGTGCAATATAGCCCTGGTCCGATAGCGAGTAGTTTCCTGGTGCGTGGCGCTCATAGAGTGCGTCAATCGGGAGTTCGCTGCGCTTCGTGGTGGCGGGGAGCCACTCGGCGAGAAAGGTGGCAAACACGATGCGGTCGGCCTCGGGGAACAGGTAGCGGTGAACCGCCGCCAGTCGTGGCGCGGTAATCCTCAGGCCGCCGAGGAAGGCCTCCAGGCGCTCCTCGGTATCCAGGTCACGATACTTCAGCCAGAAACGCTGCAGGAATACACGCCCTTCGCGGTCGGCAAAGCGTTGCAGGTATTCCAGTCGGCGAGGGTCCCGGTCATCGTCGAGCAACTGGCTGCGATGTTCATTATGGTGCGTGCTGTAGCGAACCAGATCCCGCAGCAGGCGAATAAAGGGCAGGTTGAGCGACTCGCGCATGGCTTCTTTCAGCGTCGGATTACGGCTGTTGTCTTCACGCCGGAAATTACTGAAGGTGTGGCGTCCGCCGCCGGTGAAGTAGGCCTCGTTGGGGCTAGCGGAATAGCGACGCTCCATGGCGGCATCGAGCAGCTGGGCCAGGGAGAGTTCGGGCTGGCTGGCCAGGCTATCGACTACCCATCGGCTGAGGACGTCCTGGCGATCCAGTTCCACCTGGCGCAGCGATGCTACCGATTCACCGGCGTAGCGCCGGTGGAGCTCGGCAATCACTTCAAGATAGGTGGCGAGAACCCTGAGCTTGGCGGTGGAGCCGAGTTCCAGCTTGCTGCCCTCGTTGATGTCGAAGGGCTGGTTGGTGTTGTCGGTCTGTACCCGAACGCGGAAGCTGTCTTCGCCACGCTCATAGAGTGTGAAACTGTAGCGCACTTCCTGCGTCTTTTCCGGTGCCAGCAGGCGGTCACCGAACAGGCCGATCTCGCTGGCGAACTCTGGGTCGGCCAGGCGATGAAGATAAGCCGTAACCTCGTCCTGTAGCGCACCATGCAGCGTTGTCCGGGCGCTGAGATCGAGCCTGTCCAGGTCGTAGAATGACTGTCCCAGGAGATTGCCTAGCCGACCGCGGGCCGTCTGAAGGCCCTTGTCCTGACCGATCCGCTGGCCTGGCGGATCGCGTCTGAAGTCGCGGAAAGTCAGGCGCTGCTTGAGAGCGGTGTCACGCAGTGCAGGGGAAATAACGCCTTCGTCGGCCAGGATCCTCAGGTAGCTGTCGGTGAGTTGTTCCAGCCCCGAGCGACCTCCGTTGAGGTACCAGGAGGGCCGTCTTTGAGCAATCATCAGAGCCACGATCTGCCGCAGAGCCAGGCCTTGCTGCGCCAGGTCATCACCTGGATTGTCGCCGCCCGACAGCGTTCGATTGAAGGTATCGAACTCTTCGCCGAACCACACCCAGAGCGCATCCCCGATACCGTGAACCTCTCCGTATCCCGGAGCGGCTGCCAGTGGCACCGAATTGATGTAGTCCAGCGCCACGTCCTGGCGCGCAGACAGCGTCTGGGGGCCATGCATATAGCTGCGCACGCTGGCCGATATCATTTGGCGCAGCTTCTCCATGGGGGATCCGGTCAGGCCGCCAGGTGAATGGCGGTACTTCTCCAGCTGGGTGGCAAGAGTGCTGCCGCCGGAAGACTGGCCGGTGACATCCAGTGCCCTGCCGACCTGGGATACGGCGGCCATGGTGAAGCGTGGCCAGTCGACGGCTGGATTGGCATACGGCGTGCTGTCATCGAGCAGGTGGCGATTCTCGATGAACAGCAGGACCTGCAGCATCAGCGGTGGGACGTCATGAAACTGGGGGTAGTGACGCTGTGGATGACGAAACGCATAAAGGGTTTCCCCGCGACATTCCTGCAGGGTCAAGCCTGCCTGTGTCTTCTCGATGTAGGGCGGGAAGAACCCGCGTTTGGCATAGTCCAGCAGCGGGGGGGAGAAGCGTGCCTGCTGGGTTATCTCGTAGCCTCTGCTCAGCAGGCGTGACTCGATAGTTGGCAGCTGTGTATAGCCCAGGCGCTGGTCGAAGGGACCATGGCTGGGAAAGAGTATACGGTCACTCTTTCCCGGGGCCAGGGTGTAGCGCAGCGTGCCGGCATAGCGAGAGAGTTCCTGGGCCTGGAAGTGGGAGGTGCGCGCCTCAGCCACAAGAAGGGTGGCCAGAGTCACGGCAAAAAGGGCCAGCAGTACCGTTAACACGATATAGAGTAGCCGGTGAGACCTGGCCGGCAAGGAGGGTGGCGCCAGCGGTGGCTCCTCGATGAAGAGGGATTTTTTCCGACCTGATGAATCTCGTTCGTCCCAGGACGCAGCGGATGAGTTCCGGCGTGACGAACCCTCTTGCGGTGCCATACGCCCCTCCCTCTACCTTTTATACCCCGCTATCTCTTCTTGTAGCCTAGAACGCTGAGAGAAATACAGTAGTTTTACCAACGGTAAAGGCATGCATTTCCAAGTCAGGGGAGCCACCCCCTCACGGGTTGCCCGAGAGGAGAGTAGCCAGACGACAAGCCATAGGGCTCAGGCGCCGCGATAGATACCGAAGTGGGTCAGGCCTCGGTCAAGCAGGTGCAGGGCTTGCATCCGGCTCATCAAGCCCTGGTCACAGTAGAGAAGGTAGCGGCGGTCGGCGGGGAGTGTCTCGGCCTGTGCTTGCAGGTCGTAGAAGGGAATCTGCAGGCATTCGACACTGGGTAGCGTCAAGGGGGTCGTTTCGCGCTCGATGTCGGGGCGGATGTCGATCACGCTGACATTTTTTTCCTGGGCCAGCGCCTGTGCGCTCTGCACGACGAAGAGTGGCGCTTCCGCCTTGGGAGCCACCTGCTCCAGCAGTCGTTCGGAGCGTGTCAGGGTGACGTGGTCGATGGCAGCATCGAGTACGCTGAAGTCGAAGTGTTGTTCGGCGGCCACGACACGGGGACGTTGGGCCTGGGTATTTGGGCGCTGAGAAATCGCCCCACAGACTTCCGGCATCACCTCAGCGAAACGGGCGGTACCGATTCGGCGGGCAGTGTCTATGATGTCCTGCTTATCCTCGGCGACTAGCGGGCGAAGGATCGGTAGGTCACTTGCCTCGTCGATCAGGGCCAGGTTGGTCAGGCTCTGGCTGGATACCTGGGCGATGGCATCGCCGGTAACCAGCATGGGTATGCGGGCGCGGGCCGCGATGCGACTGGATGCCCGCATCATCATCCGCTTCAGGACCACGCCGATCAGGCCATCGGGAATGCTGCGCTGAAGCTCGGCGACGACGCCCTCGAACGGTACCGAAAAGAAGTGTACCCGGTGCGAGCGGCCATAGGCTTGCCACAGGTGGTGGCAGACCTCGCGTACGGCCTGTTCATGACCGGCCCCACCTAGATCGAAGAAAAGGAAATGGGTCTTGACCCCGCGCCGTATCATCTTCCAGGCGGCGACAGGAGAGTCATAGCCACCAGAGATCAGCGTCATCGCCTGTCCCTGGACACCCAGCGGATACCCGCCGAGACCGGGACGACGGTGACGGACTATCCGCAGGCGGTTGTCGATGACATCCACACGCACCTCCACATCCGGGCGGCCGAGATTCACTCTGGCACTGGGCACGGCGTCCAGCAGGGCTTGCCCCAGGTGCCGCTCCATCTCTTCGGAGGTGAAATCGTGCCGGCCCCGGCGTTTCACGGTGACGCGAAAGCTGCGGTCGACCAGTGACGCCTGCCAGGCTGCCAGCAAATGCTGGGCGGTAGCGTCGAAGGAGAGGAGAGGCAGTTCATCGACGCGCTGCACCTCGTGTATGCCCGGGATACAGGTCAGGGCGTCCTCCACCTGTCGGCCCCACTCCACGGTCGCCAGTTCCGGCAGCCTGACATGCAGCGCGTCCCAGCTGCCTTCCACCCGAATGTCATTACCCAGGGGGCGCAGCACATTGCGGACGTTGCTGACCAGGCAGCGGGTCATCTGTCGTCGAACGGAGCGTGACTTGATGGTGATCTCGGGAAATAGCTTGAGCAAGTAGTACATCGGTGGGTGCTTGTAAAAGAGGTGTCAAATCAATTGTCTGCCCATTATATCAGGACCCGGCCCCAGGTTGCAGAAAGGCTCCTGAGCCGGTGGCGCCTAAGACGATGCCCGGCAAGGGCCGGGCATCAGGCGATGGGAGGGGGCGGGGCTCAGTAAAGGGCCTGCTCCTCACTGACCACTTCCTTCAGCAATTCAAGAAACAGCTTGTCGGCTTCTGAGTGATCGGCGGGGTCTTCGGGAATGTGGACGCTGGTTGTGTCTGAGATTTCGTTGGCGATACGTGACACGACGCCCTCCTGGCTCTCTTCGCCGAGGTGACGCCGCGCAATGGCAAGCGACTGCTCGAGGATTTGCGGCTCCTGGAGCATTTTCTTGATGAATCCGCGTAGCTCGTTGATCACGCGTGTCTTCTGGATTTCCGATGCGGACATGGCGGCCTCCTCAAGATGATAGCCGTGTCGGTGATGGGGTGACGATAGCATGTTTGATGGCAGACGGGAGAGGGCCAAAGCGCCTGCCCTGGGTCAAGGGCGGTAAGTGTTGGGGTAGCGTTTACACGGAATGTGTTGGACAAAACGACATCCTCAGTTACGCTGCCTTACAAAGCATGTGGGTATCACAAAAAAGACTGATCGGCTCTCATCTAGGCGGTTGATATCAGATGATACTGAAGTGATCCACATAGGGCATCCCGGGTGTGCTGAAATCAGTGCCTGGAAAGAAAGAGGCTCATGGCATGATGCGGCGAATGCCTGTGATAGCAGCCATGTATATGGCCGAGTAAACAGCTCGCATGAGTAGGCATGATGTCAGTCATTGGCATGATGTCAGTGATAGAACAGGTTTCGAAAGGGAATCGGGAAAGGATGCGCCACCCGCACTGCCGGATGAGCCCCGAAATAACAAGAATTCACAACATATTTCTAGCCGGACAATGCTCGCACGGCGGGTGTCCGATCTTATGAAAAGGGAACACCATGAAAACGAACACCGACCTCTGCCGCGCCCGCCTGCTGGCCAAGGCCGTCGTGCTGGGCACATCGTTGACACTTCTGCCGGTTACGGCTGCCGTGGCGCAGAGCCTGCCGCCGGGTATGGCAGCCCCGGGTTCGGCCGACCTTCAGCAGGTGATACGTCAGGCCCTCACTACCAACCCTGAAGTTCAGGCAGCCTGGAATGGCCTGAGCGCCGCCGGTCACGATGTTGGTGTGGCTCGCGGCAACTACCTGCCAAGTATCGATGTGGCCGCCGGCATAGGGCGCGAATATACCGAAGGGGATGGCCGCGGTAGCTACGATACGGATTTCGCCGAACTGACACTCAGCCAGATGATCTACGACGGCTTCGCCACGCGTAGCGAAGTCGAGCGCCTGGATCGTGCCAAGCTGGTGCGCTACTACGAGTTGCTGGGAGCGAGCGAGAACGTGGCGCTCGAAGCCGCTCGTGCCTATATCGATGTCAGCCGGTATCGCGACCTGGTGCGTCTGGCCCAGGAAAACTATGCCGAGCATCAGCGGGTCTTTGACCAGATTGAGGAGCGGGTGCGTTCCGGCGCCGGTCGTGGGGTCGATCTCCAGCAGATCTCCGGTCGATTGGCGCTGGCCGAGTCCAACCTGATGACCGAAGCATCCAACCTGCACGATGTGACGTCGCGATATCAGCGGATCGTTGGGGCACTGCCTGCCGAGAATCTGGCGCCGGCGCCGCAGCTCGACGACCGCCTGCCGCCTTCGGTGGCCGACGCGGTCAACATGGCCTTCGAGGGTAATCCCGATTTCCATGCCGCCATCGAGAATATCGAGGCGTCAAGGGCCGAACAGGCTGGCACCCGTGCGGGCTTCCAGCCGCGGCTGGATCTGCGTGGCCGAACCGGCACCAATAATGAAAGCGGCATTGCGGGCCGTCGCGACCAGCACAGCATCGAGCTGGTGGCGAGCATGAACCTCTATCGTGGTGGCAGTGACCTTGCCTCCTTCCGTGCCGCCAGCGATCGTGTCGAGCAGTCGGTAAACCTTCGTGACAAGGCGTGTAACGATGTTAGGCAGACCACCCAGATTGCCTACAACGACACGCAGCGCCTCCGCGAGCAGATGCAGTACCTGAACGAGCACCGCCAGTCCATCGACCGTGTTCGCGGCGCCTACCAGCAGCAGTTCGATATCGGTGAGCGTACGCTACTCGACGTGCTGGACAGCGAGAACGAATACTTCGAGGCCAGCCGTGCCTATGTGAACGCCGAATATGACGTCGTGCTTGCCGATGCCCGCACCCTGGCGGCCATGGGGCAACTGATGCAGGTTCTGGGTGTGGCGCGCGACGACATGCCGAGCCTGGCCGAGATGGGCAGCGACGGCGTCGAGCTCGACCCCAGCGTGATCTGCCCGTTGGAGGGCCCGGCCGGCTTTACCCTGGCCGACCTGACCGGTGGCGTGACTGCCCCTGCGCCCGTCCGGGGGCCGGATGTCACCCTGTCGGCCGACGCCCTGTTTGCCGTAAACAGCGCCGACCTTACCCCCAACGCCAGAAACGAGCTGGATACGCTGGTCACACAGATTCGTGACCGGGAAAATCTTGGTGGCGTCTTTATCGCCGGCCACGCCGACAGCACCGGTACCGACGCCATCAACGATCCACTGTCACAGCGCCGAGCCGATAGCGTTGCCGACTACCTGGTCAGCCAAGGCGTCCCACGCAACCTGATCGAGACGCGGGGGTACGGCTCACGCCAACCCGTGGCCAGCAACGACACCGCGCAGGGTCGTCAGCAGAACCGCCGTGTCGAGGTCACTCTCGAAACACGCCAGGAGAACGCCAGCCGACTGCAACAGCAAGGAGGTCAGGAGGAAGCCGTGTTCGGCAGCGTGCCGAACCCTGCAGTGCAGGCTCCGGAAGCGGTTGAGCAGGCGGTGGAGGCAGTCTCGGGCATATATGCCAGCATTCCGCTGGAAGTGGTAGAGATCGAGCGCGCCGAAATGGCATCTGTCGTGCCTGAAAATGCCGTTTTCCTGCAGGTGGCGGCGCTGTCACACGAGTCGTCAGCGCTTGGCCTGCGCGATGAGCTGAGTCGCGCGCTGGATCGCCCTGCGACTCTCGCCAGCGGCTCTGGCCTGCATCGGGTCCGCCTGGGACCGATCGATTCTCGCGAGCTGGATGAACTCCAGAACCGGCTTGACCGAATGGGTTATCACGGTGCATATGCGGTGCGCGGCTAGGGACAGGCGATACACAACCTGTGAGCCCGGTTCAGGCCGGGCCATTGCCTGATGTCAGGCCGCACGACCTGTGCGGCCTGCATCGTTCCCGTTTTCGCAAGAGGTGGTTGTGACCCTACCGGAAAATATCGAACCTGCGCCGGAGTCGGCGAGGTCCGCAGTGCGTGATGAACTGCTCGCCTGCCTGCAAAGTATCGCCCTTGCCCATGATCATGGTGTTACGGCCGAGTCCCTCACGGCGGGCCTGCCGCTCGAGGATGGCAGGCTGACGCCGGGTGTCTTTCCCCGTGCCGCAAGCCGGGCAGGTATGACGGCAAGAATCGTCAAGAGTCGCCTGGTGCAACTCAACCCGGCCCTCTTTCCTGTCGTTCTGCTGCTCGAGCCGGGACGGGCCTGCGTGCTCGTTGCCCTGGATATCAAGGCGCGGCAGGCAAAGGTGATCTTCCCCGAACTGGGGGATGCCGTCACCGACGTGAAGCTCGATGGCTTGCTTGACAGCTACAGTGGCCAGGCCATCTATGTACGTCCGCGTTTCCGTTTCGACGAGCGTGGCCCGGAAGTGAAGAAGCAGCGGGCGCGCCACTGGTTCTGGGGTGTCATTCGCGAGAATCGCAAGCTCTACCGCGATGTCATTATCGGCTCCTTCCTGATCAATCTCTTTGCGGTGGCGATGCCACTTTTTGTGCTCAATGTCTACGATCGAGTGGTGCCCAACCAGGCGACGGAGACGCTCTGGGTGCTGGCAGCCGGGATCTTCGTCGTGCTCTGCTTCGACCTGGTGCTGCGCTTGATGCGCAACGCCTTCGTTGATCTTGCTGCCAGTCGGGCCGACGTAAAGCTTTCCTCCTCCATCATGGCCCGGGTATTGGGCCTGCGCATGGAGTCCCGGCCGGCTTCCACTGGCTCCTTCGCGGCCACGCTGCAGTCCTTCGAATCGATTCGGGCCTTCATCGGCTCGGCAACGGTGGTCTCCCTGGTCGACCTGCCGTTCGTGCTGCTGTTTGCCGGCATCATTGCACTGATCGGCCCGCCATTGGTGCTGCCCGTGATTGTCGGCATCCTGTTTGTCCTGCTCTATGCCATGGCGGCCCAGGGCAAGCTACATGAACTGTCCGAAACCACATGGCGGATCGGTGCGCAGCGCAATGCCACGCTGGTAGAGTCGATCTCGCACCTGGAAACCGTCAAGACTCTGCGTGCCGAGAGCCGTATCCAGGGATCCTGGGAGAAGGCGAGCGCCTTTCTGTCGCGCACCGCGGCTCAGTTACGCCTGGTCAGCTCTTCGGTCACCAGCGTGGCGCAATGGGCGCAGCATAGCGTTGCCGTCTGCGTGATCATCATCGGCGTCTACCTGATCATCGATGGACAGCTGACCCAGGGGGGGCTGATCGCCGCCTATCTCCTCTCCTCTCGGGCCATGGCGCCGGTCAGCCAGGCAGCGGCGCTGTTGGCGCAGTATCACCAGTCATCCACGGCCTTGCAGTCGCTCAATGGGGTGATGGAGCGACCGGTGGAGCGGCCGGAAGGCAAGCAGTTCATCAGCCGGCCCGTTATTCGCGGTGAAATCCGCTTCGACAAGGTGACGCTGCGCTATCCGGATGAAGAGCGCGATGCGCTGCGCGATATCTCGTTGAAGATCGAGGCCGGCGAAAAGGTGGCCTTGCTGGGGCGGGTAGGGGGTGGCAAGTCGACGCTGAACAAGCTGATGCTGGGCCTCTACCAGCCCACCGGCGGGGCCGTCCTGGTCGATGGGGTGGACATTCGACAGTTCGACCCTATCCAGCTGAGGCGCCATATCGGTTATGTACCCCAGGATGTGAGCCTCTTCTTTGGGTCGCTGCGTGACAACGTGGTGGCGGGCGGCGGTAGCGATGGGGTGGACGATGAAGCGCTGCTGCGTGCGATCGAGCTGGCCGGCCTGCAGGGCCTGGTCAACTCGCACCCCCACGGCGTGGACCTGCAGGTGGGCGAGCGCGGCCAGTCGCTATCCGGCGGCCAGCGCCAGGCCGTTGCCATTGCTCGCGCGCTGGTTCACGACCCCCAGATACTGCTGCTGGATGAGCCGTCCAGTGCCATGGATCATGCCAGCGAGGAGACCTTCAAGGCGAACCTGAAGACCTATGCAAAGGGCAAGACCATGGTCGTCGTCACTCACCGAACGTCGTTGCTGTCGCTGGTCGACCGCATCATCGTCATCGACGCCGGCAAGGTGGTCGCCGATGGTCCTCGCGACAAGGTGGTCGAGGCCTTGCGCAAGGGACAGATCGGGAGGGCAAGCTGATGGCTAAGCAGAAAGGCCCCACGGCTGAACAGCAAGGCTTCGAGGCAATCGGACGGTTTTCCGAGGTGGGCGGCAAGCCGTTTCGGCCGTTCATCGATCGTCTCTTTTCCCGGCGGGTCACATCGGCCCACCTCAATCGCGACTGGGCCAGCGACGCCGACTGGGCGCGCATGCAGCAGGACCCGATTCGAGCGCGGGCCTTCCTCTACACCTTTGCGCTTGCCGTGGCGGCGCTGATCACCTGGTCATACTTCGCCTCCATCGACGAAGTGACGCGTGGCACCGGGCGGGTAATACCCTCAAGCCAGCTGCAAAAGGTGCAGACCTTCGACGGCGGCGTGGTACAGGAGATCCTGGTTCGGGAAGGGCAGCTGGTGGAGGCGGGTGAAGTGCTGATGCGCATCGACCCCACGCGCTTTGTTGCCACTTTTAGAGAGAACCGGGCCCAGGCCCTGACGCTAAAGGCCCGCGCCGAGCGCCTGCGCGCGTTGATCACGGATACCCCGTTCGATCCCGATGAAGAATTGCGTGTCGAAGCACCCCATATCGTGGCTCAGGAGCGGGAGGTCTACGAGAGCCGCCGCGAAGAGCTACGTGAGCAGGAGAGCATACTTCGCGACCGGGTCCGCCAGCGCGAGGAGGAGCTCAACGAAGCGAAAGCACGGCGGGATACCGCGCAGCGGGAGGCGAACATGGCCGGCCAGGAGCTGAACCTGACTCGGCCGCTGCTGCAGTCCGGCGCCGTTTCCGAAGTGGACATCCTGCGGCTGGAACGGGAGGTGTCCCGGGCCACCGGTGAGCGCAACCAGGCGGCTTCGGCGGTGGCACGGCTCGAGGCGGCGGTGGAGGAGTCCAGGACTCAGCTACGTGAACTGGGTATCGAGCGGCGAAGCGACTGGCGTAACGACCTGGCCCAGACCATGGGCGACCTCAATGCGCTGGATGAGTCGAGCGCCGGTCTCGAGGATAGGGTCCGCCTGGCGGAAGTGCGCTCCCCCGTGGCTGGCGTGGTACAGCGCCTGGCGATTAATACCATCGGCGGCGTTGCGCAAGCCGGCCAGGAAATCGTGGATATCGTGCCCAGCGACGACCAGTTGCTGGTCGAGGCGCGAATCGCTCCACAGGACATTGCCTTCCTGCGCCCCGGTCAAGCTGCAACGATCAAGTTGACCGCCTATGACTTCGCCATCTATGGCGGCCTGCAGGCCGAATTGGACCATATCAGTGCCGATACCATCACCGACGATGAGGGAAATACCTTCTACCTGGTTCGCGTGCGGACGGTCGAGGGCGAGGAGCTCGCAGATGAACTGTCGGTGATACCCGGCATGACTGCCCAGGTCGATGTCATGACCGGCAAGCGTACCGTGATGCAGTACCTGCTCAAGCCCGTTCTTCGGGCATGGAGCGATTCTATGGGAGAGCGTTGATGGCACATTTCTTCGTTTGTCACGGGCGCGACGAGATTCCTCGCTGGCGCATGGCATTTCCCGAATCCAGCTGGGTGGGGCCGACCCAGGCCCTGGAGCAGGTCGGGCGGGGGGATCTGGCATGGGTCATGAGTAACCTTGACGGCTGGGACACGCTGGTGCGGGATCTCGGGAGCCGAGGCGCAGTTCTGGTTGTGCTGAGCTACTCCCCGGCCCCCGAGGAAGCCTCACGAGCCCTGAATGCCGGCGCCCGCGGCTATGCCCACGCGCTTTCCCCTGCGGTACTGCTGCAGCAGGTGGCGCTGGTTACCACCAACCAGGGCATCTGGGTATTGCCCGAGTTGTTGAATAGCGTGGTAGCAGGCACCTTCAAGGCACTGGGAGGCCATGCTCGCATGAACGGCGACTCTCTTTCGGCGCTGACCGAACGGGAGCGTACAGTGGCTCTCGCCGTGGCCGAAGGTAAAAGCAACAAGGTCGTCGCACGGGAACTCGATATCACCGAACGTACCGTCAAGGCGCATCTGGGGGCGATTTTCCGCAAGCTGGGGGTCCGGGATCGCATGCAGCTGATTCTGCAGTTAGCCAAGCAAGAGGCTAAAGTGCTTGATATGGATCAATAAGGCTTGGTATTTCTCGCTGAGTTCCGTAGCTCTGGAGGCTGACTGGCGGCATGATGGCTGGTAACACAACGTAACTCATTTTGTGTCACTGGCCACTGCCTTCGGAGGGCCTCGTCATGAGCATTGCAACCATTCACTCTCTGCAAGGACAGGCCTGGGCGAGAAACACTGAGGGACAGCTCCGAGAGTTACGCTTGGGTGATTCTCTCGAGCTGGAGGAGGTATTGGTGACCTCGCCCGGGGGCCAAGTGCTTCTCACCTTTCCTCAGGCAGGCGAGCCGGTTCTGGTAGGAGGCGGTACGGAACTCCTGATGAGCCAGAGCCTGGCAGACGGTGATCAGGACCCTGACAGTGCGACCCTTGATGATGCGGAACTAGATAGCTTTCTCGCCGCTCTCGACGATCCCGCTATTGACCTGCTCGATATCCTGGACCCTGCCGCAGCAGGGCTTGCTGCTGGTGGCGGAGAAGCGGGTGGGCATGGCTTCGTGCGTCTGCCGCGTATTGTCGAGAATCTCGATCCAGCGAACTTCGAATTCGGCCAGCCGGGGGTAGCAGAAAATGCGCCGCCCCCGAGTGAAGGTATTGCTGGCACCGTGCCGGAAGACGCCTCTGAAGCTCCCCCTGTCCCCGATGATGTCGATGATTCGACAGGCCCGGCAGATCCAGTGGATCCTGATGACCCGGACGACCCGGACGACCCGGACGACCCGGACGACCCGGACGACCCGGACGACCCGGACGACCCGGACGACCCAGACGACCCGGACGACCCCGATGTCCCGATGATCCTTTCCTTCTCAGGCCATACTGTTGGTGCGAGTGACGGGCAAGGCACCCTGGGCAATGCTCGAGAGCTCAAGGAGACCGGCTCGCAGAGCGCCGCGGCGGTGCTCTTGCCATCCGGCTTTTACGCCGTCGATCATCAGGGCAACAACGACCCGGATGCCATAGAGGCCGGCGAAGCGCTGTTGTTCGAGCTGAGTGGCCTCGCCATGGCAGCCACCTTTGAGCTGTTCGGTTCTCTCCATGGCGCGACCTATAACCTCTACGACAGCGACGGGGCGTTCTTCTACAAGGGAAGCCTGGAAGATCTGGCGATGCAGGATGGGCTCGTTGTCATCGAGCATTCCCTCCCGTTTGCCTTCATCGCCTTTCTCGGCGGCACGACCGGCCCCGGTCAGTCCGGCTCAGGAAGTGCCTTCTCGGTAAGGCCTGTCGAACTTGATCCAGCTATTGCACCAGACACAGAGTCTCTCGATGAAACCAGTGTCGAGACCTTCGGCTGGGCGTTGGGTGGAGAAGATGAGGAACCTCTCTCTCCAGAGGAGAGCGTGTCCAGTTATCGGTTGGGCGAGGGGGATTCGCTTGACCTGCGAGAATTGCTCACCGAATGGGATGGTGACAATGAAACGCTGGAACACTTCCTACAGGTGACGGCGGCGGAGGATGGCGACACTCATTTACACATCAGCGCCAGTGGCGCCTTTGATGACGGAGAGCTGTATTTCGCCGACCAGCTGATTCTGCTGGAAGGCATCGCCTATCACGGCAACGTTTTACAACAGCTGATTGAAGACAACCAGATCGAAATCGAGTAGCCGATAGCCTGCTTGATCATGGCCAGAGGGCCCGGCACCTGTGAAGTGCCGGGCCCTCTGTGTATTACAAGCTTTCCCAGGGTTGCCACCTGCCTGTCCCCCTGTCCATCAGTCCAATACAAAAGCAACGATACGTAACCTAATGTGACTGCATAAGCCAGTAATGGGCCTGCCCTGGATATTCCCGGTGGACCCTTTCAGGCACCGATAATGATCAAGTCCGCAGGGAGTCACCACATGAGCATTGCTACTGTCGTATCCATTTCCGGTCAGGCCTGGGCGCGCGACGCCGATGGCAACATGCGTGAGCTACGTGTGGGTGACACCCTTGCAGAGGGGGAGTCACTGGTCACGTCCGATAACGGTCGCGTCGAGCTCGATTTTGCCGATAATCTGGACCCGACCGTTATCGAAGGCGGCCAGGTCGTTGCCATGTCGCCGGAACTCGATGCCGACCTGCCTGTAGACGTCGGCGAGTTCAGCGCCCTGGATGAAGACCTGGAGGCCCTGCTCGCCGCCCTGGACGATGACGACATAGACCTGCTCGACGTGCTCGATGCCACCGCGGCCGGTGCTGGCCCGGGCGGTGGCGCCGACGGCGGCCACAGCTTCGTGCAACTGGCCCGTATTGCGGAAGGTGTCGACCCGCTGGCCTTCGAGTTTGGCTTGGGCGATCTTGATGGGCCGCCGGAAACCGAAGGAGCGGACCTGCTGCTTGCCGAGGCGGAAGAAGAACCGGTAGAAGCGGAAGAAGTGGTTATTGCCCCCACTGCCGGTGAATTTGAAATTCTCCTTTCCGACCAGCTGCTTAACACGGAAGAAGGCTCTACCACGTCGGGCGTGCTGCCCTTCAGCTTCGGTTCCGGTGGCGGTGGCAGCGTCACCTTTGCCGGCATGGATGGCGTAGAAAGCCAAGTCGGACAGGAAAACCTGATTTTCAGCTGGGATGCGGACTCCAATACGCTCTCTGCTTTCTCCGGTGATCGGGAAGCACTGATCTTTACCATCGAAGTCAATCCCGCTACCGGCGAGTTCACCGCCACCCAGCACACCAACCTGCTGCATGAAGAGGGCCTGGATGAGGCACTGGCCGGACTGATCTATACCGTGACGAGTGGCAGCGGGACGGCGACGGGTACGCTGAACATTACCATCGTCGACGACGTGCCGACGCTTGCCCTCAGCGACGTCGACCTCAGCGAGGTCAACTTCGAGACCCAGGACAGCGAGCCCGTTGACGGCACCTCGGTGGCCACCGCCAGCGTGGCCGCGGCCTTCAGCNTTGTGGTGGGGCCGGGGCTTGGGCAGGGCGCCTGGGGACAGGGCATGCTCCAGTCATCGCTGATGTCAGGATTGCCTCTGGTGGTGGATGCCGACGGCCTCAATCTGCTTGCCGGCCGCTGGGCCGAAGAGCGGCGAGACGACTGGATACTGACACCGAGACCCAGGCATTCCCCGGAGTGGCGTCCGTTTCGCGGACCGCTGTCACCGGCCAGTCGTCGGCAGAGCCTGGTGATTCTTCAGGGCCTGTTTGCCTGGCTGGTCGAGGCGGGCTGGGTGGCACACAATCCCTTCCGCCTGATGCGTGACAAGCGCCGTCGCCTCGACAACCGCCAGTCCAGGATCGAGCGCTACCTGGAGCGCCCGCTGTGGGAGTGGCTGTGGCAATGGCTGGAACGGCCGCTGGAGGAGGGTGCCGGTGCGAAGGCGCGCTTCAATCGTTCTCGACGTCGCATGATCTTCGGCTTCGCCTACCTTCTGGCGCCGCGGATCAGTGAAATGGCGGCGACACGCATGGATGACTTCGTCATGCGGGAAGGGCGCTGGTGGTGGCGGGTCGTGGGCAAGGGCGACAAGCTAGCGTACATTCCCGTGCCGCAGGACATGCTTGCATTGCTGGGGGAGTGGCGAGCCGGCCTGGGCCTGGCACCCTTGCCGGAGTCCGGCGAGGATACGCCGTTGCTGCGCGGCCTGAATGGGCGCCGCGGCCTGGGCGACAACCAGCTCTATCGCCTGATTCGCGAAGCCTTCAGCGATGCCGCCGAGGCCCTGGAAGCCGAGCAGGGCGGCAAGGCGCAGGTGCAGCGGCTGCGGCAAGCGACACCTCACTGGCTGCGGCATACGGCGTTGACGCACCAGGCCCAGGCCGGCGTGGAGCTTCGCTACCTGGCGAGTACCGCGCGGCACTCCCGACTGGATACCACGGCTCGCTACCTGCACGCCGAGGATGAGGAGTGGCATCGCCAGTCATCGCTGCACGGGTTGCCGGTTGGGGCGGACGAACCCCTGGATGAATCGGTATAATGGGCACATGCCAACCACGGAGTTCCCATGACGACTGAAGCCACCGCCGAACAGGCGCAGCAGGAATTGCTGGATGAGTTCGAGATGTTCGACAACTGGATGGATCGCTACCAGTACATCATCGACATGGGCAAGCAGCTACCGGCGTTCCCCGAGGAGTGGAAGACGCCCGAGCGCAAGATCCAGGGCTGCCAGTCGAATGTCTGGATGCACTATCGGCGCGAGGGGGACATGCTCCACTTCGATGCCATCTCGGATGCGGCCATCGTGTCAGGCTTGATTGCGGTACTGCTGCGCATCTACAGCGGACGCCCCGCTGGGGAGATTTGCGCCACAAGCCCGCACTTCATGCAGGACCTGGGCCTGGACAAGCATCTCTCGCCGACGCGCAGCAACGGGCTGCACGCCATGCTGAAGACGATCTACGAAGTGGCGGCGCGGGAGGCGGCCTCTGCCTGACGCGAGGCCGCGGGGCGCGCCGCGATGTGGCGCACCCGCTCCCGCGCAAGAATACCCTCGGCATCCAGGCTACCGATCGAGACGTCAGTCGCGACCGGTATCTCACCCGCCAGTTGCAGTGCCTGATAGCGCCCGCAGCAGACTCTCAGGAAGGAGGCGAAGTTGGCGGGGTCATGTCCGGCTTCCGTGCATTCCCGTGAGAGCTTCGCCACCAGCTGATTGAGCGTGAGACCGTCGCGCCTGCCGACCTCTTCCAATACCGCCCAGAAGAAGCGTTCCAGGCGAACGCTGGTGGAGACCCCGTCGAGCCGCATGGAGCGGGTCTGAGGCTGCCAGAGACCCGGCTCTGCGCCGATGAATAGTCTGCACATGCCGTTTCCCTCCCTCGCTGGCCCGGCCGACATTTCCATCATGGCGTCGGGCGCGAGCCAGGGCAAGTGGCTGGAAGTGAACCTCGCTTAAGAACCCTTCCTGGGAGCCTTTCGGATTGGCGCCTATAGCTCGATGCGTGTCTCGAGAACGACCAGGAACTGGGCGAGCCACGCTGGGTGAGCAGGCCAGGCCGGGGCGGTGACCAGCTTGCCATCGGTCACGGCATCGTCCACGGCGATGTCGGCGTAGCGCCCGCCGGCCAGCTCCACTTCGGGGCGGCAAGCAGGGTAGGCTGCGCAGGTGCGGCCTTCCAGTACCCTGGCGGCCGCCAGAAGCTGGGCTGCGTGACAGATCGCCGCCACCGGCTTGTCGGTATCGAAGAAATGACGCACAAGCTGAATGACCTTGTCGTTCAGGCGCAGGTATTCCGGGGCGCGACCGCCGGCAATCACCAGGCCGTCGTACTCGGCGGGATCGATATCCGCGAAATCGGCATTGAGGGTGAAGCGGTGTCCCGGCTTCTCGGTGTAGGTCTGGTCGCCCTCGAAGTCATGGATGGCGGTGGCAATGCTGTCGCCGGCCCGCTTGTCGGGACACACGGCATCGACACGATGCCCCACGGCCTGCAGGGCCTGGAAAGGCACCATGGTCTCGTAGTCTTCGGCGAAATCGCCACATAGCAAGAGCAAACGTTTGGCGGACATTGGCGTATCTCCTGATCGGCTCGTTGTGGTTGGGTTGCCGTTGACCAGTCTGGCACGGCCGAGCTGAAGGAGGGTGTTAGCGGGCTACTACAGGGTATCCATGATTCAGAGATGACAGTAGGGCTTCAGCGCTCCGAAGCATGTCCGGTGCAACGGCAGCGGAAGTCCTGGTCGAGCTCAGGGTCGTCGCGGCACAGCTGCTCGCTGGGCCCGCCGGGTACCGGGTCTATCCCACCTTCGCTACCCGGGTGGCAGCGCACGATTCGGCGAGCGGCCAGCCAGCCTCCCTTGAACGCCCCGTGAATCTTGATCGCTTCCGCCGTGTAGTGGGAGCAGCTGGGCCAGAAGCGACAGCGGGGACCCAGCAAGGGGCTCAAGGTGATCTGGTAGAGCTTCACCAGGCCAAGCATGAGCAGGCCGAGCCCGCGAGCCAGCAGACGCCCCAGTCGATGGAGCCAGGCTGCCAGGCAATTCATCGCTCAGCGTCCCTCCTGGGGCTTCTGGTAGAGCGTATCGGGGTCGATCAGTGGCTCGCTATTGATCCGCGCGACGTCATTCTCCAGCGCCACGTAGAAGCAGCTGCGCCGCCCGGTATGACAGGCGGGACCGGTTTGCTCCACCTGCAGCAGCAGGGTATCTCCGTCACAGTCGAGGCGGGCGTCGCGCAGGTGCTGTTGCTGGCCGGAGGACTCTCCCTTGCGCCACAGCTTGTTCCGCGAGCGCGACCAGTAGCAGATCCTGCCGGTATCCAGCGTTTCTTCCAGCGCCTCCCGGTTCATCCACGCCATCATCAGCACCTCGCCGCTGTCATGCTGTTGGGCGATGGCGGGGATCAAGCCGTCGGCGTTGAAGCGGATGGCAGCAAGAATCGCGGTTAGGGGGCGTTGTG
This sequence comes from Halomonas chromatireducens, assembly GCF_001545155.1. Lineage (NCBI taxonomy): Bacteria > Pseudomonadati > Pseudomonadota > Gammaproteobacteria > Oceanospirillales > Halomonadaceae > Halomonas > Halomonas chromatireducens. The sequence goes on along the minus strand of NZ_CP014226.1, from coordinate 2,069,669 downwards.
CGTTGAGCTCGGCCCGTTCGAGTTCCTTGAAGGTATTGACCATAACGGTTCCACAATACGGTATTGAGCTCGGGCACTGACGTCAGGCGCGAGCAGTGGCCTTTAGACAGACATCACAGCTACCCAGCAGCTCGATGGTCTGGCGTTCGACGCGAAAGCCGAAATGGCGCGCCTGAGTGTTGAGCTGATCGTTGACCTCATCCAGATGCAGTTCCTCGACCCGACCGCAATGGCGACAGATCAGCAGCTGAAAGCCGTGTGCATGTTCGGGGCAGGGGCAGGCCACGTAGGCGTTCAGCGACTCGATGCGATGCACCAGACCTTGCTCGATCAGGAAGTCGAGGGCGCGATAGATCGTCGGGGGGCGAGCGGCGGCATGCTCGACGGCCAGGCGGTCGAGAAGGTCGTAGGCCTTTATGCCACCGGTGGCTCCGGCGATCATTTCCAGGACGCGCCTGCGAATCGGGGTGAAGCGTACTCCGTGGCGCTGACACTGTCTTTCTGCCTGTTGCAGCAGGCTATGTGAATCGGTCATGGGTGACCCGATGCTGGGAAGATTGTCCCATTCTACGCGCTGGACAGAGGGGCGGCCAGCGGCTGGGGGCGAGGAGCCATATTCTTAAGCTCTCCACAGCGAGCAAAGTGCAGTTGGGCAAAGGCTACGCGCTCTGCCACACCGAGGCCGGCAGGCTGCTTTTCGATCAGGTCCAGGCGTGAACGCAGGCCTTCCCCATTGGCCATCTGGATCGCGAGGCCGGGGCGGGCGTTGAGCTCCAGCAGCATGGGTCCGCGGTTGCGGTCAATCACCATATCAGTGCCGAGGTAGCCAAGCCCGGTCATCTCGAAGCAGCCGGCGGCCAGCTCCAATAGATTTTGCCAGTCGGGTATGAGCAGGCTGGCCAGCTCGTGTCCGGTATCGGGGTGCTCGCGCCGCGGGCGATCGAACTGCACGCCCCGCACGGCGGTACCCGAGGCGATGTCGAGCCCCACCCCCACGGCGCCCTGATGAAGGTTTGCCTTGCCGTCGGAGGCGGCAGTGGAAAGGCGCATCATGGCCATCACCGGGTAGCCTTGAAAGATGATGACGCGGATGTCCGGCACACCTTCGTAGGTGTACTCGGAGAGGTGCTCATCGAAGTTGATCAGGGCTTCGATCATCGCTACGTCCGGGGTGCCGCCCAGTGAATAGAGCCCTGACAGGATGTTGGAGACGTGTCGCTCGAGGTCTTTCAATTCCAGGCGTACGCCGCTGGGCTTGATGAAGCCGTCGCCATCGATGCGGTCGATGACGAGGATACCCTTGCCGCCGCTACCCTTGGCGGGCTTGATGACGAAGCCTTCGTGTCCCGCCACCATCTTCTGCAGTTGCTTGATGCCGAACTGAGTCGTCACGGTGCTGATCAGCGCCGGCGTCGTGATGCCGTACCGCTCGGCCAGCAGCTTGGTCTGCAGCTTGTCGTCCACCAGCGGGTAGAGCCGACGGTCGTTGTAGCGACCGATGTAGCGAATGTTGCGGCGGTTCATGCCGATGATACCGCGCTCCAGCAATTGGCTAGGTCTTGCCCACATGGTGTCAGTCCTCGGTAACAGGCTTGAAGCGCCGCAATTCGAGTAGGCGGTACCCTGTATAGTTCCCGAGCAGCAGGATCAGCGACATGATGATGAGCTGAACGCCAAGAAAATTGAAGGTGATGTGGCGGATCCAGGGGTTGTTCATGGCCAGGTAGGCCAATACGGCCGTGACCAGGCTGCCACCACCCTGAATGAGCACCTCCTTGGGACCTTCCTCTTCCCAAAGGATCGACATACGCTCGATGGTCCAGGCAAGGATGATCATCGGGAAGAAAGTGATGGTCAGCCCGGCATTGAGGCCCACGCGGTAAGAGAGCACCGAGAAGATCGAGATGATGGCGATGACCGTGATGATCACCGCCGACACTCGCGCGACCAGCAGGAGGTTGAGATAGGAAAGGTAGTTTCGGATTACCAGGCCGACGGCAACGATCAGGAGAAAGCCGATGAGCCCGGTGGGCAGGGTAGTCTGGATAAAGGCCAGTGCGATCAGCACCGGCATGAAGGTGCCGGAGGTCTTGATTCCCACCATGATCCGCAGGAAAACCACAACCAGCGCGCCGATCGGAATCAGCAGAATGGTCTGGAACAGGGCCTGCTCTTCGAGAGGGAGGCTATGTATAGAAAAATTCAGCAGGGTGTCATCGGCCAGCTGGCTGCGCACGGCGGCGGCGGCAGGCTGATTGCGTGACAGCATCGAGAAGGTCACCCGGGAGTTGGTTCCTCCCTGGACCTCCAGTACGGCACGACCGCCGCTCTCCCACAGCAGCAGGTTCTCGGGTTGTCCCTGTTGCCCGGTTGTCGGGTTGAAGATTGACCAATTGTCTTCGCCCGCAAAGACCTGGATCCAGGGGGTAAGCGTCTGGCGGCGACGTCCGTCTTCAAGGAGCAGCCCGCTGGCTTCGCGCGCGGGGACGCCGGCCTGGTTCAGCAGCCTGACCAGCAGCGTACTGCGATCGAACTGGGTCAACAGGAGTCGGGCGTTTTCACCCTGACGATCCTCGCTGAAGTCATGAATCAGCTCGCGGGCAAAGGTGTAGGGGTCGGCGCTTCGAGTCCAGGCGCGCTCGATTACCTGGGCGGCTGCAGTATCGTAGGGGCGCTCCCAGATCACTTCGCGCAGGGGGGGCACTGGCAACTCACGCTGACGTCGGTCCTCTGTCACCAGCAGGCGCGCCGAGTAGTAGAGTTGCTGGCTGCCGGCCGCTTCACGTATCGACCACTGGGCGCGGCGACCGGTTTCGTCCTGGAGAAACGACAGGCCATAGCCCGGTGAGGCCGTATTCTCGGTCAGGAGGCGATAGCCGCGCTGATGTTGGGGCAGGGCAAGGTCCACGCGTACCGGATCGCCCAGGGCGGTGAAATCGATGATTGCTTCCACTTCCCATATTGTTCGCTGCTCCCCCTGGGTCCAGGGAACCTCGAACTGGACGTGCCGATGCACGCTCATGCCGATGCCCACCACCATCAGCAAGCCTACAATAAGATAGAAGGGCAATCGTGACATGAAGCTTCCTTGTTGGGGCTGGAGGCGCCGCTATTCAGCGTCTTCCTCCTCCTGATCGTTGAGATCGTCCTGCTCCGCCTCTGCAGCAGGTCGACCTCCGGGGAATTCGGGTCTTGGATGCAGGTAAGTCTCGGCGACATCGATCAGCGCGATATCCATCAGGAATCGGCGTCCCAGCAGTACGGGAAAGTTGAGATGGGTGCGGTCATTCAAGGTGAACTCAACCGGCTCGCGAATCGACCCCAGGGTCATCAGCAGGCTGACAACGGGACGCGATTCGCTGCCGGCGGCCTGCACGATGCGTACGCGCCGCTCGACAGGCGCCTCGATCCATTCGTTGCGGACCTTGTCGACCACGATATCGTCATCAGTGATGCCCAATCTGAAACGCACCCAATCTTCGCCATCGCGTTCGAAACGGGTGATGTCCTTGGCTGAAAGAGAGGACGTATTGGCACCGGAATCGACACGAGCCCTAAGATAAGTGCCTATGTCGGGCAAGCCAATCCACTCGGCGCGTCCTACAAGTGCCTTGTCGTCAAGCGATGCATTGGTGTCTTCGTTGCATTCCGCCATGACGATGACGGGTTCATCGCCGCGCTGGTGCTGCCAGACGAAGTTCAGCGAGCAGGGCAGGCGAACCCCTTCGACCACCACCAGGCCACGCTCCTGGCGCTCGGCCATGGCCAGGGCATCGCGGGCGAGACTGAGCCCCACGCCGGCGCGCACCAGGTCCAGCATGCAGGCCTCCTGATCCACCTGGGCCACGCCATTGGGGGCAAGCCCCTGGGGTTGCAGCACACCCTGCAGCAGCCGGTGATGGACGGATTCCTGCGGGGTCACGATCCACGGCAGGGCGGCCAGGCTCGGCCAGTCGGTGCGGGTAAGTCGCCCGCTCCAGCCGGCGGGGGCGATCACGTGGTAGTGAAACTGTGTCAGTTCCCGGTGCGCCACATCCTGCGAATCGTCTCCCGGCCCCTCGCCCGATGGCGCCAGATAGAACCCCACATCCAGCTCGCCGCGCCGGATCCATTTCAATACGCTGCCGCTCATGCCGTGCTGTAGTTCTGTCTCAAGCTGGGGTGCGCGACCCACCAGCCGGTGCAGGAAGGCACCCAGCCGGATGAACTCCGGGTCGACGATAGTGCCGATCTTCAGCCGTCCGCGCAGCGTGCTGTGGAGTGCTTGGGCGCTCTGTTCGAAGGCGGCCATGGCCGCCAGGGTCCTTTCGGCGGCGGGCAGCAGGGCGTAGCCATCGGCGGTCAGCTTCAAGCCCTGGGGGCGGCGTTGGAATAGGGCCAGCCCGAGGCTTTCCTGCAGTTGCTTGAGCTTGAGGCTGACCGCCGGCTGGGTCAGGTGGAGCTTTTCGGCGGCGCGGGACACGCTGCCTTCCCGTGCCACGGTGATGAAGGCGCGGAGGGTTTGCAGGTCCTGCATGGCGCGCTCCAGGGAGAAGAAGGGAGGGGCGGGGGGGAGGGGTCTCCCCTGTATTATAAGAAAAGCTTATATCCTGGTTAGGAATTACTCAATTGATTGCCACGAGTAGCGCGTTACTCTGGTAGCTAGCACAGATTTCCTGGCAGAACGCATCGAACTGAGGCAACCATTATGACAACGACCAATATCGATCACTATATCGACGGCCAGCGTATCGCGGCCGAGGCCCCCCAGCGCCGGGCGGTGACCAACCCCGCCAGCGGCCAGGTGACCGGTCAGGTGGCCCTGGCCGGTTCGGCCGACGTCGACCGCGCCGCGGCAGGGGCGAAGGCCGCCTTCCCGAGCTGGGCCGATACCCCGCCGATTCGCCGCGCCCGGGTGATGTTCCGTTTCCTGGAGCTGCTCAACGCCCACAAGGATGAGCTGGCCCAGGCCATCACCGCCGAGCACGGCAAGGTATTCACCGACGCCCAAGGCGAGGTGGCTCGCGGCATCGATATCGTCGAATTCGCCTGCGGCATCCCGCAGCTGCTCAAGGGCGATTACACCGAGCAGGTCAGCACCGGCATCGACAACTGGACGATGCGCCAGCCGCTGGGCGTGGTGGCGGGCATTACTCCCTTCAACTTCCCGGTGATGGTACCGATGTGGATGTTCCCGCTGGCCATCGCCGCCGGCAACACCTTCATCCTCAAGCCGAGCCCCCTCGACCCCAGCCCCTCGCTGTTGATCGCCGACCTTCTCAAGCAGGCGGGCCTGCCCGATGGCGTGTTCAACGTGGTCCAGGGCGACAAGGCCTCGGTCGAGGCGCTGATCGAACACCCAGACGTCAAGGCGCTCTCCTTCGTCGGTTCCACCCCCATCGCCAACCTGATCTACGAGCGGGGTGCGCATCACGGCAAGCGTGTCCAGGCCCTGGGCGGCGCCAAGAACCACATGGTGGTGATGCCCGATGCCGATCTGGACAAGGCCGTCGACGCCCTGATCGGTGCCGCCTACGGCAGCGCCGGCGAGCGCTGCATGGCGATCAGCGTGGCGGTGCTGGTGGGCGACGTGGCCGATCAGATCGTGCCGCGCCTGGCCGAGCGGGCGAAGTCGCTCAAGGTCAAGAACGGCATGGAGCTCGATGCCGAGATGGGGCCCATCGTCACCGCTCAGGCACACCAGCGCATCACCGGCTATATCGACAAGGGCGTGGAAGAGGGTGCCGAACTGGTGGTCGACGGCCGTGACTTCGATAGCGCCACGACCGGCGAGGGCTGCGCCGAGGGTTTCTGGATGGGCGGCTCGCTGTTCGATCACGTCACCCCGGAGATGACCATCTACCGCGAGGAAATCTTCGGTCCGGTGCTGGCCTGCGTGCGGGTGCCCGATATCGCCACGGCAATCCAGCTGATCAACGACCACGAGTTCGGCAACGGCGTGAGCTGCTTCACCGAAAGCGGCAGCGTGGCGCGCGAATTTGGTCGCCGCATTCAGGTGGGCATGGTGGGCATCAACGTACCGATCCCGGTACCCATGGCCTGGCACGGCTTCGGCGGCTGGAAGCGCTCCATGTTCGGCGATACGCACGCCTACGGCGAAGAGGGCGTGCGCTTCTACACCAAGCAGAAGTCGATCATGCAGCGCTGGTCGGACTCGATCAACGCCGGCGCCGAGTTCGCCATGCCGACCCATAAGTAGTCCCTGCCGACTAGGCTTCAGCATGGGCAAAGACGCTAGTGAGAGGCGCCGAGGGGAGACCGAAGAGGAGGTCATTTGCCAGGGATGGCAAATGTAGCGCCCAGGGATGGGTTCACAGCGCCTCATCGACGGTCCGGCGATCCGGGGTCTTCCCCTCGGAGCAGCCTCGAACGGGCATCAACTGCCGTACTACAAGAGACGCTTTGCTGTTGGCCTAGATTGCCGGCGGCATGTCGAGAGAGAGCACGTCATGGCAGAGCAGGAATTCGACTATATCGTGGTAGGCGCCGGCACCGCCGGCTGCCTGCTGGCCAACCGCCTGAGTGCAGACCCGAATAACCGGGTGCTGCTGATCGAGGCCGGGGGGCGCGACAACTATCACTGGGTGCACATCCCGGTGGGCTACCTCTACTGCATCAACAATCCGCGCACCGACTGGTGCTTTCGCACCGAGCCCGACAAGGGGCTCAACGGCCGTTCGCTTATCTTTCCCCGGGGCAAGACCCTGGGCGGCTGCTCCAGCATCAACGGCATGCTCTACATGCGCGGCCAGGCCCGGGACTACGACGGCTGGGCCGAGCTGGTGGGCGATGACGCCTGGCGCTGGGAGAACTGCCTGCCGGACTTCATGAAGCACGAGCACCACTACCGCCTCGACGAGGGCGGCGATGCGGACGCCGCACACCGCGACTACCACGGCCATGGCGGCGAATGGCGGGTGGAGAAGCAGCGCCTCAAGTGGGAGGTGCTGGATGACTTCGCCGAGGCGGCGGTGCAGGCCGGCATCCCCCGTACCCGCGACTTCAACCGCGGCGACAACGAGGGGGTCGACTACTTCGAGGTCAATCAGCGTAGCGGCTGGCGCTGGAACGCGGCCAAGGCCTTCCTGCGACCGACGTGCGTGAAGCGCGATAACTTCGTCCTCTGGCACTCCACCCAGGTACACCGACTGCTGTTCGAGAGTGGCAGCGAGGGCAAGCCTCGTGCTACCGGCGTCGAGCTCGAGCGCGACGGCGTCATCAGCCAGGTTAGGGCGACCCGTGAAGTGATCCTGGCCGCCGGCGCCATCGGCTCGCCGCAGCTCTTGCAGCTCTCTGGCGTCGGGCCGGCGTCTCTGCTGGCCGAGCACGACATTCCCCTGGTACACGAGCTGCCCGGCGTGGGGGAGAACCTGCAGGACCACCTGCAGATCCGCTCTGTCTACAAGGTCACGGGGGCCAAGACGCTCAATACCCTGGCCGCCTCCTGGATGGGCAAGGCAAAGATCGGCATGGAGTATGTGCTCAAGCGTACCGGCCCCATGAGCATGGCGCCTTCCCAGCTCTGCGCCTTCACCCGCAGCAGCGACGAGTACGAGCACCCCAATATTGAATACCACGTCCAGCCGCTGAGCCTGGAAGCCTTCGGCCAGCCGCTGCACGACTATCCGGCGATCACGGCCAGCGTGTGCAACCTCAATCCCACCAGTCGCGGCAGCGTGCGCATCAAGAGCCGTGACCCGCGCCAGGCGCCGGCCATCGCGCCCAACTACCTGAGCACCGAGGAGGATCGCAAGGTGGCGGCGGACTCGCTGCGGGTCACCCGCCGCATTGCCGAGCAGCCGGCCTTCGCCAAGTATCGTCCCGAGGAGGTCAAGCCCGGGCTCGAGTATCAGACAGACGACGAGCTGGCACGGCTGGCGGGCGATATCGGCACCACCATCTTCCATCCGGTGGGCACGGCGAAGATGGGGCGCGACGACGACCCCACGGCGGTGGTGGACTCGCACCTGCGGGTGCGCGGCGTCGAGGGGCTGCGGGTGGTGGATGCCAGCATCATGCCGACCATCACCAGTGGCAATACCAACTCCCCGACCCTGATGATTGCCGAGAAGGCGGCAGGCTGGATCCTGGCGGAGCGGTCGTAATACGACCGCGCCGTGCCCAGGCCCAGTACGGGCCGGTGCGGTCCGTCAAGGAGGTGTTGTGTTTGGTCGCTTTTGAGGCTTTTCGATGAAATAGTGTTTGACGTGGGCCTGCCAAAGGCGCATTCTTGGCGCCAGTTGGTTAGCAAGTGGAACATCGCAAGTGGTCATCGAAGGCTCATGGCGTCGATCTCCCGGTGAAAGTTTCTTGTCTTACCCAGCATAACTCGGGTATTTCCCGGTAACATCTAACGCTATTCGAGGAATTCGATAATGGCTACTGGTACAGTTAAGTGGTTCAACGACACTAAAGGTTTTGGCTTCATTTCTCCGGACGAAGGCGGTGACGACCTGTTCGCCCACTTCTCCGAGATCCAGGTTGACGGCTTCAAGACCCTGCAAGACGGCCAGAAGGTTTCCTTCGACGTCACCCAGGGCAAGAAAGGCCTTCAGGCTTCCAACATCAAGTCCGTCGACTAATCGATTGACATGATGTGCGCTACCGCGAGGTAGCACAGGTTAGGGCTCGCTCAGGCGAGCCCTTTCTGCATTCGGCATTTGTGAATTAGCATTTGACGTCTGCAGGCGCAGGAGCCAAGCTAGGCTCAGTTGGTAGCAAGACGAACATCGCAAGTGGTCATCGAAGGCTCATGGCATCGATTTCCCGGTGAACAGTTTCTTGTCTTACCCACTGCAACTCGGGTATTTCCCGGTAAATCACAATGCTATTCGAGGACATTCGACAATGGCTACTGGTACTGTCAAGTGGTTCAACGACACCAAGGGCTTCGGCTTCATCTCTCCGGACGACAACGGCGACGATCTGTTCGCCCACTTCTCCGAGATCCAGGCTGACGGCTTCAAGACCCTGCAAGACGGCCAGAAGGTTTCCTTCGACGTCACCCAGGGCAAGAAAGGCCTCCAGGCTTCCAACATCAAGGTCGTCGACTGAGTCTTCACCGACCCGGTTTGATCTGATGTGCGCTGCCTCAGGCAGTGCTGAGCAGGGTCCGCGAAAGCGGACCCTGCTTTTTGAGAGGGTATACCAAATCATTATATTCGATTAACGAATAGATAAATCTCCACAAATATCTTTATGGAATAAGTGTCGTTAGGCACAATGGGGCCTTAATTTCCGACGGAACTACCCCATGCCCTTCGACGCCTGGATCGCACTCAGTGTTGTCATCGCGGTCTTCCCGCTGATGGCCTTGACGCGGATCGGGCCTGACATGGTGCTGCTTGGCGCCCTGGTTCTGCTGCTGACGCTGGGGGTCATCGATAGCGGTGATGCGCTGGCCGGCTTTTCCAACAGCGGCCTGTTCACCGTGGCCTTTCTCTATGTGCTGGTGGCGAGCATTCGCGACACCGGCGGCATCGATCTGATCATTCGCTTCGTGCTGGGGCGCCCGCGAACCCCGGGCGGTGCGCGCGTGCGGCTCCTGATACCTGTCGCGGCGCTCAGCGGCTTTCTCAACAACACGCCGGTGGTGGCCCCCTATACCCCCGCCGTGCTCAGCTGGAGTCGGCGCCTGAGGATACCCGCGCACCGACTGCTGATGCCGCTCAGCTTTGCCTCGATCCTGGGCGGTACCATTACCCTGTTCGGCACCAGTACCAACCTGGTGGTACACGGCCTGCTGGTAGAGCGCTACCCGGACTTGGCCATGGGGCTATTCGATATCGCCCTGGTTGGCATCCCTGTTGCCGCAGTTGGCCTGATCTATCTGCTCTTCATTGGGCACCGCCTGCTGCCCCAGCGCCGTGATGCGACCCAGGCCTTCGAGAACCCCCGGGAATACACCATCGAGATGGAGGTGGAGCCTGGCGGCCCTCTGGTCGAAAAGACGGTGGAGGAGGCTGGCCTGCGGCACCTGCAGGAGCTGTTCCTGGTGGAGATCGAGCGTGGTGGCAATATCGTCAGCGTGGTGGGGCCGGGGGAGCGGCTCAAGGCCGGCGACCGGCTGGTCTTCGCCGGGACCTCGGCGGCGGCAGTAGAGTTGCAGCAGATTCGCGGGCTGGTGCCGTCGCTCCATGGTGATTCCAGCCTGGAGAAGGATTTCAAGGAGCGCAGGCTGGTCGAGGCGGTGGTTTCCGACCAGTGCCAGTTCGTGGGACAACGCATACGCGATGGCCACTTCCGTACGCTATACGGGGCTGCCGTGCTGGCCGTATGCCGCGGCGGTGAGCGGGTCGCCGGCAACCTGGGGCAGGTGCGCCTGCAGCCCTCCGACGTCTTGCTGCTGGAGGCACGCCCTCCGTTCATCGAGCGCCACCGTCAGTCCCGGGACTTCCTGTTGATCAGCCAGCTCAATGGCGCAGCGCGCCCGGTGCATGAGAAGGCCTGGCTGGCCTGGAGCATCCTGCTTGGAGTGGTGGGGCTTGCCACCTTCGGCGTGATGAGCATGATGAACGCCGCCATGCTGGGTGCCCTGCTGGTGCTGGTCACCGGATGCTGCTCGGTGGGAGCGGCCAAGCGGGGCCTGGACACCCAGGTACTGCTGACCATTGCCGCCTCCTTCGGCCTCGGGGCGGCACTGGAGAGTTCCGGTGCCGCCGGCATACTGGCAGGCATGGCACTGGAGCTCGCCGGTGGCAACCCCTGGCTGCTACTGCTCGGTACCTATGTGCTGGTGGCGCTGCTTACGGAACTGGTGACCAACAACGCTGCGGCTGTCATCGTCTTTCCCGTGGTCATGGCCAGCGCCGAAAGCCTGGGGGTGAGTCCCATGCCCTACGTGGTGGCAGTCATGTTCGCCGCCTCGGCGAGCTTCCTCACCCCCATCGGCTACCAGACCAACCTGATGGTTTACGGACCCGGTGGCTACCGTTTCGGCGATTACCTCCGCGTGGGCGGGCTGCTCAACCTGCTGGTGGCGGCCACGGCGCTGACGCTGATCCCCCTGTTCTGGGGCTTTTGAGCGGTGCTTGCTCGCGGTGAACCCGGCTTTACGATAGGGTGTCGCTTTTCGCCCATTCCTTAGATTGGAACCAAGCTCATGAGTAGCCACGATGAACTGATCATCGAGCCGAAGAGCGGCAAGCCCGCCGATGCCTGCGTCTTCATCCTTCACGGCCTGGGCGCCGACGGCCACGACTTCGAACCGCTGGTCCCGGCGTTGCCGCTGCCGGCCGATGCCAACGTTCGCTTCATCCTGCCCCATGCGCCGCGCCTCCCGGTAACCATCAATGGCGGCATGGTCATGCCGGCCTGGTACGACATCCTGGAGATGAGTCTCGATCGCCGCGTCGACGAGAAGCAGCTGGTGGCCTCCGCCGAGCGCATCCAGGAATTGATCAGGGAGCAGATCGGCCACGGCATCGACAGCCGGCGGATCATTCTGGCCGGCTTCTCCCAAGGGGGCGCGGTGGCCTATCACGCGGCGCTCTCGTTCCCCGAGCCATTGGGCGGCCTGCTGGCGCTCTCCACCTATTTCGCCACCGCCGACAGCGTCCCCCTGGCCGAGGCCAACCGTGACCTGCCGGCGGAAGTACACCACGGCTCCTTCGATCCGGTGGTACCCGAGCAGCTGGGCAAGGCGGGCTACGAGAAGCTGCTGTCGCTGGGCCACCCGGCGAACTATCGCAGCTATCCCATGGCCCATGCGGTCTGCCCCCAGCAGATCGGCGATATCGGCAAGTGGCTGAGCCAGCGGCTGGCCCGTTAGGGTCGGCGCGCAGACCCAGGGCGGAAATCACATGAAACGGGTTGCACCAGGGGCGTCCCTGCACGCCTGCCTGCGCAGCAGTCGACCCAACTTCCTGGTGCTGGCTCCCCTGTGCGCCGGCCTGGCGGTTACCGCAGCCTGGTTCGACGGCCATTCGCCGGCGGGGCTCGATATCCTGCTGGTCATGATCGCGGCGCTCCTGGCCCATGCCGCTGTCAATCTGTTCAACGAACATCATGATTACCGTAGCGGGCTGGACAGTCTCACCACCCGGACGCCGTTTTCGGGGGGAAGCGGCTCGCTGCCGGAGAATCCCGCGGCCGCCGGTGCCGTGCGGGTGGCCGCCTGGGCCTGCCTGGCCGGCTTAGTGGCGATCGGTGCAGGCTTCCTGTGGGAGGTGGGAGCGGTGATGCTGCCCTACGGGCTGCTGGGCCTGCTGCTGGTCGTCGCCTATACCGGCTGGCTGACCCGGCGGCCCTGGCTCTGCCTGATGGCGCCGGGAGCAGGCTTCGGCATCCTGATGGTGGCGGGCGCCTACCAGGCGCTCACCGGAACGCTTTCGCTTACGGTGCTGACGGCCTCGCTGGTTCCGACGCTGCTCGTCAGCGCGCTGCTGCTGGTCAACCAGCTTCCCGATATCGAGCCCGACCGGCGCGTGGGACGCGATCACCTGGCCATCCGACTAGGGGCCCTTCGTGCGGCCCGGCTCTCGGCGGCCTTGGTGCTTGCCGCCTTCGCCGTCATTCCGCTGGCCTGGCTCACCGGTGCGCTGCCCGCCGGGGCCTGGCTGATGTGGCTGGTCATTCCAGCTGCCGTCTGGTTGGCCCGTGGGCTCTGGTGTCTGCCGGCCGATGTGGAGCGGGGCGTGCTTGAGCCGCTGCTTCCGTTGATGGGCCTCAAGGTCGGGGTATTGCTGGGAAGCTTGATCCTGCTCAATGCGGGACTATTGCTGGCCGCCTGAGGCCCGTTTCATCCAAGGTCTGCCTCGACAGCCATGGCCGGGCTGGGCAAGATGAGCGGATACTTCGGATGCCGTCAGGATTACGCCATGAGCACTTCCCCCTTTGCCAATCTTCCCGACTCCCAGGGCTACTTCGGCCGTTTCGGCGGCCAGCTCATTCCGCCCGAACTGAAGCGGGTCATGGACGAGATCGATGCCGCCTATGAAGAGATCCGCGTGCGCGAGGATTTTCAGCAGGAGCTTGCCGAGCTCTTCTCTGACTATGTCGGCCGGCCCAGCCCGATCTTCCATGCCCGTCGGCTCTCCGAGAAGCTCGGTGGGGCGCAGATCCACCTCAAGCGCGAAGACCTCAACCATACCGGCGCTCACAAGATCAATCACTGCCTGGGCGAGGCCCTGCTGGCCAAGTTCATGGGCAAGACCAAGGTGATCGCCGAGACCGGTGCCGGCCAGCATGGCGTGGCCCTGGCCACGGCATGCGCCCTGGTGGGGATCCCCTGCGAGATTCACATGGGGCAGGTGGATATCGAGAAGGAGCACCCCAACGTCACCAAGATGAAGATCCTGGGCTGCAAGCTGGTGCCGGTGACCCGCGGCACCGCGACGCTGAAGGATGCCGTCGACAGCGCCTTCGAGGAGTACCTCAAGGATCCCCAGAACTATATCTATGCCATCGGCTCGGTGGTGGGGCCGCACCCGTTTCCCAAGATGGTCCGTGACTTCCAGTCGGTAATCGGCCGCGAGGCGCGCGAGCAGTTCCTGGCGCGCCACGGCCGCCTTCCCGACCACGTCACCGCCTGTGTCGGCGGCGGCTCCAACGCCATCGGCATGTTCCCCGCCTTTCTCGAAGACGAGTCGGTGCATCTGGTGGGTGTTGAGCCCGCCGGCGAGGGACTCGACACCCAGCGCCACTCCGCCACCCTGACCCTGGGCAAGCCCGGCGAGATCCACGGCATGGCCTGCTACGTGCTGGAGGACGAGGCGGGCAACCCGATGCCGGTTCACTCCATTGCATCCGGCCTCGACTATCCTGGCGTCGGTCCGCAGCACAGCCACCTGAAGGAGCTGGGTCGGGTCGACTACGAGACGGCCAGTGACGATGAGTGCCTGGAAGCCTTCCTGACACTGTCGCGCGTGGAGGGGATCATCCCGGCGCTGGAGAGTGCCCATGCGGTGGCCTGGGCGATGCGGGTAGCCCCCACGCTGCCCAAGGGTGAACATATCCTGATCAACCTCTCCGGCCGGGGTGACAAGGACGCCGACTACGTTGCGGAAAAACTGGGTCTGTAAGCGATAGCCGGGTAGGAATTGGCCCTTTGGGGTTGAGTCAGGCAGGATAAACCCCAAGGTTTCTTTATTGAAACCTTGGCTTTGACGCCTTTGCAATCAATCACAAGGAGACTGTGACGATGCCCGATCTTTCCGAGGACTTACGCCTGCCCGAGGCCTGCCCCAATTGCGGCAGCCACCTCTACCGCGTGTCGGGAGCTCATAATCCCGACGACAAGGTGGTCTGTGCTTCCTGCAACCACCATCTCTGTTCCTATGAAGAAGCCGCTAAAATGCTCAAGGAGGGCTCAAGCAGCGAAAGCGAAGCCTTGATCGAGAAGGTCGTCAACCGTAACGATAAATAAGGCGTCGCGCTGCCTATGCCCCCACTTGACGATGTGCTGTTGGTAACGCTGCCTGTATTGCTGGCGGCCTTTGTCCTTCTCGATCGCCATCTGGTTCGCGCCTGTTCGCTGTTCGTGCTGTTTGCCCTCGCCGTGGCGCTGGCCTGGTGGAAGCTGGGTTTCCTCTGGCTGGCGCTGCTGGAAACCCTGTTGGGAGCCGCCTTGACGGGCGGCTTCCTGTTCCACGCCCTTGGCGTTGGCCTCGCCGGGAGAACGCCGACGGCTCGGCTGGCCCATGCCAGGGACCCTGTCCCGCTGATCTGGCGGCGGGGGCTCTTCCACCTGTTACCCGTTCTAGCCATCCTTGGCATGCTCGCGACCGCCCTGGGCAGCTTGCCGGCCAGCGATGGCAGCCTGTTGGCGCGCTGGAGCGGGCTGGTGCTGATCGGCCTGGGGCTATGGGCCTTCGCCCTGCATACCCATCTCCTGCGTCGGCTGCTGGCATTCAATGTCACCGGTACCGGTATCTTCCTGCTGTTGATGTCCCTGGTGGGCGAGACGGCGCCCGCCGCGGGCCAGGGGCTGGTGTTTACCGGCCTGGTCGTGGCCTTGCTCGGCACGGCGCTGGGCGCGCTGCTGGTTCGTCGCCTGGGTGCCCTGGTGCCGAGCCGGGAGCCGGCTTCGGCCAGCGGCGGGCAGGCGTCATGATCGAACGCCTGGGCCTGGTGACGACCCAGCTACCCACGACGGGTAGCAGCGTGATGGCGCTGCTGGTCGTCGTTCTGCCATTGCTGCTGGGTGTGCTCGGCGCTGCCTGTCGGCCCAAGCGCAGCTGGCCTGCGGTTCTGGCGTCGCTGCTGGCCCTGCTGCCGCTCTTGACCCTGACGCCGCTGGTCGTGTCCCAGGGCACCCAGGCCTGGGTGCTTGAGCTCGGCGGCCTGATGCTGCATTGGCGTGCCAATGGCCTGACGCTGCTGTTGCTGCTGCTCACCCAGCTGCTGGTGCTGGCAAGCGCCGCCTATGCCCCGGCCTATCTGCGTGTTGCGGTGCAGGCCCAGGGCAGGGGGCCGGCCTGGCTCTGGCCGCTGATGGGGCTGCTGGCGGCTAGCTTGTCGCTGATCTGGCTGGCCGCCGACCTGTTCACGCTCTACATCGGCCTGGAGCTGATGGGGCTGAGCGCGGTGGGCCTCATGCTGCTGCCAGGGCGGGAGGATGCGCTGGCGGCGGGCATGCGCTATCTGCTGCTCGCCCTGATCGGTTCGCTCGCCTTCCTGCTGGGCGTGGCGCTGCTGCTGGGGGCCTGGGGGCGCCTGGACCTGGCGGGGCTGGCCGAGACGGTCGAGGCGGGTCCGGTGCTGTGGGTGGCCATGGCGCTGCTGAGCGCCGGGCTGCTGTTGAAGGCGGCGGCCTTTCCCCTGCATGCCTGGCTGGCGCCGGTGCATGGCTCGGCCTGGACGCCGGTCAGCGCACTGCATGCCGCCCTGGTGATCAAGGCCTCGTTCTTCATCGCACTGCAGCTGTGGCTGGTATTCGCACCCCAGGCAGCTGTGGCGGCCTGGGTGGTGGGTGGCATGGGGGCGGCGGCCGTGGTGTGGGGCGGCCTGCTGGCCTGGCGGGTCGACAAGCTCAAGGACGTGGTGGCCTGGTCCACGGTGTCGCAGCTGGGCTACCTGCTGATCGCCTTCCCGCTGCTTATCGGCACGGCCCCGGCGGTGGCCAGCATCGCCTGGGACGGCGTCTGGCTGCAGCTGCTGGCCCACAGCCTGGCCAAGGCCGCCATGTTCCTGGCCGTCGGCAACCTGATGCTGGCCACCGGCGAGTCGCGGGTGTCGGGCCTGGCCGGTGCCAGCCGGCGCTTCCCGCTGGCGTTGCTGAGCTTCGGGATCGCCGCCATCAGCCTGGTGGGCCTGCCGCCCAGCGCCGGCTTCACCGCCAAGTGGCTGTTGCTCCATGCGGCACTGGCGGCGGGGCAGTGGCCCTGGCTCCTGGTGCTGGCGGTGGGCACCCTGCTCAGCGCCGCCTATGTGTTCCGCGTGTTCCGCTACTCCTTCGTCGAGGATGTGGAGCTGGAGGACTACCGGCCGGTTCCCCTGAGAATGGACCTGATCGCCCTGATCCTGGCCGTTGCCTCGCTAGTGCTGGGCCTGGCGGCGACGTGGCCCCTGGCGCTGCTGGAGATTACGGGAGGTGGGCCATGAGCCAGGCATGGCTGCCGCTGATCACCCTTGCCACCTCTCTGCTGGTGGCGCCGCTGATCCTGCTGCTGCCGGAACGGGCCTGGCGGGCACGGGCGGCGCTCAACCTCTCGGCGGCACTGCTCAAGCTGCTGCTGGTGGGGCTGATGGTGGTGGGGCTCTATCAGGGACGAGAGTTTGCGTTCGGCTTCACCGTGGTGCCAGGGGTCGAGTTCCTGCTCAGGGTCGATGCGTTGGGGATGATGTTTGCCGGTCTATCGTCGCTGCTGTGGTTGGCCACGACGGTCTACGCCATCGGCTACCTGGAGGACTCCCCCAATCGCAAGCGCTTCTTCGCCTTCTTCAGCCTCTGTGTGGCCAGCACCATTGGCATCTCCCTGGCCGGTAATCTATTCACCTTCCTGCTGTTCTATGAGCTGCTGACGCTCTCCACCTACCCGCTGGTGGTGCATCGGGGGCATCCGGCGGGGCTGGCTGCCGGCACCGTCTATCTGCGCTACACACTGACCGGGGGCCTGGTGCTGCTGCTTGGGGTCGTGGGCATGCATGCACTGGTGGGGGACGTCACCTTCGGTGAGCGCGAGATGCTGCGCGACCTGGCCCCGTCGTATCATCCGCTGCTTATCGGGCTGTTCCTGGTAATGCTGCTGGGGCTGGGGGTCAAGGCCGCCCTGGTGCCGCTGCACGGCTGGCTGCCGCGGGCCATGGTGGCACCGGCACCGGTCAGCGCCTTGCTGCATGCGGTGGCGGTGGTCAAGGCGGGCGCCTTCGGCATCGTGCGCCTGGTGTACGACGTCTACGGCATCCAGCTGACCTTCGAGCTTGGGCTGCTCACTGTGCTGACAGTGCTGTCTGTCTTCACCATTCTCTACGGCTCGATCCGTGCCTTGGCGCAGCAGGAACTGAAGCCGCGTCTGGCCTACTCCACCATCAGCCAGGTCTCCTACATCGTGCTTGGCATCAGCCTGTTCGGCCCCTTCGGCACCATTGCCGGGCTGGCCCATCTGATGCACCAGGGCCTGATGAAGGTGACGCTGTTCTACTGCGCCGGGAACTACGCCGAGGAACTGGGCATTCACCGGATTGACGAACTCGACGGGGCGGGACGGCGCATGCCGTTGACCAGCCTGGCCTTCACCGTCGGCGCGCTGGGGATGATCGGCCTGCCGCCAGTGGCCGGCTTCATCAGCAAGTGGTATCTGGGCCTGGGCGCCGTGCAGGCCGGCATGCCCTGGGTCATCGGCGTGCTGGTGGCCAGCAGCCTGCTCAATGCCGCCTACTTCCTGCCGATCCTGCACCGGCTATGGTTTCGTGCCGGGCCAGCACACGGCAAGGGGCAGTGGCCCGAAGAGCGCTGCCTGGGGCGCTTCGAGACCAGCGGTTGGCTGCTGTGGCCGTCCCTGGCTACGGCGCTGTTCAGTCTGCTGGCGGGTCTGCTGGCCGGGCTGCCCTTCAGCCCGCTGGACCTGGCAACGCTCGTGGCCACGGAGGAGTACCTGCCATGACCGCGACGCTGCTGCTGATACTGGCCGTTCTCTGGCCCCTGGTGCTGATGCTGCGAAGCCCGCTGCGGCTGGTGATGGAGCAGGATGCGCTGTGGCGACCGGGCCCCCGGCCGAAGCTGCTGGATGCCTGGTGGGCCTCGGCACCGCTGCCGGCCCTGGTGCTGGCGCTATGGCCGGGTGAGGCGACCCTGCTGCTGGAGGGGTGGCTGCTTGGCGGCGTGTGGCAGCTCGATGAGGCGCGTCGGCCCTGGCTGCTGTTCAGTGCCCTGCTATGGGGGCTGGCCGGGGTCTATGCCCGGGGGTACCTGATTGCCGAGCAGCAGGCCGGCGAAGCGGGAGATGGCGACACCTTTCGCCGCCTGACGGGCCTGGCCATGCTCTGGCCGCTGACCCTTGCCGGCAATCTGCTGCTGTTGCTGGCCGAGGACATTCCCAGCTTCTACCTGGGCTTCGCGGTGATGACCTTCGCCGCCTATGGCCTGGTGGTCCACGCCGATAACCGCGACGCCCACCTTGGGGGGCGGGCCTATCTGATCATGGCCCTGTTCGGCGAGGCGCTGATCCTCGGCGGTTTGCTCTGGGCGGCGGGCAGTGCGGAAACGCTGACCCTTACCGGCCTGCGTGAGAGCATCGCGGTCGCCGAACAGGGTCCCTGGATGGCGGCCATGCTGTGGCTGGGGTTCGGCGTCAAGGCCGGGGTAGTGGGGCTTCATGTCTGGCTGCCGCTGGCCCATCCGGTGGCCCCGACGCCGGCCAGTGCGATACTCAGCGGGGTGATGATCAAGGCGGGCCTGGTGGGCTGGCTCAGCGTACTGCCGCTGGGTGACCCGGCTGCCGGGCTCGAGCCCCTGGGGCGCCTGGTGACGGTGCTGGGCGTGGCGGGGGCACTGGGCGCGGCCCTGTTCGGCATCACTCAGCGCCATCCCAAGGCGGTGCTGGCCTACTCCAGCGTCAGCCAGATGGGCATGCTCACCGCCCTGGTGGGCATCGGCCTGACCGACCCGGCGCTATGGCCGGCGCTGTCGGTGGCGGTAGTGCTGTTCGCCGCTCACCACGGCATGACCAAGGGGGCGCTGTTCCTGGGCATCGGCATCAGCGAACACCCGCCGAGGCTGCCGACCTGGCTGCTGTGGCCGCTGCTGGCGCTGCCGGCGCTCTCGCTGACAGGCGCGCTGGCTTCCGGCCTGGCCAGCAAGTGGGCGTTCAAGAGCGTGCTGTACGAGGGAGGTCATGGCGCCCTGCTCACCTGGCTGAGCCTCGCTGCCGTGGGCACCACGCTACTGATGGCACGGGCGCTATGGCGGCAGTGGCGCGAGCGGGGTCTCCATGCCATACCCTTGCTCGGAGCCATGCCCTTGGCCTGGCTGTTCGCTATCGTGGCCGCCACCAGTTTGCCGCTCTGGCTACCCGTTGCCGGAGGCGTGGTCGACGCCCCGTGGCCACCGCCCGACGAGCTGCCGGGCCTGCTGTGGCCGGCGGGCGCAGGCCTGGCGCTGGCGGGCCTGGGTTTCTACGGGCTTGCGGATATCACCCGGCGACGGCGCGTCGTCTGGCGGCTGATGCCGGGGGATCTCTGGTGGCTCTATGCTGCCCTGACGAGACGCTTCGGCGTCGGCCTGAAGGCGTTCGGCGATGGCCTCGAAACACGTGGCTCACGCCTGCGAGCCCGGCTGGTGGCGCAGGAAAAAAGGGCGATGGCTTGGATCGACGGCCTGACACGCTACGAGCGGCGCTTTCGGCAGTTGGCCGTGCCGCTGATGATCGGGGTGGCGGTGCTGCTGTTGCTGGGGTTCTGGCTGGAGTAGGGCGGTATGCCCGCTCCAGCCAGAGGGTCATGGTGTCAGAGCAGCTCTTCGCCGGCGAGTGCCAGGCGTGAGCGCTCCACGCTTCTCAGGGTCACATGGCTGGCATGTGCCCAGTTGCTGAAGCGCTGGACCACCGCCGCCATGCCGCAGGTATTGGCAGTGAGGTAGGGCGTGTCGATCTGACCGACGTTGCCCAGGCAGACGATCTTGGTGTTGCGCCCGGCGCGGGTCACCAGGGCCTTGAGCTGTTTGGGAGTGAAGTTCTGCGCTTCGTCGATGATCAGGAAGGTATCGTTGAGGGTGCGGCCGCGCATGAAGCCTGGGGCGCGAATCTGCACCCGGGAGCCGATCAGCGTTCGGGTGGCATCCTGGCTCCAGCTGGTGCTGCCGTCATGCTCGTCGCGCAGCAGGTTGTCCATGTTGTCATGGAAGGCCCCCATCCAGGGTGACATCTTCTCCTCCTCGGTGCCGGGCAGGAAGCCGATGTCCTCGCTCATCGTGATCGGTGCCCGGGTGAAGACGATGCGCTCGAAGCGCTTGGCGTCCAGGGTCTGCTGGAACGCCGCGGCCAGGGTCATGAAGGTCTTGCCGGTGCCGGCGCTGCCGGCGATGGTCACCAGGTCGATGTCATCGTCCATCAGCAGGTTGAGGGCGAAGTTCTGGCGGCTGTCGTGGGCATGGACCCCCCAGACACCCGCCTTGTGGCGATAGTTGGTGAGCAACTGCAGCCGGGCGTGGTTGGGGCCCAGTTCGCGAACGATAGCCTCGAAGCTGGCGCCATTCTCGCTGTCGGATACCAGCATGCCCAGGTGCCAGTCGGCGGGCATGCGTCCTTCCAGGTGGTAGAAGGTGTGATGGTCGACCCGCTCGACGGTGACGTCCACCTCGAGCTGGCCCCAGGGGCCGTTGTCGCCGGCTTCCGAGTCGGGATAGATGCGGACGCCTTCGAGCATGGCATCGCTGTCGCTGAAGACGCGGTCGGTCAGGTAGTCCTCGACCGGTACCCGCAGGGCGGCGGCCTTGACCCGGAGGTTGATATCCTTTGAAACCAGGATGACCGAGGCATCGGGACGTTCGTCACGCAGCCGGCAGGTCTCCGCCAGCAGCCGGTTGTCGGGGCTCTCTTCCAGGTGCTCGAGGGACTTCAGTTCGGGGTAGCAGAGAAACCGCAGCCGACCCATCGGGGTGCCACCGGCGCGGGGAATGGGAATGCCTTGCTGGATTTCGTCGAATGAGACCTGGTTGGTCAGGTCGGAGAGGGTGCGACTGACCTGGCGGGCGGTGCGAGCGATCTCGCGCAGGCCGTTCTTGTGCTTGTCGAGCTCCTCGAGCACGGTCATGGGGATGACCACCTCGTGTTCCTCGAACTGATACAGGGCAGCGGGGTCGTGGATCAGGACATTGGTGTCCAGCACATAGAGCCGCTTGGCTTTCTTGTCGAGTCGGACCATCGGGCAACGCTCCTGAGTAGAGGGCACCTCAGACACTGGCCCGCTTGCCTTTCCATCTACTGACAGTCCGGCACCCTTACTGGCCAGTGTCACTTCGAAAGGCTGGTTCCTCCTCTTCCACCGTCTTCCTGACGTTTGACTCTAGAATGGCTTTTTCATCTCCAGCCTGCCATAGGCAGGCTTCAACGATCAGCGTCGTACTGCCCGGATCGGCGCGACTGACGTATGCCGTTGCGTTGATAGCCCCCATGGCCTGGCAAAGTGTATCGGCATATTATTGAATGTCCGTTGAACCGAATGGACCCCGCTGGACATCGCGCTTTCCGCAAGCCCGTGCTCGCCTTCCCCACATTGATTGTGCTGTATGAGGCAGGTATCGTCCCAGCGATTGGAAACAAGACACAACAAGGCATAACAACAAGGGGAACGGAATGGAACCGGCTTTCGTGGTTCTGCTATTGGCCGGCGGGGCGCTGTTGCTGGCAATGATCTGCATGGTGATGTACTTTTCCGGCCGCGCCAGGCGCAGCGCCACCCCGCCGGCTGCCCAAACTGTGCAACCGGCCGAGCCAGCCGTGCCCGCCGAGCCAGAAGCCCCTGCTCGGAAAGCGGTCGCTGAGCCCGCGGAGCCACCACAGCCCTCCACCCATCGCTTCCAGACGGTATCGGGCACCGATATCAAGCAGTGCCTCTTCGTGGTGCTCGACTGGCCGGGGCTGGATACCAACCGTCGGCTGGCCAAGTTGTTCCGGGAGGTGAATGCTCACTACGATGAGAAGCTCGGCGTCTATGTGCTCCGCGACCCCCAGGCCGGCTACAAGCTCACCATCGCCAACTCCTCGCCCCCCGGCACATTGCCGCCCATTCATGAGGGTGATGACCAGCCGATCGTTCCGGGCGTTTCGATCCTCATCCACTTCATCAACAAGCGCAGCGTAGCACGCAACCCGGAAACGCTGATTCGCATCACCCAGTCCATCGTCGCCATCGGTGGACATATTCTCGACGCCGATCGCAACGAAGTCAGCAAAGAGGAGTTCGAACAGCTACGGAAGCAGGTCATTTGAAACCGACTTTCAGTCCAGTCCGCCCGCTCAGGCCTTCCGGCGCAGCGGATCAAGCAGATCGCTGAGGCCGTTATGGTCGATCTCATGCATCAGGTGCAGCAGCCGGCCGATTTCGCCGGGCGGGAAGCCCTCTCGTGCAAACCAGTTAAGGTAGGAGCCGGGCAGGTCGGCGATCAGCCAGCCCCCGTACCTGCCGAACGGCATCCTGAGTGTCACCAGCGTTTCCAGATCTTCGGGGTTCACGCCTTATCGCTCCTTTGCCGTTGCTAGCCAGGATAGTGTGGCGCCACTCTACGACGTCGCGTCGCCACTCGCCAGCTGTCTCCTTGACGGAAAATACCGCTGTTGGAGCGCTGGTCCCCATCGCGACTGGCGCCGTCAGGCGCCCCGGCGGAGGCTGCCCACGTAAGTGGTAGTCTTGTACCTCGGCAACACCGCCGGGAGCCCTCCGGCCTCCAGTCGTGAGCTGAAGCTTCCTCCAACAAGATGGTAAATGTCTGCGATGGCAAGAAAAAACAGCTGTTGGAGCGCCGCTCTGCTTCGCGACTGGCGCCGCCAGGCGCCTTGGCGAAGGCTGCCAAGGCCCGTGATTATTGCCATCGCAGACAACACCGCCGGGAGCCCTCCGGCCTCCAGTCGTGAGCTGAAGCTTCCTCCAACAAGATGGTAAATGTCTGCAATGGCAAGTAAAAACAGCTGTTGGAGCGCCGCTCCGCGTCGCGACTGGCGCCGCCAGGCGCCTTGGCGGAGGCTGCCCACGTAAGTGGTGGTCGTGTACATCGCTAACACCGCCGGGAGTCCTTCGGCCTCCAGTCGCCGATGCGTCGGACCGGAACTAAAGATTCCTCCTACAGCACGGTGTGGCACTGTCGGTGAAAAAGCAGCTGTAGGAGCGCTGGTTCCCATCGCGACTGGCGCCGTCAGGCGCCCCGGCGGAGGCTGCCCACGTAAGTGGTGGTCGTGTACATCGGCAACACCGCTGGGAGTCCTCCGGCCTCCAGTCGCGAGCTAAAGCTGCTCCGACAGCGGTGTGGCACCGTCGGTGAAAAAGCAGCTGTAGGAGCGCTGGTTCCCATCGCGACTGGCGCCGTCAGGCGCCTTGGCGGAGGCTGCCCACGTAAGTGGTGGTCGTGTACATCGGCAACACCGCCGGGAGTCCTTCGGCCTCCAGTGGTGAGCTGAAGCTTCCTCCAACAAGATGGTAAATGTCTGCAATGGCAAGTAAAAACAGCTGTTGGAGCGCCGCTCTGCGTCGCGACTGGCGCCGCCAGGCGCCTTGGGTTCTCCCCTCCTGGCGGAGGACGGGCCCCATATCGCCGTTTGACGCCCCCATGCGCTGGGCTACTTCCTGGCTCATGTGTGCAACGACATGGGCACGAATCGGCCCACGCGCGAAGACTCGATCGCCGCGGTGCAGACCGAGCCGGCCATTCTGGGCTTCGAGCCCCCGTGGGTGTGCGGCTGGTGGGGTGAAGACGGAGCCGTGCCCGCTGAGCACAACGATCCGCCGGTATCGGATACCCCGGCCCTGGCCATCCATGGCCAGATGGACCCCTGCTGCGGCACACGCTGGAGCGAGCATGTTCGCAAGACCATGCCCAACCTGCAGTACGTCGAGTTTCAAGGACTGGGGCACAATCCCGTCAACGAATGTCGCTCCACCATGATCAATGCCTTTCTCGACGACCCAGACGCACCGGTCGACGACAGCTGCAGGAACGAGGTGGATCTGGAGCCCTGGGTGATCGAGCCGGCACAATAGCGGTCTCCACCAGGCCTCTGTAGTTGCCTGGCAGAGGTTTTTTCCACATACGCCGGCATCCCGGCGAGACAGTCTTGGCAAGCCTTGAACTGTTCTCGCTTGGATGCCGGCCAAGTGAGCTAGAGCGAAAGTGAGGCCATGGGGCCTGGAATTGACAGCGTTACTTGTCATTCTGTTCAGGCAGCCAAATAAGCCCCTACGGTCTGCGCGTTACCAGCCAGTGGGTGATGCCGAGCGCAAGGACGACGGCCGCGATCGCCATGATTTCCATCGCAGTTACGTAGTCGGTGTCCATGATGATCACCTTACGGGCGATTGCCATGAGCGCGGTTGCGATGACCAACTGGATCGGCAACATGTTGGTGCCCAGATAAAGGCGAATGTTGATGAATATCTCGATGGCGATGAGTACCACCATGAAGGCACTAAAGATGGCGAAGATATCGCTCACCTCAAACAGCATGAAGGGGGGCGTCATAAGCCGGGTGTAAAGCATGTAGACCACGTCGATCACACCCCAGATAATGACCAGTACCATCAGGATGGACAGCACCTTGACGGCAAGGCGTATGATGCGATGCAGGTGCCTGATCAGAGGATCTTCGTGCTCCTCCGGCAGTTCATCATGGTAAAGGCGATGCTTCAGCAAGCGCTTGGTGTCTTCTACACGAGACTCTTCCATTGGACCACCCTTCGGGTTCGTCAGGCCTTGTTGCCATCCCGTTGGATCGTGAAGGGTAAACTAAAGTTGCCGAGCACGTTTCCAAGACCATGCCCAATTTGTAGCAAGTCGACTACCGGGGGCTGGGGAAAAGGTCGCCAGCGATTGCTGGATGGCGTACGCGAAATTACCCCCGATGAATGGGAAGGGGCATTCCAGCGGGTCTGCTGCGTGAGTGAGCACTGACTGGGGCGCTTGTCTTACTCTTGCCTATGCTGAGGCAATACAAGTCGGAGGGAATCGACCATGCTGATCGAGATAATCAGAAACACGCCCCTATGGGTATGGCCGTTGCTGCTGTTTCTGCTTTATAGGGGAGTCCAGCAGAGCAAGGCTCGTACCGTCGGCCTCTCCCGGCTGGGCATCATCCCGGCGATTTTTCTCTTCCTTGGATGTTACGGTCTCATCCATGCGTTCGGCGACGATCCAATCAACTTGGCACTCTGGGCGTTTGGCATCGGCCTCGCCGTATTGCTGCATATCAAGCTCGCCATCCCAAGAGGCGTGCGATTCTCCCCGCAGCAGCAGAGTTTTCTGGTGCCGGGAAGCTGGCAGCCGCTTATCCTCATGCTGGCTATCTTCTGTGCCAAGTTCACCGTGGGCGTCATCGTTGGGATGCAACTGCCCATGGCCGATACGGCCACCTTTGCCGCTTCTGTCAGCCTGGTTTACGGCTTGTTTGGCGGCATGTTCCTGGGCCGAGCCGTCGTTATCTGGCGCAGTACGCAGCTTGCCGATATCGATGGGCCTGAACAACAGCAGCTCCAATAAGTTCTTCTTTTTTACCCGCCAACGGGAGATGAACATTTACGGGAAAGATGCTCTTTAGATCGCCGATTTTCACCAGCTGCATGCTGCGGGAATCAAGTGGCCCCAGACTAGGCAGCTAGTACACTCATGACAGGCGGCATGTTCTTTCGTTACCACGCGGCTCACAAGCAGGCTGGCGGGGGCCTTCTACGACCGCTACACGGATGGACCGAGCGATTTCATCATGTATCAGTGGAAGCAGCAGTAGCCTTTGCGCTGAAGCGCCCCGGCACTGGCTGGCCACCTCTGTTCGCAGCAGGGTGTGTCGGGTTCCCCGTTCCCTGAGAACCACGTATCAAGAACGGTGGGATGATGCCAATATAGCAGCATAAGGCAGCGAACAGGGGCAGCGCATGACATTTGGCGATGGCGTGGTGCCGAGTTCCGCCTACCAGGCGCTACTCGACAAGGTGAGTGAACTCGAAAAGGCAGAACGGGTTCAGCGGGCACTTTATGCCATCTCTGAGCTCTCTGGAGCACAGCTGGAGATGAGCGTGATGCTCAGCCGGCTGCACGGCATCATCTCCGAGCTGATGTATGCGGATAATTTCTTCATTGCCCGCTATGACCAGGACTCACAGCACGTTCGATTCCTCTATTTTGCCGATGTCGCGACGCCATTCTCCGATGTGACGGCGGCCGGAATGGAGGCGCCGATCCCGCTGGATGAAATCGAGTACAGCCTCACCTGGTACACGATTCGCCTGGGCAAGCCGCTTCGCGGAACCCTCGACAAGATCGGTGCCGAATTGCCGGGGGAGTTCCGGCCGCTGGGGGTGGCACCGAAGGATTGGCTGGGCGTTCCCATGCTCGAAGGGAGTCAGGTGCATGGGATTCTCGTCGTTCAGCACTATGAAGAGGCCGAAGTATACGGGCCTGAGGACCAGGCGCTTCTGAGCTTTGTGGCCAGCCATATTCTGACGACGCTGCAGCGGCGAGAATATCGGGAGAACCTCGAACGGGCAGTGGCGCTGCGCACCAGGGAGCTGGCCGACGCCAACGCCAAGCTGCTTCAGGAGATCGCTGAGCGCAAGCGTAACGAGCTGATCCAGCGGGCGCTCTATCATATCGCGGAGCAAGCGGGCGACACCGGCCGGGAGAAGGACTTCTACCGCACGATCCACTACCAGTTGGGCAGCTTGCTCTATGCCGACAATTTCTTCATCGCACTGTTGGTTGACGATGGCGAGGCGATCGACTTCGCCTACTATGCCAACGACTATGATCCACCGAGCCCGAAGCGGCGCCTTCGTGATGGATTGACCGAACATGTCTTGCGCCTCGGCGCGGATGTGCTGCTCGACAAACGCCAGATCGCAGCTCTCGAGGCCGAGGGCAGCATTACCATCAAGGGAAGGCGCCCCCACTCCTGGCTCGGCGTGCCGTTACGCTGTGAAGGGCGGGTACTGGGAGTCATGGCCGTGCAGAGCTATCGCGATGACACCCTCTTTCAGCCGAAGGATTCGGAGCTCTTGCGGTTCGTTTCCAGCCAGATCGCCAGCAGTCTCGAACGCAAGCGTGCCCTGGCCTCTCTGCGCGAGGCCAAGGCCACCCTGGAACTCAGAGTGCGGGAACGTACCTGGGAGCTGGAAAAAGAGATCGCCACCCGCAAGACCGTGGAGCAGCAACTCAAGCATGAGGTGATGCACGACCACCTGACGGGCCTGCCCAATCGGGCGCACCTGCTTGAGCGACTGGAGCAGTTACCCAAACGGCATGAGGCCGGCGGGGAGAGGAGCGGGTTTGCCATCATGTTC
The DNA here is from genome assembly GCF_001545155.1 of Halomonas chromatireducens. Classification (NCBI taxonomy): domain Bacteria; kingdom Pseudomonadati; phylum Pseudomonadota; class Gammaproteobacteria; order Oceanospirillales; family Halomonadaceae; genus Halomonas; species Halomonas chromatireducens. The sequence goes on along the minus strand of NZ_CP014226.1, from coordinate 2,042,252 downwards.
CTCGATGTCGACAGCTTCAAGGCGATCAATGATGAGCATGGGCACATCATGGGAGACATGGTGCTGCGGGAAATAGCCGAGCGCCTGAAACAGAGCGTCAGGCCGCCCGGCTTGGCTGCTCGCCTCTCCGGCGACGAATTCGCTATCCTGCTGGAGGGGATCGAGCATGCAGAAGAAGCCGTCACGGTTGCCACTCGGTTCCTGCGTGCCCTGGAACATCCCGTTTCGCTGGCGGGAATCAGCCTGAACGTTTCCGTGAGCATAGGGATCGCGATGCTCGATGAGCATGAAATGACCCACTCTGACGTGCTTGGAAGAGCAGACAAGGCGATGTATCAAGCCAAGAGCGAAGGGCGTAGCCTGTATCGCCTGTATTCTTCCAGCAGCGAATCTTCCCCCGGGGAGCGCTGAAGAACCCTTGCGATTCTGTTTGGCCCAACCCCTATGCCGGAGATGGCTATAGGTCACTACCTGGTAGAAGCTAAAGCAGTTGATTTTTACTTTTGTGGCAGCGCTACTGTTGATCTTCATCGGTAAGGCTAGGCAACACCGCGGTCGCGAGCTAAAGCTGCCTCCAACAGCGTTCTTTCTCTTATGCGGTGGCGCGTCATGGCTGGCGAAGCCACCGCTAGATAATCAAAGACGGTTTCGCTTTCCCACTATCGCGGTCCCTTTTATGGGGCCGCTTGTGATTCGACAGCGCTATCTTTGCAGCGTCTCCTCCAGGAGCATGGCAATCCGCTTGTGATGCAGGGCATCGGCGGCGGCGTCAAAGGAGGGGGCGTCCTTGGCGGTGAAGCCGTGGGCAGCGCCTTTGTAGAGCTCGGTGGTGAAATGCACGCCGGCCATGGCCAGCGCCTCGTCCATGCGGGCGATCTGGTCGGGGGGCAGCAGGTCGTCTTTGTCGGCGTGGCCTAGATAAACGCGCCCCTTGATGGTGTCGATCCCATGCACGATGCTGCTCGAGTCGCCGGCGACTGCCAGGTTGGCCGAGTGGAAGCCCGCCGCGGCGGCAACGCGGTCGGGGTGTTTGGCGGCCATGCGCAGGGCGAAGGCGCCGGTCATGCAGTAGCCAATTACGCCTATCTTTCCCTCCTCGAATTCACTCTCGCTGTCGATGCAGTCCAGCAGGGCGGCAAAGTCGCGTGCTTGCGCTCCGGCGGTGAGCTCGCCGGCATACCCGAACAGCGTGGGGCGCACGTCCGGGTCACGGAAGGACTTGCCTTCCGGCACCACGGGGCCGCGCGCATTGCGGTAGTAGACGTTGGGCATCAGCACGGCGTAGCCGTTGTCCGCCACCTGCTGGGCCTTCTCGTGATAGCAGGGGCGCAGGCCGCCGATATCGGTGAACAGCACCACGGCCGGAAGGGGGTGATTGGCGTCAGCGGGCGTAAAGAGAAGGGCGTCGATGGTGCCGTCGGCGGCAGGAATGTCGATAGCACGTGACATGAACGGGCTCCGGGTTGTTGGCAAACGGCTGTTGTCAGGGTCGAATCTGCGTATTGATAGAAACCAATGCCAATCAGGATAGCTTCAGCTCGTGAAATGCCCATGCCAGCCAAGCCGGGCGGACCAAGGCTTGGCCCTTTTGTGCGGATACGGCCCGGCTACCCGGCTATTCGACGACAGCCGTCGCCGGCTCAACTGCGGCCCCCATTGCCGGGCTGCCGCAGACACAGTTACGACCATTCGCCTTGGCCTGGTAAAGCCTTTCATCGGCGACTCGGCTGAGCGTATCCAGGTCCATCCCGTCTGGCCCGTATTCGGCGACGCCGATGCTGACGGTGAGCTTCAGGGTCTTGTCCCGGTACGCGATGGCCAATTGCTCCAGGCTCTGCCTCAACGCCTCGGCAACGGCAATAGCGCCTTTGCCATCGGTGTTGTTCAGCAGCACCAGGAACTCCTCGCCGCCACAGCGTGAGATGAGGTCCGTCTCTCGCAGGCGCTCGCGCAGCATACGGGCGAAGGCGACCAACACTGCGTCGCCGGCCTCATGACCGTGCTCGTCGTTGATCCGCTTGAAGAGATCCAGGTCCAGCATCAGCAGCGAAAGCGGAGTCCCCTTGCGCCGCGCTTGTGCCTGCTCCCACAGGAAGACATCGTTGAGACGCATGCGATTGGCCAGCCCGGTAAGCGGGTCGATTGCCGCCAGGCGCGTCAACTTCAGCTCGGATCGTTCGCGGGTCCGTTCGTAAAAGTGCGACATACCCAGGGTGGTTAGAGCGGCGATGACAGCGTTGGCCAGTACCTCCACCCGAACGAGTTCGGGGCTGCCGCCAAAGCGGTACAAATAGATGGCCCCGCCAACCGACATATAGCCCACCGAGAGCAGCAGACCCAGCCGGGAACCGAGCAGGAGATGGCTGATCAGCGGGATGACCAGCAGCCAGATGAAGGCGTACGCCGAAATTTCCGGGCGGCTGAGCAGCAGGATGGTCGCTGACAGCAACACCAGCATGAAGCGCAGACACCATGCCTGTACTCGTTGGGTGCGACGAACCACGACCAGCAGGGCAGCGGCGAAGGCGGCAAGGGCTACCTGGATCCAGGCGACCAGAATCATGCTGTCGGGGAAGTTGAGGGCCGCAAAGACAAGGGAGCTGGCGATGGTGACCAGTAACATTGCCTGCAGCACCGCCCGGCGATGGTCTTGATTCGCTTGGTAAGGATGCATGCACGGGCCCTTGTCTAAGTGGGGTGTTGCGTGAGAAGGCTCGCGGCGGCAGTGCTTAGCCTCATTCGGGGCTTCGGCATTGCTACCCTACGGTCGTCCCTGGGCGTCGTGTTCCGATGCATCCCGCCGGCATCAGGTGGCCCTTCAAGATCAGGAATCCATGGTCAGGAGGGCTCGTCTAGCAAAGTAGGAAATCATGCGATCAGCGTACGCGCTAAGCCAGAGGCAGGTTATGACTTACATCAAGTTACATTAAGCGAGTGGGTTGTTATCCAGCCGCCTGATGGCGCCAGTCGCGAGCTAAAGCTGCAGTGACCATAAATTTTTCTTATGACGTGGCGCAGCTCATCTTCCAGGTGCCAGAAGCAGCTCATCCTTGTCAGAAAATACCGCTGTTGGAGCGCCGCATTACGAACCCGCCGCTGAAGCTGGTCTCCGTTCGCCAGGTGGGTACGGGCTTCGCGGAGCAGTGCTATCGGGTGCCATGAGCCAGAGGAAACGCTGATTCTCAGGTCATCGACATCCGGCTGTGCTCCAACTGCCGCTGGGCTTCGGCCAATGTGTGGGTTTTGCCACTCCAAGGCAGACGCTCCCCTGCGTGGCGGAGGTGGTACTCGGTCTGGCATCGGTCCTCGTCGTCCAGGATCTCGTAGCGGTGGATCTGGTCGCCGAATTCGTTGCACCACCAGTTGTCAGGGAGTTTGGTCCAGTTCATGGCGTCACCTCCACTGGCGCATCAACGCCAGGATTCTACAGTTCACGACAGCGCGCTTGCGCTCTGCTTTGATCTCGTCTGCTCGGCGGGCTTCATGGCGCCAAGGCGCCTCTGCATCCATTAGCCACTGCCGGTGCCGTCCACTCGGATATACTAATTGCTTATTTGCTAACATTAAGTTGCATTTTGCCTAGTATAAAGTTCATCGGCTTGCCCATATTATTCTTGAGCTTTTTTTGCGAGGCCTTGGAAGTGCTCAGCGACGCTGGCGTCATCTCCCCGCTGGGGTCCCGCATCAGCTTTACAACAAAGGTCTTGAAGAGCTGGAGTTTCTTGTAGTGTCGGCGCCACTAGCCCACGCGATCGAGTGCTGCTGACGGGGCTGCGAGCTAACGTCAGCGTTAAAGGGTAAAGTATGACCACGAAAGAAGTCACAGCAATAGTACTATGGTAGTTCTCACTATGGCTTTTAGTCCAAGTGACCCACAATGTGCCCAGCTTGGTCTTGTATCTCACAAGCATGGACAGTACGAAGAGCAGATTATTCCAGGATATGTCTACATTGCAATGATAGGCACTTTTATCGTTATTGGGCTGATGGCTGTATATTCTTGCAAGGCTGAGAGGTCGCCCGTAATGGCTTTAACAAATCCATTAAATCGCAGCCTGCGGTCGCTGAAGACGACGGCCGAGCGTTGCCGTACAGCCGTGCTTTACACGTGTTGAGCGGCATCGTCATGAAACGCCCGGCCACAGTTCCCCTACTACGTAAGGTTCCAGAAATGCGCTATGTGGCGGGTCGAGGAAATGCCGACTTCCAGCATATACTTGCCTTCCTCCCCGAGGCCCTCGTCTCCCTCGGCCATGATCGGGGTGCCGTGGCCCATTCCTTCGATGATGTATTCCTCGATCACCTCCCGGCCGTCCGCGTTGCACCATACCTGTCGCGGAAAACCGTCAATCTTCTCCACCCGTGTCGGTGGTCCCTCGACCTCGTGAATCTTCTGCCACTGCCGGACGATAGAATCGGCGTTGGCATTGTCGACGGTCGAGTCGCTGCCGCCATGCCAGACCGAGATCGTTGGCCAAGGGCCGTCGAATGTCGAGGCGCCGCGTACTAGCGCGTCGAGCTTGCTATCCGATGGGCCCCCAACTCCCTTCATGCGAACCATTGCTTGCATCAGGGAGTCCGCGCTGCGGTAGGGCAGCCCGGCGATGATCGCGCCCCCCGCGAACACCTCCGGATAGGTAGCCAACATCACAGATGTCATGGCGCCACCCGAGGACAAGCCCGTGATGAAGACGCGCGCCGGGTCGATGCCATGATCTTCAACGACCTGCTCAATCATATGGCGAATAGAGAGAGGTTCACCGCCGCCGCGGTGGGTATCGCCAGACTTGAACCAGTTGAAGCTGCTAAGGGGGTTGTTGGTCTTTCTTTGCTCCGGATATAGGAGCGCTATCCCGCATTCGTCGGCGAGAGCAGACCAGCCTGATCCGTGATCATAGCTTTCGGCAGACTGGGTGCTGCCGTGCAGCACGACGATGAGCGGTCCGTTCGTCGGGAAGTTTTTCGGGATATAGGTATCCGCATGCAATGACCCGGGGTCAGTACCGAATTGTTTTAAATCCGTCAGTCGATTGCCGTTATCTGAAGATGTTGACATATGGCCTCCTTGCCATGAGTAGAGCGCATGAAACTGTCCCATCGAACGTCCGCACAGCGGACGGAAGCGGGCAGTCGAGGCCTTTGGCCTCCGGGCCAGTCTAGCATGGAGTGACCTTTGCGAAGCCGGCGCGCTGCATGAAAGCTGGCGGCTTGCCCTCTCATGCCAACAAAAGTGCTACGCGCTGCGCCAATCGCCTCATTCGCGACGAGAGTACGTACCAGAAAAAGCGCGCCATCACCCAAAGTCCCTGCGCCCGGATAGCTGCGTGCTGGAGTACGGCAGCGGTACGGGGAAGACGGTCAATCCCGGGCCCGCGCCGCTGCGCTTTGTATTCCCCTTTGGCGAGAATTGAAAACCACCCATGTAAGGAATTGCTTACATGGCGTAAGCCATTTCCCATGCTGACGCGACCTAGGTCAAAAATCAGCCGCGTTACGTAGATTTACACGTATGAAACCGTTAGCTTGGGGCTAAGTGGGCTGAAGCAAAGGCCTGAAGCCGGGACCCCACAGCTGAGATGACATCTTGGATTACGCGATCATATTTGAAGCCGCAAGGCCGCTGTGGTGGGTGCTTCCGCTCGTCGTGCTTCTCGGAATCTTCAAGACTCGCTGGTTCAAGGGCCTATTCGGTGAAGCCTTCGTCAAGCTGATCGCCAAGGTGCGGCTGCCGGCGGATGAATACCGAGGCATCCATAACGTTACGCTTGCCACGCCCGACGGCACCACCCAGATCGACCACGTACTCGTCTCCCGCTACGGCATTTTCGTCATCGAAACCAAGCACATGACGGGCTGGATCTTCGGCAGCGAAAGGCAGGCGCAGTGGACCCAGAAGATCTACCGCAAGTCGTTCAAATTCCAGAACCCGCTGCGTCAGAACTACAAGCATGTGAAAGCGCTGGAAGCCCTGCTCGACGTGCCGGCGGACACCATTCACTCGTTGGTGGTCTTCTCCGGCAGCGCCGTCTTCAAGACCAGGATGCCTGGCAACGTCACCATCGGTGGTGGCTATGTGCGGTACATCAGGTCGTTCCGGGAGCCTGTGCTGTCGGATTCCCAGGTCCAGGAAGTATTGGAAAGCATTACAACCGGCCGGTTGGCGCCCAATCGGCAAACGCACCGCCAGCACGTGAAACACCTCAAGGCCCGCTTCGAGTCCAGCGCTGAACGAACCTGCTCGAAGTGTGGCAGTGGCATGGTGCTGCGTACGTCGAAACGGAGTGCAAACGCCGGCAACCGGTTCTGGGGCTGCTCGGCCTATCCTAAGTGTCGGGAGGTGCAGGATGTGGCATAGCGCTGGGTATCAGGCGAGGGAGACTCAATGCGGACCTGCATCGATCGCTTCTTTTTCTCAAGAGGCGGCAACGCAGGCCGATGGTTCATTTGGTTAGCTGCATATAAGCACATGTTTCGAAGCGGGTTCTCAACCCGATGGAGGCATGTCAGCGGACTCTGACCGTCAGGTAGGGGGCTCGAGAGCAGCACTCCTGGCGGTAGCGTGCCTGAATGTTTCGATCATCCCTTATCCCAGAGGGCTACGTACGCCGGCAAAGCCCTTTCCCAGCACATGCGTATATGCTGCAAGAAGGGAATGCAGATCGCAGGGAACAGGGTGGTTCTGTCCTTGTCGCCCTTGCCAGCTCTCACCGTAATAATCTGACGTTCGAAGTCGATATCCCGGACACGTAGGCGGCATGTTTCGATGAGCCGCAGCCCTGAGCCGTACATCAATGTCCCCATCAGATACATGGAGCCAGATAGGTGGCTCAGCACGCCCATCACTTCCTCGTGGGATAGCACCACTGGCAGCCGGCGTGGGCGCCTGGCGCGCGAGAATTCACCGATGTCTCCTAAGGGCTGCTCAAGGACATGGCGATAGAGGAACACGATGGCATTCAGCGCCTGGTTCTGTGTGGCGGCTGCCACATGGCGTTCTACAGCAAGGTGTTCCAGAAAGGCGCGCACCTCGGAGCCTCCCATGCTGGCGGGATGGCGCACGCCATGGAAGCGAATAAAGTAGCGTATCCAGTAGCAGTAGGTTTTCTCGGTACGTGGGCTGTAGCGCTTCACCCGCATGGTAGCCTTCACCCGGTCCATCAGCTTCGGCGGTCTGTTGTGCGTATCCATAGAGTAGCTCCCTCATGATATGGATATACATACAGTATTATTGGTTCCGGCTAAACGCGCAAGCGTGCGAATTCTGCATAGGTGGCCGAGCTATACTTAGGCGCTGGCGAAATCAATGGCAGACCAAACGCCCTGAGTTATTTACTAAGCGGGTGGTCAATCACACGGGACCCGACACATAGCAATGTAAAGTCCTAAGATTTCCAATTAACAGTGATTGGACCGCACGTCCTGATATTGAGTGAACATCTTGCGCGTTCATCAATATTATCTGACGCGCCTCATTTCNCTTACGCTCGGGGCGCGGAGCAAACATGGCCCCGTACATGCTCACCACTGAACATGACGCTGGCGGCCGATGTGGTGGGCCGCACTCACGCTGCCCGCCTGATTCGCGAACACTCCAGCGACCCGGAACGGGACCTGAAGCGTCTCTGCCAGCTGCTGGTCCAGCTGTCGCAGATGGCCTCCGATTTACTGGAGCTGCGCGGCCTGGAGCTCAACCCGCTGCTGCTCAACCGCGACGGCATGGTGGCAGTGGACTTCGCCATGGATCTGGGTGCTCCGGCCCGTTTTTCCATCATGCCTTATCCCGAAGAGCTGCGCGAGTGGACGACGCTCAAGAATGGCATGGCGGTAGAGGTGCGCCCTATTCGTGCCGAGGACGCTCCGCTGATTACCAATTTCCACGGTCAGCTCTCCGAGGAGAGCATCCGCTTTCGCTATTTTCACAACAAGTCCGACCTGAGCCAGCGCGACCTCTCGATCCTGTCGCATATCAACTACGATCGTCAGATGGCCTTCATCGCCGAACATCGTAGAGAAGATGGCGGCAAGGAGATGCTGGGTGTGGTCAGGGTTTGGAACGATCCGGATAATATCCGAACGGAATTCTCGGTGATTGTCCGTGATGACATGGCCGGGCAGGGGCTGGGGAGCCTGCTGATGAAGAAGATGATCGCCTATTGCCAGGGCGTGGGTACACTGGAAATGATTGGCAAGATCATGGTCGATAACCATCCCATGCGGGCATTGATGAAGCACCTGGGCTTCCGATGTCGCTATAACATGGAAGAGCAGGTGGTGGACGCAGTGCTGCGTCTCAACGAGCCCGAGAGCGAGTGGCAGCGCCATCGCCTGGAGAGCATGCCGGACTGAAAATGGTGGTGGCTGGTCGCCCGGGGGCGAGAGGCCTGGTGTGCCACGCTGGCCTCGCGACCCCTTTTATCGAATGGTTCAGGGCGCCATGCGGAAGAAGTGCCATCTGCCGTCGCGCAACTCGTAGCGGATACGGTCATGCAGCCGGCTGGGTTGCCCCTGCCAGAATTCGATCATCTCCGGTATGACCCGGTAGCCTCCCCAATGTACGGGGCGAGGGATTTCCTGGCCTTCGTAGGCCTGCTCGAAGCGATGCTGTCGCTCCTCTATCCATGTCCGACCGGGAATGACAACGCTCTGGGTGGCGATCCAGGCGCCCAGTTGGCTGGCTCGCGGGCGGCTGTTGAAATAGGCATCAGACTCGTCGTTGGCGACCAGCTCGACACGTCCCTCGACGCGTAGCTGACGCCCTAGCGATGGCCACCAGAAGGTCAGTGCGGCATGAGGCACATTGGCCAGCTCGCTGCCCTTGTGGCTGTGATAGTTGGAGTAGAAGACCAGACCGCTTTCGTCGTATCCCTTGAGCAGGACAATCCGCGCATGGGGCAGCCCCTGGCTGTCAACGGTTGCCAGCGTCATGGCGTTGCCATCGTCGCCTTCGGCGTCCAGCGCCAGGGTGATCCACTCGTCCAGAAGTACCATGGGGTCAGCGGGCACCTTGTCCTCTTCCAGCTGGCCGCCCTCGTAGTCGCGCCGTATGTCGGCGATCTTGCGTGTCATGGCGTTCTCCTAGAAATTTTCTTACATGGTCGCTGTTGCGCGGCCGAAGCACAACAGATCGACGCTCCGTCCGGATACAAGAGACAAGAGAGAGGCGGGTAGCGGGGGGACCTCCTTTTGCCGGGGCACACAGCTTGTCTTCTTTACCATTCTATTCCAGCGACTGGGACATTGCTGAGGCTTCCTGCCCCGAGGCAGAGGCTTAGTTGCCGGCGCCCGCTTTCATCTGGCGGCTGCGAAAGCGGGCGTAGAGCATGCAGCCGGTAAACAGCCCCAGCGCGCTGATCGCTTCGAGCCCGCCCACCACACCTTGCCCGGGCAGCGTGGCCAACATGACTCCCTGGGTGAAGTAGAGCAGACTGACGAAAGCCAACCAGGCATGGCCCCGGGGACGGCGGCCAATGATCGAAGGCAGGAACAGGACCAGGGGCAGTACTCGAATCAGAATTGGCGTCAGCGGGTTGTCCCCGGCCTGCATCGACAGACCGCTCCAGATCAACAGCACCATCAGCAGGCCGAAGCTGCCCAGCACCAGTTGCCGCGAGCGATCGGTCAGGTTGTCGAGCCCATGGCGGGCCTCCAGATCCTCCATCCAGCGTCTCATGAGGGCTCCCGCAGGCTCTGCATGGCCAAGGCAAGGCGAGCGATACGCTTGCCCTGGGCGCGCACCAGGCGTCGCTCGCTGTCGGCAAGCGGTTGGTCGCTGCGCTGGCCGGCGACATGGCTGGCGCCGTAGGGCGTACCGCCGGCGGTGGTATCCATCAGGTCAGTCTCGCTGTAGGGGAGGCCGGCATAGACCATGCCATGATGCAGCAGCGGCAACAGCATGGAGATCAGCGTGGTTTCCTGGCCACCATGCAGGCTTGAGGTGGAGGTGAACGCGGTGGCCGGCTTGTCGACCAGGGCCCCGTTGAGCCATAGCGTGCTGGTGGTGTCGATGAAGTGCTTTAGCGGTGCCGCCATGTTGCCGAAGCGGGTCGGGCTGCCGAGCGCCAACGCCGCGCAGTGGCGCAGATCATCGAGGTCAACGTAGATGGCGCCTTGTGCGGGTATTTCGGGGTCGACGGCTTCACAGGTCGGCGAGACGGCCGGAACGGTTCGCAACCGGGCCTCGATGCCAGGGCAGGATTCAACGCCGGCGGCGAGCTGCTCGGCCATGGTGCGGGTCGCACCGTGACGAGAATAGTAGAGGATCAAAACGTAAGGCAGGACGTCGTGCATCTTGGCTCCTGAAGGCTAAGGGAAACTGGGCCGGGTCACTCTTCAGTGTGAAGCAGGGCGAGTACATCTTCCGGCGGGCGGCCCAGCACGGCGCGTTTGCCATCATCCGCGATGGGGCGTTCCAGCAGGCGAGGGTGGTCGACCAGTGCCTGGATCACCTGTTCCTGATCCTGAAGATCAACGTCCAGGGATTCCCATTCGGGTTCCTGGGTCCTTACCAGCGCCTCACCGTCCGCATCCAATCGCGACATCAGGTCGCGAAGCTCCGCTTCGTCGAGCGGCTCGTCCAGATAGCGACGAATGGTCACCTCGGCGCCGTGCTCCTCGAGCAGGGCGAGGGCCTGGCGGGACTTGGAACAGCGGGGATTGTGGTAGAGCGTGATCGTCATGGCGGGTTCCTCGATCCTTGGAAGTGCGGCTATTGTAGAAGGGGGCTCATGCTGACCACAACTACACATCCCCTTCCATCAGTTCCTCGACACCGACGTCCTCGTCGGCCAGCCTGCGGTAGACCCAGACCGAGCGTCCGTCCGTCAGGCGCTTTTCCACGCGGGCATAGCGAATACCCAGTCGTTCGTAGCGATCCAGCCGTTCCAGCTCATCGGCGCTGACCACGATCACTTCCCCCGCCACCCGCTCGCCTGGGGCTTCGACCAGGTCCAGCCCCTCGCGGCGGAAGCCTTCGAGCACAGCGGGCTCGGATTCGCCGGCTCGGCCCATTACGATCCAGCGCACCGGTGAAAGACGCAGGGTGCCATAGACGAAGACCGCATGGGGCCCTTCGTCCACCTCCGGCAGGTGATCGGGGCGATCATAGGTGAAGGGACTGAGCATGGTGAACCAGAGCCAGGCCATGATGGCCAGCGGCAGGGCCACCAGGCCAGCCAATAGATATCGCAATCCCTGCATAGGGGCTTCCTCACTTGATGTGACGCGGCTCATCCTGCCATGACAGGACCCTTGCCGTCCGGCTAGGATATCAGGAGCCTATCGGACTCGACGTTGATCTACTGCGATAATCGGTCAAATCCGACAGGCTCCTAGTCGTCTCGACAATGACGGAGGTGGCCCCCATGAGTCAGTCTGCCCGTGACGATCAGGATTTCCGAACGATGATGGGTGATGTGCGGCCGCTCCCCGCTGCCGCCAACCGGGCCAACCCCGAGCGGCAGGTGCGTCGCCCCACGGAGGCGCAACTGGCCCGTCGCCAGAGTGCCCAGGCCGAGACCGGCGAGGACAGCTTTCTCTCCGACGATTTCGTCGAGCTGCTGCCGCCATTCGATCCGGTCGAGTATCGGCGTGAGGGCATCCAGCAGGGGGTAGTGGACCGGCTCCGCCACGGCGGCTACCCGGCCCAGTCGCGGCTGCATCTGTTGCGCCGTCCGCTGGCAGAGTGTCGCCGGGTGTTGCCGTCCTTCGTTCATGAAGCCTATGCCCATGACCTTCGCTCGGTGCTGATCGTGCATGGCCGCGGCCGCGAGATCGACAGCCGGCCCAATGTGCTGCGCTCCTATCTGGTCAAGTGGCTGGCCCAGTTCGAGGAAGTGCAGGCCTTCGCCTCCGCCCAGCAGGCCGATGGGGGCCTGGGGGCCACCTGGGTGATGCTACGCAAGAGCGAGCGGGCGAGGGCGGACAATAGGGAACGGCAGCAAAAGCGCCGCGGCTAGGAAACACTGCACAAATGCCTGTGCGGCGAAACGCTACGTTGTACGGCCCTTGCGCTTGTAAACCAAGAAACCGGCTCCCAGGAGCCGGTTTCTTGGTTAAACACGGTGTAGTTCGTCAGGCCATCGAGGCCTCGGCCTCGCGGACCGCTTCGCGCAGCCGATGGCGGAACAGCGGCTCCGGTTCGTCGACGGCCGGCTGGTAGGCGCGGCTGAAGGCATTGAGTGCCTGCAGGGCATCTTCCAGCCACTGGTCTTCGCGCAGCGACAGGGCATCGAAGCCGCAGCGGGTCAGGAAGAAGACCTGATCGACCAGCACGTCGCCGACGGCACGGATTTCACCCGCATAGCCAAAGCGTTCCCGCAGCAGGCGCGCCATGCTGTAGCCGCGCCCATCGGTGAACTTGGGGAAGTCGATGGCAATCAGCGGTGCATCGGCCAGTTCGGCGGCGAGTTCGGGTGTCAGCTCGGTATCGCTGCCAAGCAACGGAGCCCGTTGCTGGTTCCCGGCCTGCTCCCGCCACAGGGCCAATGGCACGATGGCAGGTCCATCGGGGAGCGCCGCTTCTGGTTCGCGGATCAGCGTCCAGCGATCCTCGGCCGGGCGGCCCTGAAAGATGAAAGGCCGTGCGTTGGTAGCTTGATCAGGCATAGACCCGCTCCTTGAAGGGTTTGAGGCCGATACGGCGATAGGTTTCGACGAAGGTCTCGCCCTCGATGCGTTCACCGACATAGACCTGCAGCACCTTGTCGATCACTTCGGGTACCTTCTCACGGCTGAAGGAAGGGCCGAGGATCTTGCCCAGTGAGGCTTCGTTGCCCTGGGCGCCGCCAAGCGAGATCTGGTACCACTCCTCGCCTTTCTTGTCGACGCCGAGAATGCCGATGTTGCCGACATGGTGATGGCCGCAGGCGTTCATGCAGCCGGAGATGTTCAGCTCCACCGGGCCCAGGTCGTAGAGGAAGTCGAGATCCTCGAAGCGTTCCTGTATGGCGTGGGCGACGGGAATCGACTTGGCGTTGGCCAGGCCGCAGTAGTCGCCGCCGGGGCAGCAGATCAGGTCGGCAAGGGTGCCTACGGTGGGGTTGGCCAGGCCGAGCTCGCCGAGGCGCTCCCAGAGCGCCTCCATCTGGTCGACGGCCACATCGGAGAGCACCAGGTTCTGCTCGTGGGTCACCCGTAGCTCGCCGTAGCTGTACTCGTCGGCCAGGTCCGCCACCTGGTGCATCTGCTCCCAGGTCAGGTCGCCGGGCGAGTGTCCGCTGCGCTTGAGCGACAGGGTCACGGCCTTGTAGCCGGGCACCTTGTGACCATGCACGTTATTGGTCACGAAGCGGGCGAAGGCGCGATTCTCGCTGCGCAGCCGCTCGTAGTCGGCGATCGCTGCTTCGCTGATCGGGCGACGCTCGGGGTCGACGAAATGGTGCTGCATGTCCTCGACGGTCTGTCGGGTCAGCGTCTGTGGGCCATCCTTGAGGTGGGCCCACTCGGCATCGACGCGGCGCCGGAACTCTTCCACGCCCAGCGCCTTCACCAGTATCTTGATACGCGCCTTGAACTTGTTGTCGCGGCGGCCGAACTGGTTGTAGACCCGGACCAGGGCTTCCAGATAGGTCAGCAGGTGCTGCCAGGGCAGGTCCTCGCGTACCACCTCGCCGATCATCGGCGTACGACCGAGGCCGCCACCGGCCAGCACCTTGACCCGAACCTCGCCGTGCGCATCGCGCCACAGGCGGAGGCCTACGTCATGAACCTGGATGGCAGCGCGATCCTCGGCAGAGCCGGTAACGGCAATCTTGAACTTGCGCGGCAGGTAGGTGAACTCCGGATGGAAGGTCGACCACTGGCGAATCAATTCGCACCAGGGACGTGGATCCACCTCTTCGTCTTCCGCGACGCCGGCGAACTGGTCGCTGGAGGTGTTGCGAATATCGTTGCCGCTGGTCTGGATGGCATGCATCTGCACGCTGGCCAGCTCGGCGAGCATGTCGGGCACCGTTTCCAGCTTGGGCCAGTTCAACTGCAGGTTGGTCCGGGTGGTGAAATGGCCGTAGCCGCGATCGTAATCGCGGGCCAGATCGCCCAGCTTGCGCAGCTGGTAGGAGGCCAACATGCCATAGGGGATGGCGATGCGCAGCATGGGAGCATGGCGCTGGACATAGAGGCCGTTCTGCACGCGCAACGGCAGAAATTCCTCTTCGCTGAGCCTCCCGGCCAGATAACGGTTCATCTGGTCGCGAAACTGGGCGACGCGTTCATTGACCAGGGTCTGATCGTGGGTGTCGTAGCGATACATTCAGCCGGTCCTGCTGCTGTGGGAGTGGCGAAGCGTCAGGGGGCCACCTTAACGCCCCTGCATTATTCTATGAAAGAATAAATATTCATATTTTTTATACGGAAAGTAATATAAGGAGTCAAGTCCGCTGACTTGCGCCTATACCGCCAGCCGCTGCCAGTGGCGTCGCTGCCAGATAAGGCCGAACCAGGCTGAATTCAGACAGCGGTAGACGAGCTGTACCCACCAGATGCCCAGCAGGCCTTGCTCCATAGCCACCCCGACCCACCAGGCCAGTGGCAGGAAGACCAGCCATTGGAGCGTCAGCGTGGTGGTCATCACGGTGCGGTTGGCGCCGGCGCCAAGCAGGGCCTGACCGAGTACCAGCGCCGCGGCATCCAGCACGATCATGGCTGCGGTGAGCTGCAGCGGCAGTCGCCCGAGCTCGATCAGATCGGGGTCGTGAAGGAATAGGCCCAGCACCAGCTCGGGGAACAGCGCCATGGGCAGCGCCAGGGCCGCCAGGCAGAGCCAGGCCAGGCGTACCACGTCCCAGCCCCAGCGATGTGCCTCCTGATGGGCCTGTTGGCCCAGGGAGTGGCCGACCAATGTCATGGCCGCCATGCCGAGCCCCACGCCGGGCAGGATCAGTAGCAGCGAGAGATTGACCAGGACATGGCCCACCGCCACGCTGGCGGAATCGATCTGGCCTAGTATCCAGAACAGCACCGCGTAGCCTGCGGCGAACCACAGTTGCTGGAAGGAGTGGGGCAGGGCCAGGCGCAGAGTGGTGGTGAAGGTCCTGCGCCTTGGCAGCTCGACCAGGAAGCCACGCTTGCCTGCATGCCTCACGCTGACCAGTGCCCAGATGGCAAGCCCGATGAACAGCGACAGGGTCGTGCCCGCGCCCGCACCGGCGGGCCCCATCGCCGGAAGCCCCAGGTAGCCGAAGATGAGCACCAGGCTGGCGGCCACATTGATCACATGGGTGAACAGGATTATCCGCAGGTAGATCCCGGTTTGCTGGATACCGTTCCAGTAGCCGCGGAAACAGAAGATCATCGCCACGGCAATCAGCGAGAGGACGCGCCAGCGGAAGTATTCCACGGCTACTGCGCTCACGGCGGGGTCCTGATTGATCAGGCCGAGCAGAGCGGGCGCCTGCCACAGACAGAGCAGGGCAATGGGCAGCGCAACCGCGAATGCAATCACCAGGCCGGCGTTGAGCGGCATGGCGCAGTTCGGCCAATCCTCCTCACCATGGCGCCTGGCGGTCTGTGCCTGCACCCCCGACGACAGGCCGAACACCACGGCAGTGATCAGGAACATGGCGTAGCCGCCGATGCCGATGCCGGCCAGGGGTACCTGGCCGAGCGAACCGACCAGGGCCGCATCGATCAGGTTGATCAGGCTCTGCGACAGCATGCCGGCGATGATCGGCAGGGCCAGGCGCAGGATTTTCTGGCGTCGGAGCGATTCGGGCAGCATCCGGCTTCCGGTCGAAAGGGTGAGTGGGGAGGAAACCCTCGCGAACGAGGGGTTCCGGAGCCTCTTCAGGCCCCGTTTCCGATCATGCGGGGTCGTAGGAGAGCACTGGCGACAGCCAGCGCTCCAGCTCCTCCAGGCTCATCTGCTTGCGCTCAGCCAGGGCTTCCACCTGGTCCCGGGTGATCTTGCCGGTGGAGAAGTACTTCGACTGCGGGTGCGAGAAATACCAGCCGGAAACCGCTGCCGCCGGCCACATGGCGAAGTTCTCGGTGAGATCGATGCCGGCATTCGCGGAGGCATCGAGCAGACGGAACAGGGTGCTCTTCTCGGTGTGGTCGGGGCAGGCGGGATACCCCGGCGCGGGCCGGATGCCCTGGTACTTCTCGGCGATCAGCTCGACGTTGTCCAGGCGTTCGTCCGGCACATAGCCCCAGAATTCCTTGCGCACCCGCTCGTGCATGCGTTCGGCGAAGGCCTCGGCCATGCGGTCGGTCAAGGCCTGCACCATGATTGCGCTGTAGTCGTCGCCGGCGGCCTTGTAGCGCTCGGCCAGTGCCTCGACACCATGCCCGGTGGTCACGGCGAAACCGCCGATCCAGTCCGGCTTGCCCGACGCCTTGGGCGCCACGAAGTCGGCGAGGCTGTAGCAGACCCCGTCGCGGTTCTTGGTGGTCTGCTGGCGGATGTGGTGCAGCCGCTCGACCACCTGGGTACGCGACTCGTCGGCGTAGACCTCGATGACATCATCGTCGACGCTGTTGGCCGGCCACAGCCCGATCACGCCGCGCGCCTGGATGTGCTTCTCGTCGATCAGCTTGCGCAGCATCTCCTGGGCATCGGCGAAGAGGCTGCGGGCGGCTTCGCCGACCACCTTGTCATCGAGGATCTTCGGATACTTGCCCGCCAGCTCCCAGCTCATGAAGAAGGGGGTCCAGTCGATGCGCTTGATCAGCTCCTCGATATCGTAGCTGTCGAATACCTTCAGCCCGGTGACGGCGGGGCGCGGCGGGGTGTAGCTGGCCCAGTCGATGGGCAACTTGCGTTCGCGGGCCTCAGCATAGCTCAGGTCGGACGCCTTGGGGCGGCGCCGGGCATTGCGTTCGCGCACCTGATCATACTCTGCGCGAATCTCGGCCACATAGCTCGGCTTCAGCGCCGGCGACAGCAGCTTGCCGGCCACGCCCACGGCGCGGGAGGCATCCGCCACGTAGATCACCGGGTGCTCGTAGCCGGGCTCGATCTTCACCGCGGTATGCGCCTTGGAGGTGGTGGCTCCACCGATCAGCAGCGGCAGGTCGAAGCCCTGTCGCTGCATCTCCTTGGCCACATGCACCATCTCGTCGAGGGAAGGGGTGATCAGGCCCGACAGGCCGATGATGTCGGCATTCTCGGCCCTGGCCGTCTGCAGGATCTTCTCCGCCGACACCATGACGCCGAGATCGACCACATCGTAGTTGTTGCACTGCAGGACCACGCCGACGATGTTCTTGCCGATATCGTGGACGTCGCCCTTCACCGTGGCCATGACGATCTTGCCCTTGGCCTTGGTATCCTCGGTCTTCTCCGCTTCGATATAGGGGATCAGATAGGCCACCGCCTGCTTCATGACCCGTGCTGACTTGACCACCTGGGGCAGGAACATCTTGCCGGCCCCGAACAGGTCGCCAACCACGTTCATGCCATCCATCAGCGGCCCTTCGATCACCTCGATGGGGCGGCTGGCCCGCTGGCGCGCCTCCTCTGTGTCCTCCTCGATATAGACGGTGATCCCCTTGACCAGGGCGTGGGAGATGCGTTTCTCGACCTCCCAGCTGCGCCACTCCAGATCCTCCTTCTTGGCGGGGCCGCTGCCATCGCCCTTGTAGCGATCGGCGATATCCAGCAGTCGTTCGGTGCCGTCGGGGCGCCGGTTCAGGACCACGTCCTCCACCGCGTCGCGCAGTTCGGCCGGCAGATCGTCATACACGGCCAACTGGCCGGCATTGACGATGCCCATGCTCAGGCCGGCGCGAATGGCGTGATAGAGGAAGGCCGAATGGATCGCCTCGCGCACCGGATTGTTGCCGCGAAACGAGAACGAGACGTTGGAGACGCCGCCCGAGACCATGGCGTGAGGCAGGTGCTCGCGTATCCAGCGGGTGGCCTCGATGAAATCGACCGCATAGTTGTTGTGCTCTTCGATGCCGGTGGCGATGGCGAAAATGTTGGGATCGAAGATGATGTCTTCCGGCGGGAACCCCACCTCGTCGACCAGGATCTCGTAGGCCCGCTGACAGATCTCCGTCTTGCGGGCGAAGGTATCTGCCTGGCCCTGCTCGTCGAAGGCCATGACCACAACGGCGGCACCGTAGCGCCGACACAGGGTAGCCTGCTCCCGAAAGGCGTCCTCACCCTCCTTCATGGAGATGGAATTGACCACCGCCTTGCCCTGGACGCATTTGAGACCGGCCTCGATGATCTCCCACTTTGAGGAATCGATCATGATCGGCACCCGGGCGATGTCGGGCTCCCCGGCGATCAGGTTGAGAAAGCGCACCATGGCTTCCTCGGACTCCAGCATGCCCTCGTCCATGTTGATGTCGATGACCTGGGCACCGTTCTCCACCTGCTCCAGTGCCACCTCCAGGGCGGTGTTGTAGTCCTCGTCGACGATCAGGCGCTTGAAGCGGGCCGAGCCGGTGACATTGGTACGCTCGCCGACGTTGACGAACAGTGAATCCTTCTCGATGTTGAAGGGCTCGAGGCCGGACAGGCGGCACGCTCGAGGGCGCTCGGGCACCTGCCGCGGGGCCATGCCCTCGATCGCGGCGTGGATGGCGGCAATGTGCTCCGGCGTGGAGCCACAGCAGCCACCGATGATATTGACCAGGCCGCTTTCGGCGAACTCGGCGACGATGGCGGCCATCTCCTCGGGCGTCTGGTCGTATTCACCGAACTCGTTGGGCAGGCCGGCGTTGGGGTGCGCGGAGACGAAGGTATCGGCCTTGGTGGAGAGTTCTTCCAGATAGGGGCGAAGCTCTGCGGCACCCAGGGCGCAGTTCAGCCCGATGGAGAGCGGCTCGGCATGTCGCACCGAATTCCAGAATGCCTCGGTGGTCTGGCCGGAAAGGGTGCGCCCCGAGGCATCGGTGATGGTGCCCGAGATCATGACCGGCAGGCGCTCGCCGCGATCGGCAAACAGTTCCTCCAGAGCGAAGATCGCCGCCTTGGCATTGAGGGTGTCGAAGATGGTTTCGATCATGATCAGATCGGCGCCGCCTTCGATCAGCGCTTCGGCCGCTTGATAGTAATTTTCACGCAGCGCGTCGAAGGTGACGTTGCGCTTGGCCGGGTCATTGACGTCCGGCGACAGCGAGGCGGTGCGGGAGGTTGGCCCCAGCACGCCTGCCACGTAGCGTGGCACGCCGGTTTCGCTGGCCACGGCGTCGCATACCTCACGGGCCAACCGCGCCGACTCCCGGTTGAGCTCGGGGACCAGTTCCTCCATGCCATAGTCGGACTGGGAGAGGCGTGTGCTGTTGAAGGTGTTGGTTTCGATGATGTCGGCGCCTGCCTCCAGGTACTGGCGATGAATCCGCGTTACCAGGTCGGGGCAGGTCAGGGCCAGCAGGTCGTTATTGCCCTTCAGGTCCGAGGGCCAGTCGTGGAAACGGTCACCGCGGAAGTCGGCCTCATCGAGTTCAGCATTCTGCAGCATGGTACCCATGCCACCATCGAGCATCAGGATACGCTGACCGAGTTGTTCGGTGAGGGTGGTGGTCAAGGCAGAGGGAACGGCGGCCATGGGTGGGGTCGGTCTCCAGCGAAGTCACGGGTAGCCGGCCGCACAGGCGCCTCTGGGCGTCTTCTTGGGCGGGCCGAGTCGGCCCGTATGTTACCAAAAGCGGCGCCGCGAGGGCAGGGCTGATCAAAAACCGACCAAAATAGTCGGGATTGTCTCGCCGGCCGGTTTTGCTTACCATGAGGGTATATCAATACGGCCTGCCCGACTGGGCAGCGACCAGAGCAGCGAGAACACCATGAGCGAGACTATCCAGATTACCGACAGTGCCCAGGATTACCTTGCCGAACTGCTGGAGAAGCAGAACGTCGAAGGTATCGCCGTGCGCATCTTCATTACCCAGCCCGGTACGCCCTATGCCGAGACCTGCCTGGCCTATTGCCGGCCGGGTGAGGAGGAGCCCACCGACGAGCGTGTCGAGCTGGAGAAGATCAATGTGTTCCTGGACAAGAACAGCCTTCCCTTCCTCGACGAGGCAGTGGTCGATTTCAATGCCGACCGTATGGGGGGGCAGCTGACCATCAAGGCCCCCAATGCCAAGATGCCCAAGGTCAACGCCGACAGTCCCCTCGAGGACCGGGTCAACTACATTCTCTACAGCGAGATTAACCCCGGCCTGGCTGCCCATGGCGGCGAGATTAAGCTGACCGAGCTGACCGAGGACAAGGTGGCGGTGCTGGCGTTCGGCGGCGGCTGCCAGGGCTGCGCTGCTGTCGACCTGACTCTGAAAGAGGGGGTCGAGAAGACCCTGATGGAGCGTATTCCCGAATTGACGGGCATCCGTGACGTCACCGACCATACCGACACCACGAACGCCTATTATCGCTGATACCTAGGGGGCTGGTGAGTGCCGCGAAGGTTAGCGGCTCTCGCTCTCACTCCTGTCGATTTCGCTTTTGCCGATCGATACCTTTGCAGGCTCCGTATTGGCGGGGCCTTTTTTCGTCGCGGGAGCCCCTCGCACTTCCCTCTGGTGATGCGCTTCGCCCTGCCAGAGCCGACGGCTGATCTCGGACTCCAGCAGGCGCAAGCGACTGGCCTGCTCTTCTAGGTGGCGCTTCTGGTCGTCGATGCGCGCCTGCAGCAGTGACTGTTCGTGGCGCATGGTCTCGGCACGCTCTTCTGCTCGGGTGCGAGCCCACTGGGTTTCCCGGTGCTGTTTCTCTTCCTTGGCCAGTATGGCGCGCATTTCCTGCAGCTCTTGCTTCAGCGCTTCCTGGCGGCTTTCCAGCTGTCGCAGGTTGGCCGCGTAGCGCTTCTCGCCGGACAGGCGCTCTTGGCGCGCCTCATCCAGCAGGCTCATTAGCCGTGCTTCGGCGGCTTCGTGGCGCTGTTCTTCCTGAAGCTGGCGTGCCTGGTGCTGTGCTTCCCGCTCCCCCAGGGCCTGCTGGTGGGTCTGAAGCTGCAGCTCGCTTTCTGCCTGCAGTCGCTCAAGCTGCTGTAGGCTTCGGGCGAGTCGCTCACCCAGCCGGCGGGCCGTTTCAATGGCCTGATCGCGCTCGACTTCCGCGGTGGCCAGGGCAGCACTGCGTGCTTCCAGCCGCTGCTCGATGCTGGCCAGGTGGGCGGAGAGTGCCGCTTCGCGCTGCTCCGCATCCTCTGCCTCGCGTCTGGCATCCTGAACGGCAGCCCTGGCCGCTGTGACCTCGCGGTCCGCTGCTTCACGATACTCGGCGAGGGCAGCTCCGGCAGCATCCTGCGCCTTCTCCCAAAGCCCTTCGGCCAGCTGCTGAACCGGCTCTGGCATGCCTTGAGTGGTCACGGTTTCGGCGCGCACTTCCCGCCGCGCGCGCCATTCGCGAAGGTGGTCGCTGATGGTCGTGAAGCTACCGGTCCCCAGCACGTCCCTGATCTTTTGCACGCTGGGGGCTTCTCCCTTGGCCATCAGGGTATCGATTGCCTGCTTTACATCTTCGTACTGCACTCCGCTGCGTGCCATGCCGCTCTCCTGCCGTCATCCATGTTCATGCCCTGCTGAGAAGCGCAGCTACGCGCCCTAGCTCCCTCGTCGTCCTATCTGCCCAGCTCGACGTCTGTTGGAGATAGTTTAGTGCGAGTCGAGCAGAAGGGGAAGATAATTACATTATATCCGTTACGTAAAATACCTTATGAAATAACAATAAATTCATGATTACCCGTCTTATCTTGATTATTTGACGCTATCCACGCGAAAATGAGCAGTAGAACCCCAGCCGTGGGCGGGAGAGCGCAGCGTGAGCGAGGCAGGGCAAGAGCAAACACCACAGCCACAGCTGACCGTGGGGCAGGACGCTTCGGTCGTGCCGGTGGCCGACCGGGCGGCGGCTCGAATCGCCGCGGGCGACGACCACCATGCCGTGGCGCTGTGGCTGGCCGAGTTTCGCGCCAGCCCGCAGACGCTGCGTGCCTATCGTCGTGAGGCCGAGCGGTTGCTGCTCTGGCTGGGTGAACAGGGCAGTCGCCGGATACCCCCAGCGACGAGATCCTGACGCATATCGACGCCTTCCTGGACGCCTTTGGCGAGCGACTGGGCGCGCTGGAGGACGACGAGCTGGCGGCGCCAAGTTCCCGCCACTCAACCGCTGCCTGACGGGCTATGATCTGGCGCACTTGAGAGATGCGGAAGGTCGCCTCGACATGAACAGCCTGCTGTGCGGCTCGGAAGGTTCGCTGGTCATGGGCAGCGCCGCCTACCTGATCAACAGCCGCTTCCTGGTCCACAGCGCACTCTCCGTGCAGGGCATCTTCGGCAGCCAACCGGTGTGGATGGCCATCGGGCTCGTCGTCCTGCTGCAGCTTGGCTGGACCTACCTGCCCTTCATGCAGACGGTCTTCGGCAGTGCCGGCCTGGCGCCGCTGCATTGGCTCGTCATACTGGCCGGCAGCGTGTCGATATTCCTCATCGTGGAGCTGGAGAAGTGGGTGCTGCGCGTGCGCAAGTCGCCCGACACCCCGGCGGCGGGGCAGCATGACAAGGCCAGCGCCTCAACCCAATGAACTATCGACGTTGGCAGGCATGGGCATGGCGACTGGCGATACTGTCGCTGCTGTGGTGGGCCATCAGCAGCGGCGACCCCGCCTCCTGGGCCTGGGGAGTGCCAGCCATACTTGCCGCGGCGGTGCTGATGCCCGTCTTCAACTGGCAACTGCGCCCCTTGGCGGTTCTCCTGTTCGTGCCCCATGCCCTCTGGCTGGCCCTTCGCGGCGGACTGGAGGTGGCCTGGCTGGCCTGCCGCCCCTCGCTCCGGCTCAACACAAGAGTGATCGAACACCGCTGGCATTATCTGCCCGAAGGCCCGGCCCAACTGTTCATGGCCAGCCTGATCAACCTGATACCCGGCACCCTGGCACTGCGTCTCGCCTCCGGCACCCTGCAGGTCCACGTCCTGAACCTGCACAACGGCACCGCGGCCTCTCTGGTACGGCTCGAACGACGTATTGCCGCTCTCTTCGGAGTAACCCACCGGAAGGAGACCTAGCTCCATGACGACCTACCTGTATGCCGTCGGTGCGGCACTGCTGCTGGCCAATGCCGGCGTCGGCGCCTGGCGGATCCTGCGCGGTCCCACCAGCGCCGACCGCATGCTGGCTGCCGAGATGATCACCACCTCGGCCATCGCCGTACTGCTGCTGCTGAGCATCGTCTCCGACCAGTCGGCACTGGTGGACGTGGCACTGCTCTTCGCCCTGCTGGCCGCCGTGGCCATGGCCAATTTCGTCACGCGCACCTGGACACTGCTGCGCGATGACAAGGACACCCGAGAAGAGGCAGGCCATGACTGAAGCACTGCATTGGCTCGGCTACGGGTTCGTTGCTGCCGGCATCCTGTTCTTCCTGGCCGGCAGCCTTGGCCTGCTGCGCTTCCCGGATGTCTTCACCCGTCTGCACGCCCTGACCAAAGCCGATAACCTCGGCCTCGGCCTGATCTGCCTGGGACTTGCCTTTCAAGCCTCGGGCCTTGCCGAGGCCGTGAAATACCTGCTGATCTGGTTGTTGATGCTGGTTGCCTCCGGTATCGGGGCTACCCTGATCGCCTCGACGGCGCTAGCATGCGGCCTTGCCCCGCAACAGGCTGACATGCCGTCAAACACGACGACAAGCGAAAGGCCCGCCCCGAAGTGAGGGTGCTGGCCTGGGGGTTCGACTTGCTGCTTGCCGCAGGCTTGCTGTGGCTGGCCTGGCAGGCCCTGTTCACCCCGCGCCGCTTTTCCGCCGTGGTCAATTTCATGGCCTTCTACCTGCTGATGGCACTGGTGTGGGTTCGCCTGGACGCACCGGATATCGCCCTGGCGGAGGCCGCCATCGGCGCCGGCGTCACCGGCGCCCTGCTGCTGACGGCCCTGGGACGACTGCCAGCCGGCACCAGTGCCGGGGCCGACCCCCGCCGCTGGCAACGTCCACTCCAGTACCTGGCCATGGGAGGTACCGGCCTGGCGGTGATCTGGCTCGCCTGGGTGGCAGCGCGCAACCGGAAATCAGCAGGGAGGCCAGCAACCAGGGCATAGCGGCGATCAGTGGTCTCGGTCGCATGAATCAAAAACCTCCGTATAGGGCTTCACCCGGGGGGGTGGGTTAGACCTGCAGAGTGGAGTGCGAGTAGTCTTCGCGCGCGGCGCGGGACGAGAGATGATAAGGAGTCTGTGGCCGGGTTGTCCAACCCCATGACAAGCTGGGGAGTGGCGACACCCTCAATTTAACATAATATACATTATGCGAACCGTAAGATGTGCAAAAGGTAGCCAATAATAACCCCCCGGCAACATGGTTGCCGGGGTTGCCTACGCGGTGATGACATCAATCAATCAATTGTCGTCTGCCGGTGCGTAGGAGCCGTCTTCGCGATGCACTTCATTACCGGTGATCGGCGGCGTGAAGACACATGCCAGATGCATGGTCTTGTGGGCTCGCAGCAGGTGCTCGTCATGCTGGTCGAGAATATAGATGTCGCCGGGCTTGATCGGCCAGATCTTGCCATCCGCCAAGGTTTCCACTTCACCTTCACCCTCGATGCAGTACACCGATTCATAGTGATGCTTGTAGTGGATGTGTGTTTCGGTGCCCTCATAGATGCGAGTGATATGGAAGGAAAAATTACCTCCATCGGCGGCCAGTACCAGACGGGTGCTGTCCCAGGTCCCGCTCTCGGACTTGACCAGACGGTCGGTTTGACGCGCTTCCTCAAGATTGCGAACGATCATAACGTGTCACTCCATTAACTATTGACGGGCCGGCGGTGGGGCAACCGGCCGATACACCAGACGCTAGCGCCCTGCTCTCTCAAGCTCCCTCAGGTGATGACCTGTTTGACGCTCTCTTCGAGAATGTCCAGGCCCTGTTGGAGATCCTCGTCGGGAATGGTCAGCGGGCAAAGACACTTGACCACTTCACCATCCTGGCCGCTGGTCTCGATCACTAGACCGTTTTCGAAGGCCTTGCCGGTGATCTTGTCGGCGATATCGCCGCTGCCGACATCGATGCCGCGCATCAGGCCACGCCCCCGCTCGGTCGCCTTGATTCCCCGCTCGGTAAGCCAAGCTGCGATTTTCTGGAAGCGCTCTGCGACGATCTCTCCCTTGCGCTGTACATCCCGCTCGAAGGTGTCATCGGACCAATACTGTCGCATGGCCGCAGCGGCGGTGGCAAAGGCCAGGTTGAAGCCGCGGAAAGTACCGTTGTACTGACCGGGTTTCCACTTGTCGAGTTCGGGACGCATCAGCACGTGGGCAAACGGCAGGCCGAAACCTGACAGCGACTTGGAGTTGGTCACGATATCGGGCGTGATGCCGGCGTGCTCGAAGCTGAAGAACTTGCCGGTACGGCCACAGCCGGCCTGGATGTCGTCGACGATCAGCAGGATGTCATTGGCACGGCAAATCTGCTCAAGGCGCTTCAGCCACTCGAGCCCGGCCACGTTGATACCGCCCTCCCCCTGCACGGTCTCGATGATCACGGCCGCAGGAGTGTCAAGGCCACCGGACTTGTCGGCCAGCAGTTTCTCGAAATAGTCCAGGGTGTCGGTGTTTTCGCCAAGATAGCCATCATAGGGCATGAAGGCCGCGCCCTGGAGCGGGATGCCGCCGGTGGCCTCGCGGAACTTGCGGTTGCCGGTCGTGGCGAGCGATCCCATGGTGACACCATGGAAACCGTTGGTGAAGGTGACGATATTGTGGCGCCCCTTGGCCACGCGTGCCAGGCGAATCGCTGCCTCGACGGCGTTTGTGCCGGTCGGTCCGGGCAACTGGATCTTGTAGTCCAGTCCGCGCGGCTTGAGGATTACCTCTTCCAGCGTTTCCAGATAGTCACGCTTGGCAGCCGTCCAGAAATCCAGGCCATGGACAATGCCGTCGCTGGCCAGGTAGTCGAGCAGTGCCTGCTTCAGGTGGGGATTGTTGTGGCCGTAGTTGAGCGTGCCGGCACCCGCCAGGAAGTCGATGTATTCACGGCCGGTTTCGTCGGTTAGGCGCGCGTTCATGGCCTTGGTGAAGACCACCGGAAAAGAGCGTGAATAGGTCCGAACGTTGGATTCCATGCGTTCAAGTGTCTGGGTCTGCATCGTGCGACCTCCTGGTAAGGGTAGAAAGGGAGAGAGAGTGTGACGGCATAGTGACGTGGCCGCCCGGTATCGAGAGGATAGAATTCTAGAGACGCCCGGTATCGAAGGGACCGATGCGCACCAGGTTCTCGGGGTCATGTTCGCCACCGAGCTGGTCCGTGGAGAAGTATTCACGGCTGTTCAGGGGGGCTTGCCAACGGTTGGCCAGGCGGCGGAAAAGACCCCATGAGGCCTGGTTGTCTGGTGTGATGGTCGTTTCGAGATGATGGACATCGCGAAGCTCGTCGCGGGTCATGACGGCTTCTACCAGGCGCCGGGCAAGTCCCGTGCCGCGGGCCTTTTCACCGACTGCCACCTGCCACAGGAAATAGGTGTCGGGAGCGTTGCTTTTCACATAGCCAGAGACAAAGCCAACGATTTCGCCTTCTTCGTTGGTCGCCACCGCACAGGTATCCCTGAACTGTGTTGCCAGCAGCAGATAGGCGTAGGCGGAGTTGACGTCCAGCGGTGGACAGGACTTGATCAGCTCATAGACCCCCCAACCGTCATCGGGGTTGGGCTTGCGGATAAACAGCGGAGCAGCATCGCTGCCAACTACTGCATCTGCCACGCTGGGCCTAGCGAGATCGGCAGAAGGCGTAAAGGGTTGTGGTGTCACATTCATGTTCAGACTTCGCTGTAGCGATGTTGCGCATAATGATAACAGGGCTTTTGGCGAAATTAAACTCGACATTATGCCCAGCGCCCTCTTCCATAACAGCAGCTTATGCAGCGGCTCGATTCATTCGACGATCATGGCAGTTTTACGCATCACTCCGATAGTCTAGTCCAGGTTTCGCTCGCTTACCCTAGGCAAGCGAGCCGCACGGAGGCGGCTCGCTGGGATGACCATAGTCCCTATGAGTTTATGTACGCGACAGGGAGCGCATGGTGACGAATTCCTCTGCACCGGTCGGGTGAATGCCCACGGTGACATCGAAATCGGCCTTGGTCAGGCCAGCCTTCACCGCAATGGCAATGCCCTGGATCAGTTCCCCGGCTTCCTCGCCAACCATGTGGGCTCCCACCACCACATCGCTTGCATCATCGACGATGAGCTTCATCAGGCAGCGCTCCTGGCTTCCGGAAAGTGTGTGCTTCATGGGACGGAAGTCGGTTCGGTAGACGCGGATCGCCCCATATTTCTCCCGAGCCTGCTCTTCCGAGATACCGACGGTGCCGATGTTCGGATGGCAGAAGACCGCCGTGGCAATATTCTGGTAATCCAGAGGCGCCGGCGGGGTGTCGGAGAAGTGATGCTTGACCAGGTGCATGGCCTCGGCGAGGGCCACCGGTGTCAGCTCCGGGCCGCCGGTGACGTCGCCCAGGGCCAGGATGGATGGTACCGATGTCTCGAACCGCTCATTGACCTTGAGCGTGCCGTCCGAGTTGCGCTCGACACCCAGCTCACCGAGGCCCAGCCCTTCCAGATGCGGCTTGCGGCCGGTAGCTGCGAGCACCGCGTCGACCTCCAGTGTGTTGCCGTTGGTGAGCGTCACCAGCAGACCATTCTCGCCCTGTTCGATCGCTTCGATGTTGGTTTCGAAATGAAGTTTCACGCCCTTGATAGCCATTTGGTCTCGGGTGAATTCCCGCACCTCGCGGTCGAAGCCACGGAGGAACAGTTCGCCCCGGTAGACCAGATGGGCCTCACTACCCAGGCCGTTGAAGATGCTCGCAAACTCCACTGCGATATAGCCACCGCCTAGTACCAGGAAGCGTTCGGGAAAGCGCTCAAGATCGAAGACTTCGTTGGATGTTACCGCATGTTCACTGCCGGGGAAGTCTGGCACCCACGGCCAGCCACCTACCGCAACCAGGATCTTGGCGGCACTGATTCGCTCACCGGCCACGTCGACATGGTGCGTGTCAACCACTTGGGCTCGACCGTTGATCAACCTGACTCCCGCCGTCTCCAGCAGGCGGCCGTAGATATCGTTGAGTCGCTTGATTTCACCGGTCTTGTTTTCTCGCAGTGTGGCCCAGTCAAAAGTGGGCACACCTGGCAGTTGCCAGCCGAAGCCGGCGGCATCCTCGAAGGCATCATGGAAGTGGGCGGCATAGGAGTAGAGTTTCTTGGGTACGCAACCCACGTTGACGCAAGTGCCACCCAGATAGCGGTCCTCGGCCACGGCGACGCGCGCGCCCGTGGCGGCGGCGGTGCGTGCAGCACGTACTCCGCCGGAACCGGCACCGATGACGAAGAGGTCATAATCGAAGTCTGGCACGAAGTTCTCCTTCTCGAACCGGGCTCTCGAACAGGGCCCGTTGGAATGGTGCGATGATACCAGTGCAGACCCTTGCCCGGGAGTGCGGCGGTTGACCACTGTACTGACCGCCTGTAAAAAGATCATCCGATACGGGCTTGCCAATCCAACCACCGGGTATGCTTTGCATGGACAAGGAAATCGCCGCCCTGCTCGAGAATAACCGCTCCTGGGCAGAGCGCATGCGTGATGAAGACCCGGACTATTTCTCCCGCCTCTCAAGCCAGCAACAACCGCATTACCTCTGGATCGGCTGCTCGGATAGTCGCGTGCCGGCGAACCAGATCGTCTCGCTTCCTCCCGGGGAGATATTCGTCCATCGCAACGTCGCCAACCTTCTCTATCACAATGACATGAACGCCCTTTCCGTCGTGCAGTATGCGGTGGATGTACTGAAGGTGAAGCACATCATGATCGTTGGCCACTATGGCTGCGGCGGTGTTCGGGCGGCGGTCGTCGGCGGCGAGTGCGGTATGGTGGACTACTGGCTCCACTCGGTCCGTGAACTCTACAGCCACCATCGCTCGGCGTTGGCAGCGCTGCCGCTGGATTCACAGGTGGACCGTCTGTGTGAGCTTAACATCAGGGCCCAGGTCAACAATCTGTGTCGCACCAAGATCCTCCAGTTGGCCTGGCAACGTGGTCAGGCATTGGCCGTCCACGGCTGGATCTACGGCCTGGGCGATGGGCGTATCAACGATCTGGACTGCACGGTGCAGGGCCTGGATCAGGTGGAAACCCTCTACCGCATTGATCGGTTGGAGCCGACGCCGGGCCAGTAGAGGACCCAGCTATCGTTCACTCTGGGCAGTACGCTAAACTGCCTTCAATCAGACTGCCAGGAAGGCTGACATGACCGACCCGCTCGCTGAACTACAGCGTGGCCATCTTGACTGGCTCGAGCAACGTTATGCCGAGACGCTCTCCCGCCTTGGGTATGATGGTGTCTTGATCTTCAGCGGCCAGCCCGCACTTCATTTCGGCGACGACCAGCACGCGAGTTTCCAAGCCTACGGGCATTTCCAGCACTGGACCGGCCAGGCCTATCTCACCCACAGCTGGCTGTTGGTGTGTCCCGGCAATCTCCCTGTTCTCTATTTGCATTCCCCTGATGATTTCTGGCACCTGCCTGCCAGCCTGCCTCAGGAGGCCTGGACCGAGCGCGTCGAAGTGGTGAAGGGGCGCTTCGATGTGCCTCCTGCGCTGCCTCGTGGCAGGTATGCCGTTATCGGTGACGTGGACGTTGCCACTGCCGGGGCGCTGGGGGCCGATCCCAATCCCGAAGCCCTATTGATGGCGCTGGATGAGGGGCGGGTGCGGAAGAGCGAGTACGAGGTGGCCTGCATCGGCCGGGCCAACCGACAGGCCATGGCCGGCCATATAGCGGCCAGGGATGCCTTCCTGTCAGGTGCCGCAGAGCTGGACGTGCAGCTCGCCTACCTCCAGGCATCGCGTCAACGCGAAAGCCAGGTTCCTTACGGCAATATCGTCGGCATCAATGCCCACGGCGGCGTCCTCCATTACCAGCACTACGACACCCTGCCCCCGAAGAAGCAACGAAGCCTGCTGGTCGATGCCGGGCATCGCTACCATGGCTATTGCGCCGACATCACTCGCACCTGGGCAGGGGGCCAGGCGGATGAGGTGTTCCCACCGCTCATCAAGGGTGTGGCACATATCCAGCAGCAGCTGATTGCCGCCATACGCCCCGGTGTCGACTATGCAGTCCTGCATGAGCAAATGCATGAACTGCTGGCCGCACTGCTTGTGGAGCATCGCATCGTGCTTGGCAGCCCCGAGTCTGCCGTGGCAAACGGTATCACACGGGCTTTCTGCCCCCATGGACTGGGTCACCTGCTGGGCATTCAGGTACACGATGTGGCCGGACGTCGTGCCGCGAACGGTATGGCCCTGCCTCCGCCTGACGAGCACCCTGCCCTGCGCCTTACACGTGAACTGGAAGCGGGAATGGTGGTCACCATTGAACCGGGGCTCTATGTCATACCCATGCTGCTCGACCCACTGCGTCAGGGGCCGGTTGGACGCGAGGTGAATTGGGAACGGGTGGAGCGACTGGCCCCTCACGGCGGCATTCGCATCGAGGATAACGTCCTGGTCACCAGCGACACTGCCAAGAACCTGACGCCCGAAGCCGAGTGATACCATCATGCGCGAGCGGCGACACGAAGCCGACTTCTCACCACCACGCGGGCTGAACAATGCCCACGTGCAGACGTTGCTGCCGCGCCTCCTGCCGCGTCCGCCACTGGCACGCGAAGTGGAGGTGCTCGAATTGCCTGACGGCGACTTCGTCGAGCTGAACTGGGCCAGCCCCCAGCCCGCAGATCCCGAGGCGCCGGTCTTCGTGCTCTTTCATGGACTGGAAGGCTCCTTCGACTCCCCCTATGCGCGGTGGCTGCTCTCGGCGGCGAGCCACCTGGGCTGGCGTGCCGTGCTGATGCACTTCCGTGGCTGCGGCAGCCAACCCAACAGGCTGCCCAGAGCCTATCATAGCGGTGATACCGCCGACGCCTACTGGCTATTCGGACACCTCGCACACCGCTTTCCCAAGGCACTGAAGGTGGCGGCCGGTGTCTCGCTGGGTGGGAATATGCTGCTTAAACTGGTGGCCGAACAGGGGGGTGACGGCCTGGATCTGGCCGGTGCTATCGTGATCAGTGCCCCCTTGGATCTGGCAGCCAGTGCTGACCGTCTCCATCAGGGGTTTTCACGAATCTACGAGCGGCACCTGCTGAGCGCGCTCAAGCGCAAGGTAAAATACAAGCTTGACCGGGACGCGCTGCCGCTGCCGCTCGATGCCCGCGGATTGGCCAACCTGGACAGTCTGCGTGCTTATGATGATGTCGTGACTGCACCGTTGCATGGCTTCGATGGGGCCGAAGACTACTATCAACGGGCTTCCGCCGGCCCCCTGCTGGGAGACGTCGAGCTTCCGACCCTGATCCTGCACGCCGATGACGACCCCTTCATGCCGGCGAGTCTCTATGATCGCCTGCCCGCCCCCTCTCCTGCCGTGCATCTGGAAATCGCACGGTTCGGGGGGCATGTCGGCTTCATGGAGTGGCGTAATCGGCGGCTGGAACCCTGGCTTGCCAGGCGCATAAGTCGTGAGCTGAAGTCCTGGAGCCGCCCGGCGATTCCCTGGCCTGGCCGCGCCGGGCCCCATCTCACCCGATCGGGCAGCTGATGCCGGTGCCCTTCAGGCCACAGTAGCCGCCGGGGTTCTTGTGGAGGTACTGCTGGTGATACTCCTCGGCCATAAAGAAATCGGTGAGCGGAGCGATCTCGGTGGTGATTTTCCCCTGCCCGGCCTGGGACAGTGAAAACTGGTAGACGTCTCGGCTGCGCTGGGCCGCTGATTGCTGCGTGCCACTGGTGGTATAGATCGCCGAACGATACTGACTGCCGATGTCATTACCCTGACGCATGCCCTGGGTCGGGTCATGCGCCTCCCAGAAGGTGCGCAACAGCGTCTCGACATCGAGCTCGTCGGGGTGGAAGACCACCCTCACCACTTCCGCATGGCCGGTCAAGCCACTGCAGGTCTCTTCATAGGTGGGATTGGGGGTGACGCCACCGGCATAGCCAACGGCGGTGACATGAACTCCTGGGAGCTGCCAGAACAGCCGCTCTGCCCCCCAGAAACAGCCCAGACCCAGCACAATGACTTCATGCCCATCGGGAAATGGCGGCAGCATGGAGTGGCCGTTGACCGCATGTATACCCGATACGTGAAGTGGGCTATCGCGCCCGGGCAAGGCGCGTGCAGGGTCGATAATCATTTACTCTCTCCTTGCGCTTAGGTGCGCTTCAGACTTGTGTTGACAGGCTCACGCACGGATCCTTGACTATGGACCGCTATCGAGCTGCGGTGGTTGCCCCGGACGGGAAAAGGTATAGACCAGATCGACCGCTTGCGCCGCACCCGAAACGGCCTGCACATAGAGATTCCTCCATAGGGTATAGCGCAGGGTAAGCTCGGCGATAGGCGAGAAGATACCCACGCCGTAGCTGATACGAAGGTCCTCGGTGAGATAGCCGGTTACCACCACCTGACTCTCGTCTCCCATGCCTGCCGTTTCCAATGCCAGGTCATCAATGCCGAAGGCCTGGCCGATAGCGCCCACCGCACCGCCGGTCTGCCCCAGGGTGAGGCCAACCAGCGCGGCCGTGAGAGCCCCATCGGCGTCACCGTCTCGCGGGGCGCGACCGCGCAGGAGATAGGATAGGGCACTGGCTTCATCCATGGCCGGCTCGGAGAATATCTCCAAGGCCGGTTCGGCGGCAAAGCCGCTGACCCGCAGCCCCGCGATGACACCGTCGTCGGTCAGGTCCGGATTACGGATGGCCTCAAAATCGAGCAGTGGCTGATCCGGTGGTCCACTGAAGAGTAATTGTCCCTGTCTGATCATCAGGTCCTGACCGAAGGCACGGAAGCGCCCGTCGGTTAGAATCACGTCACCGAACAACTGCACCGGGCCATCCTGCTGTCGAACCTGTAACGTGCCACGTAATCCCGTCTCGAGTCCGCGGGCTTCGAACTGCATGTCGGGGCCCAGGTTCAAGTCGATGCGGACGTCCAGGGACATGCCGGCTTGCTGCAAGGCCACTGTAGCCGCCTCATCCGCCCCGGCCTCTTCCTCGAGTTCGGCGGTACGCCTGGCCCGGGCATCATCTCGGCGGGTGATGATGATTTCGTCGGGGCTGGGCGAGACGGCAGCGGGCGGTGTATCGCCTATCTCGAGCCGTGCCCAGGGGACTTGCACGGCACCACGTACCTGGAGCTGTGTCGGATCGATGCGTACACGCAGGTCGGGCGCAATGCGCAAGCGACCGAATTCGGGCATTGTCACCAGCAGTGGTTGCCGCGTGCCGTCCAGGTCGATCCCGATTCGCCAGTCGTCCGGCGAAGGCCAGGCCGCATCGCCATTGATCACCAGCCGCCCTTCGTCGCTCTCCACATAGCCCATGATACGGGCTGTCTCGCCGTCGAATTCCACCCGGATGCGGCCATCCACTATGATCAGCGGGATGTCCATGCCGCTGGCCTCCAGGCCGCTCAATTCCAGAGCGCCATTCAGCTGCGGGGATTGGCCGGTGCCCGATATGTCAACTCGCCCATCGATGACGCCCTCCAGGGTGTCCATCCCGGCGGCCAGGGTACGATAGCGTGAAAGATCGAGTGTATCGAGGGTCAGGGTCCCCTCCAGGGCGCCGTCCCCGGCCGGATCGTCCTGCCCCACGCGCAGTTGAACGCGGCCGGCATCGGCCAGGCTCAGGTCAAGTTCCAGATCGACCCTCTGCTGGCTGGCATCCACATTCACCCTCAATTGCGTGGCCGGCAGCGACCAGGGTTGGCCGTAGATATCCATTCCGTGGAGAGAAAGGTCGCTTTCCAGATCACTCTGCAGGCGCCACTGAGCGCCTCCCCTGCGCCACTGGGCCTGAAGGTTCATGTCGGTCTGGCCCGTCGCACGCCACTCTTCGGGCAGCCACTCATCCAGCAGCTCCATGGGCAGCCCGCGAACCGAGAGAGAGGCATCACCGCTCTCCGCACTGGCTTGCAGCGTCTCGTCGAGACAGATGCTGCCGCCCTGCTCGCGGCTCAGGCAGAACGGCTGCACGCGCGCACTGCCGGTTTCGAGATCGGCGCTGAAGCTCAGTGGTTCGTCCAGGCGGATATCGCCGTACTCGGCTGATACCTCCAGCGGATGGATGCTGCCAGTGTAGCGCTGGCGGTCCTGGGAGAGCCCTCCCTCAAGCACCATTGAGGCCTGTGACAGCGGCATGCCGCGCCCGGCAATGGCGTCCAGCGTTAGTGCATGGTCCGACAGATGGCCGTCGAGAAGGAGAGAGATCTCGCTGAAGCGCTGTCCGCCGGCATTGAGGTTCTCGATATCCAGCCTCAGGTCGAGCGCGGGGTCGTCCAGTCCCCTGACGCTGCCCGACAGCCCCAGGCTTTCCAGGCGATTGTCGGAAAACGCCAGGCTATCGCCAAGGAGCTCGATGTCGATCTGTGGCGCCTCGAGACTTCCCGATGTGGTGAATTGCCCGGCCAGGCTGCCGGTAAGATCGTCGTGCAGGTTGGAGAGGTTGGGCAGGTCGATCTCGCCGTCAAGGCTCATGCTCTGCTCTGTTACCGCGCCGCTGGCGGAGAGACGATTGTCGGCCTGGCGAAATTCGAAGCGATCAATCTCCCAGCGCATTTCGCTGTCACCGCTGAGGCGCGCCTGAAGCGACATCGGCAGCGACTGTAGTTCGCCACTGATATCGAGCCGAGGCACGTCCAGCTGCCAGCCATGGAGCCCCTGGGCAAACGCCACTTCGATATCGCCGCTCAGGCGGCCATCGGTGGCGTCAGTAAAGGTGCCGGGATCGATGTTATCGAGGCGGATGACAGCGCCGACGTCGACGCCATCAGTCCAGTCGACCCGGCCCCTGGTGATCAGCGAGGCATCCCCCAGAGTCAATGACAGGGGCAGCCAGGAAAAGTGTTCGAAATCACCGCTGCCTGAGAGGGCGACACGGGTACGCGGTATCTCGGGCCCTTCCACCTGCATGGAAAGGGCGGCGCTGTAATCGAGCAGGCTGCCCGACAGTCGTAGAGACAGATCCTCGATCAGAAAGGGGTCGACCAACACGTCTTCCTCGTCCTCAGGCACCTCAGTGGCCAGGCGCATCGGCAGTGGCCACTGAATCAGGTCGCTCTCCAGCGAAGCGGTAAAGGGCAGGGTCGGCTCCAGTGCGTCGAATCGAGCCCTCAGCTCAGCTTTGACAGGGCCTGTGGCAGCCAGCTCGGCCTCCAAGTCGCCAAGACTGCCGCTCAACAGTAGCTCGAGGCGCTGGCCGGCGAGCTCAGGCATGATTTCCGGTAGCCACAGGGTGGTCCGTAGTCGGGCTGTGAGAGGATAGTCGCCCCGCAGGGTTACCCTGGCGGAAAGGTGGGCGTCGGCATCCAGGGTGGCGAGATCCAGCGAGGTCACTTCGACCTCCTGCCCACTGGCTTCGAGACCGAGCGTCAGATGTCGGATCGCGTAGTCGACAGGGCCGGTGAACTCGACCTCCTCGAGCCGGAGGTGGGGCATTGAAACCGACAGCGGGAGATGAATTTCCGGAAGTCCGATGCGCTCACGCTGGGTCAGTGCCAAAATCGCGTCGACCTCGGCAACGACAGCGGCCGGCAATGGTGATGCCAGGGCAAGCGTGGCATCGATGGTTTCGGCGGACAGGCGCTGGGCGTCGGTGTCGTTTTCTTCCAGGGCCAGCTGAGCCCCCGGCGAGAGTGGGAGGCGAATGCGCAGGCCGGCAAGCCGAGTCGGCAACAGGTCCAGGTGTGACTCGGCAGCCTCGATGCCGGACGTGAACGTATCAAGCTCGATTCGCGTGCCATCTCCCAGTTCCACGGCCGTATCGACAACCTGAAGGTCGGGGGCCGTGACAGACAGGGGTAGGTGAATCGGCTGCCTGGTGGCTCCGGTGTCCTCCTCCCCGGCCTCCAACGTTCTCGGCGGTGTGTCTGCCAGTTCGATAGCGGCATCGATGGCTGGAGCCGATAGGCGCTGTCTGCCCTCTTCGGTAATGGCTGGAGCCAGCTCGGTCCCCGGCGACGCGGGAAGTGAAACGCGCAGCCCCTCCAGCCGGGTGCTCAGCAGTTCTAACTCAGAGGCGCTGGCCCTGGCAGCCGAACTGAAGTCATCGAAAACAACACGCGTACCGTCCGCCAGCTCCAGCTCCACGTCGATCAGGGATAGCGCACGTATCTCCACCGGAAATGGCAAACGAATGTCTCCTGCAGGCTCCCTCTCCGCCTCACGTTCAGCGGCTGGTCCACCGGCTTTGAGATGAATTCGCGCGCCCTCGACGGCCAGGTGTTCAATACAGAGTTTGCCACGAAGCAGGCAGTCATCGGCCCAGGCCAGATCAAGGCGCCGTAGCGACACCCTCGCCGGTCCGGCCTCCAGTTCCAGCCCGTGCAGGACCAGCCGGTCGAGGGGAGCGCCTTCAGCATCCTCCAACTGGTAGAAACCCCGTTCGGCCCCCTGCTCCAGCAGCAGGCCTGCCCCCCATGGGGACAGCGCCAGGCCCAGCGCAAGGAGGACCAAGCCCAGCAGCCAGAGCGGCAGTAGGATAAACAGGCGTAAAAGAGACCAGAGCAGCAGGCGAGTCCTCAGAATTCCGGGCCGATGGCGAAATGAAGGCGCCACGCATTCTCCTCGTCGTCAAAGGGGTGGGCGACATCGAAGCGTACCGGGCCGACGGGTGAAATCCAGCGAACCCCGAGGCCGGCCCCGGTGTTGAGTGAGTCAGGTCCCCAGTCATCGAAGGCGTCACCGGTATCGATGAAGGCGGCGCCCCACCAGTTACCGGTGATGCGTTGCTGAACCTCGGTACTGGCAGTCAACAGCTGTTGGCCGCCGCGCAGCCGGCCCTCCTCGTTTCGGGGAGCCAGTGTTTCATACCCATAGCCACGTACCGTGCGGTCGCCGCCAGTGAAGAAGCGCAGTGATGGGGGTACCTTGGAAAAATCACTGGTTTCGATGGCACCCAGGCCCAGGCGGTTCACGAAACGCAGATTGCTGCCCAGCATGCGAATCCATTCGGTATCGCCCGTCATGCGCAGAAAATCGGCATCCGAGCCCCACATGCTGTCGGAGTATTCGAAGGCAATTCTCTGGCGGTCGCCCCAGCTGGGAAACCGAGGGTCGCGAGTCCGTGTCCGTGACCAGCTCACCCCGGGGTAGTAGATAAGGACGCTGTCGGCTTCCCCGCCCTGGGTGAAGTCCTCGTAGGTGGCGCGGAGGTAGGCTGTCTGTACCCAGCGGTTGTCGAACTCCCAGCGCCGTGCCAGTTCGATCGTGTTCTCGAGGGTTCGGGTATCGTCCATGTCCCGATGACGCAGGCCGTACTGCAGGCGGAACTGGTCGCGCAGCGGATCGTCCAGGGGTAACAGGTAGGTACCGGTCAGGCGCTGCTCAGGCTGAGAGATAAATAGGTCGTGGTCGAGGCTATGGCCGTAGCGGTTGATCCAGGGCTGTTCCCAGCCAAAACCCAGCCGGGGTCCTACGTCAGTGGCGTAGCCCACAGCGACCTCGAACTGGTGCCGGTCTGCCGGTGCCAGGACGACATCGATCGGCATGACGGGGCGTTCGGGTCGATGCAGCGTGGTCACGGCGGCGAGTGCCTCGGCGGACAGCCGTGGTCCATCGGCAGGCTGCGGCGAGGGGGCTGCCGGAGCGCTGGGCAGTGTCGCTTCACCCTCGGTGCCCACCTCGTTCCACCAACCCAGTTCAGGTGGTGAAAGGGCCAACTGACGGCGGCTGTCCAGCCGAGGGCGTACGCTGACTGAGCTAAACCAGCCTGCCTGACCCAGGCGCTGGGCATAGAGTGCTACATCGCCGGCGAGATAGGGCTCTCCCGGAGTGAAGGGAGTCATCTGGCGAATTCGCTCTTCGAGGATATGACTTCCCCGTATGGTCACGTCACCAAAGGCGTAGCGAGGGCCGCTGTCGAGCGCCAGGTAGAGACGTGCGCTCTCGTCGAAGGGCCGGACTTCCATGCGCCTGTCAGTGAAGCGCCAGTCGAAGTAGCCGCGCTCCAGGGACAGGTTGGCAAGGCGATTGCGCATCCGGTCCCAGGGGGCATGCAATAGCGGGTCTCCGACCTCCAGCGGGAAGGCCTCGACCGTATCGCGAAAAGGATCGTCGCGTCGGGCATCGCCATCCAGGCGAATATCCAATACCTCAATGATGACCTGGGGGCCCGGTTCGATCACCAGCTCGACATGACGAGGCGGGTCACGTGCCTCGAGTCGCTGGTGGACCTGAGGCTCATAATAACCATAGACCCGCATGGCTTCCCGAGTGCGACGCAGGACTTCGCCTTCCAGTCGCACTCGTCCGTACTGAGCGGCATCGAGGCTGCTCAAGTAGTGACGAACATTATCGGCGACATCGCCGTCCAGCCCGTCGATACGGGCATCGAGGGCCTGTGCATCCTGGCTGATGCCAAGGCATAGTACGAACGCCCCCAGGTATGCTGCTACGCGCTTTCCCATATCAACGGTTTCCCGACTGGCTCCAGCCCACCCCGCGACTGGAGGCCCACCTGAGGCATTACTGCAGGGCTTCTAGCCCGGCACTGAGTGCGAGCTGGGTCTGACGCAACTCGATCAATTCGGCTTCCATGGCGGTGAGTCTGTTTTGCAGTCCGCTAACCGTTTCCTGCTGTTCCTGCTGGCCTGACCCAAGGTCATCCAGCTCCTCGTGCAAGGCATCGAGACGTTCGTTCACGCTCTCGAGCTGACTGATCAGCTCTGCTTCCTGGCTCTGGGTGTGCTCATTCAGTGCGGCCAGTTCCTGCTCTATCTGAGCTTGGAGCTGGCCATCTCGTTCAGCAAGCTCTTCCGTCAGTGCGGCATTCATATTCTGCTGGAGGTCGCCCAGCTCATCGAAACGCGCCTGCCATTCCGCGAGCTGCGCGTCGGTACGCTGGGCGGAGTCGGCGGTCAGCAGGAACTCGTTGGCCCAATGTGGTTGTACCGTGCGGTCATGGAAATAGAGCGCTCCGTCCGTGTGGTCGGGTAGCTCCTGATTGAGAGCCAGGCGCGCCACTTCCTTGGCCACTTCGTAGGCGTCGTCCTCCACCACTTCATCGGGTCGGCCGTCACACCACCAGGAAAACTGGCAGGGGGGCTGCTCGGAGCCCTGTTTCACCACGTCGCAGATGGTGTTGGGGAAGGCCTCGCCGGCGAGCCGGTTCATCACCACATTGGCCACCGATTCCATATCGCGACCCGGCACGCCCTTGGCCTCCCAGTAGATGGAGCGTGCTAGGCAGGTCAGCGGCTCCTCCAGCAGGTCGCTGCCCTCCGGATCCACCAGTTGCGCTTCCTGCTCACTGATCGATTCGACTGGCTCGTTCACCTCTACATCGGGAGCCACGACCTGTTCCAGTACCTCGGCCTTGCGTACGGCTTCTTCGGCTTGCTCCACGGGGTCGGCCAGCGCTGCCTCGATGGGCAGTATCATGAGAAGCCAGCCGGCCAGCAGGGGTAGGCGCATGGTCTAACCTTCGTGCGTTATTTCATCAGGACCCGGCACTCCAGCGTCTTTAACGCCAAGATCGGGTAACGAGTATAGTGCCCGGGCTGCCCTGGCCCACCGCGACGGCGTATGGTTTTTATCCTACGGAGGGGAAGAGGCGGCGTGGCACCCACCACAGGAAGAACGCCATACCGATCAGCTCGACCAGTGACTGGAACACGACGGCCACCACCGCCAGCTCATAGGAGGCGGGTAGGGAAAGTGCCAGAGGCAGCACGACGAAGGAGTTGCGCGTCCCCAGGCTGAAGGCAAGCACTCGCCCTTGGGCATTGGGGAGTTCGAATACTCGCGCCAACAGTCGAGCCAGCAGTGCAGCGGTGATCAGAAAACCGACAAAGGCCAGCAGTAAGCCGCCAAGCAGTGACAAGGAGCCTGCAACTACGCTCACCTGAGAGGTAGCAATGCTGAATACCACCAGGGCCAGCAGGGGCACCGGAAGCCAGGCTAGCCGCTCGATGTGCCGTGTCCGGGCGCGGTGGTGCTGCGTCCATTTCTGGGTGGCGAATGCCAGCAGCAAAGGCAGCAGAATCAGCCCCGCAAAGGCCATCAGCAGCTCGCGTTGTACCACGGCGACCAGCAGGCTCTGATCGAGGAACAGCCATAGGTAGAAGGGTAACAGCGCAAGCTGCAGCAGCAGGCTGATCGGCGAGAAGGCGATGGCATACTGTGCCCGGCCGCCGCCCAGGTGGGAAAAGGTGATGAACCAGTCCGTGCATGGGACCAGCAGTACCAGCAGCATGCCCAGACGCACCGCGGGCTCGGCGGCGAACAGGCTCGCCAGCCCCCAGGCGACGAGGGGCAGAAGAACGAAATTGCCGACCACCGCTGCGGCAAGAAAGCGTGTTTCACGCCATGCGGCGCGCAGCTGCGTCAGCGGTACCTGGGTGAAGGTGACGTAGAGCAGTACACCCAACAGCGGCCACAGCAGCGCTTCCAGCATGCCAACATGTCCCGGGAGAACCGTGCCCAGGGCCAGGCCCATGGCGATGGCCGTCAGGTAGACCAGCACTTGATACTTTTCGAGCGACTGGCGTGTCAATCTGATGGGCTCCCTGGCAGTGGCGACTCAGCATTGCGCAGTTGCTTCATGCCTGTAAAGACAACGTGACCAAGGAAAAACCGGAGCTCAGCCATGATCACCCTGCATCACTGCGTCAGCGCCCGCTCGTTTCGCCCTCTGTGGCTGCTCGAGGAGCTCGGAACTCCCTACGAACTGGTGATGCATGCTTTTCCACCCCGGGTTCGCGACGAATCCTTTCTCAAGATCAACCCGCTGGGTACAGTACCGGCGCTGTTCGATGGAGAGGTAGCCATGACCGAGTCGGCGGCCATCTGCCAGTACCTTGCGGGACGCTATCCCGAAGCGGGCCTGGCGGTGGGGCAGGACGATCCCGCCTATGGCGACTACCTCAACTTCCTGCATTTCGGCGAGGCGACGCTGACCTTTCCCCAGACCCTGGTGCTACGCTACGGTCGCTTCGAGCCTGAGCAGCGCCAGTCACCCCAAGTGGTGGAAGACTACTCGCGCTGGTTCCTCTCCCGCCTGCGCACCCTGGAACCGCGCCTGAAGCGTGACGCCTTCATCTGCGCCGGGCGTTTCACCGCGGCTGACGTGTCTGTGGGCTATGCATTACTGCTGGCCAGCCACATCGGTCTGGACGAGCGTTTCAAGCCCGCCGTGGCGGATTACTGGCAGCGACTGCAAGCGCGCGAGGCCTTTGCGCGAGCCAAGTCTGCCGAGCGAGAGGCGGCCTTGGCCCAGGGCGTTTCTCCCAAGGCATCAATGGAGGAGGGCTAGCTAGGCCATTCGCGCCGCCAGGGTCAATACCCGGGCTGTCAGCGTGGTCGTGTCGAGGATCAGCATGGCTTCCTGCTCATCATCCAGGCTGGCGGTTCGCTTGCCGCGGTCGATCCAGGCCGCTGAGCGGCCTCCGCCTGTTTCTCCGTCGCAAGGCCCTACGCAGTTGGCCATCAGGATCGTCATGGTGCGCTCGCGGGCGAAGGCGGCGTAACAGGCATGGGCCTCGTCCATTCCCGGCGCCAACTTGGCCACGCTGGCCAGGTAGACGTCCGCACCCAGGCTTGCCGCCGTGGCGACATGATCGGGCTGCAGCGATTCGTAGCAGACCGCCAGGGCCAGGCGGTGTTCGCGGGTCTCGATCAACAGCGGCTTCTCGCCGGCCGAGAAGTAGGGCAGCTCATCCTCGTGCAGCCGCTGCTTGGCATAGGCGTGGCGCCCCGTGTGGGGCTGAAACACCACCATGCCGATCCGTGGCTTCGTCGAGGAGACCAGCGGCAGCCCCACGCCGATCACGATTCCATGGGTATCGCTCAGGCGCTGGAATACGTCCAGGATCGGGTCCTCTTCGTGTGTGGCCAAGCCCTTGGCCAGCGCGGGCTCGTAGCCGGTCAGCGAGAGCTCGGGAAAGAAGATCAGCTCGGTGTCGTGCGATGCCGCCAGCTCGACGAACTCGGTGTGGCGTGCCACGTTCCCTTCGATATCGCCCGTTGTCGAGGCATACTGCACGGCACACAGCTTCATCGGCCCGCTCCCACTCGCCTGGCTTTCCAGTAAGCGTACGACATTTTTCGTTGGGAGAGTGACGGTTGGCATCATGACGGAACTAGGCGCTGAGCTAGACTTCATTCAGGCACTGACGCGTCAAGGAGGAAGCCCACCATGCACACGCCCGTGCTCTCCGTTACCCGCACGCCGCTGGTGGCCGTGTACGGCACCCTGAAACGCGGGCTGCGCAATCATCACTGGCTGGAGGGAGCCGACTTCCTCGGCAGCGACCGGCTGACCAGCGCTACCCTCTACGATCTCGGACCCTTTCCCGGCGCCAAGCCCGAAACCTCCCGTGGGG
Source organism: Halomonas chromatireducens (assembly GCF_001545155.1). Taxonomy (NCBI): domain Bacteria; kingdom Pseudomonadati; phylum Pseudomonadota; class Gammaproteobacteria; order Oceanospirillales; family Halomonadaceae; genus Halomonas; species Halomonas chromatireducens. The sequence goes on along the minus strand of NZ_CP014226.1, from coordinate 1,999,927 downwards.
TAGAGGTGGAGGTATTTCGTGTCGATGCCACTCTGCTTGCCGAACTGGACAGGCTAGAGGATTTTCGCCCGCGCCAGCCGCAAGCCGGGCTCTACCGTCGGGCCATACACGCCACCGTCTTCGGTCCCGCCTGGCTCTATCTCTACAATCCCGACGTGGTCGGCTGCTTGGCGATCCGACAGGGTGGGTGGTGAGCTGTTATTCGATGCACGCCTGCGCCTTGCTGTTCGCATGGCCATGCTGTTTATCCAACCAACCCTCAACCCACCAACTCTACCTTGCTCCAATCCCCATCCACCGAATCGAGTAGTTGCTGCAATGCTGGGCTCTTGTAGGTGAAGTGCGGGTCGTCCCAGCGCTGGCGCACGCTTTGATGTACGCAGCGTTCCACGGTGCGTTGGTGCGAGCGGCGCATAACGCGGTAGAAACCTTTGTACTCGTTGTGCTGAATGCCGGTATGGCGTGGGTTGAGGGCGCTGTGAAAGTGCGCTTCGAGGGCTAGCCCACAGCTTTCGGCCTCACTGGTCATCCACTGCCCGGCGAAGTCGCCCAGTTCCCGTTTTGCGTATCCGCCGCCGATATCGGTATGCACGCCGGCAAACCACACCTGCTTCATGTCGATGCCGGACTTGGGTGTCCATAGGGTGGGCTCGAAGTCCTGGCGGTTTTTGTCGATGGAAACGGCGTGGCGGGCGTGGCGAATGATGCTGCTGGGTGCGGTGTCGTGGAACAGGTAGCGGGAGGTGCCCAAGGTGCCGAGGAACGGGGCGGGTATGCCCAGCGAGCCGACGGTGTCCCACACGCCGATGAATTCGATCTCGGTCTTGTCCGCTACAGCATGCTTGCGGCGAAAGTCCGTGGCCTTGCGCTCGCCGGGCGCGGAGCTCTTGGGGCGCTGCCGATAGATCTCGTAGGCCTCGTTGACTCTCTCGGCGCACTCGCGCCGGAGTACACCGCAGTTGCGAATCAGCCCCGCCAGGGAGCGAACGGTGTAGGCGCCGCGGCTGAAGCCGAACAGGAAGAGCTGATCGCCAAGTTCATAGTTGTGAATGATGAAGCGATAGCAATCCATGATGTTCTTGTCGATACCGGCGCCGGTGGCGCCGCCGCGAATGCGGTCGCCTTCGGTGCCCACGCCCTGATCGTAGTAGATGATCTGTTTGGTGCCGGCCTGGCAGCCAGGGGCTACGCCGCGTGCCAGTCGCAGCACGTGTGTGGGGTTATCGCTCTCGGGGCATTGCCAGGTACCATCGGCGCAGACGACGATGCGCTTCATCTCGCTCCCTCCCTGCTTGTTTCTTACAAACGTAAACCCGATGTTTCATATTAGCTACGCAAACTGACCAAAAATGGCTTGATCTCACGCATTGAATACTTGGCTTATGTAGGTGTCGCAAAAGGCTTGCAACCCTGAATTCAAACCACAATGTCAGGCAGCGACATGAACCCAAGGAGCTTTCATGAGTGGCACTCTCTATCGCCTGGCGGCTTTTACCGATGACCCGAATGGTGGCAACCCCGCCGGAGTATGGCTGGGTGAGACGCTGCCCGAGACCTTCGAGATGCAGCGTATCGCCGCCGAGGTGGGCTATTCCGAAACCGGCTTCATTGCCCCGGCCAAAGGTGCCCGTCGGACGGTGCGCTACTACAGCCCCGAGGCGGAGGTGAGCTTCTGCGGCCATGCCACGGTGGCCGGCGGCGTGCAGATGGGCCGGCTGAGCGGGGCGGGCAGCTACTTGCTCGATACGGCGGTGGGCGAGGTGAGCGTCACCGTCAACCAGGTGGAAGGGGAGTGGCGGGCTTCGCTGGTATCGGTTGCTCCGGAGTATCGCCCCGCCGAGCCTGAATTGGTCGAGTCGGTGTGCGAACTGCTTGGCTGGCAGGCGGACGAACTCGATCTCGAGATTCCGCCGGCGCGAGCCTACGCCGGGGCCTGGCACCTGGTGCTGGCATGCAAGACGCAGCAACGCCTCGAACGGCTCGAGTACGATTTCGATCGTCTCAAGGCGCTGATGCTGCGTGAAGGGCTGACCACGCTGCAGCTGGTATGGCGCGAGAGCGAAGGGTATTTCCACGCCCGTAACCCGTTCCCGGTGGGCGGTGTGGTGGAAGACCCTGCCACCGGTGCGGCCGCCGCGGCTCTGGGTGGCTACCTGCGCGATGCCGGCCTGCTAGAGGCGCCTGCCCAGCTGACGATCCGGCAGGGCGAGGCCATGGGTCGGCCCAGCCGCCTGCAGGTGGATGTCCCGCTTACTGGCGGCATCGTCGTGACCGGCCAGGCGGTGGGCCTGGAGCATTGAGCCGGGGCCGCAGAGCCAAGCAGGGCCTTGTTGTCGGCGAACGGCTCAAGGCCTGAGCACCCAGTAGTCGTTCTGGATGTCGTGGGGCAACTGGTGCACCTCGATGTTGCCGAAGCCGGCCTTGCCGAAATACTCCCGTGCCTTCTCCCGGCCCCACATCGTTCCGAGCCCCTCGCCGCCCTGCGCGAGGGAGACGCTCATGCAGTGCATGATCGACAGGGTGTAGAGCAACGTGCCCATGGGGTGGTCGCGGTCGCCGTGGTGGTGGCTTGACGAGTGGATGTCCTGGGCCAGGTAGACGCCATCCTTGCGCAGGGTGCGGCGGACACCCTTGAGCAGGTTCAGCGGGTGGGCCTGGTCATGGATGGCATCGAAGGTGGTAACCAGATCGTAGCGCTGCGCCGGCGCCGTGCGGTCGAAATCGCTCAGGTCGCGCTCCTCGAAGCGCAGGTTGTCCAGGCCCAGGCGAGCGGCACGCTCCGCCGCCCAGTCGATGGCCTCCTTGGAGAGGTCATAGCCGGTAAAGCGGCTGCTGGGGAAGCGTTCGGCGAGCTTCATCAGTGCCAGGCCGCGGCCGCAGCCCAGGTCGAGTACGTCGATGCCCTGCGCCAGCCTGTCCGGCAGCTCCGGTGCCAGGGGCAGGATGGCATCCAGCAGCACGGGCAGCACGGTCTGGCCGCTGTCCTGGGCCATGACCTCATGGAAACGGGTATAGCGCGAGTACGGCACGCCGCCACCGTGGCGGAAGCAGGCCAGCACGTCGTCTTCCACCTGGCCCATCAGTGGCAGGTACTGGGAGAACACGGCGAGATTGGCCTCGCCGCCGTCGGTCAGCAGCGTGGTGTGTTCGGGGGGAAGGCGATAGGTCATGGCCTGCGGGTTGTGCTCGACTAGGGCGGCGACCGTCGCGCCGCCCAACCACTCGCGCACGTAGCGCTCATCGAGCTTGGCCTTGGCGGCAAGTTCGCTGCTGGTCACTGGCTCGCCGTCGGCCAGGTGGCCGAGCAGGCCGCTGCGGTGGGCCAATGAGATCAGCTGCAGCATGGCGCCCTCGTTGAGGGCTCGAACAAAGCGGTACTCGAAGTTGGCGGCGCGGGAGGCGTCGAAGGCGTCGTTAACGGAAGGTTTGGCTTGGGCAGTCATGGCGGTTCTCCACAGGTCTTGTTGTGTGCATTGGCGCGTCCATTCTGGCGCTCCCGGCTGGGCTACACTGAAGTCCCTACGGACAAAAACCGGCGGTTTCCGCCATGTCGATGCAGAAACCCACCATCGCATTGCTGGCAATTCCTGAAGTGGCGGCTTCCACCCTGTACGGGGTTTACGATGTCTTCGCCGCGGCGGGACGCGACTGGCCCGCCCTGATCGAGGGCAAGGCCGGTGAGCCGCTGTTCGTGCCGCAGGTGGTCGCTCGCACCGGCAGTCGTGATTTGACCATCGCCAATGGCGTGCGCATCGTTCCCGACGCCGGCCTGGATTGGGTGCCCGACGTGGTGTGCATCCCCGAGATCATGCTGCCTCCCGAGGCGGTGCTCGAGGGCCGCTATGCCGAGGAGGTCGAGTGGCTCAAGCGCTGCCATGTCAACGGCACCATCCTGGCGACCGCCTGTTCCGGCGCCCTGTTGCTGGCCGAGTCGGGCCTGCTGCGGGGCGAGGATGCCACTACGCACTGGGCCTACTGCGATGTGCTGGGTCGCTATCCGGACGTGCGGGTGCATCCGCATCGAGCCCTGGTGATCGGCGGCACCGGTAGTCGCCTGGTCATGGCGGGGGGCGGCACCTCCTGGAGCGACCTGGCGCTCTATCTCGTCGCGCGCCTGGCGAGTGTCGACGAGGCGATGCATCTCGCCAAGCTGTTCCTGATCGATTGGCATGCGGCCGGCCAGCTTCCCTTCGCCATGCTGGCGCGCACCCGCCAGGCAGAGGATGCCGTCATCGCGCGCTGCCAGACGTGGATCGCCGAACACTACGACGAACCTTCGCCCGTGGCGTCCTTGATTGAGGTTTCAGGGCTTAGCGAGCGCAGCTTCCACCGTCGCTTCAGGAAGGCCACCAGGCTGCCGCCGGAGTCCCGATAACCGAGCACGGTGCGCTGCGGATCGTTCGGAGCATCCATGGCCTCCAGGCGATAGTGATTGGTGCCGGCCACCAGCGGCTGCCCGTTGGGCAGGCTGATGTTGTAGGACTTGCCGTCCTGGATGTTGAGCCGGACATCCATGCGCTCGCTCAGCTCGGCAACCAGTTGGTCGCGCTGGTTGAGCAGGCTGTTAGGCGCCTCGCCGCTGCGCGCACGGGCCAAGGCGATCTCCCGATTGAGGGTCGCCAACTGCTCGGTTGTATTGTTGATCTGGGTGACTTCGTCACTGATCTGACCGTTGATGCCCTCCTGCATATCCTGCAGGTAGCCGTCAAAGGACCGAAACTGAGCGGTCAGCGTATTGGTCGTGCCCAATACGCCCTGCCGCGCGGCGGGATCGGACGGAGCGCCGGCCAGGTCCTCCATTGAGGAGAAGAAGTTCTGCATCAGCGGCGCCAGGCCCGCTTCCCTATCGGCCAGCAGGTTGTCGATCTGGCTGATCTGGTTCTCGTAGGTCGCAAGCGCACTCGACGAGCTGGTCGCGGCATTGAGCTGCGAGGCCACGAACTGGTTGAACTGGCGCTGGATGTCGTTGACCTGCACGCCGCCAGCGGTAGCGCCCTGCTGGCCCAGAATCGTCAGTTCACGATTGTAGCCCGGCGTATAGACGTTGCTGATGTTGTTGCTGGTGGTATTCAGCGCATTCTGAGCGGCATTCAGGCCGCTGAGACCGATAGAGAACATGCTCATGGTGTTGTTTCCTTTCGCCAATGTCCGAGATATCGGCCTCTAGAAGAAAAACTTTAGCGCCTTGGTTGCTGATCAAAACCTAGTAACGCAGGAAGACCAGCGAGTCGTTGCCGCGCTGGGCAACCTGCGGCCCCATGGTGTTCATGATCGAAATCAGCTTGTCGGCGTAGGCCGGGTCGGTGGCATAGCCCCCGGCCTGCAGTGCCCTGGCGGCCTGTTCGGCACTGCCCGCCGTGGTCACCGCCGCGTAGCGCGGGTTGTTCCCGATCAGGTTGGCATAGTCGGTGAAGGCCTCCTCGAAGGAGCCGTAGACACGGAAGGAGTCGACGATTCGGGTGCGCTTGCCGTTGATGTATTCGTGAGTCGTTACATCCGTGGTGGGTCCACGCCAACTGCTGCCGGCCTTGATGCCGAAGAGGTTATGGCTGTTGCCACCGTCGGCCCTGGCAATCTCATGACGCCCCCAGCCGGTTTCCAGTGCCGCCTGGGCCAGGATCAACTCCGCCGGTACGCCGGTGCGCCGGCTGGCTGCCTGGGCGGGTGCAGTGAGCTTGTCCATGAAGCGCGCCACATGTTCACCGCTCTGGCCACGGCTGCGTGGTTCAGCTGCACTGGCAGCAGGCACCGTGGCGTTACGCGCAGACTCCGCTCCCGCCGCTGCCGCCGGCAAGGCGTCAACCGCGCTCATGAAGCCTCCGCGGGCGGTTTCAAGCTCCTCCATGAAGCTGGCGGGCGGTGCTTCGGTCATGCTCTCCACACGGCCCTCGCTGTCTTGCTCATCCTCGACCCGATCCTCCTCGGCAGGCTGCAGTGCGTCTTTCAGCACACGCGGCGTACCGCGGGGAATCCCGGCAATCAGCTCGTTGAGTTCGCGATCGACTTCCTGCGCCGGGCGAGCGGCCCCCACCCCCTGGCTCTGCAACTGGGCGACGAGATGATCGGCCAGGCCAATGCCACGGCCGGCCATGGTCTGTGCCCACTGCTGATCGAGCATCGACTGGTAGAACTCGGTCTGCTCGCTGTCGAGCAGGCCGGTGGTCGGGGTGGCATCACGCATGCTTTTGAGCATCATCTGCAGGAAAAGCGCCTCGAACTGCTGGGCGGCGCCCTTCAGGCCGGCGGCTTCATCGTTGCGTGCCGTATGCTTGAGCCGCTCGAGCCCCTGGACGTCGAGGGCGAACTGGCTGCTGTAATCCTGGATGCTCATCAGATGATCTCCAGATCGGCACGCAGCGAGCCGGAAGCCTTGAGGGCTTCGAGAATCGACATCAGGTCACTCGGCGTGGCGCCCAGCGCATTCAGGGCATTGACCACGTCCACCAGGTCCGCTCCCTCGACCACACGCAGGTAGGCATCCTGCTCCTGGACCTCGATCTCGGTGTCAGGCACCACCACGGTCTCGCCGTCGCCAAACGGCGGCGGCTGGCTGACCAGAAAGCGCATATCGATGACGATGGAGAGGTTGCCATGGGCTACGGCGGCCCGGCGCAGGGTCACCGCACTGTTCATGACTACCGACCCGGTGCGGGCGTTGAAGACCACCTTGGCCGGGGCCTCCATGGGCGTGATCCGGATATTCTCGACCTGGGCCATGAAGTTGACCCGGGAGTTCTCGTTCATGGGGCCATCCAGGGCGATGACCCGGGAGTTGCGGGCGGCGGCCACCGGCCGGCCAAACTCGCCGTTGATGGCGTTGACCACTCGCTGGGCGGTGCCGAAGTCGGCCTGCTTGAGTTCCAGCTCCAGCAGCCCCGCCTCGGCGCCCAGGTTCAGCGGTACCTCCCGCTCGACCATGGCTCCCCCAGGGATGCGGCCACCGGCCAACTGGTTGACCTGCACGGCGGCGCCGCCGGCGGCGGCACCCATGCCGCCCACCAGCAGGTTGCCCTGGGCGATGGCGTAGGTATCGCCATCGGCACCCTTGAGCGGGGTCATCAGCAGGGTGCCGCCTCGCAGGCTGCGCGCGTTGCCGATGGAGGAGACATTGATGTCCAGCCGCTGGCCGGGGCGGGAAAACGGCGGCAGGTCGGCGGTTATCATGACCGCGGCCACGTTGCGCAGCTGCATGTTGGTGCCCGGCGGAACAGTGATGCCGAGCTGGGACAGCATATTGGTCAGGCTCTGGCCAGTGAAGGGAGCCTGCATGGTCTGGTCGCCGGTGCCGTCCAGCCCGACCACCAGGCCATAGCCCACCAGCACGTTGTCACGCACGCCGGCGAAGTTGGCGATCTCGCGAATTCGCTCGGCCTGTACCGGTAGTGCCAGCAGGCCGGCCAACAGCAGTAGCGCCAGCTTTGCCACGAGGCGGCGCGCCTGCGCACGGGGGAGCGTCACGGTGAGCGTCTTGAACAGCGTCATGGCTACGCCTCGATATTCGGTCATCGTTAGAAGGGCGATACATTGAGGAAGAACCGCTGCAACCAGCCCATATGCTGCGCCTCATGGATATAGCCACTACCCACGTATTCGATACGGGCATCGGCCACCGCCGTGGAGGGCACGGTATTCTGGCCGGTGATGGTGCGCGGATTCACAACGCCGGAGAAACGGATGAACTCCACTCCCTGATTGATGGCGATCTGCTTCTCGCCACGCACTCGCAGGTTGCCGTTATGCATCACCTCGAGTACCGACACGGTGATGGTACCGGTCATGCTGTTGCTGGCCTGGGAGCCGCCGCCGCCGTTGAAGGCACTGCTGCCGGAAAGGTCGCCGGACAGATCGATGCCTTGCTCGGCCAGGCGCTCGAGCACATCGGGGAGCGCGGAAATATCGAGCCCAGCTGAACCGCTGCGATTCGCGTTGGACTGTGAGTTCTTGTTGGCACTCACCTGCTCATCCAGCACGATGGTAAGGATGTCGCCGATCATGCGCGGACGCCGGTCCTCGAACAGCGGCTGTGAGCCGCGATGCGCCTGGTAGATCGAGCCATTGGCCAGGCGAGGCGGCGGCTCCATGATGGCGATCTGCTCCTGCTCCCCGACCACCGAGGCACGGGGCACCTGTGCACAACCGCCCAGGGCCAGAACCGTCAGGGCGAGGAGAACCAGGAGCAACCTCGATGTTGAAAAAACCGCGCCGTTCATGCTTGCTCGCTTCCCATGGCAGGGAGTGGTAATCGTCATGCCGTCATCTATCAGAGCTGGCTCAAACGGGCCAGCATCTCATCGCTTGTCTGAACGGCGCGGCTATTGATCTCGTAGGCGCGCTGGGTCTGGATCATGCTGACCATCTCCTCCACCACGTTGACGTTGGAGGTTTCCACGTAGCCCTGGAACAAGCGGCCGGCACCGTTCATGCCCGGCATGGTCTCGTTGCGCGGACCGGATGAGGTGGTTTCCCGGTAGAGGTTGCCACCGATGCTCTCGAGACCGGTCGCGTTGACGAAAGTCGAGACGGTGATCTGGCCGATTTCCAACGCCTGGTTCACGCCGGGCTGGGTCACCGAAACGATGCCGTCTTCACCGATGGAAATCGACAGAGCGTTGTCGGGAATGATGATGGCCGGCTCCAGCGGATAGCCGTTGGCGTTGACCATCTGGCCGTTCTCGTTGAGCTGGAAGCTCCCGTCCCGGGTGTAGGCGGTGCCGCCATCCGGCATCAGCACCTGAAAGAAACCGTTGCCGTTGATCGCCAGGTCGCGGGAGTTCTCGGTCTGCTCGAGCCCACCCTGGGTGTGCAGGCGCTCGGTGGCAACCGGTCGTACGCCGGAGCCCACCTGCAGTCCGGAAGGCAGGCGGTTCTGTACGTCGTTCTGGGCACCGGGCTGACGCAGGTTCTGGTATAGCAGATCCTCGAAAACAGCACGCGAGCGCTTGAAGCCATTGGTGCTGACGTTGGCCAGGTTGTTGGAGATGACGTCCAGCTTGACCTGCTGGGATTCCAGGCCGGTCTTGGCTGTCCAAAGTGACTTGATCATATTCGTTTCCTAAACCCGTCGGGCCTTAGCCTTGAATGGAAAGCAGGTTGTTGGCCCGCTGGGCATTTTCATCTGCAGTGCTGATTACCTTCATCTGCATTTCATAGCGCCGCGCCACGTCGATCATCGAGACCATCGCCTCGATGGCGCTGACATTGCTACCTTCAAGGGCGCCACTGGCGACCCTGGCATTCTCGTCGGCGGGAAGCGCGACCACGTCGCCTTCGGCATTGGGCGCCGGACGGAAGAGGCCGTCATCGCCACGCTGCAGGGCCTGTTCCGGGGTGACCAGCTTGATACGCCCCATGTCCACCAGCGCTTCGGGATTCTCCCCTTCGCCAATACCGCTGAGGGTACCGTCGGCACCAACCGACAGGCTGGCACCCAACTGCACGACGATGGGCCCACCGTCGCCAATCACCGGCCGCCCCACCAGGGTAACCAGGCCATCGCCGTCGACCTGAAGATCGCCGCGCCGGGTATAGGCCTCGGTGCCATCATCAGCTTGCACGGCAATCCAGGCGTCGCCTTCCAGCGCCACGTCCATGGGCCGGCCGGTGTGGTTGATGGGACCCGCCGAAAAGTCGCTGCCCGGCGTGGTCGCCGCTACCGACACGCGCGTCGGCAGCGCGCCTTCGCCCTGTACCGGCACGGCGCGCATGGCATGCAGCTGGGCGCGAAACCCGGCAGTCGACACGTTCGACAGGTTGTGGCTGACCACCGCCTGCTGCTCCATGCTCTGCTTGGCCCCGCTCATGGCGGTGTAGAGGATGCGATCCATGGCTCAGGCTCCCGTTCCAGGCTTAGCGCAGGTTGATGGCGGTCTGCAGGAGTTCGTCCTGGGTCTTGATCGTCTGGGAGTTGGCCTGATAGGCCCGCTGCGCCACGATCATGTCCACCAGCTCACGGGCCATGTCCACGTTGGAGGTCTCGATGGCACCGGAGACCACGCTGCCCAGCAGACCGGTACCCGGTGCGCCGATAAGTTCCTGACCGGAGGTGGCACTGGCCGTCCAGACGTTGTCGCCGGCAGGCGTCAGCCCTTCGGGATTGCGGAAACTCACCAGGGCGACCTGGCCGGCCGGGCGCGACTGCTCGTTGGAGTAGTTGCGCATGATGGTGCCGTCATCGTTGATGGTGATGCCCACCAGGGTGCCGGAGGTGTAGCCGTCCTGGTTAAGACTGCTGACCGTGGAGGTATTGCCGAACTGAGTGGTGCCGGCAAGGTTAAGATCAAAAATCAGGTCTTCTGGCTCCCCGGCGAAGAAGTCACCGCTATCGAAAGTCACATCGGTGAACACACCGCCAACAGGCTGTGTCAGTTGACCATTGGCGTTGAACACAACTGGGAATTCGCGGGCAACGTCGTCGTCATCCTCGTCCATCAACGCCTGACCATCGAGGGTCATACGAGCAAGCCATGTATTCTGGGCGGCTACCCCATCCACCTCATCCACTTTCTCATAATACACAGTGATATTTCGCGGATTGCCCAGCGAATCGAAAACGGTAAAGTTATTTGAATAGTGGTATTTGATATCAACACCATTAGAACTTTCCACTGTGCTGAGATCATCTCCTGCTACTTTGCGGGCATCCAGGTTGATCGTGGTACTAACGCGAGTGGTGGCACTCGCGTCCAACTCTTCCGCGGAGACATTCAGCGGCACCGGCTGCCCGCCTGCCTGCACCTGGCCGGCGGCATTGAGCCCGAAGCCCATGATCTGGGCGCCCTGGGCGTTGATCAGGTTGCCCTCGGAGGTCATGGAGAGCTGACCGTTGCGGGAGTAGACCACTTCGCCGCTGGGGTCCTGGAAGCGGAAGAAGCCATCGCCGGCGATCGCCAGGTCCAGGTTACGGTTGGTGGACTCGACGTTACCTTCATTGAAGTTCTGCAGCACGGACGATACCCGCGTGCCCAGGCCGACCTTCGAGCCGGCAAAGACATCAGAGAACTGTACGTTGGATCCCTTGAAACCCACCGTCTGGGAGTTGGCGATGTTGTTGCCGATAGTGCCCAGCTTCTGTGCCTGGGAGTTAAGGCCACTCAGTGCTTGGGAAAAGCTCATGTTTCGTTCCTCTGCCTGCCTAATTTTTTATGCCGCTTTCGCGGTTCTGATCAGGAAACCCATATTCAGCGCTTCCTTTATGCGAAAACCACTGCTGCGAATCAAAGAATCTGCTTGATGTCACCCAGGCCGACCTGGCCATAGATGGCGCCCAGGTCGAGTTTCACACCGCCATTGCCGTCGGGCGGCGTCACCCCACCAACCACGGCATAGTTGAGCGTTGAGGCATTCAGTGTCTTATCGCCGCTAGTGGCTTCGACACGCACGCGATAGGAACCCGGAGCCGCCGCCTCACCTTCGGTGGTTCGGCCATCCCAGGTGAAGGACTCGACCCCGGCCTTGACGGAGCCGATGTTGTAGCGGTTGACCACCTGGCCACTGGCGTTGGTGATCGTCACACGCACATTATCGGCCGCCTGGCCTAGCTCGATACCGAAGGGTGTGGTGTGGGTGTTGCCGTCCGCGTCAGTCTCCATCAGCACGCGGTCGCCCGGTACCAGCACGCCCTTGCCGATCAGCCCGGTCGCCTGCAGGGTCTGGCCGGCGTCCATCTGGCTGGTGATGCCCTTCAAGGTCTTGTTGAGATCCTCGATGCCGCTGACGGTGTTGATCTGCGCCAGCTGCGTGGTCATCTCATGGTTGTCCATGGGATCGAGCGGGTCCTGATTCTGCATCTGGGCAATCAGCAGGGTCATGAAATTGTTGCGCAGTTCGGCGGATTGACTGGCATCGCGGCCGGAAGGGCCACCCTGATTCAGACGCGTGACGACATTGGCATCAATGGTCGTGGACATGGCGGTTACCCTTCACCCAAGGTGAGTGTCTTGAGCATCATCTGCTTGCTCGTATTCATGACTTCGACGTTGGCCTGGTAGGAGCGGGAAGCCGAGATCATGTTGACCATCTCGTGTACCGGCTCGACGTTGGGCATGGTCACGTAGCCATCGTCATTGGCCAGCGGGTGCTCGGGGCGGTACTCCATGCGCATGGGCGAGGTATCTTCCACCACGCTGCGCACACCCACCCCGCCGATGCCATGGGCGCCCTGATTGCGCGCCTCGAAGAGCACCTGCTTGGCGCGATAGGCCTCGCCATCCGGCCCCGCCACGCTGTCGGCGTTGGCCAGGTTGCTGGCCGTGACATTCATGCGTTGCGACTGGGCGCTCATGGCCGAGCCTGCAATATCGAAAACGGAAAACATCGACATGGTGCGGTCTCTCTCTGATTACTCTGGCTCGGATGACTCTGGCTCGGATTACTCAGGCTGCATGGCGTTCTTCAGGCCCTGGATCCGGCTATTGAGGATGGTGAGCGCAGCCTGATAGCGCACCGAATTGTCGGCGAACTGGGTACGCTCGCGATCCATGTCGACCGTGTTCCCGTCCAGGCTCGGCTGGTCAGGTACGCGATACAGCAAGTTCTGGCTGGTCGGTGCGAAGCCCTGCCCGCCCAGATGCCCTGCAGACGTCCTTGCCAGTGACAAACCGCCACCGGATGAGCGACCATGCTCGACCGCCTTCTTGAGCTCGCCGGCAAAATCCATGTCGCGCGCCTTGTAATTCGGCGTATCGGCATTGGCGATATTGCTGGCCAGCACCTTGTGGCGCTCCTGGCGCAAGCCCAGCGCCTGCTGGTGGTAGTTAAAGGCGGCCTCGAGCTTATCGATCATGCCGGCGCTCCCGTGGTCAAAACTCAATATGAACAGTGTGCGGAACTTGTTGAGAGTGAAGAATAGCCAGAGTGGTGTCACATCAATGGCAAGAACAGACCGGTTTTCCGCATTCATTTCCGCTGTTTCATGAAATCGGCGGGCGCTAGAATTCACTGGCACCATCACCAACCTCGGCCAAATGCCATGCAGCGTCTCCCCTTCAAGCTCCTGTTCACTTTGTGGCCGATACTCGCCAGCCTGGCGCTGCTTCCCGGCATCGCCAAGGCCGACGACGACGCCCTGCTCCAGGCCGTACATGGCTTCCTGTACAGCGAGGCA